>JBBQZR010000126.1:0-2300 GCA_038207515.1 Lysobacterales bacterium | reverse complement strand
AGGCGCTGCTGCGGATCCAGCAGCAGTGCCTCGCGCGGGGAAATGTTGAAAAATTGCGGATCGAAGGCTTCCACACCGTCCACAAAGCCGCCCCAGCGGCTGTCCGAGCGGTTGAGCTGGGTCTGCGGATCGCCGTACAGCGCCCGCCAGTCCCAGCGCGACGCCGGAATTTCTTCGATGCAGTCGCGCCCTTCGCACAAGTTGGCCCAGAACACATCCAGGTCCGGCGCCTGCGGGAAGCGCCCGCTAATACCGACGATGGCGATGGGCTCGGCCAGCGCCACCGTCTCGCGCACCGGCCGGGTCTCGGCGCGCGCGCGCGGCACCGCACGCAGGCTGCGCGTCTGCTGTGCTGCCGGCAGTGCTGCCGGCATAGCCGCTGGCGCAGGACTCGCCGTGACCGGGGCCGCGGCCACGTGCGGCATCCGTTCCTGGAAACAGTGCGCCTGCTCGCGTGCGAGGTAGTCACCGAGCCCGCGCAGGTTAGGATGATCGAAGAACACGGTCGGCATGAGACGCAGCCCGAAACGGGCGTTCAGCCGGTTCGCAAACTCGGTCAGGCTGATCGAATCAAAGCCGTATTCGCTGAGTTCCGCATCGCTGTCGAGATCGTCGCGCCTGACCTTGAGCAGCGCCGACACCTCGTCGGTGAGCAGGCCTTCGATCACGGCCGCGAGATCGGCCACCGCCGCACTTCCCGCGGCATTCACCGGGTGCGCCGGCTTCGCCGCGGGGCGCGGCTGCTCTTGCAGGATTTCTCGCAGGCGTCCAGGTACGCCGGCCAGCACCAGCACCTGCGCCTCGCCCATACCGAGGGCTCGATGGAACGCCGCCACCCCCGCCTCGGTAGCCAGCAGATCCATGCCCCAGCGCGTGCGCAGGAGCGCCTGGCTGGATTCATCCACACGCATGCCGCCTTGCGCCCACAGCGGCCAGTTGATCGACACGCTGCGGCCGTACCGGCGTCCCGCCGCCACCTCGCCGTTGCGCCAGCGCACGTAGCCGTCCATGAACCCGTTCGCCGCTGCGTAATCGCCCTGCCCCGGATTGCCCAATACACCGGTCACCGACGAGAACACGACGAGGAAATCCAGCGCTTCGGTACGTGTGGCTTCGTCGACGTTGACCAGACCGGACACCTTCGGCGCAAACACCGCGTCCAGCTCGGCGACGGACTTCTTCGCCAGATAGTTGTCGCGCAGCACGCCCGCGCTGTGCACGATGCCGTGCAGCGCGCCGTGGCGTTCGCGGATCCACGCGACCAGCGCATCCACCGCAGCGCGGTCGCTGACATCGACCGGCCGGTAGTCCACCGTCACACCGGCTGCACGCAGATCGTCGAGCTGCTGCGTCTGTTCGGTGCCGAGCGACGAACGGCCGGTCAATATCAGCCGCGCACCCGGCGCGCTGCGCGCGATCTCCTGCGCAAAGATCCAGCCCAGACCGCCGGCGCCGCCGCTGATCCAGTACACGCCGTCCGCACGCCAAGGCGAAGTCGCCGGATGGGTGTCGGTGCATTCTTCCCAGCGCAGCGCCTGCAGCGGCGCCGCGACGCCGGAGAGTTCCTGCGCTGCGACGTAACTGTCCGTGCCCAGCGCCAGCGCGAGCGCGGACGCATCGGCGTCCGCCGGCACGCGCAGCAACTGACACAACCACTGCGGATTCTCGAGGCTCGCGGTCCGGAGCAGGCCCGACAGACCAGCCAGTTCTTCGGCCTGTGCAGGCACGACCACCTGCAGCAGCCAGCTGCCGCCGGTGCGCGCCGCAGCACGGGACTGCAGCTGCTGCAGCAGTGCCTTGGCATAGATTCCAAAGCGCAGCGCGCGGCCTTCGGCCGCGGGCAACGCTAGACAATTCACGCCGTCCAGTTGCTGCGCCACGGCTACCGCGGTCTCTGCCGGCCAGCCGCACAGCAGCACGCTGCGCGCATCGGGCCGGCTTTCCACGGCCGCCTGCGCCTGCCAGCGCGGCCGGAACAGCAGCACCTGCGCCGCCGGAGCAACGCTCAGCGCACGCGTCGCGAACGCGCGCAGACTCAGACAGAGGCGTCCTTCCTCGTCGCAGATGTCCAGGTCCAGCTTGCGCACCGCGTCGTCGGCCGCGCTGCCGGCACTGGGCTTCAACCACACCCAGACCTGCGCCGGACACGCCTGGTGCACGGTCAGCGAATCCAGCGCGAACGGTACGCTCGGGACGTCACCACCGGCGCCCGACGCGAGCGCAAAACCCAGCGCCGCCTGCAGCGCACCATCGAGCAGGCTCGGATGCAGCACGTAGGCGTCGTGGTCGGCCGCCATCGC
>JBBQZR010000125.1:0-2514 GCA_038207515.1 Lysobacterales bacterium | reverse complement strand
AAGGGGGTGAAGAGTGATCGCTCAGAACCGCAGGTTCTGATCACTCTGAACGCCCAACGGGCCGGGACGAAGAGTGATCGCTCAGAACCGCAGGTTCTGATCACTCTGAACGCCCAACGGGCCGGGACGAAGAATGATCGCTCAGAACCGCAGGTTCTGATCACTCTGAACGCCCAACGGGCCGGACCAGTCAACGCGGAGCGTTGGCCAGGGTTGTGGAGATCTGGTGCACGATCCAAAAGCGAGAGTGTTAGGGCGCCATCAGTCTTTACCGGTTATCACCGGTAAGCCGCTCATGAGCCACCAACGTTTTTCTTTTTCGTCCCAGCGCCAGGTCTGCCGGTCCTTGACCGTGCGCTCGCTCTGGCTGTGGTTGTTGATGATGCCGACTTCCGCGAGTACCTGGATCTCGGTCTTGCTGACCTGTACCGGCGACTGCTGGTGATAGAAGCTCACGCGCACCTGGCGGTAGCGGTTCATGTCCAGCGTCGATACCGGCTTGGCCTCGCGCACCACCGGATCGATGAAGGCGATGGCCTGTTCGAAGCCGCCCCAGCGCAGGGTCGCGGCATAGTCGAGCAGGACCTGATCCATGGCCTTGTCTTTCTTGCTGCGGGCCTCGACGGTGCCGGCGAACAGGCACAGCAGCAACAGCGGTAGCACCAGCCAGCGACGCATGCAGCTCTCCCGTCAGCGCAGTCGCGCCGGATTGTGCCGCAAGCCCGGTCCGGAATCAGCCCACCGGCCGATTTTCCGTGCGGTTGTTCAGGCGGCGCTGGACTTCGCCTCGCGGCGCAGCGCGACAAAACGCGCGTCCAGCGTGGTCGCGGACTTCCCCGAACCGTCGGCCACGCTGGCGAGGATGCGCAGCCGGCCCTTGCTGCGGGAGCCGAGCATGGCGAAGAAATCGTTCCAGCTCTCGCCCTCGGCCAGCTGCGATTCGGCGCGGATCTCGCCCCAGACCGGCGCGAGGTAGCGTAGCTGCGAATCCTGCACATACACGTCGCAGTCTTCGCCGGCCGCGCGCAGGCGCAGTACGACCAGCGCCCAGCAAGACAAGGTCAGCAGGCTGGCCAAACTACCGCCGAAAGCGCAGCCTTTGTCATTGATGTTCGGCGCCAGCGGCGCCAGCAAGGTCAGGCCATCGGGCTGGTAAGCGGCGATCTGCAGCTGCATCGCGCGAGCCAGCGGAATGTCGGCGAGGATTTCGCGCTCCAGCGCGTGGATCAGGGCATCGGTCATGGACAACGCAGCAGACGAGACGAACAGGGCGCGCACGGTGCCACGTGCGGTCGCCAGCAGCAAGGCGCATAAGGGCCGTCCGGGCAACCCAGGGCGCAACGGTGCCGTACTGATCGGTCCCCTGCGCGGCGCCGGCGTGGTCAATACGCGTCCGGCAGGCAGCGCCGACGGACTGAGCCGGCAACTGCGCCGGCTCGGTGCGGAAACCGTCGCGCTGCCGGGCCAGCGTCTGCGGATCGCCGCCGATGCCGCACTCGCGCGCGCCAGCCTGCGCGCGGCGCTGCGCGGCGACGGCGTGATCTTCGTCAGTCCGGCCGCGGTGCGCTTCGCCTGGAAACTGCTGCCGCAACTGCGTCTGCCGCGGCGCTTGCGGGTCTGCGCCGTCGGCAGCGCAACCGCGACGGCGCTGCGCCGCCGCGGCGCCGTCGCGGTGGTCCAGCCGCAGGCGCGCCAGGACAGCGACGGCCTGCTCGCCGAAGACGCCTTGCAGCGCGTGCGCGGCCAAGCCTGGGCATTGATCGGCGCCGCCGGCGGCCGCGACACCCTGCCGATGACGCTGCGCCGGCGTGGCGCGAAAGTCACCCCGGTCGAGGTCTACCAGCGCTTGCCGCCGCGCTGGACGCGGCTGCACTACGCGCGCCTGGAAACCGTGCCGCGGCCGTTGCTGGTCGTGGTCACCAGCGCCTACGCCCTGGCCCAGCTCGCCACGGCCCTGCCCGTCGGACTGGTGCTCGCACTGCGCGCTGCCGAGCTCATCGTGAGCAGCGACCGCCTGGCCGGACTGGCGCGCGAGCACGGCTTCACACGTATACATGTAGCTGAATCGGCGCTGGCCGCGGATCTCACCGGCGCGTGCGGGCGCGCCCTCGCGCGACACCGCTTGTAACCTGACTGTCATGCGCGCGACGTTGGTCTGGCGACCCGTCGGGCACCGATCTTCGGTACGATTGAACCCATGGACATGGATACGCCCGATTCCTCTCTGCCGGCGTCGTCGCCCGCGCCCGTGACGCCGCCCCCTTCATCGCCGCCGGTATCGCGGCCGGCTCCGCGTCCGCTGCTGGCGGTCATGGCTCTGCTGCTTGCGATCGTCGCGGTCGTCATTGGCGGCGTAGCCTGGTGGCGTACGGCGGCCGACGGCAGCCGCGGCGACGCGATCGCGACGGACATCGCCCTGGCCCGCACCGATGTCGACGGCCTGCGCCGCGCGGTCGAGCTCGAACGGCGCGAGCGCGAGATGCTGCGCCAGCGCCTGGCCGACGCCGAAAACGT
>JBBQZR010000124.1:0-2659 GCA_038207515.1 Lysobacterales bacterium | reverse complement strand
AGCGCTTACGCGCTCGATCGCGAGCGGCACGTGACCGTGCCGCGGGCACCTCGAAGTTTTTCGAGGTGCCCATGAAGAACCACGTCGCCGTCATCACCGGCGCCGGTTCGGGCTTCGGCCGCGAATTCGCGCTGCTCGGTGCGCGCCGCGGCATGCGTCTCGTGCTGGCCGATATCCAGACCGACGCGCTCGCCGCGACGCTAGCCGAGGTGCACGCACTCGGCGCCGAGGCGATCGTGCGCACGGTCGATGTCGCCGATGCTGACCAGGTCGACGCGCTCGCGCACGCGACGCTGCAGCAGTTCGGCCGCGTGCACGTCGTATTCAACAACGCCGGTGTCGGCAGCGTCGGACTGATCTGGGAAAACAGCCTGCGCGACTGGCAATGGACGCTGGGCGTGAACCTCTGGGGCGTTATCCACGGCATGCGCGCGTTCGTGCCGCTGATGCTCGAAGCGGCCAAGGCCGATCCGGACTACCGCGGCCACGTCGTCAACACCGCGTCCATGGCGGGTCTTCTCAATCCGCCGCTGAGCGGCGTCTACAACGCGTCCAAGCATGCCGTGGTCTCGCTGACCGAAACGCTGCATCACGACCTCGCGCTCGTCAGCGACCAGGTGCATTGCTCGGTGCTGTGCCCGTACTACGTGCCGACCGGCATCCACGACGTGCACCGCAACCGCCCGGCCGAACTTGCCAGCGAACATCCGGCGACGCTCTCGCAGCGCGTGGCGCACTCGCTGCTCGAAAAGGCGGTGCTCTCCGGCAGGGTCAGCGCGGCCGACGTCGCGCAGCTGACCTTCGAGGCGATCGACCAGCGCCGTTTCTACATCGCCTCGCACCCGCAGGCGCTGGCCGGCGTATTGCAGCACGCCGAAAATATCGTGGCGCTGCGTGATCCGGTCGACCCGTTCTCGCAGCGCGAAGGGGTCAGAGAGTCGCTGATAGAGACGCTGCGCAAGTAGCGAGACGGGCGCGGAAACGCGCCGCGCCAGTGCGGCCAGCGATTGTTGCTTGACGGCGCTGATGGCTTTGCACTGCCGGCCTGCCTTTCCTACCGTCGTGCCTACGATTCGCACGGGCGTGGTGCTGGCACACCAGCCGCGCCACGCGTTATGGTCACGGATCTTTCGCCGCCGCGCCCCATCTTCGATGAATAAGCCAACGACGCCGCACCCGCCGATCGAGCCGTATGCGAGCGGCTTCCTCGATGTCGGCGACGGGCATCGCCTGTACTGGGAACGTATCGGCACGCCCGGCGCGCAGCCGGCGGTGTTCCTGCATGGCGGTCCCGGTGCGGGTTGCTCGGCGGCGCATCGGCAGCTATTCGATCCGCACGGCTATGACGTGCTGCTGTTCGACCAGCGCGGCGCCGGACGTTCGACGCCCGCCGCGTCGCTGGTCGCGAATACCACGCCGCACCTCGTCGCGGATATCGAACGTCTGCGCGACGAGGTCATGGGCGTACCGCGCTGGCTCGTATTCGGCGGATCCTGGGGCTCGACGCTGGCGCTGGCCTACGCGCAGGCGCATGTCGAGCGCGTCGACGCACTGATCCTGCGCGGCATCTTCACCGCGACGCAGGCCGAGCTGGACTGGTTCTACCGCTCCGGCGTGGATCAGGTCTTTCCGGACAAGTGGGAGCGCTTCATCGAACCCATCGCAACCGCAGAACGCATCGATCTGCTGCAGGCCTACCGGCAGCGCTTGCAGCACGGCGATGCAGCAACGCAGCTCGCCGCGGCGCGCGCCTGGTGCCGCTTCGAGGATGAAGTCTCGACGCTGGTGTTCCAGCCCGAACCCGACGCGAACGACGACGCGGAAGCCGATCGGCGCAATCTCGCGGTCGCGCGTATAGAAAATCACTATTTCAGTAACGGCTGCTTCTTGCAGGATCAACAATTGCTGCGCGAGGCCCACCGCCTGGCCGGCATCCCGGCCGTGATCGTGCACGGCCGTTACGACATGCCGTGCCCGGCCAAATACGCCTGGGCCTTGCATCGCGCCTGGCCCGAGGCCGAGTTCCATCTGGTCGAGGCCGCTGGCCATGCATACCGCGAAAACGGCGTGTTCGAACGACTGCTGCAGGCCACGGCGCGGTTTGCGCGCAAGGCGGACACGACCCACGTGGTGGAAATTCCGTCGCGGATCGAGCCGGCCTGATCTGCTTGCGTCCTGCTCCGAGTTGCGTTACGGGATGCGCGGCGCAGCCGCGCCTGGGAGCCAGCGCCGGTTGACGCTACCGCGCCTTAGTTCGGTCCGGTGTTGGCCGCCGAATCGGTGCCTCGAAGTGCTATTTCCCGTAGTTCACACCCATGCGCTGGCGTACGTGTGGATTTCGTCACAAAACCGCTGAGATAATCGCCGCCGTGCCGGAAGTGCGGGTCTGTGTTCGGTCTTCAGGGGTTCTTCCATGGTGGTGCCGTTTTCGCCGGTGCATGCTGGCGATTTTCGTGCATTCGCGCGTCGGGTTCTGGCCGCGCTGGTGTGCCTGGCGATGGCACCGATGGCGTCCGCCCAGGTGCAGCGCACGTTCGTGAACCTGGGATTCGAGCTGCCGTCGGCGGCGCCGTCGACGTGTTATTTCCAGGTGTCGGAATCGATCGTGCCGGGCTGGACGACGAATCACCCGTCGCAGGCGGGCGTGGGCTGTGCACCG
>JBBQZR010000123.1:0-3223 GCA_038207515.1 Lysobacterales bacterium | reverse complement strand
CGCCGAGCGGTTTATCGCCGATCCGTTCAGTCGCGAACCCCTGGCACGCATGTACCGCACCGGCGACCTCGGGCGCTGGAACGGGCAGGGCCAGCTCGAGTTCTGCGGCCGCATCGATCATCAGATCAAGCTGCGCGGTTTCCGTATCGAACTCGGCGAGATCGAGGCACGACTGGCTGAGCTCGACGGCGTACGCGATGCGGTCGTGCTGCTGCAGGCCGGCGCGGGCGGTGACGGCCAGCTCGTGGCCTATGTCGTGGCCGATCCGGCTCAACTGGATCCGGAACAGTGCCGCACGCACCTGCAGACACGCCTGCCCGGCTACATGGTGCCGGCGGCGATCCAATTGCTGGACAAACTGCCGCTGACGCCGAACGGCAAGCTCGACCGCAAGGCGCTGCCGGCACTGCGCGTCGCCGATCACGCGGGACGCGCCTATGAGGCGCCGCACGACGGCAGCGAAGCGCAGTTGGCCGCGCTGTGGGAACGCCTGCTCGCGGTCGAATCGGTCGGCCGCAACGATCATTTCTTCGAACTCGGCGGTCATTCGCTGCTGGTATTGCGGCTGGTCGCGCGGGTGCGTACCGAGTTCGGCCGCGAGCTGCACCAGCGCGACGTGTTCGCGCATCCGGTGCTCGCTGCGCTGGCGGCGGTACTGGAGCAGGCACCGGCGAGCAGCGCGGCGCCGATGCCGCGCCTGCGCGAGCGCGGACCCGCACCGGCGTCGTTCGCCCAGCAGCGGCTGTGGTTCCTCGACCGGCTCGGTGCGGCGGACAGCGCCTACCATCTGCCGCTCGCGCTGCGCCTGCGCGGCCAGCTCGACCGCGACGCCTTGCGGTTCACCCTGCAGCGCATCGTCGACCGACATGAGGCGCTGCGCACGCGCTTCATCGAGATCGACGGCGTGGCGCACCAGTGCATCGATCCCACGCTGACGCTGAGTCTGGATGTGCGCAATCTCGGCGATGACACCGAGGCGGCGCTGCAGGCGCAGCTGCGCGAGACGGTCGGCGCGCCGTTTGATCTGGCTACCGGGCCGCTGCTGCGCGCGCAACTGCTGTGCGCCGGCGATGACGACCACGTGCTGCTGCTGGTGCTGCACCACATCGTCTCCGACGGCTGGTCGCTCGCGGTGCTGATCGACGAGATCAATACCCTGTATGCGGCCTTCCTGCAGGGCGAGGCCGACCCGCTGCCGGCGTTGCCGCTGCACTACCTCGACTATTCCGCCTGGCAGCGCGATACCGCCGATGCACGGCGACTGCAGGAACAGGCCGACTACTGGCAATCGGCGCTGCGCGATGCGCCGCCGCTGCTGGATCTGCCGACCGACCGGCCGCGGCCGCCGCAGCAGGACCACCGCGGCGCGCGCGTGGAAGTCGAATTCGACGAGGCGCTGACCCAGGCGTTGGAACAGCTGGCCCTGCGCCACGGCGCGACGCTGTACATGACCCTGCTCGCGAGCTGGGCCGCGCTGCTCGCGCGCCTGTCCAACCAGCAGGACATCGTCATCGGCACGCCGACCGCCAACCGCGGCCGGGCCGAGATCGAGAACCTGATCGGCTTCTTCGTCAATACCCTGGCGCTGCGCGTCGACCTCGACGGCGCACCGGATACGGCGACGCTGATCGACCGGGTCAAGCGGCAGGTGCTCGCCGCGCAGCACAATCAGGACCTGACGTTCGAACGCGTCGTGGATCTGCTGCGACCGACGCGCAGCCTGGCCTACAGCCCGCTGTTCCAGGTCATGTTCGTCTGGCAGAACGCGCCGCGTGGCACCTGGCAGCTGCCGGGGCTGGCGCTGGAGGCGCTGCCGACACCGACGCTCGCGGCGCAGTTCGATCTGACCCTGTCGATCGAGCAACACGGCGGCCGGATTGTCGGCGCACTGGAATATGCAACGGCGCTGTTCGACGCGGCGACGGTGGCGCGCCATGTGGACTGTTGGCGCAATCTGCTGCAGGCGATGGTCGCGGACGACCGTGTCAGCGTGATGCAGCTGCCGCTGCTCACGCCGGCGCAGGCCAGCGACGTGCTGCGCGCGTGGAACCCGCCGGCGACGCCGTATCCGCGCGATCGGCTGCTGCATGAACTGTTCGAGGCGCAGGCCGCGGCGACGCCGCTGGCGAGCGCGCTGGAACACCGCGGCCGCCGTCTGAGCTATGCGCAGCTCAATCACGACGCCAACCGGCTCGCGCATCGTCTGCGCGCGCTCGGCGCCGGCCCCGATGCGCGAATCGGGATCTGTGCGGAGCGCGGGTTCGAACTCATGATCGGCCTGCTGGCCGTGCTCAAGGCCGGTGCCGCGTATGTGCCGCTGGATCCGACCTATCCGGCCGGGCGCGTGCAGGACATGCTCGAGGACTGCGAGCCGTGCGCGCTGCTGGTGTTCGGCGAGCGCGCCCACGCGCTGCTCGCGCAACTGCCGCCGCGGCCGTATCCGCTGCTGGATCTGGCCGAGCCGGACTGGACCGACCAGCCTGACCATAATCCGGGGCGCGGCGAGACGGGACTGCATTCCGGCCATCTGGCCTATTTCATCTACACCTCGGGTTCCACCGGCAAGCCCAAGGGCGTGTGCATCGAACACCGCAATGTCGCGGCACTGATGGGCTGGGCGCAGGAAGCCTATACGCGCGAGACGCTTGCCGCGGTGCTCGCGGCGACGTCGGTCTGTTTCGATCTGTCGGTGTTCGAGCTGTTCGCGCCGCTGTGCGCGGGTGGGCGCGCGGTGCTCGTCGACAATGCACTCGACTACGCCGGTATCAGCGCCGTACCCGATCTCAGCCTGATCAACACCGTACCTTCAGCCATGCAGGCGCTGGTCGAGAACGGCACGGTCGGTGCGAGCGTGCGTGTGGTCAATCTCGCTGGCGAAGCGCTGTCACGCGCGCTCGTCGACGACATCTACCGGCACACCGGCGTGACCGAGGTCTACAACCTGTACGGTCCGTCGGAAGACACGACCTATTCGACCGGCGCGCTGATCGCGCGCGACGCGACACGGCCGCCGCTGATCGGACGTTCGCTGTCCAACCGCAGCGTCTACGTGCTCGACCCGGCAGGCAATCCCACTCCTGCGGGCGTGGTCGGCGAAATCCACGTGGCCGGCGCCGGTGTGGCGCGGGGTTACTGGAAACGTCCGGAACTGACCGCCGAGCGGTTTATCGCCGATCCGTTCAGTCGCGAACCCCTGGCACGCATGTACCGCACCGGCGACCTC
>JBBQZR010000122.1:0-3340 GCA_038207515.1 Lysobacterales bacterium | reverse complement strand
GACATGGTCGCGCGGATGAAGGTCCGCGGACACTGGCAGAGCGACGTGCTCGCCGGGCTTGCGGTCGGCGCTGCGTTCGGATGGTATGCGCACGGCCGCGAACAACCGCTGGTCCTCAACGCGTTGCCGGACGGCTTCATGGTCGGCTGGAGCAAACACTTCTAGGCGGCGATTGCGCTACCGTTGACGCCAACCCAGCCGTGGGTGCCCACGATACCGATGCGCCTCCTGATCATCGAAGACGATCAACAGACGGCCGAATGGCTTGCGAAAGGCTTGCGCCAGGGCGGGCACGTGGTCGACCTCGCCGCCGACGGCCGCGACGGCCTGTATCTGGCCAGCACAGGTGAGTACGACGTGGCCGTCATCGACCGGCTGTTGCCCCGCCTGGACGGACTGAGCATCGTGCGCACCTTGCGGGGCGCGAAGAACGCGCTGCCGATCCTCGTCCTGACGGCGCTCGGCGAAACCGCGGAGCGTGTCGAAGGACTCAACGCAGGTGCGGACGATTACCTGACCAAGCCGTTCGCTTTCAGCGAGCTGACGGCGCGCGTACATGCGCTGGCGCGTCGGCCGCCGCTCTCGTCGGTAGAGACCACGTTGAGCGTGGGAGGGCTGACGGTGGATCTGGTACGCCGTACCGTCGTGCGCGACGGCCATCCGATCGACCTGCAGGGGCGTGAGTTTCAGCTCCTTGAATACCTCATGCGCAACGCCAACCGGGTGGTCACCCGCACCATGCTTTTGGAACATGTGTGGGGGTTTCATTTCGACCCGAAGACCAGCGTCGTGGAGACGCACATAAGCCGGCTGCGCGCCAAGATTGGTCGCGGCTCGGCCCCGGAGCTGATCCATACGATCCGAGGCATGGGATACAGCCTTCGTGAACCTCGCTGACTGGCGCCCCAGTTTCTGGCTGCGGCTGGCGGCGTTGCAGGCGCTGGTGTTCCTCGCGCTCGCGGCCTTGTTGTTCGCGGGGCTTTATGGGGGCATGACCGCGTACGCCCAAAATCAGCTGCACCGCGATGTCGAGCGCGAGCTCGCAGCGCTGATTGCGGCGGACCCCGCGGGAGAAACCCCGGACGTGGAGCGCGTGCTGCGTTATCGAGGGAACGACGATGCGCGCCTGGGCTGGTATGCGTTGTTCGCTCCGGACGGAAAACTGCTCAAGGGCGATTTCGTGCTGCAGGCGCTGCGCGCCGGCTGGCACGAGATTCCCTATCCGGATACGGCAACGCCGGTGGCGGATCAGGACGAGCACCGCCTGCTCGTTCTCGCGCAACCGCTCCCCAACGGCCGATGGCTGGCGGTCGGTCGGGATACATTCCTGCTGACGGAACTGGAAGAACTCTACGCGGGGTTCTTCGGATGGATGAGTCTGCTGACGCTCGTACTCGCGGTGGCCGGCGGAACGATCGTGAGTCGCCGTCTGCGGCGCCGAACCGATGCGCTGCGCTCGGTCACCGAAGCGGTCGGTGCGGGTGAGCTTTCCCGTCGCGTCATCCTGACGCCCGGCAACGACGAGTTCGACAGCATCGGCGGCCACGTCAACGAAATGCTCGACCGCATCGAGCAGTTGATGGAACGATTGCGCCAAGTGTCGCTCGACGTCGCGCACGACCTGCGTACGCCGTTGTCGCGTCTGCGTCAGAAGCTCGAGTCGGCGCAAGAGGCGGCCGCGGACGGATCGAGCGAACGCGATACGATCGCCGCTTGCCTGACCGACGTCGACGGCATCCTCAGCACCTTCGGTGCACTGCTGCGGATTGCGCGCATCGAGGACGGCTCGCCGCGCCGCGGTTTTGCACGCCTCGATCTCAGTGAGGTATTTACGACGGTGGTCGATGCGCTCGTACCCGTCGCCGAGGACGCCGCACACCTGCTGACGGCCGACATCCAGCCCGACGTCTTCGTTGAAGGGGACCGTGACCTCCTGACACAGATGCTCGTCAACGTCGTTGAAAACGCGATCTGCCACACGCCTTCAGGGACTCGGATCCGCGTGAGCTTGGCCCGCCAGGCAGAAGGTTTCGTTGCCGTCGTCCAAGACACCGGACCCGGCATTCCTGTCGGCGAGCGCGAACGCATCTTCCGGCCGTTCGTGCGTCTGGATGGGTCCAGGACTCAAGTGGGCAACGGTCTGGGTCTGGCCTTGGTCAAAGCCATCGCCGATGTCCACAATGCGACAGTTGCTGTCGTCGACAACGAACGCGGAACGTCGTTCCGCGTCGTGCTGCCGCCTTCCCTGTCCTCGGATTCTGAAGCCGTGCACACGCCGTTGAGCACCGCAGAGCGTCGTTGAGCCGTAGCGAAATCGATTGCACAACATCCGCCTTCCGGCTGGCGCGTCTCCGTGAACGTGCAGCCGCGGATGCGTCGATGCAGGTGCCGCGTCGACTCATCTCATTCCCGCGAGGTGCGCAACCGGTGTGGACCCGCCGGATGCCTGGCGTTCGTATCGCCCGGCACGTTGCGCACCGCTTCGGCCGCTGGAAACCGGGGTTCGCCGCCAAGATGCCGCAACAGCACGTATTTGCCGGTGCGCGAAACCGCGACCTCATCCAATTGCGCGCGCAGATCCGGCGGCAGCAAGTCCAACGCGTTGACCTCGGTCGCTACATACGAGTTCGGCAGACGTGCGAGGTAGGCGCGCATGGCGTCGGCGTCGTCAACGCGAGCGGCCTTCCCGCGCGAATAGAACTCGGCGGAATGGGGCCGTTGGCGGAAGTAGACCAGTGCGCCGTCCTTTGCGGAGTCCTGGCGGTACGCCGCCACGATGTCCTGCTGCGACTGGAAACCCGATTGCGCCCACGCGGCCAGCAGCACTACCGCCAGCGACGGCGTCACCAGCGCCAGCCAGCCCGTGCGCCGCGCTGCCGCCGACGCAGCCTGCGCCTGCCATACCTGCGCCACGAGCAGGCCAAAGCCAATCAGGCCGGGCAGGAAATAGGTCGGCAGGATGTTGCGCGAGAACGTAAAGAACACCGCGGGCGCGAGCATCCAGCAGATCAGGTAGAGCGTCCAGCCGTCGCCGCCGCGCAGGGGCGCGAGCGGCTGAACCGCGCCGCGCCGGAACAGTTGCCAGACCAGCCAAGGCGACCACGGCAACGTTCCTAGCAACGCATACAGCCAGATCGTGCCACGCGGGTACGCATGGCCCACCCCGTAGAGATCACCCTTCCATCCCGGCGTGAGAAAGCGCTGCAGGTGTTCGCCAACGATGAAATAGCGCAGAAATCCTGGGCTCTGCATTTCCGCCGCCCAGTACCACGGCACGACGAGAACGCCGAGCAGCACAGTGCCACGCACCCACGGGAGCCGGCGTCCACTCTCGGCCACG
>JBBQZR010000121.1:0-3735 GCA_038207515.1 Lysobacterales bacterium | reverse complement strand
CGAGGGGCTGTACCAGGGCCAGGCGCGGGCGAATCGCGAGGCGCTGTCGCTGTTCACCGGTGACGAGCAGTTGCAGCAGGCCGTTCAAGGCTGGCTGGCGGCGAACAAGCGATGGAAGCTGGTGGAGGCCTGGGTCAAGGGGCTGGAGATCGACTGGAGCCGGGCGCCCGAAGCAGCCGCGCGACGGCGTCTGCCGTTGCCGACATATCCGTTTGCGCGCCAGCGCTACTGGGCCGGCGATGTACTCGCGGCCCTGCCGGCGCAAGGCCGGCGCGCAGCGGCGTTGCATCCGTTGCTGCAGCAGAACACTTCGACCCTGGCCGAACAACGCTACAGCTCCACTTTTGAAGGCGACGAATTCTTCCTGGCCGATCACGTGATCGGCGGCCGGCGTCTGCTGCCGGGCGTGGCCTGTCTGGAGATGGCGCGGGCCGCGGCCGAACAGGCATTGCCGGCATCGGCCGGGCAGGGCGTCGTGCTGAGCCGCGTGGTCTGGTTGCGTCCGATCGTGCAGGACGAGGGCGCGCTGACCGTGCATATCCGGCTCGAGCCGGCCGATGACGACGATGCGCGGTTCGAGATCTATACCGACGCGGCCGATGGCGAAGCCGTCGTGCACTGCACGGGCCACGCGACCGTCGCCATTCCGGCCGCGGCGGTGGTCGACGTCGACGCGCTAGTCGTGGGCCGCGGCGGCCTGCAGCTCAGCGGTGAGCAGTGCTACGACGCCTACGCGCAGGCCGCGATGCACTACGGCCCGGCGATGCGTGGGCTCGGAAGGGTGCAGGACGCTGTCCAGGGCGTGGTCGCGGCGATCGCCGTGCCGGCGGCGAGCCAGGCCGCAGACGGCAGCTACGTGCTGCATCCGGCCCTGCTCGATGCGGCGCTGCAGGGCGTGATCGGCCTGAGCATGGCCACGGGTGGTACCGGCCAGGCGGCGCTGCCGTTCGCGCTCGGCGCGCTGCAGGTTTTGCAGTCGCCGCCGCGCCAATGCCTGGCCTGGATACGGCCCAGCGCCGGCAGCACGCTGCAGGATCGCGTGTCGCGGCTGGATATCGAAATCCTCAAGCCCGACGGGCAGGTCTGCGTGAGCCTGCGCGAATTCTCGTCGCGCCCCGCGGCGGAACCGGCGGGCGGACCGCAGGTGCTGCTGCTGGCACCGCGCTGGCAGCCGCAGGCGCCGGGGCTGGCCGAGGCGCCGGCCGCGGACGAGGCCATCGTCGTGTTCTGCGGCTGGCCTCAAGTAGTGGCGGACGCCGCGCAGGCACGGCTCGACGGCGTGCAGTGCGAACGCGTGCTGCCGGCGGGGGACCCGGCGGTTGCATTCGGCGACCGCGCCAACGCCGTGCTCGCGATCCTCAAGTCGGTGCTCGCGCGCCGGCCGCGCCAGCCGATCCGGCTGCAGATCGTAGTGCCGGACGAGGCGAGCGACGTGCTGGCCGTCGCGGCAATGCTCAAGTCCGCCTGGCTCGAGAATCCGCTGCTGCTCGGACAGTGTCTGGCATTGCCGGCGGATGCGACCGCCGACGATCTGCTCGATGCACTGCGAGAGAACCGTGCCGCCGTCACCGACGGCGAAGTGCGTTACATCGCCGGCCGGCGGCATACCAAGACCTGGACCGACGTGTCGCTGCTGCGCCTGCCGGCGCAGCCCTGGAAGGCGGGCGGGGTCTATCTGATCACCGGCGGCGCAGGCGGGTTGGGCCTGCTCACCGCGGCGGAGATCGCGCGCAATGCCGAAGGCGTGAATCTGTACCTGCTCGGGCGCTCGCGCCTGTCGGCTTCCGGCGAGGCTGTGCTGGCGTCGCTGCAGGCGCTGGGTGCCGTGGTGTCGTACCACGCGGTCGATGTGGCCGACCGCGGTGCCGTAGACGCCCTGGTGGCCGACATCGAGCGCCGCCACGGCGCGCTGCACGGCGTGCTGCATTGCGCCGGCGTGCTGCGCGACGGCCTGCTCTCGCGCAAGACCAGCGAAGACCTCGATGCGGTACTCGCGCCCAAGGTGCAGGGAACGGTCAATCTCGACGCCGCCACGGCGCACCTGGCGCTGGATCTGTTCGTCGGCTTCTCGTCGGTGACCGGTGCGCTCGGCAACGCCGGACAGGCCGACTACGCGGCCGGAAACGCGTTCCTGGACGACTACCTGCGTTACCGCCAGCGGCTGGTGCTGGCTGGCCAGCGCGCGGGCCGCAGCCTGTCGCTGAACTGGCCGCTGTGGGCCGATGGCGGCATGCAGGTGGACGAGGCGACGCGCCTGCGCGCGCGTGAGCGCTTCGGGATCGAGCCGCTGCCTGCGGCGGCCGCGTTCGATGCGCTCTATCGCGCGCTGGCCAGCGACGAGACCCAGGTGCTGGTGCTGGCCGGCATGGCCGAAGGCCTGCGTCGCATGGTCGCCGGTCCTGCGGCCGCAGCGACCCCGCCGGCGACGGCGCCAGTGGTCCCGGAATCTGCCGCCGTGCCGGCCGGTGCGGACCTGCGTGCGTGTCTGATCGCGAACCTCGCGGAACAGGTCTCGGCCTTGCTCGAGGTCAGTCTCGACGAGATCGACGCGGGCGCCGAACTCAGCGAATACGGTTTCGATTCCATCACCTTCACCGAGCTGGCCGTGCGTCTGAGCACGCATTTCGGCATCGCGTTGATGCCGACCGTCTTCTTCGAGCATTCCACGCTCGCTGCGCTTGCCGCGCATCTGATCTCGGCCCACGCGGCGGGTGTCGGGTCGCGCCTCGCGGTGAGCGTCGCGGCAGCTCCCGCCGGCGCGGTGCCGGTGGCGCCCGTCGTGCCGTTGCCGGCCGCCGGTCGGCGCTGGAAATCGGCGTTGCGGTCGTCGCCCGCCGCGCCGGAGATGGCGGAGGCGATTGCGATCGTGGGTATGAGCGCGCGCTTCCCGCAGGCAACCGACGTGGATGCGTTTTGGCAGAACCTGCGCGATGGACGGGACTGCATCGAAGAGATTCCTGCCTCGCGCTGGGACTGGCGCGCGTGGTACGGCGACGGTCAGGGCGAGGCGAACACGACGCCGGCGAAGTGGGGCGGTTTCATCACCGAGGTGGAATCGTTCGATCCGCTGTTCTTCGGTATCTCGCCGCGCGAAGCGGTGCTGATGGATCCGCAGCAACGGCTGTTGCTGGAGCATGCGTGGGCGGCGATCGAGGACGCGGGTCATGCGCCGGCCAGCTTGTCGGGCAGTTCGACCGGTGTGTTCATCGGCACCGGAACGACCGGCTACAGCGACCGTATTGCCGCGGCAAAGATCGCGATCGAGGGTTATTCGTCGACCGGTGCGGTGCCGTCGGTGGGTCCGAACCGGCTGAGCTATTTCCTGAACCTGCATGGTCCGAGCGAGCCGATCGAGACGGCCTGTTCGTCCTCGCTGGTCGCGGTGCATCGGGCGTTGGAGTCGATGCGCAGCGGTGGCTGTGATCAGGCCCTGGTCGGCGGTGTGAACACGCTGCCGTCGCCGGCGGCGCATGTGAGTTTCACGCGGGCGGGGATGCTCAGTCCGCAGGGACGTTGCAAGAGCTTCTCCGACGAAGCGAACGGCTATGTGCGCGGCGAAGGTGTGGGCGTGCTGTTGCTGAAGAAGCGATCGGCGGCGGAAGCGGACGGGGACCGCATCCATGCGCTGATCGTGGGCAGCGCGGAGAACCATGGTGGCCGGGCGAGTTCGCTGACGGCGCCGAATCCGAGGGCGCAGGCGGAACTGCTCAAGACGGCCTACCGGCGCGCGGGCAT
>JBBQZR010000120.1:0-3865 GCA_038207515.1 Lysobacterales bacterium | reverse complement strand
CGCTAAGATCCGGCCAGCGGGCGCTGCAGTCCAGCAGCCCGTACTCTTCCACGTTTCCACTCATGCCGCGCCGCCCTGCCGTGGTGTCGTGCAGTACTGCGTCCAGGCCGCCCATGTCCCGATGGCTTTTCGTGCTGTTGTTGTTCTGCGCCGTGCTGCCTTCGCCCGCCGTCGCGCGCTGCGACCTGCCGGCGAATGCCTCGTCGATCTACGGTTATGTCGCGCCGAGCGGTCAGCGCTGCACGACGCTGGAGGAAGCCGAGGCGCAGCTGCGCGCGGGCATGCCGCTGGCGGCGAATGCGTTTTCGCTGCCCCGCTCGTTCGATGGTCCGGTCGCGCAGCCGTTTGCGCTGGACTACCGGCCTTACGGCGCGCTGGGCATCACGGCCGACGTGCTGATCGGTCCGCCCGCGACGACGACCTCGACCTATCGGGCGTTCGTGCGCGGCTGGCCACCGGCATCGCCGCTGGCGGTGTGCACGATCGCCGGCTGCGGCAACAGCGGCTGTGCCTCGCCGGAGCTGGAGCGCCAGCGCCTGCAGTGCCAGCTCGACGAAACCTGGGGCGACGATCCGCGCTATTGCTGGACGCGCAGCGGCGCGATGAACCTGAGCGGCAGCGTCGCGCGCTTTCGCAGCGTCAGCGGCGCTGGCAATGAATCGGGCGCGCTGCTGTTCGCGCCGAGTTCGAGCACGGCCAACGACTCGGGCGCGCAGTTCTCGGTGACGGCGCAGAGCTGTCCGACGCTGCTCGGTGCAGACGGCGGCCACGCACCCGCGGCCACGCAGACCGTCTCCTGGGGCATGGCGCGGCAGGACGCGGTTTCCTGCGGCGCCGGCAGCGCGGTGAATGCGAGCGCGAACTCCAGCGGCACGGCCTGCAAGGCGAATTTCGACAAGCAGATCATCGACGCACCGCAGTTCACGCAGACGCCGAACCAGTGCAGCGCCGGTAATCCCTGCCACCTGGGCAACGGCAACAAAACGGCCAGCGTCAGCGTGTTTGATTACGGCCGCATCCGCCTGGATCTGCATTACAGCTCGCTGCGCCAGCTGCGCAACTACGCCTACATCGACGCGAACTGGTCGCACAGTTTCGCCAAGCGCCTGTTGACGGAATGGAGCCACCCGGGACATCTGGGCACGGCCAGTCCCGAGGTCAATCCGATCGACACGGTGACCGTCGTCTATGTGCAGGACGAGCAGCCCTCGCTCGAGGTCTACCGCCGCGACGGCGGCCTGCCTGCCGGCACGTTCCGCGCAACCAGCAGCCTGGGACGGGTGCTGCGCTATTTCGAGGACGGCGTCACGCCGCCATATTTCGAGCTGACCTTTGAGGACGGCCTGCGCGAACGCTACGACCGCGCTGGTCGCCTGATCGCGACGCGCCATGCCGACGATCCGCGCGGTGATCTCACGATCACCTACCGCGGCCGCGCCATCGTCAACGAGCCGCTGCAGGAAACCGCGCACCTGGAAGAAGCGTTCTGGCGCATCGACCGCGTCACCGACGCGAGCGGCCGCTACGTCTCCTTCCAGTACGTCGATCCGCGCCTGCAGAAGCTTGAGCGCCTCGTCGCCGACGACGGCGTCACCGAGCTCGCGCGTCTGGTCTACGACGGCGACGGCCGGCTCGTCGCGCTGAACCGCTACGGCCAGAGCCAGCAATTCCTCTACAACGAAGCCGCCCATCTCGGCGTGACCGCGAGCGTGCGCGGTTCGTGGCTCACCGGCATCCTCGACGAAGACCTGCGCCGCTACGCGACCTATGCCTATGACGACTGGGGCCGCGCGACGGCGAGCTGGCATGGCATCGATGCGGGGCGCGTCGACGTGAGCTATCCGCTGCGGCCCGACGGCGGCCAGGACGACAGCCGCGCGATCGTGCGCACGGCCGCGCTGCGCGAGAGCACCTACACGTTTGCCGCCGGCCATCCCTATCGCGTGCCGGCGAGCATCAGCGACCCCGCCGGCACGGTCGCCTTCGAATACCACCCCGTGCATCACCGCCTGAGCGCGCACACCGACAAGCGCGGCGTGCGTACCGAGATCGACTACAACGCCGATGGCAGCCACGAAGTCGCACGCACCGACGCCAAGGGACTGCTCGAACAGCGCCGGCGCGAGCGCGACTGGGACTACGCGATAGGGCGGATGACGGCGGAACGTCTCTACGCCGATCCGCCCGGCGGTCCACGCACGCTGCTGCGCGACCGCCGCTTCCGCTACGCGCCCGGTTCGACGCAGCTGATCGGCACGGATCTCGTCGATCCTGCCGACGGCCGCAGCCGCACGACGAGTTATGTGTATTGCAGCGCCGCCGACCTGAACAATCCGGCCACCGGCTGTGCGTTCGCCGGCCAGCTCAGCCGCATCGACGGCCCGCGCAGCGACATCGCCGACATCACGCAGTACCGCTACCACACCCTCACATTGCTCAGCGGCTGCGGCACGCCGGGCGGTGCCTGCCGGCGCAAGGGCGACCTGCGCAGCGTCACGAACGCGCTGGGCCAGGTCACCGAAATCCTCGCCTACGACCGCGCCGGGCGGCCGGCACGCGTGCGCGATGCGAACGGCACGCTGACCGACTACACCTACCACGCGCGCGGCTGGCTGCTCACGCGCAGCGTGCGCGCGAACGCCGACGGCACACCGTCGACCGGTGACGCGATCACGACGCTGGAATACGACTACAGCGGCAACGTGACCAAGGTCATCGCGCCGGACAACGGCGCGGCGCTGACATATGTCTACGACAGCGCACATCGCCTCACGTCCGTGCGCGACGCGCTGGGCAACCGCATCGCCTATACCCTGACCCCGAACGGCGACCGCCGCGTCGAGCAGCGCTTCACCAGCCGTGGCGAGAACCTGTGGCAGCTGGAGCGCGAATTCGACGAGCTCGATCGCCTGGTGCGCCAGCTCGACGCGTTCAATCGTCCCGTGGTCCGCTTCGATCTCGACGACGCGGCCAACGGCATCCTCAACGGCTACGATGCGAACGGCAATCCGCGCCGCAGCGTCGACGGCCGCGACGTGCAGACCGAACAGCGCTACGACGGCCTGAATCGCCTCGTCGAAAGCCTGCAGGACTTCGGCGGCACGGGCACTACCGCCAATGCGCGCACGCAGCTGAACTACGACGCGGCGGACCAGCTGACCGGCGTCATCGATCCCGACGGCGTGCCGACCACGTACGTCCATGACCGTCTCGGCGATCTGCGCCAGGAACTCAGCCGCGACGCGGGCAACCGCAGCTTCACCTATGACCTCGCCGGCAATCGCCTCAGCGAGACCGACGCGCGCGGCATCACCGCGACGCACGTCTACGATGCGCTGAACCGGCGCGTCGATACCTTCTATCCCGACGGCAACCGCCGCGTGCGCCGCGACTACGATCTGCCCGACGGCGAGACGGACTGCGAGAACTCGTTCCCCGTCGGCCGCCTGAGCCGCATCACCGACGCCAGCGGTTCGACCACGTACTGCTACGACCGCCGCGGCAATGTCGTGCGCAAGCGCGTGCTCGGCCCGGGCGAGGTCTGGAGCAGCGGGCTGGGATACGAGCTGGCCTACGCCTACGATCGCGCCGACCTGCTGAAAAGCATCACCTACCCGCACGGCGCGGTGGTGACCTACCTGCGCGACGCGAGCGGCCGCGTGACCGGCGTGCAATGGCAGGCCACGGCGGGCGGCGCGATCACGACGCTGGTCAGCCAAGCCGGCTACTACCCGTTCGGTCCGCTGAAGGACCTGACCTTCGGCAACGCGCGCCAGCTCAGCAAGCGCTACGACCGCAACTTCGCGATCGACCAGATCGAAAGCACCTTGCCCGGTGGCCTGCTGCTCGACTTCGATGCCGACGT
>JBBQZR010000119.1:0-3910 GCA_038207515.1 Lysobacterales bacterium | reverse complement strand
GGTCAGGCAATGCCCGATGTTGCTCTTGACCGAGCCCAGCGCGCAGTAGCCGGTCTTTTGCGTGTACTTGCCGAACGACGCCTTCAGCGCCTCCACTTCGATCGGATCGCCGAGCTTCGTGCCCGTGCCGTGCGCCTCGATGAGCTGGATGCTGCCCGGATCGATGCCGAACCGGTCGTAGATCCCCTGCTGCAGCCGCGTCTGCGACTGCGGGTTCGGCGCCGTGATGCCGTTGGTCTTGCCGTCCTGATTGACGCCCCAGCCCTGGATCACACCGTAGATCGGATCGTTGTCGCGCTGCGCATCAGCCAGTCGCTTGAGCACCACGACGCCCACGCCCTCGCCCGGCACGAAGCCGTTCGCGCGCTGGTCGAACGTGAAGCAGCGACCGTCCGTCGACAGCATTCCCGCCTGCGCGGTCTTGATGTGCATGTCCGGGCCCGAGGCGACGTAGACACCACCGGCCAGTGCGATCTCGCTGACACCGGACACGAGGCTGTCGCAGGCCTGGGCGATCGCGACCAGCGACGACGAGCAGGCAGTGTCGATCGCGACGCAGGGACCCTGCAGATCGAAGAAGTACGAAATGCGCGCGGCGAGGATGGAACTCGCGTTGCCGGTGAAGCCCTGTGCGGTCAGGCGCTGCTCCGGCGATAGCTGCTGGTAGTCGCCGTTCGCGCAACCGGCGAACACGCCGCAGCGCGTACCCGAGAGGCTGCGCGTGGTCTGGCCGGCGTCTTCGATCGCCTGCCAGCAGGTCTGCAGGAACAGACGCTGCTGCGGATCCATGGTTTCCGCTTCTTTCGGCGAAATATTGAAGAACAGCGGATCGAACAGGTCGTACTCGTCGAGCAGGCCCATCCAGCGGCTGTTGGTCTGTCCCGGCGCGGCCGCGCCGGCGCGGTAGCAGCGGTCCATGTCCCAGCGTTCGGACGGAACCGCGCTGATGCAGTCGCGCCCCTCGGCGAGGTTGCGCCAGTAGCGCGCGAGCGTGGTCGCCTGCGGAAACTGCCCGGCCATGCCGACGACAGCGATCGGCGTAGCGGCACCGGCACCGACGGCTTCCGGCAGCGACGGCACTCCGAGCCCACGCAGGCCGCGCACCGCGCTGCGGCGCAGGCGTCGTTGCGGCGGCGCGGCGCCCGCCGGCGGCGCCGGCAGTGCGGCGGCGGCCAGCACCACGGGACGCGGCCCGAGCACGCCGTGTTTCACCGCTTCGTCGCGCACGTGGCGGCTGAGCTGGGCCAGCGTCGAATGGCTGTAGATCGTCGTTGCTTCGATCTGGAGCCCGTAGCGCTCGTTGATCCGCCGCACCCAGGTCACGCCGACGATCGAATCCAGGCCCAGCGCGATGAACTGCGCGTCGTCGTCGATGTCGCTGCTGTCGAGCTGCAGCTCCTGCGCGAGCAGATCGCGCACGGTGTCGGCGACCGAGCGCAAGGCGTCGTGGTCGGTCGCGGTGTTCTGCGCCGGCAACGCCGCCGGCGGTGGCGCAGCGGCAGCGCCGAGGAAGCGGTTTTCGATCAGCGCGCGCGTGTCCGCACGACCGACGAACGTCGTCTCGTGCATGGCGAGTTCGCGCTGCAGCAGCGGCGCGATGGCCTGGCGCAGCGGCGCGGCCCATTGCCGCTTGAGCGCGCCGAGCCGGCCGCGCGGCTGCCGCGCGATGCGGCCGGCCAGTTCCAGCGCCGCGGCGACTACGTCGCCGCGCGGCAGCACCCGTTGCGCCACGCCGCGCTCGGCCAGCTCGCGGCCGGTGTATTCGTGCGCGCTGAGCAGGCTTTCGCGCGCGAGATCCAGGCCCAGCTGATGCGGCACGCTGAGAGTGGCACCGGCGCCTGGTGTGAACCCGTAATTCATGTACGGGCTGAGGTAGTGGCTTTCCTCGCCGAACAGCACGACGTCGGCGAACAGGCCGAGCGACCAGCCCGCGCCGATCGCGTGGCCCTGCATCGCGGCGATTACCGGAACCTCGCACTGCAGCGCGAGCTGGAACACATGCAGGTCGGTGAACTTCGCCGTGCCGGCCTGGATCGCGAGCAGGCTGTCGCGGGTGCCGCCGGAAGCGAAATAGCTGTCGTATCCGGTCAGCACGACGACCTTGTAGCGAGCGCCGGCGACATGCGCGAACACCTCGCTGACGCCACTGACGAGGGCGTCGGAAAACAGGTTCTTCGCCTCGCGGTCGTGCAGTTCGACCAGCAGCACGCCGTCCGCCTGCGCGGTCGCGGTCACCACCGCGCTGGCCAGCGCGACGATGCCCGGTTCGGCCGCGGTGACCCTATCGTCGCCGGCGGAATCGTCCGGCGAAGTCCATGTGGGCAGATCGCGAACCGCACGCGCAGCGGCGGCCGCAGCGGCGCGCTTCGAGGCCGCGAAATCCGCCGGCGCCTGTGCCGAAAGCGCCTCGGCCCGCTGCAACGCAGTGGCGAGCACTTGTTCGGCCGGTACCACGTTCAGCGAACCGGCGCGCTGCTTGAGCGCCAGGCCCGTATATGCGTCACCGCTCAACAGCACTTCACGGCCCAGCACCTCGCCAAGGCGCTGCGGGAAATCCAGCGCCGCCTGCGCGGCGAGGCCGGCTTCGGCGCAGATCGCGGCCGCGTCGTAGCGGCCGCTCTCGCTGAGCACGCAGGCGTCGCAGCCCAGCGCGAGCCACCAGCCGCTGCCCTGCGCATCCCCGACCAGGGCCGCGATCACCGGCACCGGCGCGGCGGCGATCGCCGCGTGCAGGGCGAGTACGTCGTCGGACGGGGTACACGCGACGAACGCCGACGAGCGGCTCGCGAGCACGATCGCGCAAAACACCTGGCTCGCCGCCATCGTGTCGAGTGCCTGGCCGAGCTGGACGAGCACCGTTGCCGGTTCGGCGCGATCGATGTCGATCAGGCGGGCTTCGCCGCGGCTGTGCGGCGGTGTGCCGCTGCGGCTGCCGATTGGACTCAGCGCGGCCGCGAGCGGCTGCAGCTCGCGGGCGAGATGCGCCTTGAGCAGACGCAGCGCTTCGGCCGGCTTGGACGCCAGCCGCGCGGCCAAAACCGCTGCGTGGCGTTCCACGTCGGCCTGTGGCAGCACCGGTACGGTCCAGCCCTGCGCCCGCAGCTGCGCGCCGGACCAGATCGACGGCGACTGCAGCTGACGCGCCTGCCACGGCGCGAAGCGCGCGGCGAGGAAAGCTAGCTGCGCCGGCTCGGCGTACAGCGCAGCATCGGCGAGGCCGTAGCGGCCCGATTCGCTGCAGACCAGCAGGTCGCAGCAGGCCGCGAGCCACCAGCCGGCGCCAATCGCATCGCCCTTGAGCACCGCAATGACCGGATACGGGAATTCGCCGATCGCGCCGAGCAGACGCGCCTGCATCAGCGCGTCGTAATCGCCGGCGCCACCGCGCAGGAACGCGCCGCTGTCGTCTACCAGCAGCAGCACGCGCAGCGCATCCTGCGTGCGCAGGGATTCGAGCGCGCTAGCCAGGACAACCGCCCGCGCTGCGAAGGCGCCGGCGTCGGGGCCGATGCGCAGCGCGTAGACGCCCTCGCCCTGGGCCGTGACCGCGATGCCGTCACGTTCGGCCCAGACCACACCGGTGGCGGCCTGCTCCAGTGGTGTCGAGGCGGGTTCCTGCACGAGGCCACGCAACTGCGCGCAGACCATGCCGTGCGCATCGCATAAATCGATATCGAGCTTCGTCACGGCCGCACTACTGTCCGCGGCATGGCGTATCCAGGCCCAGACCGGCGCTGCGGCGGCGCGCAGGAGACGCAGGCTGTCCAGCGTCGCCGGCAGCCACGACGCGGTGTCGGCGGCCGGCAGCAGCGCGCACGAGGCGCGCAGCGCCTGATCCAGCAACGCCGGGTGCAGCCGGTAGCGCGCGGCGTCGGTCTGCAGCCCGGCGGTCAGCTCCAGCCGCAGCATC
>JBBQZR010000118.1:0-4151 GCA_038207515.1 Lysobacterales bacterium | reverse complement strand
CGCGAGCCGGGAACGGTTGGCGCAGCGCAGCCGTGGGGTGGTGAGCCGGGAGTTCAGCGAACAGGCGGTGCAGCGCGAGCTGGGCGAGACGCTGCTGACGCGGCTGTGTGCCGACCCGCAGGCGGCGGACACGGTGGACGGGCTGAGTGGCCTGGCGGATTTGTACTGCCAGGGTTATGCGCTGCCGTGGGAACGGCTCTACGGCGCACAGCCGCCGGCGCGCGTGGCGCTGCCGACCTATCCGTTTGCACGCGAACGGCATTGGGTGGAAGCAAGTGCGCGGTCAGGCCAGAGCGAACGCGGTCCGGCGGCGTTGCATCCATTGCTGCAGGAAAACACCTCGACGCTGGCCGAACAGTGTTACCGCTCGACCTTCAGCGGTGACGAGTTCTTCCTGGCCGACCACGTGATCGGCGGCCGGCGTCTGCTGCCGGGTGTGGCCTGTCTGGAGATGGCGCGGGCAGCGGCGGAACGGGCGCTGCCGGGTGAGCCGGGACAGGGGCTGGTGCTCAATCACGTGGTCTGGTTGCGTCCGATCGTGCAGGAGCAGGGCGCGCTGGAAGTGCAGGTACGGCTCGACGCGGCTGACGATGACGGTGCGCGGTTCGAGATCGGCATGATCGCTGCGGACGGCGAGTGGGTCGTGCACTGCCGTGGCGACGTCGCCTGGACGAATGTGCAGGAGTCCGTGCTGGACCTGGCGGCGCTGCGTGCGGCCTGTGCGCAGGACTGGCCGGTGGCGTCCTGCTATGCGCAGTTCGCGGCACAGGGCATGCGCTATGGCCCGGCGTTCCAGTCCCTGACCTTGCTGCAGACCGGTCAGGATCAGGTGTTCGCGCGCGTGGATCTGCCCACCGTCGTGGCTGCCGACCGCGACGCCTATTTGCTGCATCCGAGCCTGCTTGATGGCGCGATACAGGCGGCCATAGGCCTCGAGGAAGGGCCGGCCGCGGCGGCCGGCGTGCCGTTCGCGGTGGCGTCGGTGGAGATCCATGACGCCTGTCCGGATCCGGCATGGGTGCGCGTACGCAAGAGCCCGCAGCGCGGAGATGCTTTCGATGTCGATGTCTGCGATGAGGACGGACGGGTCTGCGTGCGCCTGCAGCAACTGGCGGTGCGCTCGTTGGCGTCGGCCAGCGTGTCGGAAGTCCTGCTGCTGGCGCCGCACTGGCGTGAATCGCCGCGCGATCAGAGGGACGAGCGCGCCTTCAGCGAGCGGCGCGTGCTGCTATGCGGTTGGGATGCGGCCAGCGCCGGCGACGTGCAGCGTGGCCTGCAGGCGGGACGCTGCGAGGGCGTCCGAATCGAAGGTGGCGTCGCGGTACGGTTCGGTGGTTATGCGAAGGCCGTGCTGAACCTGTTGCAGGAAGTCATGCCGGCCCATGCGCCGGTGTCTGTCCAGGTCGTCGTTGCCGAAGGGGATCTCGGCGCGTTGGGCCTGGCGGGAATGCTCAAGACCGCCCAACTGGAAAATCCCCGAATAGTCGGGCAAGTGCTGACCGTTCCTCCGCAGCAGAACGCAGCCGCGTTGCTGGCTTTGCTGGAGGCCAAGCGGCCGGCGTCGGAGATTCGTTATGTCCGTTGAGAAGCCGTACGAAGTCCGCGAATGGCAGGAGCTGAGCAGCGAGGCGCGCGTAGTGCCCTGGCGCGCGGACGGCGTGTACTGGATCAGCGGCGGAGCCGGCGGTCTGGGCTGGATCTTCGCGCAGGAAATCGCGCGCAGCGCGCCGGGCGCGCGGCTGGTACTGACCGGCCGTTCGGTGCTCGGCACCGAACCGACGCAGCAGCTCGACGACTTGCGCGCGACCGGCGTGACGGTGGACTACCGGCAGACCGACGTGAGCGATCGCGCTGCAGTGGACGCGTTGGTCGCGTGGATCCGCGAACGCCACGGCGCGCTGCACGGCATCGTGCACAGCGCGGGTGTGCTCAAGGACAGCTATCTGCTGAAAAAGACCGCGGCCGAACTCGACGCGGTGCTAGCGCCGAAGGTCGCCGGCCTGGTCAATCTCGACGAGGCGACGAGCAGCGAAGCGCTGGATTTCCTCGTCGTGTTCTCGTCGGTGGCCGGTGCGCTGGGCAATGCGGGCCAGGGTGATTACGCGGCGGCGAACGGATTCATGGACGGCTATGTGCGCTGGCGCAACAGCGAAGTGGCGGCGGGACGCCGGCAGGGCCGTAGCGTGTCGATCAACTGGCCGTTGTGGGCCGAGGGCGGCATGCAGGTGGACGACGCCACGCGGGGACAGCTGCGTACGCGCTGGGGTATGGACTTGCTGGGTACTCAGGCCGGCGTGGATGCGTTCTACCGCGCGCTGAGCAGTGGCGAGGAACAGGTGCTGGTGCTGACCGGTGCGCCGGAGCGTCTGCGCGCGTGGATGCGCGATGCCAATACGCCGGCGCAGCCGGAACTGTCCGTCGAAGCGGCCGCATTACCCTCGGTAGAAAGCCCGGCGGCGGCAGCGGCACTGGCCGCAGGCGCTCCTACAGCGGACCTGGTGGACCGAGCGATCGGCCATTTCAAGCGGCTGCTGTCGGGCGTGCTGAAGCTGCCGGCGTCGCGCATCGATGCGGATGCACCGCTGGAGGCGTACGGCATCGATTCGATCCTGGTGACCGACCTGACCGCGGAGCTGGAGCGCACGTTTGGCGCTCTGTCCAAGACGCTGTTCTTCGAATACCAGACCCTGCGCGCACTGGTCGGCTATTTCGTGCAGGCCTATCCGGCCGCGTTGGAACAGCTGCTCGGCGTCCGGGCGGCAAAGGTACCCGCCCGGACCGCCACTCCGGCGACGGTGGCTGCACCTGTTACGGTCCCGGCGTTGCGCGGGCGCAGCGGCCGCTCACGCCGCGACGAGGCGCCACGCGATGACGAGGCACTGCGCCGCGTACCAGCTCAACGCGACGGCATCGCGATCATCGGTCTGGCCGGCCGCTATCCGCAGGCGCGTACGCTGCAGGCGTTCTGGGACAACCTCAAGGCGGGCCGGGACTGCATCGAAGAAATCCCGGCGTCGCGCTGGGACTGGCAGTCGTATGCGCAGGCGCCGATTAGCGGCGCCGGCAAGAGCTACTGTCGCTGGGGTGGCTTCGTGGACGGAGTGGACGAGTTCGATCCGCTGTTTTTCAACATTTCTCCGCGCGAAGCGCTGGTGATGGACCCGCAGGAACGTCTGTTCCTGCAATGCGCGTATGCGGCGATCGAGGATGCGGGCTATACGCGGCAGAGTCTCGGTCGCACGGTGCAGGGCCAGGTCGGCGTGTATGTCGGCGTGATGTACGAGGAATACCCGTACTTCGGCATCCAGGCGCAGCAGCAGGGTCAGGCATTGACCTTGTCGGGCAGTGCGGCGTCGATCGCGAACCGGGTGTCGTACTACGGTGATTTTCACGGTCCGAGCATGGCCGTGGACAGCATGTGTTCGTCGTCGCTGACGACGATCCACCTGGCTTGCGAAAGCCTGCGGCGCGGGGAATGCGCGCTGGCCCTGGCCGGTGGTGTGAACGTATCGATTCATCCGAACAAGTACCTGATGCTGCAGCAGGGGCAGTTCTCGTCGACGACGGGCCGTTGCGAGAGTTTCGGCGAAGGCGGCGACGGCTATGTGCCGGGCGAAGGTGTCGGCGCGGTGCTGCTCAAGCCTCTGGCACAGGCGCAGGCCGATGGCGATCACATTTACGGCGTGATCCGCGGTTCGGCGCTGAACCACGGCGGCAAGACGAATGGGTACACGGTGCCCAATCCCTCAGCGCAGAGCGCGGTGATCGTGCAGGCGCTGGCGCAGTCGGGCGTGGACGCATCGCGGATCAGCTATGTGGAAGCGCACGGCACGGGTACGAGCCTCGGCGATCCGATTGAGGTGGCCGGTCTGAAGGCAGCCTATGCGGGCGTCGCGGCGCAGAGCTGTGTGCTGGGTTCGGTCAAGTCGAACATTGGACATTGCGAGAGCGCGGCGGGCATTGCGGGGCTGACCAAGGTGCTGCTGCAGCTCAAGCACGGACGCATCGTACCGTCGCTGCATTCGCGCACGTTGAATCCGAACATCGATTTTTCAACGACGCCGTTTGTGGTCGTGCAGGAATTGCAGGACTGGCCGCGCAAGGACGGCGAGTTGCGTCTGGCGGGGATTTCCTCGTTCGGTGCGGGCGGT
>JBBQZR010000117.1:0-4657 GCA_038207515.1 Lysobacterales bacterium | reverse complement strand
GACATGGTCGCGCGGATGAAGGTCCGCGGACACTGGCAGAGCGACGTGCTCGCCGGGCTTGCGGTCGGCGCTGCGTTCGGATGGTATGCGCACGGCCGCGAACAACCGCTGGTCCTCAACGCGTTGCCGGACGGCTTCATGATCGGCTGGAGCAAACACTTCTAGGCGGCGATTGCGCTACCGTTTACGCCAACCCAGCCGTGGGTGCCCACGATACCGATGCGCCTCCTGATCATCGAAGACGATCAACAGACGGCCGAATGGCTTGCGAAAGGCTTTCGCCAGGGCGGGCACGTGGTCGACCTCGCCGCCGATGGACGCGACGGCCTGTATCTGGCCAGCACAGGTGAGTACGACGTGGCCGTCATCGACCGGCTGTTGCCCCGCCTGGACGGACTGAGCATCGTGCGCACCTTGCGCGGCGCGAAGAACGCGCTGCCGATCCTCGTCCTGACGGCGCTTGGCGAAACCGCGGAGCGCGTCGAAGGGCTCAACGCAGGTGCGGACGATTACCTGACCAAGCCGTTCGCTTTCAGCGAACTGACCGCGCGCGTGCATGCGCTGGCGCGTCGGCCGCCGCTCTCGTCGGTAGAGACCACGTTGTTGAGCTTGGGAGGGCTGACGATGGATCTGGTACGCCGTACCGTCGTGCGCGACGGCCATCCGATCGACCTGCAGGGACGTGAGTTTCAGCTCCTAGAATACCTCATGCGCAACGCCAACCGGGTGATCACCCGTGAACCGCCCCGAGATTCCCGGAGACTCCGGATTGTGAGTCACGCCGTCATGGCGGACTCGCGGATTGCTGCGTAGTAACGTGCCTCGGCTTCCGCCGGCGGAATGTAGCCGATCGGCCCGAGCAGCCGTCGACGATTGAACCAGTCGACCCAGACGAGTGTGGCCAGTTCGACCGCCTGCGCGTCGGGCCATGACGTTCTGCGGTGGATCACTTCGGCTTTGTACAGCCCGTTGATCGTCTCGGCCAAGGCGTTGTCGTACGAGTCGCCGACACTGCCGACCGAGGGTTGTACTGCTGCGTCGTTGAGCCGGTCCGTATAGCGCACAGATACGTATTGCGATCCGCGATCGCTATGGTGGATCAACGGCTCGGCGCCAACGCGTTTGCGCCGATGCAGTGCCTGTTCCAGCGCATCGAGCACGAAGTCGGTGCGCAGCGAGCGCGAGACGCGCCAGCCGACGATGCGCCGCGCGAACACGTCGATGACGAAGGCCACGTAGACGAAGCCCTGCTGCGTCGGCACGTAGGTGAAGTCGGCTACCCACAAGGCATTGGGACGCGGCGCGCGGAACTGTCGATTCACCCGATCGGCCGGACACGGCAATGCCAGGTCGCGCACCGTCGTCTTCGCCGCCTTGCCGCGCACGACGCCGCAAATCCCGATCTGTCGCATCAGCCGTTCCACCGTGCAGCGGGCCACCTCCACCGCATCGCGCTGCAACTGCCGCCACACCTTGCGCGCGCCGTAGACATGGTAGTTCTCCTCCCACAACGCTCGGATTTGAACACGCAGCCCAGCGTCGCGCTGGGCTCGCGCCGGCTGCTTGTCCGGATCCATCTCACGCACCACCTGCGCGTAATACGTCGACGGGGCGATCGGCAACACCTTGCAGATCGGCTCGACCCCGTAGACGTTCCGGTTCTCGTCGATGAACCGCTTCATCACTTCTGTCGGCGGTCGAGCTCCGCCTGGGCAAAATACGCCGACGCCTTGCGCAGGATCTCGTTCGCCTGGCGCAGCTCGCGGTTCTCCCGTTCCAGCGCCTTGATGCGTTCCTGCTCGCTCGTCGTCGGGCCGGCTCGCTTGCCCTCGTCACGCTCGGCCTGACGCACCCAGCGTCGCAACGTCTCGTGCGTGCAGCCGATCTTTGCCGCGACCGAACCGATCGCCGACCACTGCGATGCGTGGCTGTCCTGCTGCTCCAGCACCAGCCGAACCGCCCGCTCGCGTACTTCCTTCGGAAAATTTGCTGACTTGCTCATTGCTCCATCCTCTCAAGAGATGGAGTCTCCGGGGAAGCCGGGGCGGTTCACCCGCACCATGCTTTTGGAGCATGTGTGGGGGTTCCATTTCGACCCGAAGACCAGCGTGGTGGAGACGCACATAAGCCGGCTGCGCGCCAAGATTGGTCGCGGATCTGCCCCGGAGCTGATCCATACGATCCGAGGCGTGGGATACAGCCTTCGTGAACCTCGCTGACTGGCGCCCCAGTTTCTGGCTGCGTCTGGCGGCGTTGCAGGCGCTGGTGTTCCTCGCGCTCGCAGCTTTGTTGTTCGCGGGGCTTTATGGGGGCATGACCGCGTACGCCCAAAAACAGCTGCACCGCGATGTCGAGCGCGAGCTCGCAGCGCTGATTGCGGCGGACCCCGCGGGAGAAACGCCGGACGTGGAGCGCGTGCTGCGTTATCGAGGGAACGACAATGCGCGCCTGGGCTGGTATGCGTTGTTCGCTCCGGAGGGAAAGCTGCTCAAGGGCGATTTCGTGCTGCCGGCGCTGCGCGCCGGTTGGCACGAGATTCCGTATCCGGATACGGCAACGCCGGTCGCGGATCAGGACGAGCACCGCCTGCTCGTTCTCGCGCAACCGCTCCCCAACGACCGATGGCTGGCGGTCGGTCGGGATACATTCCTGCTGACGGAACTGGAAGAACTCTACGCGGGGTTCTTCGGATGGATGAGTCTGCTGACGCTCGTACTCGCAGTGACCGGCGGCACGATCGTGAGTCGCCGTCTGCGGCGTCGAACCGATGCGCTGCGCTCGGTCACCGAAGCGGTCGGTGCGGGTGAGCTTTCCCGTCGCGTCGTCCTGACACCCGGCAACGACGAGTTCGACAGCATCGGCGGTCACGTCAACGAAATGCTCGACCGCATCGAGCAGTTGATGGAACGATTGCGCCAAGTGTCGCTCGATGTCGCGCACGACTTGCGTACGCCGTTGTCGCGCCTGCGTCAGAAGCTCGAGTCGGCGCAAGAGGCGGCCGTGGACGGATCGAGCGAACGCGACACGATCACCGCTTGCCTGACCGACGTCGACGGCATCCTCAGCACCTTCGGTGCACTGCTGCGGATTGCGCGCATCGAGGACGGCTCGCCGCGCCGCGGTTTTGCACGCCTCGATCTCAGTGAGGTGTTTACGACGGTGGTCGATGCGCTCGTACCCGTCGCCGAGGACGCCGCACACCTGCTGACGGCCGACATCCAGCCCGACGTCTTCGTTGAAGGGGACCGTGACCTCCTGACACAGATGCTCGTCAACGTTGTTGAAAACGCGATCTGCCACACGCCTGCAGGGACTCGGATCCGCGTGAGCTTGGCCCGCGAGGCAGAAGGATTCGTTGCCGTCGTCCAAGACACCGGGGCCGGCGTTCCTGTCGGCGAGCGCGAACGCATCTTCCGGTCGTTCGTGCGTCTGGATGGGTCCAGGACTCAAGTGGGCAACGGTTTGGGTCTGGCCTTGGTCAAAGCCATCGCCGATGTCCACAACGCGACCGTTGTTGTCGTCGACAACGAACCCGGAACGTCGTTCCGCGTCGTGCTGCCGCCTTCCCTTGCCTCCGATTCTGAAGCCGTGCACACGCCGGAGGGAACCGCAGAGCGTCGTTGAGCCGTAACGAGATCGTTCCCTCAACGTCGGCCTTCCGGCTGGCGGTTCTCCGTGAACGTGCAGCCGCGGATGCGTCGATGCAGGTGCCGCGTCGACTCATTCCCGCGAGGTGCGCAACCGGTGTGGACCCGCCGGATGCCTGGCGTTCGTATCGCCCGGCACGCTGCGCACCGCATCGGCCGATGGCAACCGAGGTGCGCCGCCATGATGCCGCAACAGCACGTATTTGCCCGTCCGCGAAACCGCGACCTCATCCAGTTGCGCGCGCAGGTCCTGAGGCAGCAAGTCCAACGCGTTGACCTCGGTCGCTACATACGAGTTCGGCAGACGTGCGAGGTAGGCGCGCATGGCGTCGGCGTCGTCAACGCGAGCGGCCTTCCCGCGTGAATAGAACTCGGCGGAATGGGGCCGCTGGCGGAAGTAGACCAATGCGCCGTCCTTTGCGGAGGCCTGGTCGTACGCCGCCACGATGTCCTGCTGCGACTGGAAACCCGATTGCGCCCACGCAACCAGCAGCACTACCGCCAGCGAAGGCGTCACCAATGCCAGCCCGCCCGTGCGCCACGCTGACGGCGACGCAGCCTGCGCCTGCCATAGCTGCGCCACGAGCAGGCCAAAGCCAATCAGGCCGGGCAGGAAATAAGTCGGCAGGATGTTGCGCGAGAACGTAAAGAACACCGCGGGCGCGAGCATCCAGCAGATCAGGTAGAGCGTCCAGCCGTCGCCGCCGCGCAGGGGCGCGAGCGGCTGAACCGCGCCGCGCCGGAACAGTTGCCAGATCAGCCAAGGCGACCACGGCAACGTGCCGAGCAACGCATACAGCCAGATAGTGCCACGCGGGTACGCATGCCCCGCCCCGTAAAGATCGCCCTTCCAACCCGGCATGAGAAAACGCTGCAGGTGTTCGCCAACGATGAAATAGCGCAGAAATCCTGGGCTCTGCATTTCCGCCGCCCAGTACCACGGCACGACGAGAACGCCGAGCAGCACAGTGCCACGCACCCACGGGAGCCGGCGTCCACTCTCGGCCACG
>JBBQZR010000116.1:0-5069 GCA_038207515.1 Lysobacterales bacterium | reverse complement strand
CCACTCCCCCCCCCCTTATCCGCCCCCCCCCCCCTCCCCACACTCCCCCTCCCCCCTATCCCCCTGTCCCGCCCCACCTTCCCCCATCCCCGGGGGCGGCACCGCCGCCCGGCGGCAACGCCGCCCGTCGGCTATGCCGCCCGCCCCACCTTGCTGCCCGTCTCCCGGCCGAGCTGGGCTGCAAGCCAGTGTCCGGTCTCGATGAGCCTGGCCAGGTCCACGCCGGTCGCGATGCCCATGCCTTCGAGCATGTAGACCACGTCTTCGCTCGCGACATTGCCGCTCGCGCCTTTCGCATACGGACAGCCGCCGCTGCCCGATACGGCCGCGTCGACGACGCTGACACCGAGTTCCAGGCAGGCCAGGATATTGGCCAGCGCCTGTCCGCGCGTGTCGTGGAAATGGATCGCGAGCGCGTCCATCGGCACCTCGGCGGCGACGGCGGCGAGCATTGCCGCGGCCTTGCGCGGCGTGCCGATGCCGATGGTGTCGCCGAGCGAGATTTCATAGCAGCCGGCGCGATGCAGGCGCGTGGCGACTCGTACGACGTCGGACAGCGGCACCTCGCCCTGGTAGGGACAGCCGAGCACCGTGGATACATAGCCGCGCACGCGCACGCCGTCGGCCGCGGCGCGTTCGAGCACGGGTGCGAAGCGGTCCAGCGATTCGTCGATGCTCGCGTTGATGTTCGTGCGGCTGAACGCTTCAGACGCCGCGGCGAACACCGCGACTTCGTCGGCGCCGACTGCGCGTGCGCGCTCGTAGCCCTGCAGGTTCGGCACCAGCACGGGATAGTGCACGCCGGGCCGGCGCGCGATGCCGCTGAACACGTCAGCGGCATCGGCGAGCTGCGGTATCCATTTCGGGCTGACGAAGCTCGTCGCCTCGATGCTGCGCAGGCCGGTCGCGCTCAGGCGGTCGATCAGCTCGATCTTCACCGCGGTGGGCACGATGGCCTTCTCGTTCTGCAGGCCGTCGCGCGGACCGACTTCGACGATGCGCACCTGTTGCGGCTGACTCATGGGGTGTCCTTGCGCTGACGCGCGAGCAGGGCCTTCTCGTAGGCCTCGACCGATTGCTCGCTGCGCTTCAGGCTGGCGGGCTTGTCGTTGAATATGGCGTACTTGCGCACGATTTCCAGCATCTGCTGACGATTGCCGCGCACGTAGACGTGCAGGTCGGTCGCGGTCTTGTCGATCGTGCCTTCGATCTTCGCGTCGAGGATCAGCTTGGCCACGCGCTCCGCGTCGACGTCGTAGAGGTCCAGCGTGTCGCCGCGCAGGCGGTAGCGCGCGAAGAAGAAGGACTTTTCCGGCGCCGGCTCGATCGCATGCGGCGCGGGCAGCTTGACCAGACCCTTGATCTGCGCGTCGGAGACGACGATGTAGTCGTTGCCGCCGTCGTGGACGAAATTCAACGGCACATGGAGGGGCTTCAGCGGTGCGCCGGGCTCGGTCTGGTCGAGCACATGGAAGCGGCATTCATGGTCGACGTAGAAGGCGCCGTCGGTGCTTTCCTTGGTCTTTCCCTCGTCGGCGAGCCACAGTCCTTTCCAGCTCACGTCGCAGGACTCGATGTTGTCTCCGAGCGGTGCTTCAAAGCGCGTTTCGACACACCCGGCTAGCAGCAGCAGCGTAGCCAGGAAAAGCAGACGCCCGACGACGGCCCTCTTCGATAGCCGCGTAGGTTGGGGTAAGCCGCAGGCGCACCCCAACATCGAGGTGCGCCCGCTGGGCCGATCGCCGGGCGGAAGAACGCGTGTTCCCGCCATCTTTTCGAACAGGGCTGCTGCCGAAGCATTCTTCCGCCGCGGGCTTTTCGCGTCCGGAACGCCGCGATGTTGGGGTGCGCCTGGCGGCTTACCCCAACCTACGGTCGCATTTATTTTTACAGTCGCTTTTGCTTTTGTTGTCGCGGAAATTCGCATCATACGCTCTCCAGCCGGATCAGCACGGCGTCGGCTTCGACGAATTCGCCGGCCTGGGCCTGTACCGCGGCGACAGTGCCCGCGCGCGGCGCGCGCAGGGTGATTTCCATCTTCATGGCTTCCATGATGGCCAGTTCCTGGCCTTCGACGACGGCGTCGCCGACCTTGACTTTGGTCAGCACGACGCGGCCCGGCATGGGTGCGGTGACGCGGTCGCCGCCACCAGTCTTGCTGGCGCTGTAGGCGAACGCGGCGGCGCGCTCGAACACCTGGCGCGCCTGGCCGTCGTGCAGCAGCACATGCGCGTCGTCGACGTGCGCGCTGAAGCGGCGCGTGCTGCCGTCGATCTCGGCGCTGAAGCCGCCGTCGGCGAACGACGCGTTGCGCACGACCGCGTGCGTGTCGTTCCAGTCGAGGCTGTACTGACCACCCGCGCCGTGCGCGGCGATCTCGACACGTTCGCCGGCGTGCACGAGCACGACGACGCGTTTGCCCGGATGGCCCAGGCGCCAGCCGTCGGCGCACGCCCACGGCGAGTGCGGATCGTTGCCGGTCGCGGCGAGCCGCGGCGCGGCGGCTTCCTGGTCGAGCAGCACGGCCGCCGCGGCCGCGGCGAACAGCGCGGCGGGTACCGGTTCCGCGCTCTGCGGCAGGAATTCGTCGAGATGACGGTCGAGGTAGCCCGTGTCGATGGTCGCGCCGGTCACAGCCGGATGACGCACGAGGCGTTCGAGGAATTCGACGTTCGACTTCGGCCCGACGATCTCGGTGGCGGCCAGGGCTTCGCGCATGCGCTGCAGCGCTTCGTCGCGGTTTTTGTCCCAGACGATGAGCTTGGCGATCATGGGATCGTAGAAGATCGACACCGTGTCGCCTTCGATCACGCCGCCGTCGATGCGCACATGGCGCGACGGCTGCGGCAGGCGCAGTGTGGTCAGGCGGCCCGAACCGGGCAGGAAGTTCTGCGCCGGATCCTCGGCGTACAGGCGCAACTCGATCGCGTGACCGTCCGCGGGGATCGACTTGTTGCGCACGAGCGAGCCGGGCAGCGCTTCGCCGGCGGCGACGCGCAGCTGCAGCTCGACCAGATCGAGGTTCAGGGTCAGCTCGGTGACAGGATGTTCGACCTGCAGGCGCGTATTGATTTCCATGAAGTAGAAATCGCCGCCTTGTCCCACGATGAACTCGACCGTGCCGGCATTGCTGTAGTCGATCGCGCGGGCCGCGGCGATCGCCGCATCACCCATGCGCGCGCGCAGTTCCGGCGTGACGAAGGGGGAGGGCGCCTCCTCCAGCACTTTCTGGTAGCGGCGCTGCGCCGAGCACTCGCGTTCGTTGAGATGCACGATGCTGCCGTGCGTGTCGCCGAACACCTGGAATTCGATGTGGCGCGGCTTCTCGACATAGCGTTCGAGCAGCACGCGGTCGCGACCGAACGCATTCTTCGCCTCGCGCTGGCAGGATTCGAGGCTCGCGGCGAACTCTTCCGCCGAACGCACCACGCGCATGCCCTTGCCGCCGCCGCCGTGGGCCGCCTTGATCATCAGCGGATAGCCGACGCGGCCGGCTTCGCGCGCGAGCACGGCCGGATCCTGGTCCTCGCCGGTATAGCCCGGCACCACCGGCACCTTGTGTTCCTGCATGAGGATCTTGGCGCCGGCCTTGGACCCCATCTTGCGCATCGACGCCGCGCTCGGGCCGATGAAGACGAGGCCGGCGGTCTCGACCGCGTCGGCGAAGTCGGCGTTCTCCGACAGGAAGCCGTAGCCCGGATGGATCGCCCGCGCGCCGCTTTTCTTCGCGACATCGAGGATCACGTCGCCGCGCAGGTAGGAATCCGCCGGACGCGAGCCGCCGATCGGCCAGGCTTCGTCGGCGAGGCGCACGTGCTGCGCGGTCGCGTCGGCTTCCGAATACACCGCGACCGTCGCGATGCCGAGACGGCGGCAGGTGCGGATCACGCGGCAGGCGATTTCGCCGCGGTTGGCTATGAGTACCTTCGAAAACAGTCCTTGCATCGTGTGCCTTCCGGTTGTTTGGCATCGGCGCCGGCCGTCACGGCCCGACCTGCTGGGTTGTTTTGCCGCGGACGTTCCCGTCATTCGGGTTTGTGGCAGACCGCTTCGAGATTGTGGCCGTCCGGATCGATGACGAACGCGCCGTAGTAGTTCGGGTGATACATCGCGCGGATGCCCGGCGGGCCGTTGTCCTTCGCGCCGGCGCTCAGCGCCGCGGCGTAGAACGCATCCACCGCCGCGCGATCCGCTGCGACCAGCGCAACATGCAGTCCGTTGCGCGTCGCGTCGCCACCGGTGCCGATCCAGAAATCCGGCTTGCCCGTGCCGAAGCCCGCGTGGCGCGAACCGTTGCCGGTCATCTCCGGCGTGACTTCCATGACCACGCCATAGCCCAGCGGCGCGAGCACGCTCTTGTAGAACGCGAGGCTGCGGTCGAAATCGGAAACGGTGAAACCGAGGTGGTCGATCATTCAAACACTCCTTGACTCAGTGTGATCCGGGACATCAGTCGCTGCATTTTCCGACTCCAGCGCAGCGCAAATGCAGCGGAGCACGTCATCGCATCGCGTGAGTACGTCGTTGTTCCAGAAGCGAAGGATGGTGAAGCCGTCTTGCAGAAGTCGAGCGTCGCGGATTTCGTCCGAGACCGCGACCGAGTGTTGGCTTCCGTCGACTTCCACGACGAGTTTCCGTTCAAGGCAGACGAAATCGAGAACGGCATTGTAGTACGGGTGCTGTCGACGGAATTTGTGACCGTTGAGCTGGCGAAGGCGGAGATGCTGCCAGAGTTTGTTCTCCGCGTCGGTCGGCCGCTTGCGCAGTTGGCGCTGGATCTTGCACTTCTTGATGAATGGGCTGGTTTGTCCGCGCATTTTGCTACTCGCCGTCCGTTGGCGCTGAGGCTCACACCATCCCCACCCAACCCTCCCCTTGAAGGGGAGGGCTTAGAGATTGGCGGCGCGAAACTATTAGACAGCGTGGACTTCATGCGCATTAGCAGTCTTCCGGGGCTGTTTCAGGACATTTCTGATTCGCTACGACGATTGGTTGGAGGCGAGAAAAGCCCTCCCCTTCAAGGGGAGGGTTGGGTGGGGATGGTGTTTGCCCTCGCTCATCACGGCAGC
>JBBQZR010000115.1:0-5596 GCA_038207515.1 Lysobacterales bacterium | reverse complement strand
CCCGCGCCGCGGGGGGGGGGGGGGGGGGGGGTGTCTTGTGGGCGCCGGGCGGGGGGGGTCCCCCCCCGCCCCCCCCCCCCCCCCCCCGACTCGAAAAGCCGCGGTAGGGCGGTTTTTCGAGGTTTCCTCACAATGTAACGGTGTAAATTTCCGCCAGACCCTGTACTACGGAATCCGAATCATGAGCAGTACCGAACCCCGCTTCCCGCACCGTCCGTTCCGCGCTGCCGCGGCCCTGATCTTCGGACTTTCCAGCGTCGTCGCGTTCGCCGCGCCGCCGCCGGATCCGTCGCTCGTGCAAGCACTCGACGGCATCTGGCAGGGCGCCCGCCCGAGCGTGGCGCCCCTCAGCGACGCATTCACGCGCGATCCGTCGGTCGATCCGCCGCGCTATACCGTGCCGGTGAAGGAATCGCCTGCCTACATCACGGTCGACGCCGAACACGCCGAGATCGAATACGGCCGCAAGGTGTTCGTCGCGAACGAGTCGCCCTGGGGGCCGTTCCCGCTGCTCAACACCGATGACGCGGAACTGCTCGAAATCGTCCTGCCGAAGAAGCGCTACCTCGTGATCTCGGGCATCGGCGCTGGCCTCTACGGCATCGGCGACTGGCAGCGCTTCGGCTTCCTCCACGTCATCGACGCCAGCGTGCGCGGCGCCCCGGTCCACTACCCGCTGTTTGCCGAAGCGGGCCTGCGCGACAAGGTCATCGGCAAGCTGCCCAATTCCACCGTGCTGAATTTCGCGCGCCTCGTGCCGTCGCGCTGGGCCACGAATACCCAGGTCAACGGCTACGAAGTGCTGCTCTATTCGCTGCTGCCGCGCGGTCCCGAACGCGTCATCGGCGACGACGGCCGGCCGCTGTCGTATACGTTGACACGCGACGATACGAACGCGCCCTGGACGCTCGCGCGCACGCCGGCCACGCCGATCGCGAACGTGCGCGACGACGCCAATCGCGCGTTCAGCGCACCGCCGATGAAGAACGCGCTGCCGCCGCCGACAACGCCGGGCGCGACGCCGACCACCGGCGCTGCCAGTGCGGCGACCGCCGCGACGACCGACGCCACCGCGCCGGCCAACGATCCGGCCGCCGCGAAGAAAAAGGCGCGCAAGGAAAAGAACGACGCGCGCAAGAAAGAAGCGAAGGACACCGCCAGCGAGGTCGCCAAGGACGCGGCGAAAGACGCCGCCTCGGAAGCCGCGTCCGAAGCGGCGAAGAAAGCGATTCCGGGGATTCGCTGACACGGCGAGGGACGGCTGGGAGATCCGGCGCGGTGGCGCCAGATCAGGGCTGCAGTGATGCTTCGCGGAGGCGCAACGCGCCGCGCAGCTTGGAACAACGACGGAATCGGCAAGACAGGACGCCAGACCCCATGAGTGAAATCAGTCGTACCGCGCTGTTCGGCAAGCTCAACCCGATGCTCTACAAGGGCGTCGAAAGCGCTGCTGTGTTCTGCAAACTGCGCGGAAATCCCTATGTGGAACTCGTGCACTGGCTGCACCAGCTGCTGCAGAACAACGACAGCGATCTGCACCGCATCATCCGCCACTACCAGCTCGACGTGGCGAAGCTGGCCGCCGACATGGTCAAGTCGCTGGACCGCCTGCCGACCGGCGCGACCGCGATCAACGACCTGTCCGACCATCTGCAGAATGCAGTCGAGCGCGGTTGGGTCTACGCGACCCTGATGTTCAACCAGAGTCAGGTGCGCGGCGCGACGCTGCTGCTGGGCATCCTCAAGACGCCCAGCCTGCGCACCGTGCTGTACGCGATGTCCAAGGAATTCCAGGTCATCGAGCCGGACAAGTTCGCGAACGAACTGGCCAAGGTCGTCGCTGGTTCGCCCGAGGATCAGCAGGGCGCGACCGACGGCAGCGGCCTGGACGCGAGCGGCGGTCCCGGCGAAGTCAGCGGCGCGATGGCGCCCGCGGCCATGGGCAAGCAGGAAGCGCTGCGCAAGTTCGCGGTGGATCTGACCGAGCGCGCGCGCAAGGGCGAGATCGATCCGATCACCGGCCGCGACGACGAGATCCGCCAGATCATCGACATCCTGATGCGCCGGCGGCAGAACAACCCGCTGCTGACCGGTGAAGCCGGCGTCGGCAAGACCGCCGTCGTCGAAGGCTTTGCCGTGCGCATCGCCAGCGGCGACGTGCCGCCGCAGCTGCAGGAAGTCTCGCTGCTGATGCTGGACATCGGCCTGCTGCAGGCCGGTGCCAGCATGAAGGGCGAATTCGAGCAGCGCCTGCGCCAGATCATCGACGAAGTGCAGTCCAGCCCCAAGCCCATCATCCTGTTCATCGACGAAGTGCATACGCTGATCGGCGCCGGCGGCGCCGCCGGCACGGGCGACGCGGCCAACCTGCTCAAGCCCGCGCTCGCGCGCGGCACCTTGCGCACCATCGGCGCGACGACCTGGAGCGAGTACAAGAAGCACATCGAGAAAGACCCGGCCCTGACGCGCCGCTTCCAGGTCGTGCAGGTCGGCGAGCCGGACGAGGACAAGGCCATCGCGATGGTGCGCGGCATCGTCGCGATCCTCGAAAAGCACCACAAGATCACCTTGCTCGACGAAGCCGTGACCGCGGCCGTGCGCCTGTCGCACCGCTACATCCCGGCGCGCCAGCTGCCCGACAAGGCGGTCAGCCTGCTCGACACCGCCTGCGCGCGCGTCGCCGTGAGCCAGCACACCACGCCGGCGGAACTCGAGGACTGCATCCGCCGCATCGAAGTGCTGCGCACGGAGCAGGGCATCATCGACCGCGAGGACGCGGTCGGCGTCGACGTCGCGCAGCGGCGCGAGCGCTGCGAAACGCGGCTCGCGCAGGAACTCGAACGCGAGCAGGCGCTCAAGCAGCGCTGGGAGCAGGAAAACGAACTCGCGACGCGCCTGCTCGACCTGCGCGCGCGCCTGCGCGAACTCGCCGCCGCCGCCAAGGCCGCCAAGGAAGCCGCGGAAAATCCCGCAGCGGATGCGGCGACGCCGGCGGCGGGAGAAACGCCCGCTGCCGATGCGGGCGATGGCACCGTCACAGTTGCACCGGATCGCGTCTCCCTGCTCGCCGAACATGCCGCCGTGCAGGCGGAACTCGACGCGCTGCAGGGCGAATCGCCGCTGATCCTGCCGGCCGTCAACGAAACTGCGGTCGCCTCCGTCGTCGCCGACTGGACCGGCATTCCGGTCGGCCGCATGGTGCGCAACGAAATCACCGCCGTGCTGCAGCTCGTCGATACGCTGGATCGCCGCGTCGTCGGCCAGCGCCACGCGCTCGAACTCATCACCAAGCGCATCCAGACCGCGCGTGCGCGGCTGGACAACCCGAACAAGCCGATCGGCGTGTTCATGCTGGTCGGCCCGTCCGGCGTCGGCAAGACCGAAACCGCGCTGGCCCTGGCCGAAAGCCTCTACGGCGGCGAGCAGAACCTCATCACGATCAACATGAGCGAGTTCCAGGAGGCGCATACCGTCTCCACGCTCAAGGGCGCACCGCCGGGCTACGTCGGCTACGGCGAGGGCGGCGTGCTGACCGAGGCGGTGCGGCGCAAGCCGTATTCCGTCGTGCTGCTCGACGAAGTGGAAAAAGCCCATTCCGACGTGCACGAGCTGTTCTTCCAGGTCTTCGACAAGGGCTGGATGGAAGACGGCGAAGGCCGCGCGATCGATTTCCGCAACACCATCATCCTGCTGACCTCCAACGTCGGCACGGATCTGGTCATGAAGCTCACCGCCGATCCGGAACTCTCACCCGAACCCGAAGCCCTGAACAAGGCGCTGCGCGAGCCGCTGCTGCAGAAATTCCCGCCGGCCTTCCTCGGCCGTCTCGTCACGATTCCGTACTACCCGCTCAGCAACGACACGCTCGCGCTCATCGTGCGGCTGCAGCTCGGTCGTATCCAGAAGCGCATCGCCGAGCAGCACGCCATCGATTTCAGCTACGGCGACGATGCGGTGCAGCTCGTCATCAAGCGCTGCACCGAAGTGGAATCCGGCGGCCGCATGATCGACGCGATCCTCACCCACACGGTGCTGCCGACGGTGAGCCGCGAATTTCTGACCTGCCTCGCGGAAGGTCGCAAGCTCAGCCACATCCGCCTCGAAGTGACCAACGACGATTTCGCCTACCGCTACGGCCATGCGGCCGACGCGGGCGAACCCGCCGCTGCCACGGCCTGATCCGATCTCGACCTGAAGGAGCCGCCATGCCATCCCCGACCCGACCCGGCCCGCTCGGTAGCGACAGCAACAGCTGCGGCATCGACTTCGGCACGCTCATGCGCGTGGTCACGCCCTGTCCGACCTTCGTGCCCGAGGCGCCGCAGCAGACCCTTACGCCGGCTGCGAAGGGCGTCGCCGGCTACAGCATCGACGCCGCGGTCAAGCACGTCGATGCGAACGCCCACACGAAAAGCCAGGGCCGCTGTGCGCGCTACGTGCGCGAGGCGATCGAGGCTGGCGGCGGCAAGGTTCCGCAGCAGCGCCCCGTCTACGCCAAGGACTACGGCCCGGTGCTGACCAAGCTCGGTTTCAGCAAGCTTCCGTCGGTCGCCTACTCGCCGCTGCGCGGCGACGTGGTCGTGCTGCAGCCGCCGTCGGGCCAGACCGCGGGACACATACAAATGTACAACGGAACAAAATGGGTTTCCGATTTCGTGCAGGGCACCGATATCTATCCGGGGCCGGCCTACCGCAAGGACAAGGTGTCGTATGAAGTATTCCGACCGTAAGAGCGGTTTGCGCGGCGCGCTGCGACGCCTCGCCGGCTGGACGCTCGTGGGATTCGCGCTGGCCGGCTGCGCGGCGGTCACGGCTGCCGACGGCACGGCAGTCAAGCCATCGGGCAAGACCGTCACGACGCCGGTCATGATGGACGACCCGCTGTTCGGCCTGAGCTACGACACGACGAAGATACGGTTCGAGCGCCTGCCCGCGGCCGACGCGAAGAAAGCCGATCTCGGCACGCAGCCGCAGTGGATCTATGCGCGCAGCACGCGCGACGGCACCACGCTGACCATCGTCTCCGGCTTCCTGCGCGTGGAGTCCGACGAGCCGGGCAGCAAGGCGTTTTCGATCGAACCGGATTTCGGCGCCGTGCTGCGCAGCAAGGGCGACACGATCGAGGTGCTCGGTGTGCCGGATCGCCTCTACGGCGACGAGGCCATCGTGACGCCCGACGAACTCGAGCCGCTGCTGGCCGATGCGGTGAAACGCTATATCGCCGCTTGGGGCGGCAAGGATGGCCTGCAGGCTGTATTGCAGGATTTTGAACAACCGGACGTTGTACCCGTCTCACTGCGCGAGGCACTGCGCGCGCAGAATTTGCACGTCGGTGCCGCGGGGGCGCGCTGACGTCGTAAGTAAATTTTTGGATGGGTCCGACCGACGTTGCGCAAGCGTTGGTTCCGGACTCGCCTTGTCTGATTTCCTCGGGGGGAAACGATGAACCGTACTTTGAACGTGACCACGCCGCTGGGCCCCGAAGTGCTGCGCTTCGACGGGTTGCAGGGGAAGGAAAGCCTGTCGCAGCTGTTCGACTTCCAGCTCACGATGAAGAGCGAGGAAAAGGGGCTGTCGGCGCAGGCGATGCTGGGTC
>JBBQZR010000114.1:0-5720 GCA_038207515.1 Lysobacterales bacterium | reverse complement strand
CATGAAGCCGTCCGGCAACGCGTTGAGGACCAGCGGTTGTTCGCGGCCGTGCGCATACCATCCGAACGCAGCGCCGACCGCAAGCCCGGCGAGCACGTCGCTCTGCCAGTGTCCGCGGACCTTCATCCGCGCGACCATGTCGTAGGCAGGAAGCATGCCCAGCGCGTAGACGGCCGGATGCTCGTCGCCGTATTCCAGGACGAACGGCATGACCGCCGCGGCCATCTGGGCGACTTCGCCGCTGGGGAAACTCTGATTGCCGCGGCCCTTGAAGAAGGCGTTGGGATCGTCGGTCCGACTCGGTCGCTCGCGCGAAAATGTGAACTTCATGACTTGTGTCGTTGCGCCGGACAGGGCCATGGCATCGACGGATTGCCATAACGTGCGGCCCAGACGGCTTTCGCCACCTTCCCACACGGCGCCACCGAGCACCGCAGCACCAACGCCGATCTGCAGATCGGTCTGAACCGATCGACGCCAGATGCCACTGTTGTCGTAGTTCAACCGGTGGTCGATGCCGAAGGGACCGCCACTGGCCGACGCAACGGGCGCGATCGACAGGCACGCCAAAACCAACGCGATGCGTTGCATACCGTTCATGGAGTTTCTCCGCAACGTGCCCCGCCGGTCGGCGGGTCCGGGCGGAGCAAGCCTACGAAGCAGTCCTTGTGCCCAGCATTCCGTGGTCTTACGAGTTCGTAAGGTGCTTGGCCGGTAGATCGGTTTACCGATTGGTAAGAACCGGGACAGCCGGCGTGGAAATCCGTCGGCCAGACTGCAACGCGTCGACACAACCTCGGAGTGAGTGGTGCGAACAGGCGCGCGATGGATCGGCATGGCGGTTTTCGCGGGGATCGCGGGGTGCGTGGCCTACACGCCGCGTCCCATCGATCTAGCGGCCAAACACGCTTTGTTGGCGGAGGCGTCGCTCGATGACGAAGCCACTGCACTTTTGTTGAATCGATGCGGGATGGGGATGCCCACGCCCCACCGCGAATGGAACAAAGCGGAGCTCATCTGTGTGGCGCTTGCGCGCAGTCCCCGCATGAGTGCGGCACGAAGCGCGGTCGAAGAAGCGCTGGCGGGTGCGATCACCGCGCGTGCGCGCCCCAACCCTACGCTGTCGGTATCGTTGGATCGCACGGCAGGCGTCTCGGCCTTGCCGTGGCTGTGGGGGTTCGTGTTGGATGTTCCGCTCGACGGTGGTACCCGGCGCAAACTGCGTATGGCCTCCGCCGATGTGGCGGTGCGGGCGGCACGCCTGGACTATGCAGAGCAAAGCTGGGCGCTGCGTCGTGACGTGCATGCAGCGGTCCGCAGCATGCTGATGGCGCGTCAGCGAACCGAAGTGGCCGAGCGGATGACCGCCGCCGCGCGGGATTGGTTGGCGGCCATCGAAGCGCGAATCGTCGACGGCGAGGCGGCGGCGGTCGAACGCGGAGCTCCCCGGCTGGCGCTCTCGCGCGCGTTGAGCGAGCAGGCGCAATCCCGCCAACGCGCCGATGAGGCTTCCACGCGCGCGGCCGTAGCACTGGGGTTGTTGCCGAGCGCCCTTTCGTCGGCGCGGTGGCAGGAGGCGTGGACGCTGCCGCCTCCGCCCGTTGCCGATCTCGACGCGTTGCGACGGAACACCTTGGCGCATCGCGCCGACCTCGCGCGGGCGCTGCGCGACTACGACGCCAGTGAGCTCGATCTGCAGGGCGAGGTGAGGAAGCAGTACCCACAACTATCCATCGGCCCGGGTTATACCTACGACCACGGAGCGCACAAACTCACGTTCGCGTTGAGCGCCACCTTGCCGCTGTTCGATCGCAACGCCGGACCGATCGCGCAGGCCAAGGCCCGACGGCAGGCTGCGGAAAGCCGTGTGGACGCTGTCCAGGCGACGATCGCCGCAGAGCTCGACGCCGCCGTCACGGGCTTGGTCACCGCTAATGCGGCGCTGACCGCTGCGAGCGAACAGCGCTGGACGACGGCCCGCGCGTTCGGCCGGCTTCGACGTGCCCGTGACGCGGGTGCTGAAGACCGTGCCGCGTTGCGCGCTGGCGAGGTTGAAGCGCTGGACGGTCAACTGGCCGAGCTCACCGCTCTGGAGTCCGAGCTCACCGCTCACGCCGCGCTCGAAGACGCGTTGCGTCTCCCGCTCGATGCCGAGGAGCGCGCGTTCGCTCGGTCGGTGGCCTACCGCGAGGATCAATCCAATGAGTAGAAGCCGGGTCGTTCAACTCGGGCTGTGCGTGGGGCTCGCCTGCGCATCGGCGGCGAGCGCCGAGGTGTCGTTGACGCCGGCACAGCGCGACAACCTGGGTGTGCGGACCACGGTGGTGCAGGCTGCGGCGGCGTCGGAGCAGGTCTCTGCCATCGCTCGGGTTGTCGATCCTTTGCCGTGGATCAAGCTCGACGGAGACTGGCGCGCTGCGGTCGCCGTGGCGCAGGCTGCGCAGCGCGAAGCCGAACGTTCGCAGCGGTTGCATGCCGCAGAAAGCACTGTGTCGGGTCGAGCGCTTGAAGCTGCACATGCCCAAGTTGTCGTGGAGAACGCTCGACGCGACGGCCTGGACGCGGAGCGCCGTCTGACGATGGGTGCTGGTCTGGCTGGCCTGGGCGATGCGGCGCGCCGGCGGTTGTTCGACGATCTGGTCAAGGGACGTGCCCGTGTCTTGCGGTTCGAAGCGTTGGGTATCGAACCCGCCGGCACCGTGTTCGACGGTGCAAGCCTTGTGGACGGTGCGTCAGCGCCGTCGGTCGAATGGCTGGGACGCGCACCGCAGGCCAACCCAACGAATCTTGCACCGGGCTTTCTGGGCATCGCGCACGGGCTCGACGCGTCGCCCGGCGAGGTGATCGGTGCGCGGCTGCACAAGCCCGGTACGCAGGTGGCCGCGCGCGTGCCCGCAGCGGCCTTGCTGCGCTGGAACAAGGCAACGTGGGTATACCGGCAGCGCGACGCGCAGACGTTCGTACGCACGGCGATCAGGCTGGTGCACCAACTGGACGACGGCGACTGGCTGGCCACGGGCGTGAAAACCGGCAACGCGGTCGCGGTGGCCGGAGCCGGGGCGCTGCTGAGCGCCGATCTTGCCCAAGTGCTGGCCGGCGAGGTGCCCTGAACATGCTGCGCTGGCTGGTGTACGCGTCCGTGAGCCGCCCCGCGTGGGTACTGCTGTCTGCGGCAGTGCTGGCGATCGGCGGCGCTGCTGGAGTGAGCCGGGCCCGCTACGACGTGTTTCCGGAGTTCGTGCCGGCGCAGGCCGAGGTACAGACCGAAGCGCCGGGAATGGTAGCCGAGCAGATCGAGCAGTTGGTCACGCAACCGCTGGAAAACGTGTTGAACGGCGCGCCGCAGGTCGCTGCGGTGCGCTCCGAATCGACGCCGGGCCTGTCGGCCGTCACCGTGGTGTTCACCGCCGGTGCCGAGCCGTTCCGCGCGCGTCAGCTTCTGGCCGAGCGAATCGCCGAGGCGGCAGCGAGCCTGCCGGCTGGCGTGAAGGCGCCAACGCTGAGCGCAATGACGTCTTCGACGATGGATCTGCTCAAGGTAGGCTTCGTGAGCGAGCAGTTGTCCCCGACGGCGCTGCGCGCGCTGGTAGAACAGACCGTTCGGGCCCGGTTGCTCGGCGTGCCCGGTGTTGCGCGCGCGACCGTGTTCGGCGGCTTCGTGCACGAATTGGACGTTCGGTTGCGGCCTGAGCGGCTGCGGGCCTTGAACGTGTCGCTGGACGACGCACTGGCCGCGGTGCGCGCGGCCGGCGGCGTGCGCGGCGCGGGTTTCGTGGACACCCCGAACCAACGCGTGGTGCTGGAAACGGAAGGGCAGGCCAACACGGTGGAACGGCTCGCTCAGGCCGTGGTATCGAGCACGAACGGCCGCGCCACTCTGCTGGGTGACATCGCCGACGTCGAGCACGCTGCCGCGCCTGCGTTTGGCGACGCCTTGATCATGGGCAAATCGGGCGTACTGCTGGTTCTCCTGAGCCAGCACGGCGCGAACACGCTCGACGTGACGCACCGCGTCGAAGCGGCGTTGGCCGAGTTGGGGCCGGTGCTGGCGAGCGCGGGCGTGCGGGTGACACCGGCCCTTCATCGGCCCGCGACGTTCATCGAAACCGCGCTGACCCACATGCGCGATGCGCTGTTGCTGGGTGGTGGGCTCGTAGCTGCGGTGCTTCTCGTGTTTCTGCGCAACTGGCGTACGGCGCTGATCTCGTTCGTGACGATACCGTTGTCGCTGCTGACGGCGGTGCTGCTGATGTCGGCGATCGGGTGGACGCTCAACACGTTGACCCTCGGCGGGCTCGCGGTCGCGCTGGGCGTTGTCGTGGACGACGCCATCATCGATGTCGAGAACATCGTGCGGCGGTTGCGCGGTGCGCCGCCCGGAACCGATCGGCGCGCGGTCATTCTCGATGCGTCGATGGAGGTGCGCCGCCCGGTGTTGCTGGCCACGGCGGTCGCCGGGCTGGTATTCCTGCCGGTCGCCGCGCTGCCGGGTCTGCAAGGCAGTTTCTTCGCGCCGTTGGCCGTGGCGTTTCTGATCGCCGTGTTCGCGTCGCTCGTGCTGGCGCTGACCCTGGTGCCGGCGTTGTGCTTCGTGCTGTTGCGTACCTCGTTTCTCGAGCGCGAACCGTGGTGGTTGCGTCGGTTGAAGCTCGCCCATCGGCGGGTGCTGCATCGCATGCAACACAGGTCGGCGCTGTTGTGGATCGGGGCGCTCGCCGTCGGTGTCCTGACGGTCGGGCTGCTGTTGCGCCTCGACACCGAACTGCTGCCGGCCTTTCGTGAGCGGCATTTCGTGGTGCAGTTGCGCGGCACGCCGGGGACCTCCCTGAGCGCGACGTTGCGGCTCGGTGTGCAGGTGTCCGAGCGGATGCTCGCGATACCCGGAATCTCGACCGTGTCGCTGCAGGCCGGACGCGCAACCGCCAGCGAGGACGCATGGGGGCCGGAGCGCGCTGAAGCACATGTGGAGCTGTCGCCGGATACGTCGGGTGCCGACGAGGCGCGTATCGAAGCGGCCCTGCACGAGCTGCTCGCGGATTTCCCCGGGCTTCAAACGGAAGTACTGACGTTTCTGGGCGATCGTGTCGGTGAATCCTTGAGTGGCGAAGCTGCGCCGTTCGTGCTGAACCTGTTCGGCACGGATCTCACTCTGCTCGATGAGTGGGCGCAGCGCATCGCTGGCGCGCTGCGGCCGCTGGCCGGGGCCGGCGATGTGCGCGCGAGCGATTCGGTGTTGCTGCCCTCGGTCCGTGTGCGCCTCGATCCTGCGCACCTTGCAACGCACGGCTTGCGCGGCCTCGACGTGCTCGATGCGGTGGCGACGGCGATAGGCGGCACCGTGGTCAATCAGATTTATGCGGATGGCCGCACGATCGATGTGCGCGTCAGTGTCGGCGAGGGAAATCGGAGCGCACCGGAGTCGGTAGGCGACGTGCTGCTGCGTGCTGCAAACGGCCGGCTTGTGGCGCTGCGCGGCGTCGCCGACGTTTCGTTGTCCGAGAGCCGCGCGGTCATTTCGCACGAAGGCGCGCGGCGGCGGCAGAAGGTGACCGCGTGGCCGGCACCGCACGACGCCGCGATGTTTGAAGCCGATGCGCGCGCGGCGTTGGCGGCGCTGGGTCCACTGCCCTCGGGGATGTACGTGGAAATCGCGGGTACCGCCCGTGAAGCGGCCGCTGCGCGGGCGGATCTGGCCCGCTACAGCGTTCTCGCGGCGATCG
>JBBQZR010000113.1:0-6105 GCA_038207515.1 Lysobacterales bacterium | reverse complement strand
GACTGCAGCGCCGCGATGTCGATGCGCTCCGCTGCGGCTTCGTCGAGCAGCAGGGCCTGGCCCTGGCAGTGCAGGATTTCGCCGTCGCTGCGGCTGCTGTAGATCTCGTAGTCGAGGTTCTGCGCATCGCGGGCCTGGACCGCGACGCAGACCGGCGCGTCGGCGCCGAGGCGCACCGGCGGTGCCCACAAGGTGTTGCGCAGTTCGATCGCGCCCTGCCACAGGCCGGCCCGGGCCAGCGCGGCGCATGCCATTTCCAGATGGGCGCCGCCGCCGAGAAAGCCCTGCGGAGTGCAGAACGCCTCGTCGCCGCGGAACATCGAGCGATAACCCTGCTGGTAGAGGTCGGAGACGTTTTCCTGCAGCAAGGGATGCAGCCCGTCGCCACGCACCGTCGAGGCGGCCGGCACGCCAACCGCCGCACCCGCAGCGATGTCGAGCCAGTAGCGCTCACGCGCGAACGGATAGCCCGGCAGACTCACGCGCTGCGGCGGCGTCGCGCCGTACAGCGCGGCCCAGCGCACGTCGAGTCCCTTGACCCAGAGCTCGACGAGCTTGTCGAACTTGCGCGCGGTCAGCCAGCGGTCGACGGCCTGCTGCAGATCGGTGTCGGTGCCGAACAGCGCGAGTGTCTCCCGGTGACGCTTGACCTGACCGCGCTGTACTTCAACGCTGTCCTCGTCGGCGAGCCAGCCCTCGAGTTTTTCGACCAGCTGCTCGATGCTGCTGACCACGACGCCGAGGCGCTCTTCCATCGCCTCGCGGCCGATCTGCAGCGTATAGGCCATCGCGGTCAGGTCCGGCGTGGCGGCCGCGGCGGCAATGAACGCGAGCAGATCCTGCGCCTTGCGCCGCAGCTGTTCGGCGGTGCGCGCCGACAGCACGACGATCACCGGTTCGCGCGGCGCGAGCACCGGCGCGGCGGGCGCGGCGGTGTATTCCTCGACGATCATGTGCGCGTTGGAACCGCCCGCGCCGAACGAGGAAATACCGGCGATCCGCGGCAGACGGCGGCCCTGCACGAGCGGCGCCTCCCATTCGGTCAGGCTCTGGTTGACCGTGAACGGCGTGGCGGCGAAATCGATATGCGGGTTGAGCTTGGCCGAGTGCAGCGACGGCACGATCTGCCGGTGGCGCATCTGCAGCAGCACCTTGGTCAGACCGGCGATGCCGGCGGCAGATTCGCAATGTCCAATATTGGATTTTGCCGAACCGATCAGGCAGAACTGCCGCTCCTGCGTGTGCCGGCCGAACGCGCGGGCCAGCGCGGCGATCTCGATCGGATCGCCGAGCTTCGTCCCGGTACCATGCGCCTCGATGTAGCTGATGTGGCGCGCGTCGATGCCGGCTTCGGTGAGCGCCTGGCCGATCGCGCTGGCCTGGGCCTGCGGATTGGGCACGGTATAGCCGTTGGTCTTGCCGCCGTGATTCAGCGCGCTGGCACGGATCACGCCGTAGACATGGTCGCCGTCGCGACGTGCCTCGGACAGACGCTTGAGCACAACTGCGCCGACGCCTTCGCCCGGGATGTAACCGTCGCCGCCCTCACCGAAACTCTGGCAATGGCCGTCGCCGGAAATGAACTGGCCGGCGCTGAGCGCGAGGTATTTGTTCGGGTGGATCGTCACGTTCACGCCGCCGGCGATCGCCAGGCGGGTGCGGCCCAGGCGCAGGTCCTGGCAAGCCAGGTGGATCGCGGTCAGCGAGGACGAGCACATGGTGTCGAGCGTCATGCTCGGGCCGTGCAGGTCCAACGTGTAGGACACGCGGTTCGCGATGCTCGCGAAGCTGCCGGTCAGGCCGATGCGCTGGCCGCGCTGGCTCGCCTCGGCGGCGAACAGTTGGTATTCGCTGTACATCATGCCGACATAGACGCCGACCTGGCCGCCGAGCTCCGGCGCGGCGGACGCGTCGCCGCTGCGTCCCTGCAGCGTGGCGCGCGTATAGCCCGCGTCCTCGATTGCAAGCCACGCGTGCTGCAGGAACAGGCGCTCCTGCGGGTCCATCTGTTTCGCTTCTCGCGGCGCGATATTGAAGAACTGCGGATCGAACTCATCGACCCCGGCTATGAAGCCGCCCCAGCGACTGTAGTGCCGCCCGTCCTGCGTGCGGTCCTCGCTGAAATAGTCGCGCCAGTCCCAGCGCTCGCGCGGCACCTCGACGATGCAGTCCCTGCCGTCACGCAGGTTGATCCAGTAGGCGGCCAGGTCCGGCGATTCCGGATAGCGTCCGCTCAGACCGATGATGGCGATGGGCTCGGCCAGCAGGCTGGCAGCCGCCGGCTCGGCCGGACGGCGCGGCGACAGGCGCGAACGGTTCGGTGCGCGCTCCTCGGCAGCCGCGTCGGGGCCGGCCGCGGATACCGCCGCGCTGCCGGGCGCGGGTCCCAGCAGCGTCTGCAATTCGTCCGCGCGCGACTCGACGAGAAAGCCCGCGAGTTCCGCAATGCTGCGGTACTCGAACAGCAAGGTCTTCGACAGCGCGCCGAAATGCGGTTCCAGTTGGGTGATCAGGCGCATCGCCAGGATGGAATCGATGCCGTACTGCTCCAGCGGCGCCTGCGCGTCGATGCGCTGCGGCGACAGCTTGAGCAGCGCGGAAAACTGGCGGCGCAGGTAGTCCTGGGCCTTGTCGAGCAGCTCCGGACGCGGCAGCGCCGCAACGGTGGCGGGTGCGCGCGCCGCGACCGGCGCGGCGGTCCTGCCGTGCACGGTGCGCTGCAGCGCGGCCAGGTCGCCTTCCAGCACGAGATTGCGCGCATGTCCCTGAGCGACGGTGCGATGGAAGGCCTGCAGCCCGGCCGCGGTCGACAGCGGCCGCATACCGCTGGTGCGCTCGACCTCGGCCAGCAGCGTCGCATCCAGACGCATGCCGCCTTCCTGCCATAGCGGCCAGTGGATCGCGAGCGTGCGGCCGCGGCGTTCGCCGGCAGCGACGCGCAGCGTGCGCAGCTGCGCGAATTCGTCGAGAAATCCGTTCGCCGCCGCGTAGTCGGCCTGGCCGGCATTGCCGAACGCGCTGGCAATGGATGAGAACAACGCGAAGAAATCCAGATCCAGCGCGCCGGCGGCCTGATCCAGGTGCACGGTGCCGGTGACTTTCGGCGCGAGTACCTGACGGAATTCCGCCACGGTTTTTTTCAGGATGAAATTGTCCGCGATCATGCCGGCGCCGTGGACGATGCCGTGCAGGCCGCCGTGCTCGCGCACCAGCGCGGCCATCAGGCTCTCGACCTGGCCCAGGTCTCCGAGGTCCACCGCGCGGTAGTGCACGCGGCCGGCCGCGAGAGCCTGCAGCGCGTCGAAGCGCCGGCGCGTTTCGCCGGCCAGCGCCTGGCGCCCGGTCAGGATTACGCGCGCATGGCGCGTCTGGCCGAGTATCGCCTGGGCGAACACGACGCCGAGACCGCCGAGACCGCCGGTGATCAGATAAACGCCATGTTCCTTGAAAATCGATTCGGCCTGCGCGCTCTCCTGCTCCTGCCAGCGCAGCGCGAGCGGCTGGGTATCGCGTTCGTAGCGGATCACGCTTTCGGCCGCGTGCGTCTGTGCCTGCTCGAGCTGCTGGGCCAGCGCGGCCGTGGTGATGTCGCGCCGGCTCAGGATCACCTGGCCGCAGAAGTTCGGGCTTTCCAGCCGCGCGGTCTTGAGCAGCGCGGCCAGACCGGCGAATACCGCGTGCTCGGGATCCTCGCCGACGACGACCTGCAGCAGCACCGCACCGGCCGGGCGTGCCGCGAGCAGCGCCTTGATGCGCTCGAAGCAGGCCAGTGCGTAGTCGGTATAGCGCTGCGCCAGATTGCCTTCCGCCGGCCGTCCGAGCACGACGCAGCGGCTGCCGGGCAGCAGCTCTTCCAGCGGCTCGGGCGACACGCCCGGCAGCTCCAGCACCATGACGTGGCGCGCCGTCCAGGCGGTGCCGCCCGGGTTGTCGGCCGTGCTGGCGTGCCACACCGGCACCGCGGTCAGGGTTTCCGTCGCGGCCACGGCAACCGGCTGCCGCTTCAGCGCCTGGATCCGTGCGAACGCTTCCTGCTTGGAAATACTTCCGGCCGAGAGGTCGTGATAGATCCGCTCCAGGGTCTGTTTGGTCTGCATCAGGGAGCTGCTCTCAGTAGGCCCGGGCTGGCCGCGGCGACATTAGTGAAAAGACAAAAACGACAAATCGTATACACACAGGCATCCGTCACGGGCGGCCTGCAGGCGGTCGGGAATTCGCAGGTCATCAACCCAGTTCCACCGCTTCGCTGATGGAAATTTCGTTGTTCGCAACCGCATCGACGAGCTGGCGGTAGAACGCGAGTTCGTCGGCCACGCCGCGTCCAACGGCAAGTACGCCGGGCTGCGCCGTTGCCGCCGGCGCAACGGCGGTTGCCGGTGCGTTTTGCGCATCCAGCACGCGCAGGGCGAAGCCGCGGATCTGCACGCAGACCGTGGCCTGGGCATCGCACAGGTCGATATCGAGCTTCCAGGTCTGCGCGTCCGGCGCCGGGCCGGGCGCGTAGCGCACCCAAGCGATCATGTCGCGCGAACAGGCCGCGAGGACCCGGGCCGAGTCCATCGCGAACGGCACCGGCGGATGACTCGGCGGATGGCCGCCGTGCAGCATCAGGCCTACCGACGCCTGCAACGCGCCATCCATCAGGCTGGGATGCAGCACGTAGTGACGGTCGGTGTTGGCGATGGACGCGGGCAGGCGCAGCCGCGCGAGCAGCTGCCGGTCGCCCAGTTCGATCGCCGTGAGGGACTGGTGCGCCGGCCCGTAGGCCAGGCCCATCGCCGCGAGCGCCTGATACAACTGCGGCGCTTCCATGTGGCTCTGGCTCATTTGCCGTTCCAGCGATTCCACGTCGAGCCGCGCCGCGGCTGCGGCCGGCTTGAGCAGCGCACTGCCCTGGCAGTGGACGATCTGTCCGGCGCCGCTTTCGCTGTAGATGCGGAATTCCAGCGTTTCCTCGGGGTGGTCGGCATCCTGCACCAGCAACGCGACGGACACGTCGCGGCGCTCGCGCACGGTCAACGGCCGCAGCCACATCACGTCGCGCAATTCCAGATGCTCCGCATCGTCGTGGCCGAACGCGGCCTGCGCGACCGCGGCACGGGCCATTTCCAGATAGGCGACGCCGGGCATCACTTTTTCCACCGACTGCTCGGCGACGCGCACGCGATGGTCGGCCAGGAAGAACTCGCTGCCGTCGAAGCGCGAACGGTAGGTCTGCTGGCGCAGCGTCGAGGTATTCGTGTGCAGCAGCGGATGCAGCATCGCCACAGTGGTCGTGGCGGTGTCGGCGCGCGCGATCTCAGCGTCGGCCGCGTCGGCCCAGTAGCGCTCGCGCGCGAACGGATACGCCGGCAGGCTGATGCGTCGCGGCACTCCGGACGGGTGAAACTTGTGCCAGTCCCAGGCCACGCCCTTGACCCACAGATCGGCGAGCCTGGCCAGCTTCCCCTGCGCGACCCAGCGGTCGACGATGGTGGCCTTGATGTCCTCGTCCTGGCCCAGCAGGCTGACGCTTTCGCGATTGTGCCGCGCATGCCCGCGCGACAGGTCGGCGACGGTCTTGCCGTCGAGATGGGCACGCAGTGTGTCGACCAGTTCGGCGAGGCTGCCCACGACCAGACCGAGGCGCTCGTCCATCGCCTCGCGCCCGACCTGCAGCGTATAGGTCAGGGCCGCGAGATCCGGCGCGGTTTCCGCCGCGGCAATGAAATCCAGCAGATCGCGCACGCGCTGCTGCAGCTGCTCGGCGGTGCGCGCCGACAGCACCACGACGGCCGGCTCCGCCACGCTCGCCGCCACTGCGGCGCCGCTGTGCTCGGCCACGACGATGTGCGCGTTCGTGCCGCTGAAGCCGAACGAACTCACCGCCGCCTGACGGCGCTCGCCGGCCGCCACGTCCCAGGACCTCAGTTCCCGATTGATGAAAAATGGACTTTGCGACAAGTCGATATGTTCATTGAGCGTGTCGAACTGGATCGTCGGCGGCTGCTGGCGGTGCTGCAGCGCGAGCATCAGCTTCAGAAATCCGGCGATGCCGGCCGCGGTCAGGCAATGCCCGATGTTGCTCTTGACCGAGCCCAGCGCGCAGTAGCCGGTCTTTTGCGT
>JBBQZR010000112.1:0-6882 GCA_038207515.1 Lysobacterales bacterium | reverse complement strand
TGGCACTATCGCTCTTGTACTCAACACCAGATCTCCACAACCCCGCCAAACGCCTGCTGCGCAGGCATTTGGCCGCCCCCTTGACTCAAGGGGGCTCCAGAATCAAAGGCAGATATCGACTTGTTCAGAGGTTCCCTAACCATTCCCGATTCCCAGCCGTCAAGCGACGGCTCGAATACAAGCACGCACGCCTTCGATCATGTGCTCCAGTTCCGCATCGGTCGTGATGACCGGCGGCGCCATCGCGACCGTGTCGCCGGTGAAGCGCAGCAGCAGGCCGCGCTTGAGGCCTTCCTCGAACAGGCGCAGGCCGCGCAGGCCCGGCTGTCCCGGCAGCGACGACAGTTCCACCGCCGCGGCCGCGCCGCAGTTGCGGATGTCGATGACGTTGGGCTCGCCCTTGAGCGTATGCACGGCATCCTCGATCTTGCGCCCGAGTTCGGCGAAGCGCTGCGGCACGCCGTCGTCGTGCAGGATGTCGAGCGTCGCGTGCGCGGCGGCCACGGCCAGCGCATGCGCGGAATAGGTATACCCGTGGAACAGTTCCACCGTGTACTCGGGGCCTTGCATGAAGGTCTCGTAGATCGCGTCGGTCGCGATCACGCCGCCCATCGGCACGGTGCCGTTGTTGACGCACTTGGCAAAGGTGATCAGGTCCGGCGTCGCGCCGAAGGCCTGCGCGCCGAACCAGTCGCCCATGCGGCCGAAGCCGCAGATCACCTCGTCGAAGATCAGCAGGATGCCGTGCTTCGTGCAGATCTCGCGCAGGCGCGCGAGATAGCCCTGCGGCGGCACGACGACGCCGACCGAACCCTGCATGGGCTCGACGATGACCGCGGCGATGGTCGAGGCATCGTGCAGCGCGACCAGGCGCTCCAGATCATCGGCCAGATGCGCGCCCCAGGTCGGCTGGCCGCGCGAGAACGCCATTTCCTTGAGGTTGTGGGTATGCGGCAGGTGGTCGACGCCGGGCAGCATCAGCGGCGCGAACATCTTGCGGTTGGCGAGCATGCCGCCGGCCGAGATGCCGGCGATGCCGACGCCGTGATAGCCCTTCTCGCGGCCGATGATGCGGGTGCGCGAAGCGTCGCCGCGCAGGCGGTGGTACGCGATCGCGATCTTGACCGCGGTATCGACCGCCTCGGAGCCGGAGTTGGTGAAGAACACGCGGTTGAGGTCACCCGGCGCGACCGCGGCGATGCGCTCGGCCAGGCGGAAGGTGTCGGGACTCGCGACCTGGAACGCGGGGATGTAGTCGGCCTTGTCGAGCTGCGCCTTGACCGCTTCGACGATGCGCGGATCGCGATGGCCCAGCGACGAACACCACAGGCCCGACAGGCAATCGAACAGGCGCTGGCCTTCGACCGTCGTGTAGTACGCGCCTTCGGCGCCGACGAGCAGGCGGTCGAGCGGGCGGTGGGCTTTGAAATAGCGGTTGTGCGTGAATGGCATCCAGTACGGGTCGAGGTTGAGATCCGTAGCGGACAGCGGCGCCGGGGCGGTCGCGGCAAGATTCATGGTGGGCTCGGTCCTGGGGGTTCATGCGGGCAAGACCGGATGGTGCCGCAATGGCGCCAGTTCCGCTTGCGCGCGCCTGGGTTCGCGCGGATGCAACGTGCGGGAACGGCTGTCGCCCGGGGCGCGCCACTGTTCCCGCTGTCTTTCGCTGCGGGCACGAGGCCGCGCGGCGGAAAGTTTTTTCGCGCTGCGGACTGACTGCCGCAGCGCAATCGACGAGACCGTATCGCCGACCGAACGTCGAGCGTTGCACTACCCGCGCACGGATGCAAGCGGCGGCGCAGCGGCGCGGCGCGTGCTAGGTTTCCGGCTCCGTTTTCGCTGCCAGCACGCCATGGACCTGATCCTGCGCCACGCCAACCTGCCCGACGGACGTCGCGACCAGGACATCGCGATCCGCGACGGACGCATCATCGACGTCGGCCCGGCGCTGCCTGCGGCCGCGAGGCAGGAAATCGAAGTCGGCGGGCGCCTGGTCTCGCCACCGTTCGTCGACGCGCATTTTCATCTCGACGCGGCGCTGTCGCTGGGCCTGCCACGGCTGAACCGCTCGGGCACGCTGCTTGAAGGCATTTCGCTCTGGGGCGAGCTCAAGCCCGGACTGACCCAGGCCGCGCTCGTCGAACGCGCGCTGGCCTATTGCGACATGGCCGTGAGCCAGGGCCTGCTCGCGATCCGCAGCCACGTGGACATCTGCGACGACCGCCTGCTCGCGGTCGATGCGCTGCTCGAGGTCAAGCGCCGCGTCGCGCCCTACCTGGATCTGCAGCTCGTCGCGTTTCCGCAGGACGGCCTGCTGCGCTGCGCGACCGCGCAGGAGAACCTGCTGCGCGCGCTGGACCGTGGCGTCGAGGTGGTCGGCGGCATCCCGCATTTCGAACGCACCATGGCCGACGGCGCCGAATCGGTACGCCGGCTGTGCGAGATCGCCGCCGACCGCGGCCTGCTCGTCGACATGCATTGCGACGAGTCCGACGACCCGCTGTCGCGGCACATCGAGACGCTGGCGGCGCACACCCATCGCCTGGGCCTGCACGGCCGCGTGACCGGCTCGCACCTGACCTCGATGCACTCGATGGACAATTACTACGTGTCCAAATTGCTGCCGCTGATGGCGCAAAGCGGCGTCGCGGCGATCGCGAACCCGCTGATCAACATCACGCTGCAGGGTCGCCACGACACCTATCCGAAACGCCGCGGCATGACGCGCGTGCCGGAGCTGCTGGCTGCCGGCGTCAACGTCGCGTTCGGCCACGACTGCGTCATGGATCCCTGGTACTCCTTCGGCAGCGCCGACATGCTCGAGGTCGCGCACATGGGCATCCATGTGGCGCAGATGACCTCGCAGGACGCGATCCGCCAGGCCTTCGACGCGGTCACGGTCAACGCCGCGCGCATCCTGCACATGGACGGCTACGGCCTGGAGCCCGGCTGCCGCGCCGACCTCGTCGTGCTGCAGGCGGCCGATCCGTTCGAGGCGATACGCCTGAAGGCGGCACGTCTCTATGTGCTGCGCGCCGGACGCATCGTCGCGCGCAGTCCGGAACGCCACAGCGAGCTGGACCTGCCGGACCGGCCGCGCGACCTGACGCTGGAATTTGCGGCAGGGTCCATAACCGGCTGAATCGCGCGTCAGCGCAGCGGCGTTGCGTCAGCGTCGGACGCGACCGAACGCCAACCGGGATACGAGTGGATTTTTCGGCAGCCGATCGCGCGTCCGACGACGAGACAGAGTGACCGCCCGATGGCGTCCTACTGCGCTCTGCGCCAGATACGGCGCTCGATATCGAGCACGAAGGTCGCGGTGTTGGCGACATACGCTTCGTCGTCGTCCGTCTTCACGGCGACCATGCCACCGCTGATTCGGATCTCGTGCGACGACTGCAACACGGCGCGATGGCGCGAGATCCATCCGGGGGTTTCGCCCTCGGTCGCGACGCGTTTGATGCGAAACGAATCGAGGTCCAGCACGAACACCGGGGTTTCTCCGAATTGCCGGCTGCCGTAGTAGCCGAGCGAACCGATCAGCCAGAGCGTGTTTCCGACGCGCGTCGCCGTATGGAAATCCGTCGGCGGAAACACGGATTGCGGATAGCCGTAGATGCGCAGCGTGCCGTCAGGCTCATGCACGAATACGTCGTTGTAGATGCAGAAATCGGGGTCGTAGCCGTCTTCGTGTTCGCCGGCGACCTGAACGATGCGCCCGTCGGGCAGGAAGGTCAGCGACTGGCCGAAGCGCTGCGCGCACCAGACAGGTTGTGCCCGATCATCCCAGGCGCGCTCGAAGCCGAAGCGTTCGGCGGCGGCGTAGCCGCTGACGCCCGACCGCACCATCGCCTCCCAGAACGTCACCGACATCAGTTCGGGATTACCGGTGCCGAAACGACGGTCGCGGCCGGCCGCGAAATCGGCGGCGGAAATTTCCAGAAGCTGCACGTCCGGCTCCTCGGGCAAACCGAGCAGCAATCGGCGCTGCTCGTGTTGCAGGCGCTGCGGATCCGCGCCGGCATCAAGCAGGCGCTGAGCCGTTGCGGCGTCGACGGCATGCCACAGCGGCGTCATGCCGTCGCGGCTACCGTCCCGGGGCACGCCGTCGACGGGCACGCCCGCAGCGAGCAGCTGGTCGATCGCATCGAGATTGCCGTGCTCCGCCGCGTGTGAAAGTGCGCCGTTGCCGAACTCGTCGGTATCGGCCGGGTCGATGCCGGTTGCGAGTAACCACGCGAGCATCGCTGGACGATGCGCATCGATCGCGTAGAACAACACCGGCTTCGCGCAACGGCCGCGCGCGCCCATATTTGCGCCGCGTTCGCGCAGGAACGAGGCTTTCTCGATACCGCCGCTCAGTACCGCGACGAGCCAGGCCGTGCGCTGCCAGAAATCGCGCGCTTCGAGTTCTGCCGATTCGACCTCTGCCCGGACGTCTGCGAGTGTACCCAGCGCAACGGCGCGAATTAGCGGCGTCCACGCGAGCTGCGACTCGTCGGCGCCGGCGGCGAGCAACACCGCGACCGCATCGAAGCGGCCGACACGCGAGAGTACGCGCAGGCCCGATTCGGCATACGACGTGATCGTGTCGAGCGCCGCGCCGCGTTCGATGACCAATTCGAGCAACGGAACCAGCCTGTCGTCGCGTGCGATATCGCGACCATGCACGGCATCGAGCAACGCGCCAAAGCCGTCGCGGGAATAGTGCAGGTCCGCGCCAGCGTCCAGCAGCGCGGCAACTTTCTCCGGATCGCCCGCGCCAGTTGCGAGCGAGAGCACGCCAAGGCGCTGCTGGTAAGGCGAAGTCGTGCTCGCGTTCGGATCAGCGCCATGCTGCAACAGCAGCCGCACCATGTCAGCGTTCGCATGCCCGTCGACCACTGCATGCATCAGCGGCGTGAGGTCGCGGCTATCGTGATCGTTGATCGCCGCGGCATGAGTCGTTCTCAGCAGCTCGGCAACGTCGTCGACGGAGCCGCGTTTGATGGAGATACACAGGGCATCGAGCGACACGGCTTCACCGCGGTCAAGGCAATCGCGGCACTATAGAGGCAGATCACCGCCAAACAAAAAGCCCCGCATCGCTGCGGGGCTTTTCATTGATTTGCTGCCTGCGCCGCGGCAGATGTTCCTGCCGCGGCGCAGTGGGACTCGACGGGCGCGGGGCCTATCAGAAGTCCATACCGCCCATGCCACCCATGCCACCGCCGCCGTGATCATGACCGCCGCCGCCCGGCGCGTCCTTCTTCGGGGCTTCGGCGACCATGGCTTCGGTCGTGATCATCAGGCCGGCGATCGAGGCGGCGTTCTGCAGCGCCGAACGCGTGACCTTGGTCGGGTCCAGGATGCCGAACGCGATCATGTCGCCGTATTCGCCGTTGGCGGCGTTGTAGCCGAAGTTGCCCGTGCCTTCCTTGACACGGTTCAGCACGACCGACGGCTCTTCGCCGCAGTTGGCGACGATTTCGCGCAGCGGCGCTTCCATCGCGCGCTTGGCGATGTTGATGCCGTGGTTCTGGTCTTCGTTGTCGCCCTTGACTGCACCGATGGCCTGCAGCGCGCGGATCAGCGCAACACCGCCGCCCGGGACCACGCCTTCTTCCACCGCAGCGCGCGTGGAGTGCAGGGCGTCTTCGACTCGGGCCTTCTTTTCCTTCATTTCGATTTCGGTCGAGGCGCCGACCTTGATCACCGCAACGCCGCCGGCCAGCTTGGCCACGCGTTCCTGCAGCTTCTCGCGGTCGTAGTCGGAGCTGGTGTCCTCGATCTGCGCCTTGATCTGCTTGATGCGCGACTGGATCGCGTCACCGTCGCCGGCACCGTCGATGATGGTCGAGTTTTCCTTCGAAATGACGATCTTCTTGGCGCGGCCGAGATCCTTGATCGTGGCCTTTTCGAGCTGCAGGCCGACTTCTTCGGAGATCACGGTGCCGCCGGTCAGGACGGCCATGTCTTCCAGCATCGCCTTGCGACGGTCGCCGAAGCCCGGCGCCTTGACGGCGCAGACCTTGACGATGCCGCGAATGGTGTTGACGACGAGGGTCGCCAGCGCTTCGCCTTCAACTTCCTCGGCGACGATCAGCAGCGGCTTACCGGACTTGGCGACGCCTTCGAGCACGGGCAGCAGCTCGCGCACGTTGGAGATCTTCTTGTCGTGCAGCAGGATGTACGGATCTTCCAGCTCAGCCTGCATCGACTGCTGGTTGTTGATGAAATACGGCGAGAGGTAGCCGCGGTCGAACTGCATGCCTTCGACGACGTCGAGTTCGTTCTCGAGACCCGAACCTTCCTCGACCGTGATCACGCCTTCCTTGCCGACCTTCTTCATCGCCTCGGCGATGATGTCGCCGATGTTGGAGTCGGAGTTGGCCGAGATCGTACCGACCTGGGCGATCGCCTTGTCGTCGGTGGTCGGCTTGGACAGCGACTTCAGCTCGACGACGGCGGCCGTGACGGCCTTGTCGATGCCGCGCTTGAGATCCATCGGGTTCATGCCGGCGGCAACGGCCTTCATGCCTTCGCGGATCAGCGCCTGCGCCAGCACCGTGGCGGTGGTGGTGCCGTCGCCAGCGTTGTCGGACGTCTTGGACGCGACTTCCTTCAGCATCTGCGCGCCCATGTTCTCGAACTTGTCGGCAAGCTCGATTTCCTTGGCGACGGAGACGCCGTCCTTGGTGATCGTCGGGGCGCCGTAGCTCTTCTCGAGCACGACGTTGCGGCCCTTCGGACCCAGCGTGGCCTTCACGGCGTTGGCAAGGATATTGACGCCGCGGACCATACGGGCGCGGGCATCTTCACTGAAACGGATTTCTTTGGCTGCCATGGGATGAGACTCCAGAAAATAGGGGGTGGAAGTGAGGAACTAGAGAGCGCGGG
>JBBQZR010000111.1:0-7213 GCA_038207515.1 Lysobacterales bacterium | reverse complement strand
CGATGTCGGCCGCGGTCGGCGCCTGGGTCGTGATGAACGAGAAGCGGAACATCGTGCCCCAGTTGAGCGGATTGAGCACGGCCGGCGTGTTCGCCGGCGGCGTCGGATTGACCGGCGCGGTCCAGCTCAGCGTGCCGGCGGCGGCGGTGCCGGTCCAGTTGTTCGCGGCATCGAGATCGCCGTCGTTGAACTCGATCGAACTCGCCGTCAGGCCCACCGGCAACGGCACGCTGAAACGGTCGAAGCCGAAGTTATGGATCACGCGGAAGCGCTGGGCCGGATCGGAGTCATCGCCGTACTTGCCGGTGCCCTGGGTGACGGCGCGGGCGAAGTCCAGGTTCATGACCGCGTAGTCGTAGCGCCACTGGCCACCGCCGAGGTCGACCACATTGACCGCGACGCGCGTATGGCCTTCGGCGTTCGCGATCTCGACGTTCTTCTGGTTCGGGTTCGACGTCGTCGGACTGACCCAGCGGTTGATGACCGGGCCGAGCAGCTGCGGCGCGCCGTTGCTCAATGACCAGCTGGCACCGTAGCTGAAGGTGACCGGCCGGGACGACATCGTGTTGTAGATGTTGATGTCGTCGCGAACGATGTACCAGGACTCGAACAGGTAGGTGCCGCCCGCTGCCAGCTGCGATTCCCGCGTGATCATGCGCTGGCTGTAGTTGTTGTTACCGCCGTTGGTATTGCTGGTGAGCGTGCAGTTCGGATCGAAGATCGAGCCACAGCGGCCCCATTGGCCAGTCGCCGGAATGATCTCGCTGCGGGGGCCGAGATCGTTGTTGCTGTCGTTGTTGCTGGTGCCGTAGGTATCGGAACAGGCCAGACCGAGGATCGTCCCGGTGGTGCCGCCGCTGCCCGGGCCGCTGTTGTCGCAGCTGGTGTTCGTCGTGACGAAGGCGTGCTTCACGCCGGAACGGCCGATCTGTTCGATGCGGTTGTTCGCATCGATGCGATAGAGATTCCAGATCAGGTTCGGGTGCTGGTCGTTCTCGTACGGCGCGAACGTGCCAGAGAATTTGCGATACCACGCGACGTCGGCCGAATACAGCGCGGTGCTGGTGCCGTTCGGATCGCCGGCCACGGTCGGGCTGAGGGTGCCGTGATTGACGTTGTTGCGCAACGTGGAGGACGGCGTGAACACGGCATAGCCGTCGGTGGCACCAGCCGGTCCGTCGCAGGTGCCAGCGGCCGGCGGGTTGGTCGAGCAACGCGAATACTGGCCCTGGAAGCTCAGCATGAACACGTCGGCCTGGTAGGTGGCGCCCGGCACACCCGCCACAGCGGTGCCCGGCCAGACCGGCGCGCCCTGCACGATCTCGATGTAATTGCCGTCCTGCGCGACGACGTTGAGGCGCATGCGCATCTGCGCAACGACCCAGTCGGTGATTTCGGGTCTGCCCAGACGCCGGGCAAGATCCTCATGGAGGCGCAGGTCCATGGTCTGCACGTCGACGGTGCGGCCTTCGTCGGTGATCGCATACATCAGGCGATCGAGGTAGAACAGCTTCTTGCCGGTCGCGTCGACGACGTCGAGCATCTGCGAATTCGCGCCGCGCGGCACGAGGACCGCATCGACGAGCGAGATTTCGCCGACCGGCGAGGTCAGGCTGAACCCGCCGCGCAGCGCCAGGCGGCCGGCGACGAAATGGTCGAAGTTGGTTGCCGTCACGGCGAAGCTCAAACCGCCCTGGTCGCGCAACGGCACGGCGACGAAATTGCGACTGTCGGGACCGGAGACGTCGGTCGCGGTCTTGAGCGCGATGCCGTAGTCGCGCAGCAGGTCGTCGTTCCAGATGAAGCCCAGGTCGCCGCCCAATGCCGTCCATGTCTGCGGCGCCTGCACACCCGTCGCCGGAGACGCGGCGACGGCGGCCGGACCGTGCATCAGCACGGCGAGCGCAAAGGTCAGTAGGTAACTGCGGGATCGGGTATTCATTGTCGCCTCTTGAATAGTCTGTCTGCCGCGCGCGCGCGGATCCGGGGGAGGAGTTGCAGCCACATCGACATCGTTCATTGGAAATCGTCGCGGAACAGCGGCCAGTCGCCGACCGGCGTGATCAGCGGGCCGACCTTCTTGCACACCATCGAATCCTGCGGCACCGCACCGCTGCCCGACGTCGGCCAGTTGTTGTTGGTCGAATCGCGCACGCTGGCGGTGTAATACAGCACGACGTCCGCGTCGACCAAACTTTCGCCGTTCGCGATGTTGGTCGCGACCATCTCGCAATCGTTGAGATTGTTATCGGCCTTGTCGGAATACTCGTTATTGACGAACTTCGAACCGATCACGTCGGCCAGATGCAGGTTGCGCAGCGACTCGTTGACCGGCGTGTAGTCGCCCGTACCGGAGTTGATGCGATAGCCGAAGCCTTCCACGCCGTCGGTCACTTCCCAGTACGACGGTGCGCCGCCGGGCGCGCCGGTCAGACTGCGCACGTCGGTGAACTCGGTCGACTTGAGCACGCCGTTGGCCGCGAGCTGGTCATGGGCGGCGCCGTCGATGTCGAAGTCCAGGCGCCAGTAGTTGTGGTGCCAGTGCGTGACGTTGTTGTAGGTGCCGTCGGAATTGCCGTAGCCGAATTCCGGATTGATGTCGCCGTTGGCGTAGAACGCGAAACGGCTGGCGTACTGGTACCAGCTGGCCGAGTACTGCGTGGTCAGCAGCACGTAGCTCTCGTCGGGGTTCTCCGCATTCGTCATGTCTTCGATCGAGACGCCGCTGTTCATGCAGTTGGCGTTGACGAAGGGATTCGGCGAGAGGTTATTGAACGGACACGTGCCGTGCGACGCGGTCGCGCTCGTGGAGACGTCGCAGGTCGTCGTCGCGCGGAACGTGCCGGGCACGCCGAGCATGTTGCGCGTGGGCGGCGAGGCGGCGAAGCGCGCGTTGGTGTCTTTCCAGTCGCGGTAGCAGTTGCCGCCGGAGCCGTTGCGGTATTCGGCGAACAGGATCGGTGAATGGAAACGCTTGGCGACGGGAATGCCCTTGTAATGCACGTCGCGCACTTCCAGGCCCGAGCCCTGCACGCCCGCGCTCGCGCTCGGCGGCAGCCAGCACATTTCCCAGATCGCCGGGCCGGCCGCCGGCCACTTCAGCAGCGTGCCGCCGGACACGGCGCAGTTCGGATGGGCGGCGAGCAGGTCGGCGCTGAGGCCGCCCAGCAGCAGCAAGGCCAGTGTGCGCACGAGGTGATGAGTCTTCACGGACGATCCTTTGCAAGAAAGTGAAATCATGGGTTTGCCTGGGACAGCGGTCCGGGGTTGTCCGGGCCATAGAACGGATGCACGACGACGCGTTTCATGAGGTCGACGATGGCATGCGCGACCGGGCGCTCGCCGTCATCGCCGCCGGAAACGATCACATGGACGCAGCGCGAGTGCTGACCGCAACCCGGGTCGCTGGCTTCCCGAAACGCAAAGCCGCCATAGAAGCGCAGGCCGCGCTGGGCCAGCACGGGGCCGAGACGCGTGTGCTCGCGCGCGAGGGCGAATGCGAGCTCCATCTCGGTGTCGGTGAAATTCAGGGTCTGCTCGGGCAGGTCGCGCTGACTGTGCGGCTGGCCATCACGGGTATAGACGCGCTCGACACCGACGCCGCGCGCGTAGTCCCAGACATATTCGACCGTGACCGGCAGGTTCGCGCCTTTTTCGGTGAACACGTCGTCATAGCGACGGACCACGACGATGGCCGGCAGTCGGATCTCACTCGACGCGCGCGAGTCGCTGAGCTGCGGACCGGCGACGCCGGCCGTGCCGGCGAGCGTGCCGAGCGTGCCCGGGCCGGTCGCGGCGACGTCTCTCTGGCCGGCAGCAGCGGCGGGTGCGGCCGTACCGCGCGGTGGCGCGGCGGCGCAGGCAGCGAGCAGGCCGGCGGCGAACAGCAGCGCGGCGCAACGCAGGGTATTGAACGAACGTCGCATCAACGGGTTCCCGTACTCGCCGCGGCACTGCGCATGTCCTCGGGCGGCGATTTGCCGAGGGAAGGATCGTTCCAGAGCTGGTACAGGTACTCGCCCCGGCTCAGGCTCTGCGGACCGACGTCGAACGGCCGTTCCGGATTGCTGGAACACAACAGGTTCTCCGCCGGGATGCTGCCGGCGACGGCCTCGCGCTGCAGGAACTCGATGTAGTCGCGGCTGGCAACCTGGAACTTCAGCGTCGCCGTGACCGTGACCGGCAGCGCGGTTCCCGCCGGCACCGGGATGGTGTAGGTCGCGATGTCGTAGTTGACCAACCGGTCCGAACCGGGCGACGTCGGCGGATAGGTCAGGCCGACCGGCTGTACTGCAGGATCGGTGCCACCGCGGAAGCCCAGCGGCGGAATGCGGTTGTCCTTGGCGATGCAGTTGTTCCGCACGAAATGGAACTGCTTGCGGCCCAGTGCATCGGTGACCTTGCAGCTGCTGCTCGCGCTGTCCCAGATGCCTTGCAGCACTTCATAGACGCGCGCCTGGGCGTCTTCGGTCAGGCTCGCGGTCGCGGCGTCATAGGCGCCGCTCTGGAACACGATCTGGTTGGCCGCGTCGCGCGCGACCACGTTGAGCCACATGCGCCGTCCTTCGGCATAACCGGTCGGCAGCTTGTGTCCGCTGAGGTTGGTCACCTTGACCTTGGCGACGAGGTTGGCCTGGCCGGCGGCAAACGGATCGAGCGTGACCGCGACCCCCGCGCTGCGGTCCATGAGCATTTCGCGCGCCCGCGCGATCGTGCGATCGAAGGCGTCTTCGCGGTCGAGCTGGTCGGGCGCGCCGTATTTGGCCTTGAGCAGCTTGGGCACCCAGGTGTTCGCACCGACGAACTCGTGCACCGGCAGGTTGCCCTGGCGCGAACCAGCCGGATTGTTGACGCAGGCTCGCGCATCGGGCGAGGAGGAGCTGCGCATGTGGCAGTCCTGGCAGGTTTCGCCGCGAGCCAGCGCCGGCTGGAACGCGAACGCGTCACCGAGGCGGTCGCGGAAGATGGTGTCGGCGAAATCGCTCTTGAGCCATTCGCTGTAGGTGCGCTCGACCGGAAAGGTCAGGCCGGTGTCGGTACCGTCGTTGAGGATCAGCGTCTTGACCGGGCCGGCGCTGGTCTCCGGCGCATCCACGTTGTGGCAGTTGCCACAGATCTCGGCGGCCGCGTGGAACGGCGAGGCGACCCAGCCGTGCGGTGGCTCCAGCGGATCACCGGCGGTGTACCGGTAAGGACCGCGCCGGCACGGGCCGCCGTAAATGCTGCCGTCCGCATTGGTGCACTGGGTCGCATCGTCCAGCCACAGCCGCGCGCTGCCGATCGCCGTGCTCTGCCCGGCCGGACCGTTCGGCATCATGCGATGGCAATACTGGCAGTTGATGCCGCCGTAGTCGTTGCCCTTGGTGTCCGGCTGCGCGTAGTTGCCCTGCAGCAGACAGCCGTTCTCGCCGTTGACGGTCTGCCCCGGCGTCGCGGTCTTGGACACGCGCCCCTCGAACCAGGCCGTCGGCGCATGGCAGCGCAAGCAATAGTCGCCGATGCCCGGAATGTCGCGGTTGGCCACGTCGAGCGCCGCCCAGAACAGCGGATCGCGTCCGGCATTGGCTTTCATCGAGCCCGACCAGGTGTTGTACGGCAGCAGCGGCCCGTCACCCGGCGAAAAACCGCGATGGCAGCCTTCGCAGGCGTCAGCCGGCTGGATGTTCCAGGCCAGCCCGGGCTGGGTGCCGTGCGGGGTGTAATCGAGCGCCGCCACCGGCCCGGCGCCAAGCACCGCCAGCCCCACCACGCAAGCGCGCAGTACGGCCTCCCAAAAAATCTGCCTGCAACCGTTTTTCGCCACGCAGCCCCCAACAGGTTGTTGAGAAAGGGGTGAAAACCCCTTTCTCAATCGAACGGTGCAAGCCGAGCTTGCCCACGTTCTCCGAGAATCAATCGCTTACGCGATCGACTCTCGGGCGATCCATCCTGGATCGCCCTAGCAGGCTGTTCTCAACAGCCTGCTAGAAACCGGCGCGGTCCCTCACCGAGTGGAAAAGCGCTTCCTGCACTTTCGCCAGAATTCAGACGACCCGTGTCCGGGCCGCACCCTCAATTGCCCGCCAGCACCGTCGAGGTGGCGGCGGTTTCCGGAGGCGATTTGCCGTAGGCCGGATTCGACCAGAGCGAGAACAGGAACTCGCCGCGCGACTGCGACTGCGGCCCTACGTTGAACGGACGCCCCGGCGCACCGGCGCACAGGGAGTTCTCGGCCGGGACCACCGGCGCCGTGATCGCCTGGTTGCGCAGGAACTCGATGTAGTCCTTGCTCGCGATCTGGTGGCGCAGGTTCGCCTCGATGCGCACCGGCAGCGGCGTGCCGGCCGGCAGCACGAAGCTGTAGACCGTGTCGTCGTAGTTGACCAGCGTGCCCGAGCCCGCTGCGGTTTCCGGATAGGTGTAATTGACCGGCCGCACTTCGTCGCCGTTGGGATCCGCCGCGGTGCCCGGGCGCAGGCCCAGCGGCGGGATGCGGTTGTCCTTGGCGATGCAGTTGTTCAACACGAAATGGAACTGCTTCTGGCCGCCGACCTCGGTGCGGCAGGTGCCGGGCAGCGTCGGATCCCAGATGCCCTGCAGCACTTCGTAGATCTTGATCTGGCCATCCTGGGTCAGCACGCCGGTGGCCGCGTCGAAGGCGCCGCTTTCGCTGAGCAGCGCGTTGCTCGCGTTGAACAGCTTCACGTTGAGCCACATGCGGCGGCCTTCCGAATACCCGGTCGGCAGCTTATGGCCGCTGAGGTTGGTCGTGCGCACGCGCACGCTGACCGAGCCCGGCGTGCCCGGACCCGGCGCGGTGTAGGCTGTGACTGTCGTCGACATCGCCGCGCTGGACTGCAGCATCGCGCGCGCCCAGGCGATGGTGCGGTCGAAATCGGCCGGACGGTTGAAGCCGCCTGCTCCGCCATACAGCGACTTGATGATGGCTGGCACCCAGGTATTGGCGCCGACGAAGGTATGCACCGGCAGGTTGCCCGTGCGCGAGCCTTCCTCGTTAAGGGTGCAGGCCTGGGCCAGCGGATCGTTCGACGAAGGCATGTGGCAGCCCTGGCACTGCTGTGCCTTGGCCAGCGCGGGCTGGCCCGGCGCGGTCGCCTGCAGGCCGTCGCGGAAGATCAGGTCGGCGAACAGGCTGCGGTTCCACTCGCTGTAGGTGCGCTCGATCGGGAACGGACGCGTCGTGGTGGTGCCGTTCTCCAGGATCAGGGTCTTG
>JBBQZR010000110.1:0-7862 GCA_038207515.1 Lysobacterales bacterium | reverse complement strand
GGTGACGGTGGATTTCGAGCTGGAGGGTGGAGCGCGGCGGCATCTGAATGGCCAGTGCGTGCAGTTCCGCTCGGCGGGCCGTCGCGGCAAGCAGCACTTGTACGTGGCGCAGTTGAAGCCGTGGCTGTGGTATGCGACGCGTCGCAGCGACTACCGGATCTTCCAGCAGCTGTCGACGATCGACATCGTCAAGCAAGTGCTGGGGATGTATCCGTTCCCGACGAAGTGGCTGCTCAGCCGCAGCTACCGCAAGTGGAACTACTGCGTGCAGTACCGCGAGACGGACGCGAACTTCGTGCAGCGGCTGCTGGAACACGAAGGCATCTGGTACTGGTTCGAACATTCGGCCGGCGAGCACACGCTGGTGATGACCGACGACATCGGTCTGGCGAGCCCGTATCCGGGTTACGCGAAGGTGCCGTTCTACCCGCACGACCACACGGTGCCGGACAAGGACCACCTGCACGGCTGGGCCGCCGGCGGTCACGTGCAGAGCGGCAAGTACAGCGCCCGCGACTACAACTTCGTGATGCCGAGCGCGGACCTGACGACGGTGCGCACGCAGCCGGCCGGCCATCCGCACGCGAGCTACGACATCTTCGATTACCCGGGCAGCTATCCGACACTCGGTGAAGGCGACCCGTATGCGCGGGTGCGTCTGGAAGAACTGCAGGCCAGCCATCTGCGTTCCTACGGTCAGGGCCGCGCACGCGGGCTTGCGCCGGGACGCCTACTGACGCTGGAGAAGCACGCAGTCGGTGAGTACAACAAGGAATACCTGGTCGTCGGCACCGAGTACGACTTCAGCGACAACGACTACGAAGCCAATGACGGCAGCAGCGACCATCACCTGACGATCGCGGCGGAGTTCCATCCGACCGAACAGCCGTACCGTCCGGAACGCCGTACACCCAAGCCGCATACGATGGGTCCGGAGTCCGCGGTGGTCACGGGACCGGCAGGGCAGGAGATCTATACCAACGAACACGGCCAGGTGAAGGTGCAGTTCCACTGGGACCGTTACGGCAAGAAGGACGAGAACGCCTCGTGCTGGATCCGTGTGTCGCATCCCTGGGCCGGTACCGGCTTTGGCGGCGTGCACATCCCGCGCATCGGGCAGGAGGTGCTGGTCGATCATCTGAACGGCGATCCGGACCAGCCGATCATCGTGGGTCGTGTCTACAACACGAACAACCCGCATCCGTGGGGACTGCCGGCGAACGCGACGCAGTCGGGTTTTCTGACGCGCAGTTCCATGGGCGCGACGTGGCAGAACGCGAACGCGTTCCGCTTCGAGGACAAGAAGGGCGAGGAACAGGTCTGGCTGCACGCGGAGAAGAACCAGGACATCGAAGTCGAGAACGACGAGACGCACTGGGTCGGTCACGACCGCACCAAGACGATCGATCACGACGAAACCGTGCTCGTAAAGCACGACCGCACCGAAACCGTCGATCACAACGAAACGATCACGGTGCACAACGACCGCACCGAACGCGTCGACCACAACGAGAAGATCAGCATCGGCGACAACCGCAGCGAAGACGTCGGCAAGAACGAGACCGTCTCGATCGGCAAGAACCGCACGAACTCGATCGGCGAAAACCATACCCAGACCACGGGCAAGAACCACACCGAGACCATCGGCAAGAACCACACCGAAACCGTGGGCGGCAACCATCGCCAGAAGATCGGCAAGAACCAGTCGGTCAAGGTCGGCAAGAATCTGACCGAAACCGTCGGCATGGCCAATATCCAGAACGTCGGAATGGCCAAGATGACGAACGTCGGCATGGCCTACAGCCTCAATGTCGGCCTGGCGATGAACACGCTCGTCGGCATGAGCCAGACCGAACAGGTCGGGCAGAGCAAGAGCACCAAGGTCGGCAAGAACTTCACGCTCGAAGCCGGCGATTCGATCACCTTGAAGGTCGGCAGCTCGATCCTCGTCATGAAGAAGGACGGCACCGTCACCTTGAACGGCAAGAACATCGACATCGTCGGCAGCAAGCATGTCCAGATCGACTCCAAGCGCATCGACCTGAACTGACGCCATGAACGGTCCCGACAATCTGCTCGATGCACCGCTGCCGACGGCGCCGCTGCCGGAGGTGGTCAACCACACGCGTCTGCCGAGCCAGTATTTCCAGATGATCGACGTCAGCGACGAGGTGTTCCATGTCGTCGTGACGCGTTCGACCTACGACATGTATCGCGCCGACGACCAGGGGCATCTGCTCCTGTCCGAGCAGCAGACCGAACTCGTCGACGCCGACGAGTACTACGGCGAGGTGAACCGCAGCAGCGTCGTGCAGGAAAGCGACTACGCGCCGTTCAAGCCGCGCTGCGACATCCTGTTCGCGCACGCGGAAGCCTGCGCGCCGCAGGGCAAGCCGGTCGAACGCATCGCGGTCGGCGTGCGCATCGGCGACTGGGAAAAGTCGCTGCAGGCCACCGGGCCGCGACGCATCGAGGCCGGCGCGCTGGGCTGGCGCGTGACCGATCCGCAGCCGGTGGAACGCGTGCCGATCCGTTACGAGCAGGCCTGGGGCGGTACGTGTCAGTGGCCGTTGCAGGTCGCGGAGGACCGGGAACCCGAATTTCTGGATCGCGACGAGAACAATCCGATCGGCTGCGGTTTTCTGTCGAAGCGCTGGGTGCGCAAGGTCGATGCGAAACGCTTCGTCGCTCCGCAGCTCGAAGTGCTGGGCGAGACGTTCGAGGCGCGCGATGCGGATGCGGCGACGTATCCCGTCGTAGGCCTCGGACCGATCGGCCGCTGGTGGCTGCCGCGGCGTCTCAAGGCCGGCACCTACGACGCCGCGTGGAAACAGACGCGCTGGCCCGCGCTGCCGCAGGATTTCGATTTCGCGTACTGGAATGCGGCGCCGGACGACCAGCAGATCGACTACCCCGCGGGTGGCGAGCAGGTCGTCATGATCGGGCTGCATCCGGGCGGCGAGATGCGCTTCCGTCTGCCCAAACCCGACGCGCGCCTGCTCGTGCATCTGTCGTCCGGCGTGCCGATGTTCAAGCCGCTCAACATCGACACGCTGCAGTTCGACCTCAAGGCGATGCGGCTCGTCGTGGTGCAGCGCGCGCTGGTTGCCGCGAAGGCCGGCGTCGACAAGATCGAGATCGGCACCTGGGACGTCGAGGGCGCGCGTGCGCGCAACGCGGCGATCCTGGCCCAGCGCAACGCCGCGCGCGTCTAACGGAGCACTGTTTCATGGCAATGGAAACCGCTACCGCGAAGGACAAGCAATTCCGGCTGGTGTGCGTCGCGCCGGATGTCTGCCTCACGCCCGGCAAGACCGGCTATCCGGTGCCGTACCCGATCACGCATGCGATGAACATGAGCAAGCAGTGCTCGCCGAACGTGTATTTCAACGGCAAGAAGGCGTACCTGCACAACGAGAGCTTCGTCGACAAGGTGATGGGCGACCAGCCCGGCATGGGCAAGGGCATCATCTCGCAGACCAACATCCTGATCAGCCACAACATCACCAAGAGCCGCAGCGTCTACGTCAACGGCAGGCAGCTGGTCCGCACCGGCGATACGGTGTGGATGAATTTCAAGAAGCCATGAGGGCGCCGACGTGAGCACAACGGCCTCATCGTGCATGCGCGCCGCGCGTGACCCTGTTCCGGCCGGAACGCGGACCGCGCCATGAGCTTCCAGCCCGGCTGGTATTCCACGCCCTCACTGGGACCGACCACGTTCCAGTATTTCCAGACGCCGACCCTGGTCACGTCGCAAGGTTATTTCGACGGCAGCAACCAGATCTACCAGTGGGGCAAGCAGCAGTTCCCGAACGGACAGCCGGGCCAGTGGACGTCGGACATGACGCCGCTGAAGACCGCGGGCGACGGCGACTGGTGGGACAACCCCAAGACCGGCAAGGTCAAGCCGAACAACCAGCCCAAGCCCGGTCCGATCGCCAACACGCAAGGCATCATCGTTCCGCAGACGAGTCCGAACCTCAGCGGCACTACGAGCGCGCCGACGCCGACCGCGCCCGAAGGCAAGGAAGAGAAAGGCTGGTGGGGAAGCTGGGGCAGCGACGTCACGCATGGCGTGCTGGACGTGATCGGACTCGTCCCGGTGGTCGGCGAAGTCGCCAACGGCGTCGGTGCACTGATCTACGTGGCCGAAGGCGACTACGTCAACGCGGCGCTGGACGCGGCGGCGATGTGGCCGGCGGGCGGGCAGGCGGCGACGGCGGCGAAATACGGCAAGAAAGGCGTCGGCGCGGTCGCCGAGCAGGTCGAGAAAAAGGCCGTGCGCGAGACCGAGGAAGCGCTGCGCGAGCGCCTCGCCAAGGAAGCGCGCGAGAAGGCTGCGCGCGAGAAGGCCGAGAAGGAAGCCGCCGACAAGAAGGCCAGGGAAGAAGCCGAGGGCGGCAAGGTCAAGAAGCAGAAGCCGCACAAGGACTGCGGCAAGATGGGCAGGTACAAAAACATGCCCAAGCAGAAGGGCGTGCTCAATGCCGACCACGTGCCTTCGGGCGCGGCATTGAAGAAGGCGTTCCAGGAGAAGCTCGAGCGGATGGGGCTCTGGGACGATCTAACCGCAGCTCAGCGCGAGTCCGCGCTCAATCACCTGTACCGCGAAGCACCGACCATCGTGGTTCCCGAAGACGTGCACAAGGAAGGTCGCACCTATGCGGGCAAGAACACCGGCAAGCAGTCCACGGCCGATGCCGGTAATCTGCGCGATGCCGTAAAGAAAGACACCGACGCGATCCAGAAGTCGATGGACGGCAAGGATCATGGTTGCAGCGAGGCCTACCGCAAGGCGGCCGAAGAGATGCAGAACTTCGATTTCGATGGCTTGTTCGACGAGATCATTCGCGATAACAAGCACATCAAGAAGCTCACAGGTTCGTGAGCGAACTACCAGACGGACTAAGACGATATGGACGGTAATCAGCTTGTCGAACTGCTGGGGCACGCCTCGGTTCATCCTTCACTGGACGACTTCCTGAGCAGGAATGGGGTAACGATACGGCCGAAAAGAGGAAATGACGTCGATCCCGTCAGGGACACCAAAAGCGGATTGGCATTCGAATATCGGGATCCGGACGGCTTCCGTAAATCGATCGGAGAGCCCCGCTCGGAAGGGCAGTTCGTGCTGCGCGGTGTCGACTTCTATGCCGACAAAGTCGATGGCAATACGGGATTCAGCGGAACGCTGCCTTTCGGCCTCACCTTTGCAGCGACCGAGGCGGACGTTGTGCCGCTGCTGGGAGAGCCTCGCAAGAAACGGGCGGGCGACAAGAAGGATGGGCCGCAGAATACGTATTGCGTCGGCGAACGATTGGTCGTTGTCAGCTACGCCGTCGGCGGTGCTGGCGTCCGTTGGGTGAGAGCCGCTCTGCCGACGGTGTTCAATCGAGAACAGGGACTTTGTCCCTAGCAGTTCGAGAAATAGCCCGCTAGGTCGATTGCCTATTTTCACCGTGTTGGCGAGGCCCTGATGGACGCAAGCAAACTCGTAGAACTGCTCGGACACACCTCGGTTCATCCCGAACTGGACGATTTCCTGAGCCGGAACGGCGTCAAGGTCACGCCCAAGGGCGGGGACACGCCGAATCTGGTGAGCGACAAGAAAGTCGGCCTTTCCTTCGAGTATCGTGCCAAGGGAGATTTCGAGCAGTCGGTCGGTACGCCGCGTTCGATCGGAAAGTTTATCTTGCGCGAAGTTGATTTCTGTAGCAGAAAGTTGAAAGGGTATACAACATTTGCCAGCAAGCTACCGTTCGGCGTTTCGTTCGCCGCATAGGAAAGCGGTCTGGAAAGTGTTTTCGGTGCGCCGCGCGAGTCGTTGGCCGGTGACGACGAGGATGGCCCGCAGCACGTTTACTGCGTCGATGGAAAGGTCGTCGTTGTCCAGTTCGCAGTCGGTGGTACGTCCGTCGAATGGTTGCGTGTCGGACTTCCGACGAATGCGGATCGACGCCTCGGCTACTGCGCCTGATCGTCGAGTACAGATTGAAGTAGGCGAGGGGCTGGTAGATTGATGGCGTGGTCGCAAGGCCGATAGGGCTCATATGTCGAATTACTTTCCCGCTGTCGATACGCGCGAACTGCTCGGGTTCCTCGGCCGCGCGCCGCAGGAACGCGCCTTCGGGACGTGGCTCGACACGCATGGCATCTTCGACCGACCGCACGATGCGGCCGCCGATTCGGACGCGGACGATGCCGACGAAGCCTATGAGAACGCCCGTGCGAGCGAGATCGAGGAAGTCGAGCGCCACAGCCTGTGCCTGATCTACGAGGAAGCCGACAACTTCGAGCGCCTGTTCGGCTATGCGCCGGACGGCGCGGACTTCGTGTTGAAGCAGGTCGCGCTCTATGCCAAGGGCGTCCAGGATTACCCGGGCTACGCGGGCGAGCTGCCGTTGGGTCTGCGGTTCGCGATGCGCCGTGACGACGTGCGCGCCAGTCTGGGCGAGCCGACGGCCAGTCGCGTCATCCACGAGTTGCCGGCCGATCTGTACCTGAGCCCGCAGGCGGCCATCAACGTCTCCTATGCCGGCGACGGCGGGACGGTCGGGATCGTCCACGTGCGCCCGCCGCACGTGTTCGACCGGCGCGCGCTGGGCCTGGCCGATGTCGAGATCGACGAACGCGCGGTCGATCTGGAGCAGTTGATCGGATGCCTGGGGCGCAGCACCTACGACACGGAACTGGAGGCGTTGCTCGAGCCGATGGGCTGGCGTTCGTCGGATTTCGACATGGCGGATTGCGACGAAGTGCCGACGCTGATCAGTCGCTATGGCCTCGCGCTGTACTACCGCAACGCCGCCGAGTTCCCCGCCTTGCGCGAACAGGAAATCCGTCACGACGGCAGCGTGTTCGCCGGCTTCCGCGTCAATCGCCGCGGGGACATGTTCAGCGACGGGTACGCGGGCCGATTGCCGCACGGCATCCAGTTCCACGACTCGCCCGAACAGGTGATAGCGCGCATCGGACGGGCGCCGGACTGGCGTCTGATCGATCTCGATACCGGGTCCTTCAAGTGGAAGCTGCCGCACTACACCTTGCACGTGATGTTCAGCCTGATCGACTACCAGGTCTATCGCGTTTCGTGCTTTGCGAAGTTCCTCGAGCCGGAAATGTTTGCGCGCAGCTACGATTGATGGCGTGAGGAAAGCGGGCTGCTCTTGCAGCGGCCGTCGTCCGGCGGGAGTTCGTCGGCAAGCCGTTGCGTCATCCATTCAGACGGACTCAGCTGCCGCGCCCGCCTCGGCAACAACGTCGCAAAATTACAGTGTGTACTTCTGCGGCCGTTCGGCCGCGCCCGCTGGACATTGCTTGCTGCTTTGCGTCAATGTGACACAGTTGCTGTTAACACGCGTATCGCAAACGCTAAGGTACAAGCCGGGTTCAAGCCACCGCATGGCGCGGTGCCTGGGCCGACGAGACTCGCATCTCGTCGGCGAGCGCGCGGGCGGACCGCGCGAAACCTCGCAGTAGGAGGAATGCCGCCGACGACAGCCGTCGGCGCAAGCGACGAGTCATGTCGTCGTCATCGCCTGGACTTGCGCAAGGACCAACATGAATCGCACCCTGAACGTGACCACGCCGCTGGGCCCCGAAGTGCTGCGCTTCGACGGGTTGCAGGGTAAGGAAAGCCTGTCGCAGCTGTTCGACTTCCAGCTCACGATGAAGAGCGAGGAAAAGGGGTTGTCGGCGCAGGCGATGCTGGGTCAGCCGGTGACGGTGGATTTCGAGCTGGAGGGTGGAGCGCGGCGGCATCTGAATGGCCAGTGCGTGCAGTTCCGCTCGGCGGGCCGTCGCGGCAAGCAGCACTTGTACGTGGCGCAGTTGAAGCCGTGGCTGTGGTATGCGACGCG
>JBBQZR010000109.1:0-8036 GCA_038207515.1 Lysobacterales bacterium | reverse complement strand
TGTTTGAAGCCGATGCGCGCGCGGCGTTGGCGGCGCTGGGTCCACTGCCCTCGGGGATGTACGTGGAAATCGCGGGTACCGCCCGTGAAGCGGCCGCTGCGCGGGCGGATCTGGCCCGCTACAGCGTTCTCGCGGCGATCGTGATCGTGGTGCTGCTCCTGCTGTCGTTTCGGGAACGCCGCAGTGCGCTGATCGTTCTGATCAACGTGCCGTTTGCGCTCGTCGGTGGCGTGCTGGCGCTGGCCGTATGCGGCGAGGCGCTGTCGATGGGCGCGCTGGTCGGGTTCATCGCACTGTTTGGCATCAGTGCGCGCAACGGAATCATGCTCTTGTCGCACTACGAGCATCTCATGCTGAATGAAGGCCTGCGTTGGAGCCGCCACACGGCGTTGCGGGGTGTCCGGGAGCGGCTCACGCCCATATTCATGACGGCGTTGGTCACCGCGCTCGGCGTGGTGCCGCTGGCGCTGGGCAGCGGCGAGGCCGGCCGCGAAATCGAAGGCCCGATGGCGATCGTTCTGCTCGGCGGCCTGCTGTCGTCGACCGTGCTCAATTTGCTTGTGTTGCCGCTGATCGCCGCCCGCGCTTTGCGTACGCCGCCGTTGTTGGGTGCTACTTCCTAGCTCCGCGCTGGCACGCACGCGGCGGAGCATCCGCGAATGCTTCAACGGCGTGTACTTCGTCGCCGAGGGTCGCTGCTGGAACGGTCTGCGCAAAAATGGCCGCAACAATCGGCCGATGCTGGCCGCGAAAACGCTTCGCGAGAACGACGACAGCGACGGGGTCTTGTCGCCGATTTCAGCGATCGCGACCATCGCCAGCGAAGCGAAGAGACGCCTGATGCTTGGCGTCGATGGGCGTGAGCAGCGCATCGGGATCGCAGCGTTCCGTGCCGACGTTGGGCGGCCCTCACGAGGATTTCGACCGCGAAGCGCCCACCACGAAGAGCTGCTGGGCGCGCTGCCAAAGCTGCGACAAGGCGAAGATCAAGCATGCTTTCCCGCACCAGCGCGAAGGCGCTCACGCGTCCTTGTTCGCGGAGCGGTTGCTCGGTGGGCATGAGTGAGCACCGCGCGTCGAGACGCTCGCCGTTCCGAAGTCACGCGTGCGCAGTAGGCGAAACACGACCGGAATCACCAGCATCGACAACAGTGGCGCGGTGATCATCCCGCCCACCATGGGCGCGGCGATGCGCTGCATGATTTCCGAACCCGTGCCGCTGCCGATGAGGATCGGCAGCAGACCGGCGAGGATCACCGCGACGGTCATGGCTTTGGGGCGCACGCGTTGCACCGCTCCTTCACGGATGGCTGCCAGCAGCGTATCGGCCGTGGCCGGCTCGCCGGCGGCAAGGCGTCGCTCCCACGCCTGCTTCAGGTAAAGCAGCATGATCACGCCGAACTCGGCCGAAACGCCTGCCAGCGCGATGAAGCCGACTGCCGTAGCGATCGAGAACGCATGGCCCAGCTGATACATCAGCCAGAACCCACCGATCAGCGCGAACGGCGCGCTGGCGAGGATCAGAACCGCGTCTTCGACGCGCCCGAAGGTCACGTACAACAGCACGAAAATGATCAGCACTGTCGCCGGAATCACGACGCGCAGCTTGGCCATTGCGTGCTCGAAGTATTCGAACTGGCCCGACCAGGTGATCGAGGTGCCGGCAGGCAGTACGACGTCTCGCGCGACGCGCTCGCGCAGGTCGTGCACGACCGAGGCCAGGTCACGGCCGCGCGCGTCCACATAGATCCAGCCGGACAGGCGTGCATTCTCGCTTTTGATCATCGGCGGGCCGTCCGTGATCGCAATGCGCGAGACGCTACCCAGCGTGATCTGCGCGCCCGCCGCCGTCAGCAGCGGCAGGTCGCGCAGCTTCTGGACACTGTCACGCAGCTCGCGCGGGTAGCGCACGCTGATCGGAAACCGCCGGCGCCCTTCGACCGTTTCCCCAATCGTCTCGCCGCCGATCGCGGCACTCACGACGCTCTGCACGTCGGCGATGTTGAGGCCGTAGCGTGCCGCCGCTTCGCGGTCGATATCGACGTCGACGTAACGGCCGCCGGTCAGGCGCTCGGCCAGTGCCGAGGTGACGCCCGGCACCGTCTTGATCGCCTGTTCGATCGCGGTGGCCACCTGGTCGATGACGGCGAGATCACTGCCGTTGACCTTGATGCCGATCGGACTCTTGATGCCGGTCGCCAGCATATCCAAGCGATTGCGAATCGGCGGCACCCACAGGTTCGTCAGTCCGGGCAGCCGTACCGCCGCGTCGAGTTCATTGATGAGTTTTTCTGGCGTCATGCCGACGCGCCATTGGTCGCGCGGCTTGAAGCGCACCGTCGTTTCGACCATCTCCATCGGCGCCGGATCGGTCGCCGTCTCGGCCCGGCCGATCTTGCCGAACACGCTGGCGACTTCCGGTACCGAGCGGATCATCTTGTCGGTCTGCTGCAGCACCTGCGCGGCCTTGCCGGCGGACAGGCCTGGCAACGCGCTTGGCATGTAGAGCACATCGCCTTCGTCAAGCGGCGGCAGGAATTCGCCGCCGAGGCGGCTGATCGGCCATGCCGTCGCCGCGAGCAGGAGCGCTGCAGTGAACAACGTCACTTTGGGAAACCGCAGCACGACCTCGAGGATCGGACGGTAGAGCGCGATCAAGGCGCGCGACAACAGATTGGCGCGCTCGTCCGGGATACGTCCACGAATCCAGTAGCCCATCAACACGGGAATCAGCGTGATCGACAAGCCCGCAGCGGCCGCCATCGCGTAGGTCTTGGTAAACGCGAGCGGCGCAAACAGCCGGCCCTCCTGCGCTTCGAGCGTGAACACCGGCACGAACGAGAGCGTGATGATGACGAGGCTGAAGAACAGTGCCGGGCCCACCTCGGCCGAAGCGTCGCCGATCAGCCTCCAGCGCGCGTCGGTGGCCAGGGTTTCGTCCGGATGCGCGTGCTGCCAGGCTTCCAGGTGCTTGTGCGCGTTCTCGATCATCACGATCGCGGCATCGACCATGGCGCCGATCGCGATCGCGATGCCGCCGAGCGACAGGATGTTCGCGTTGAGCCCTTGCCAGTGCATCACGATGAATGCGGCGAGCACGCCCAGCGGCAACGCGACGATCGCGACCAGCGCCGAGCGCAAGTGGAACAGGAACGCGGCGCAGACCAGGGCGACGACGAAAAACTCCTCAAGCAGTTTGCCGCTCAGGTTGTCGACCGCACGCTCGATGAGCTGCGAGCGATCGTAGGTTTCCACCACTTCGACGCCGACGGGAAAACTGGCTCGTACGCTCGCGAGTTTTGCTTTGACCGCGGCGATGGTCGCCTGCGCGTTCTTGCCCGAACGCATCACGATCACACCGCCGACGACTTCACCGTCGCCGTTGAGTTCGGCGACACCGCGGCGCATCTCGGGGCCGAGCTGCACGCGCGCGACGTCGGCAAGTCGCACCGGCACGCCGACGGCGCCGACGGTGAGCGGAATCGCGCGGAAATCGTCGAGCGTTTTCAGATAGCCGCTCGCACGCACCATGTACTCGGCCTCGGCCAGTTCCAGTACCGAGCCGCCAGCTTCGCCGTTGGCCCGTTGCACGGCCTCGGTCACCGTGGCCTGCGTGATGCCGTAGGCGCGCAAGCGATCCGGATCGAGCACGATCTGGTACTGCTTCACCATGCCGCCGACGGTGGCCACCTCGGCGACGCCCGGCACGCTTTTCAGCTCGTAGCGCAGGAACCAGTCCTGCAGCGCGCGCAACTCGGATAGATCGTGCTGACCGCTACGATCGACCAGCGCGTATTCGTAGATCCAGCCAACCCCCGTGGCGTCGGGCCCGAGCGCGGCGCTTGCACCGCGCGGCAACCGCGACTGCACCTGGTTGAGGTACTCCAGCACGCGGGATCGCGCCCAGTACAAGTCGGTGCCGTCCTCGAACAGCACGTAGACATACGAGTCGCCGAAGAACGAGAAGCCGCGCACCGTCTTGGCCCCCGGTACCGACAGCATCGTCGTGGTCAGCGGATAGGTGATCTGGTCCTCGACCAGTTGCGGCGACTGCCCGGGCCAGGTCGTGCGGATGATCACCTGCACGTCCGACAGGTCCGGCAAGGCATCGACCGGCGTTTGCCGCACGGCGTACACGCCCCAGGCGGCCAGGAACACCGCCGCGAGCAACACGAGGAATCGATTCGCGATCGAGCCGCGGATGATGTGCGCGATCATGGCGAGCCTCCTGTCGGCAGCGCGGCGATCGTCGCGATTTCGAACGCGTCGTCGGCGTTGCGCACAAAGGTGAAGCGCACGCGCTGCCCGACCCGAAGGCCGTCGACGGACACGGTGTCGGGAAACTCGAAGGCCATGGTCATCGCGCTCATCTCCAGCGCGGGGATGGCGTCGGTCGCGATGGTCCAGGTGCTGCCGTCGATTTGCTTGACGGTGCCGTCGGTCGTATAGCGCGGCGCCGCGGCGGTCGCTGGCGACATTGCGGCGTCCGGCGCATCGAGTCGCGCCAGCGTGCCGGCGAGGCTCGCTTCGGAATCGATCAGGAATTGTCCCGACAGCACGACCCGGTCGCCGTCGTCGAGGCCTTCGAGCACACTCGTGCGGCCGTCGCTCTCGTCGCCGATGCGCACCTCCTGCGCACGAAAGCGCCCGTCGCCAACGTCGACAATGACGACCTGGCGCGCACCGGTCGCTATCACGGCCTCGGTCGGTATTTGCACAACCTCTGCATCGGCGGCCCGGCCGGTGATGGCGACGCGCGCAAACATGCCGGGCACCAAGCGGCGTGTCGGGTTTGGCACGACGATGCGGGCGGTCTGCGTGCGCGTCGTGACATCGAGATCGGGCAGCAAGGCCTCGACGGTACCGGCGAGCGAGTCGCCCGGGAAAGCTGGCAGCTCCACCATCACGGTGTTGCCGGGTGCGACGCGGCCGATCTGCGCTTCGGGAATCGCGGCGTTGACCCACACGGTGTCGAGATCGTTGATGCGCAGCAGCGGCGTACCGGCCATGACGCTCGCGCCGTCGCGCACGAGCAGCTCGCTGACGACGCCGGCACGCGGCGCGACGATGGTGATGCGATCCTCGGCGCGTCCGAGGCGCTCGACGGTGCGAATCTGGCCCTCGCTCATGCCGAGCAGCAGCAGCCGCTGGCGTGCGGCCGCACGCACGGCATCCAGCCCTTCGCTACGGGCCGTGCGCAGCGACAGGTACTCGGCCTGCGCGGCTGTCCACTCCGGCGCGATCAACGTCAGCAGGTCCTGGCCAGCAGTGACCGTCGTCAATGGTGCACGCACGGCAAGGTGCTCGACGATGCCGGCGACGCGGGCCTGCACGACCACCACGCGCCGTTCGTCGAACGTCACCGACCCTGTTGCACGGACTGCGGCCACCGGCGTGCCACGCGTGGCGAGCGCGGTGCGCACGCCGAGGTTCTGCACGAGGCGCGGTTCGATGCGCACGGTGCCCGCTTCCTCGGGTCCGTCGCCGGCGTATTTCGGGACCAGTTGCATATCCATGAACGGCGATTTGCCGGGCTGGTCGAAGTGCTGCGCCGGCACCATCGGGTCGAACCAGTACAGCACCTTTTTTTCAGTCGGTGCCGGCACCGCGGCCGGCATGCCGCGGTGTCCACGGCCGACGAGCCACCAGGTCGAGCCTGCGCCGACAACGACACCCACGAGGAGTGCGACGAACACGGATAGACGGCTCATGGCGTGCGCTCGGTCGGAAACGCGAAATACAGCGTCGCCCAGGCCTGGCCCAGGGTGCTTTGCAGATCGGTGTAGGCCAGCCGTTGCTCGATGGCTTCGTCCAGCGCGCGCAGCGACGCCGTGAGGTCGCCGCGGCCGCCGCGGTAGGCTGCCAGTGCCGCGTCGGCGCGGTCCTCGCTCAGCGGCAGCAGCTCACGCTCATAGCGCGCCAGGCGATCCACCGCGCTGCGCCAAGTCGTCAGCGTCTTGTGCAGTTCGGCGCCGTGCATCCGCTGCGCCGCCTCACGCTCGGCGTCGATGCGTGCGACCAGCGCCTGCTTGGACGCTATGAGCGGGTCTTGTCGATGCGCAGCGAACAGCGCCAACGGCACCCGAAACTGCACCGAGACCATGTTGGAGAACTGCGGTCCGCGTCGTGCGTATGCGAGCTCCAACGACCAGTCGGGCCGCTTCTCGGCCCGGGCGAGCGCCGCATCGACGTTGGCCGCGCGCTCCGCAGCGTCGTAGGCCAGCAACTCGCGGTGGTGCGCGATGTTCGCTACCAGCGCATCGGGATCGCCGCCCAGATCGCGCCAGTCCGGCGGTTCGCCCAGCGGGCGATTGCCCAGGTCCGGCAGCCAGCGCGCCAGATCCGCGCGTGCCATGTCCTGGCCGGCCCGTGCGGCATCAAGCCGGTCCTGCAGCGCCCCGATCGCCGAACGGGCTGCGATGCCCTCGGCGGCCGTCGCGCGCCCGGCTGTCAGTGCGGCGGTGGTCGCAGCCAGCTGTGCATCCGCCTGAGGCTGCAGCGCCGCCAGCAGTCTCAGTCGGCGCTCGGCGGATGCCGCCGCAATCCAGGCTCGCGCGACGCCTTCACGCACGACGAGTTGCTCGTTGGTCAACAGAGCCCGCTCGCGGTCCACGTCGGTCGCGGCGCGCTCGCGGCGCAGGCGGCGTTTCTCGCCCCGCGGAAACTGCTGCATGACACCGATCGTGCGCATGGTCATGAAGTCGCGCGTCGTCCTGAAAGCGTCGTCGCCGGTCACCGGCAGGTTTTGCAGACCGACGACGAGCTCGGGATCAGGCAGCTGACCGGCGGGGCCGACTGCGGCCTCCGCGGCCGTCACGCCCGCCGCTCGCGCCTGCAGCTCGGGCGCCTGGCGTTCGGCCGAAAGAACGGCGTCCGTAAGCGACAAGGGGTTCAGATCCGCCGACACGGCCGCGCCAGCACCGAGAGCGGTGAGTACCGCCAAAACAAAACGCAATGACGCGCGCCGCCGGCAAAAGGGGCGCGGAAAAAAACGAGGAAGGGCAAACATGAGAACTCCACGGCAACGACGAAACGGCCGCGCACAACGCGGCGCCACGGTCAATCCCGAGGGGTGCTCAAATCTGGAAAGTGCAGTGCTGAATGCTCAGCGGCGGCGGTTGCGCCCTGACGCGCAGAGGGTACTCCGGGCTCGCCTGGTCAAGCGCGGCCGTACACGCAAGCTCTCGCGACCAGGTAGTTGCCGGTAAAAACGCCGGTGGCACGGTCAGCGCCGGGGCATGGTCGGCCGAGGCCGTCGTAGGGTGGCAATGTTCGTGGCAGCGTGCCTGATCCGACGTATCCGGTGTGTGGCACGGCGGCATTTCTGCGACGACTTGAGCCGTCGCTGTCGCGATCTCTTGAGGACAGACGTACGCGGCCATTGCGAACTGCTGGAACAGCAGACCGATCAGCGCAAACAACGCGATCCAGCGACGATGGCGGCGGTAGCGAAACGGCATGGAAGACAACGGATGTCCAGAGCGAGCAACGAACAGACCGGTAACCACAGCGACAGCTTACGCGCTGTTTGCGCCGGTAGGGTCATCCTACGAAACTTCGGTTCGCACCGAAGGTTCCCGCGGAGCTGTGAATGAGGTTTGCACGATGAGGGCAAACCGTAACGAACTCGCCGTCCGCTGGGTCTGGCGCGTGACGCCGATGGGGGTAGCACACGGCTACCTACGGGCGTAACGCGTGAGCGCGAACGCACCGCCACGTGCCCAGATCGTCACAGCTTCGATGCCATTCTGCCCTGGAGCGTGTCGGAACGAAGCCGGCGTCGCGATTCCGAACTCTTCCAAAGCAGGGGCGTAGCAACCGACGGGTTGAGGCATTGTTTTTGTAACCCGCTTGCTCATCCGTAGACGTAGCCACATGGCGCTGAGAACGCTTGCGACTTGCCCGGTCCTGCCGCACGCTAGGGCGATGATGGGTGCTCGTTCCTCTATGACGTGGCGCGGACTGCTGTGGCGCAGCCTGCTCAGTCTGTTGTTGGTGTTGACCGGCGCGACAGGAGCGAGTGGCCGGCCCGCTAC
>JBBQZR010000108.1:0-8145 GCA_038207515.1 Lysobacterales bacterium | reverse complement strand
CCCCTCACCCAACCCTCTCCCCCAAGCGAGCTTGGGGGAGAGGGCTACAGCGGTCTGCCGGATCGTTGCGAGCTGATATCCGCGAGCCGCGCCGTCACCGCCGCAAGACTCGCCGCTGACGAAAGCCGTTGGCTCACACTCGCCTTCGCGTTGTCCCCGACCTGTCGCGCATACACCGGATCGTCGGCCAGCCGCGTCAGGTAAGCGGCTGCCTGATCGATGTCCGGGTCGGCCCAATGCTGACCTTGCCAGGCCGGATACTCGCCCTCTTCCACCGGGATCAGCGAGTAGTCGACGAGGCAGCTATTGTCCGCGTCCATGAAGGCGAGGTTGCCGGAGTACGCCGTCGCGACGACCGGTTTGCCGAGCAGCATGCATTCGGCCATCCCGAGGCCCAGGCCTTCCGAGCGATGCAGCGAGACGTAGCAATCGCAGCAGGCCTGCAGCGCCCACATGCCGCGGCGGTCGAGATATCCGTCGCGTATCTCGATGCGATCGTCGCCCGCGGCTTCGTCGAGCAGCCTGTGCAACGCATCGGGGAACCGCTCGCCGTTGGTGGTCTTGATCACCAGACGCACGTCGCGACGACCATCGGCGAACGCGCGGCGGAACGCGGCGATCACGCCGCCCGCATTCTTGCGCACGACGAAGGAATTGAAATCGAAACTGAAGAGGCAGAGAAAGACGCCTTCGGCCAACCCGAACTCGCTGCGCGACCAGCGCTGGGGCAGATTCACGCCGAGCGCAATCGGCACGATGTGCACGGGCTTGTCGGTGCAGGCCGCGATCGCGTCGCGCACGAACGGCGAACTCACCCAGATTTCATCGACAATGTCGATCGCGCCGTGCCATTGCTCGGGGAATTTTTCGAGTTCCCAGAACCAGCAGCCGATGTTGTAGCGTCCAGCGAAGACCGCATCGCCCAATTGCTGGCACGCGATCGGCATCATGTCCGCGTTGATGCAGAACAGGTTCACGTCGTAGCGGCAGTGCTCCGACAGAAAACGCTGCATGCTGCGATCGCCCTGGCGGCTCGCGACGCCGGTGTCGAAATTGCGTACGACGAATGGCACTCCCCCGCCCTGCAGCGCATGCGCAAAACGGCGCAGCACTTCGGCAACGCCGAATTCGCCGTGCGCGTAACCCACGAGATTGATGCCTGTCCGGCTTTGCGGGATCAATGTCTGAGCGACTACTGTATGTCTTCCCGCGATGCGTTCGAGCCGGCGGCGGACGCTTGTTCGCGTCCCTTCCGGGATCATGGCGTAGAAACGGCGCGCCGAACGAAACCCGTAGCTCCAATTGACGACGTCCAGGCATAGGGAGGCTGCACGGCGTGCCGGTCCCGATGCGGGACGCGATTGCACCGCGGTGGAATCCTGCACGTCATAGGCCCTGAGCGCCGTCAACGCGCCGCGCGCCGGTTCGAGATGCCGCTCCGGAATGCCCATCTCGCGTTGCGCGGCGCGAGCGAACCAGCGGATGAACCCGCGCCGGCCTTCCGCCCGGCCGAGGTCGAAGGCGTGTTGAAGATCGGCGCGTATTTTCCACGTCGCGTACATCAGGCGTGTCATCGGCGCGTCGTCGCGCGCGGGCAGTTCGTCGCACGGCAGGTCGTACAACCGCCGGTCCATCGAGAACGGGTCGCGTTGCGGCTGTGCCGCCCCTTTGTCGAAATAGCGCCGGTAGACCGCACGTACGGGATCGCAGATCGGCTCGCCGTCGGCGAATCGGCCGAACGCATAAGGTTTGGTGCGGTGGCCCGCATGGCCGTTCGCGGCCAGCCGGCCGAGGTAGTCCGCGTACAGCGGGCGCAGCTTGCCGATCGTCGCTTGCGTATGGCGATTCTGGTGCTTGGAGAATTGCGCTGGATGGTCGAGATCGACGCCGCTGAAATGGACGAACGCGAGTCGCTGTTTTCCGGCGTACCAGTGAGGCCCGTGCCGTGACACCGGGCGCTGCGACAAATTCCAGTAAGCGAGGTTGTACCCCGCGTCGCGCAGCACATGCACATCCGGAAACAGGCCCGGCACGAGGTCGACCCACTTCTGGTCGGTGAACAGGCCTGCGGCAACGTCGCTGAGCGCACCGAATTCGAGTCGATCGGCCCACCAGGCGACCAGGCGGTCGGCCTCGGCGTGAGCGCCGATCGCGACGAATCCGCAGTTGTAGGTGCCGCTCGCCAGTATCTCGCGCTCGCCGGGCTGCAGATCGTCGTCGACGGGCGCGAGCAGATGCGGCGTCAGCACCGCCAGCGCGCCGTCCGCGAAGGCGGCTTCGACCTCGGTCAGCGGCTCGACGACGAGAATATCGGGATCGAGATAGACGATACCGGCAGTCGGATGCCGGCTACGCAGATGGGCGAATGCATACGGCTTGATCGCCGTATTGAATTCCATGATGGTGTAGCGAAACGCGAACGCGTCGAAATCCGGCAGCGCGAGCGCTTCGGCCGTAACGGTGATGAACGGGGCACCGACCAGGGCGTCGTCGCCTTCATCGCGGTCCGCGAGGATCAGGTATCTCGGCGCGTCGGGATACTGCACCGCGATCGACTGCATCAGCGTCGTGGCATAAGCCAGATAGTTGCGCGAAGCGATCGTGAAAAAAACCGGCGTCTCGGTGCGTGCCAGCAGCGCGGATCGCCTCTCCCGCGTTGATTCGTCTCGGGCCTGCTCCAGCGCCTGCGCGTACTCGAGCGCTTCGTCGCGGCTCTCCTTCAGCGACTGCGCGTATGCGACGACGCGGTCGCGATCCTGCGCCAGCGATATGGCGTAGTCGGAGGCATTGCCGTGCTCGCGCGTGAGCAGGTCGACGGTTTCGTCCATCCGTCGGGCGTGGGCGGCGGCCTCCGCGATGCGGGCATCGCGCAACTCGATTTCGGCGGCAAACCGGGCGTGCATGTCAGCGCGTTCGCGCTCCCGCTTTGCCTCGTTCTCGGTGGCGAGGTCGCGCGCCTGCTCCAGCATGGCGACGGTTTCTTCCATCCTTCTGGCGTGGACCGTTGCCTCCGCGATGCGCGTGTCGCGCAACCCGATTTCGGCAGCAAAGCGGCTATGCATCTCAGCGTGTTCGCGCTCCCGCTTTGCCTCGTTGTCGACGGCGCGGTCGCGATCCTGCTCCAGCGATTTGGCATAGTCGAAGGCGTTGCCGAGTTCCCGCTCCCGCGTTTCGACGGTGTCTTCCAGCTGCCGGGCGTGGACCGTAGCCTCCGCGATGCGCGTATCGCGCAAACCGATTTCGACGGCAAAGCGCGCATGCATGTCCGCGCGTTCGATGTCGTGCCGTTGCGCCGCAGCATCAGCGCGATGGCGCAGGTCGTCGAACACCCGTTCGCGGGCGACGATGTGAGGACCGAGAAGGTCTTCGGCCGTTGCGATGGCCTGCGCCGCGGCGTCGAATGCCGGGAAAACCGAATGCGGTGCGAGTACCGCCTGCGTCAGGCTCGCGTAAACATCGCCGCAGATCCCGACCGCGTCATTCGCGGGATTGCCCGTTGCATGATTACGATCCCCGGCATCGAGGAAGTCGTCGATCTCGCGTTCCGCGCGCTGCCAGTCGGGCCAGTCGATGCCGAGCTGCCGACCCATGCGCGTGAACTCCGCGCGCCAATCGGCAAGCACCTGGTCGAATGCGACGAACGTGCGTACCTGACCACGGGTGAATTTTTCCGCCGCCAGCACATAGCGAAGCCATACGGCGACGCCCTGTGCATGCGGCAACGCGTTGCCGCTGTCGAGCCTGCGCTCGCGCACATCCAGCGAGGTCGCGACGGCATCGGGATGCCGGAACGGCAGCACGAATCGCGGCACGATAGCCGAGAGTCGAAGCGCTTCGGACCACAGCGGAAGAAACAGCGCGATGCGCGGGTCCTTCAACACGAACACCGTCGACGAGGGATATTCGTCGGCAAGGAGATCGCGGATGCGAGCTACCCACGGCCGCGCATCGGCGCTGCCGAACCAGTCGGCCGGGAAGTTCACCGGCGAATACAGGTCGGAACCGATCTCCGCGAGCAGTCGGTTGTGCAAGTCCTGAACCGCGCGCGATTCCCAATGACCGCGCTCGTTGCCGATGTCGGCAGGAATCAGATCGCGAGCAAGCTGCGCGCCCAGCAGATTGACGATGCGCGTCGTCACCGACGTGCCGCTGCGATGCATGCCCGCGACGATGATCGCCGTTCGTTCCGCCCCCCTCATCGGCTGTCGTGCCTCATGCATTCAGGAGCGCACGAAAATAGTCGATCGTTTTCCGGAGTCCCTCGTCGAGTGACACCTTGGGCTGCCAGCCCAACGCTTGCCGGGCAAGGCCAATATCCGGTCGGCGCACTTTCGGATCGTCCGGCGGCAACGGGTGATGGACGATCCGCGATGCGCTGCCGCTGAGCTGCAGCACGCGTTCGGCAAGCGCGCGCATGCTCAATTCGGCGGGGTTGCCCACGTTGACCGGGCCGGTGAATCCGGCCGGCGTGTCCATCGCGGCCAGCATTGCGGCGATCAGATCGTCGACGTAGCAGAACGAGCGCGTCTGGCTGCCGTCGCCGTACAGCGTGACATCGTCGCCGCGCAGCGCCTGAACGATGAAATTGCTGACGACGCGGCCATCGTCGACATACATGCGTGGACCGTAGGTGTTGAAGATCCGCACAACCTTGATCTGAAGAGCGTATTGCCGGCGATAGTCAAAAAACAGCGTTTCGGCGCAACGCTTGCCTTCGTTGTAGCAACTGCGCAGACCGATCGGGTTGACCCGGCCCCAATAGCTTTCGGGCTGCGGATGCACTTCCGGGTCGCCGTAGACTTCGCTGGTCGACGCCTGCAGGATGCGGGCGCGCCGGCGCTCGGCGAGCGCGAGCATATTCATCGCGCCTTGCACGCAGGTTCTCGTCGTCCGCACCGGATCGTGCTGGTAGTGCACCGGCGATGCCGGACACGCGAGATTGAAGATGCGGTCGACCTCGACGTCGAGTGGCAACGTGACGTCGTGATGCAGCAGCTCGAAGCGCGGATGCCCCAACAGCGCAGCGATGTTGTCGCGCGTACCCGTGTGGAAATTGTCGACACAAAGGACGTCGTCGCCACGCCGGATCAGCGCATCGCACAAGTGGGACCCGAGAAAACCGGCACCGCCCGTCACCAGTGTTCTCTGCCCGCTGTGCATCTAAGACCTGTTCCTGCCTGGAGTTAAGGGACCAACATAGCAAGGCCACCGGATGCTGTCGATCCGCTAAGCTTGCGCGCCATGCGCCTTCAGCTCTCATGACCACCGCCCTGCGGCCTCCGCGCCGCTCACGCCTGCGATCACTGCTGGCGCCGCTGATCCTGGCCCTGGCCTGTGTGCTGATCTACAACGCGAACCTGCGACAGATCGGCGCCGGGGACACGGTGTCTGCGCGCTACCTGCCGCTGATGCTGTGGCATCACGGCACGCTGGCGCCCGGCACGCACGCACGTCTGTTCGCGCACGGTCATCCGATGGCCCTCCCGCGCTATCGGCCCGCGAACGACGACGGGAAAGTCGTCTACTACGAGCCGACGGCCTATTGGCTGATCCGCACGCGCGAGCATGAGCTCGCTTCGTTCTATCCCGTGGTGACGCCGCTGCTCGTGACGCCGCTGTACGCGCCCGCGGCGCTGTGGCTGGACGCGCGAGGATGGGAGCAGCCGCACGTCGACCGGGTGGCGGAGTGGATGGAGAAGCTCGTGGCGTCGATTCTCGCCGCGGCCGCCAGCGTCCTCGTGTTCTTGATGCTGCGTCGCGAAGGCAACCGGTGGGCCATGCCGCTCGCCCTCGCGTTCGCCTTCGGCACCAACACCTGGATGATTTCCAGCCAGGCACTGTGGCAACACGGGACCGGGGAGTTGCTGATCGCGCTGGCGCTGCTGCTCGTCCTCGGTCCCGCGCGCGCTGCGCGGATCGCGCTGCTCGGCGCCGTCTGCGTTCTCCTCGCGGCCAATCGCCCACCGGACGCGCTCGTTGCCGCGGCCATCGGAGGTTTCGTCGTGTGGCGAAACTGGCGCAGCGCGGCGTGGCTGATCGCCGGCGCGGTCGTGCCGATCGCGGCGCTGCTGTACTACAACCTGGGCTTCATGGGCCACCTCGCCGGGGGATACGGCGTGGTGAAGCCGCCGGCCAATTTCTTTCAGGGCGACTGGTCGGGACTGGCTGGATTGCTGATCAGCCCGGCGCGCGGGCTGCTCGTCTTTTCGCCCTTCCTCGCCTTCGTCGTCGTGGGACTGATCCAGCGCCTGCGCTCGCGCGACACGCGAGCACTTGCCGTGGCGCTGGCCCTGGCCGTCGTCGGCCAGCTCCTGCTCTACGCCCAGGGCGACTGGCGTGCGGGCACCTCGTGGGGGCCGCGCTGGCTGACCGATATCCTGCCGATCCTGGTGTGGATGCTCGCGCCCGCGCCGCTCGTTCTGCGCCCGGTGGCGCGCGGCGTCTTCGTCGCGACGATCGCGTTCTCGGTCGGCGTGCAGACGGTGGGCGCGTTCTGGTACACGAAGACGAGCGACGAGAAGATTTTCGCGGGAGACCCTGCCTCGATGCGCGGCGCCTGGGATCCGGCAAATATCCCGTTCGTTGCCGAGTTGCTTCATCCGCCTGCAACCGGCGAGCTGCTTTGCGACGCGATGGGCACGGTCGACCGGATCGGGCAAACGCGGTTGCCCTCGGCGGGAACATTGCCGGAGCTCGAACCCGGCGCGGTGCTCGAAGGCTGGGCACTCGCCTGCGCGCGCTCGCCGGCCCAGTTGTTGCTGCTCGTCAACGGCGTCGTCATCGGCGCGACGACGCAGTTTTTGCCGCGCGCGGACGTCGACGCCGCCCTGCGCACGAGCGCGCCGACCGGCTGGCGGATCACAACGAACCTGTGGGGTGTGGCATCGGGCGAGCACGTACTGCAGCTCGCCGTTCGCGTCGAACCGAGAAGCGATTTCCGCATCGTCCGCGAGCAGCGCGTGATCGTTCGCGCGCAACCGCCCGCGACGGCCGCTGCAGAATTGCCGCAGCCACCGACGGCAGCAGCGCTCGACGCGATGGCCGCACGCGCGACGTCGCTGCTGCGCGAACACCAGACCGACTACGGCGCCTGGCTCACCGCGCATACGAAGGCACCGCGCTATGAAGCACCGCAGCCTGAGCTGAACACGTTCCTGACGGCGACGCTGGTCGACCTCCTCTCGCCGCTCGCGCATCGGCAAAGCCTCGACAACGCCCTGGAACGTGCGCGCGCACACCTCGCCGCGCAGATCGAAAGCGACGGCCTCGTGCGCTATCACGGGCTGCCGGATGGACCGACGATCGGCACGCTGGGCTGCGCCATCACGCCGGACGCCGACGACACGGCGCTCGCCTGGCGGACCGCCGGCCCCGGCGCCGCCGATCCGCGGCGGCAACCGATGCTCGACGTCCTCGCCCGCTATCGCGATGCGCGAGGCTTCTATCGCACATGGCTCGCGCAACGTAAGGACTATCGCTGCCTCGATCCTGGCAGCGATCCGAACCCGACCGATATCGCCATCCAGCTGCATGTGTATCTCATGCTGCACGAACTGGATCCGCCGGCGGCGCAGACGCTGTGCGGCAAACTGCAGCGATCGTTCCGCGACGAAGACATCTGGGTGTACTACGCGAAGTCGGCGCTGCTGCCGTATCTGCGCGTGGCCGAACTGCAGCAGCGCGGCTGTGCGCTGCCGCTGCCGGTCGAGCGGCTCGCGCTGCCCGTCGCGGGACAGGCGATCTGGAGCGAGGCCGTGCACTCGCTCGTCGAGATCACGGCATCACCCGGAAATATCGAGGCGCGGCAGACGTCGCGCCGCGTGCTCGCTCAGCTCGGCGCCGACGACTTCGTGCTGCTGCGCGCCTCGCCGCCGCTGCTGTACCACAACGATCTCAGCGCGACGGTACGCCGGTACTACTGGTCGGAGGATGTCGGCTACGCACTGTGGCTGCGCCTCTACGAAGCTGCTGGCATCGACACCGAACCGGCTCCACTAGCCCGCCTTTCTCACACCCCTTCTACTGCGGCCGCCGATACGCTCGCCCTGACGCGCGCTGCTCCCTCGTGTCGGCTCGACGTAGTGTCGACTACGCCTTCGCCGTCACTCAGTCCGCGGCGCGCATCAGGACGGCGTCTCGACGCCC
>JBBQZR010000107.1:0-8566 GCA_038207515.1 Lysobacterales bacterium | reverse complement strand
CTGGCGCTGGCCGCGCTGCTCGCCGAGCCGGGCGTCGAGATCCTGCAGGCGCGCTCAGGCGCCGAGGCGCTCGAGCTGCTGCTGGTGCACACCGTCGCGCTGGCCATCCTCGACGTGCAGATGCCGAGCCTCGACGGCTTCGAGCTGGCCGAGCTGATGCGCGGCAGCGAACGCACGCGGCATGTGCCGATCATCTTCCTGACCGCCGGTCTCAGCGATTCGCGGCGCCAGTTCAAGGGCTACGGTTCGGGCGCGGTCGATTTCCTGCACAAGCCGATCGAGCCTTTCGTCTTGCGCAGCAAGGCCGAGGTGTTCTTCCAGCTGTACCGGCAGAAGCGGCAGCTCGCGCATGAGCTCGACCAGCGCACGCGCACGCTGCAGCTCAACGAGATGTTCGTCGCCGTGCTCGGGCATGACCTGCGCAATCCGTTGAGCGCGATGATCTTCGCCGGCTCGATCCTGCAGCGTTCGGCCGACGCGGCGACGCGCAACAGTGCCGATCTGATCGTGCAGACCGGCTGGCGCATGAACCGCATGATCGCCGACCTGCTCGACCTGGCCCGCGCGCGCCTGGCCGGCGGCATCGCGATCAACGTGGAAGAGGCCGACCTCGGCATCATCGCCACGCGCATCAAGGCCGAACGCGAAGTCATGACGCCGCGCCGCGAACTCCTGCTGGACCTCACCGGCAACCTGCGCGGCCACTGGGACGGCGACCGGCTCGAACAGGCGCTGAGCAACCTGATCGGCAACGCGATCGAACACGGCCAGCCGGATACCGTGGTGGAAATCACGCTCGACGGCAGCGCGCCGGAGCGCATCGTGTTGCGCGTGAGCAATGTCGGCTCCATCGCCGAGGACCTGCTGCTGACGCTGTTCACGCCGTTTCGCGACGGCCGCTACCGCGGTCGCGGCGACGGTCTCGGCCTGGGCCTGTACATCGTCAAGCAGATCGTCGACGCGCACGACGGCGACGTCGCGGCACGCTGCGAGGACGGCAAGACGGTGTTCGAGGTGCTGTTGCCGCGCGTGAGCAGGCCGGGGCGGCGGGAGGGCTGAGGACTCGCCGACGCGCTCGCGAACCTGGCGCGGCGTGTCCGCAACGGGGCGTCGCGGGCCGTGGGGCTTCGGTATGCGGATGCATTTTCGGGAGTCGCGGCTGGGCTGTGCTGCGGACATGGCTCATGCGCCAGGCCCACTGTTGCGCTCTTTTCGGAGGTGGTTGCTAACCGACGCGGCCGGGATCGCATCCAAGCGGCTCGTTCTGCCTTCCGGAGCAACCGATGTCCCGCAGCACCTTTCGATACGAAGCCGATCCGCGCCGTGTGCGCGTCGCTGTCATCTCCCCGCGCGCGACGACGGTGATCGGCGTGTGCGCGTCCACGCTGCTCGCCGCGCTGCTGACGGCCTGCAGTCCCGCCATGCCACCGGCGGCCTCGTCGCCACCGGCATCGACCCAGCCAGCAGCCGTCGCGGCAACGGCCAGGTCCGACGACCCGCTCGCGCCGCTGCAGCACGGCCTGCGTTTGAACCGGCTCAAGGCCGGCGAGGCCTTGCCCGGCTGGTCGCTGGCCGAACGCATGGCGCATCACAAGGTGCCCGGTGTCGCGATCGCGGTGCTGCGCAACGGCGAAGTCGTTGCCGCCCGCGGCTACGGTCTGCGCGAAGCCGGCACCGCCGATGCGGTCGACGCCGACACGCTGTTCTCGGTCGGATCGGTCAGCAAGATCCTGACCGCGGCCACGACGCTGCGTTTCGTCGCCGACGGGCGGCTCGATCTCGATCGCGACATCAACACGTACCTGAAGTCCTGGCAGCTCGCGCCGCAACCCGGCATCGCCGATGCGCGCGTGAGCCTGCGCATGCTGCTGTCGCATACAGGCGGCCTGGATGTGCACGGGTTTCCGGATTTCCAGCCCAGCGAGGCGATGCCGACACTGCTGCAAACGTTGAACGGCACGCCGCCGGCAAAGGTCGGGCCGGTGCGCCTGATCCACGAACCCGGTGCGCGTTACGACTATTCCGGCGGCGGCACGATGATCGAACAGCTGCTGCTGCAGGAGCAGGGCGGTGCGGACTTCGAGACAGTCGCGCGGCGCGAAGTGTTCGACCCGCTGCAGATGGCGCGCAGCACCTTCGCCAACCCGCTGCCGGCCGAACGCGGCAACATTGCCAAGGCGCACGATAAGGAAGGCGCGCGCGTTGCCTTGCCGCGCGGCTGGGAGAGCTTCCCGGAACAGGCCGCGTCGGGCCTGTGGACCAGCGCGAACGAGCTTGGCCGCTTCGTTGGCGTGCTGCTCAGGAGCTACAAGGGCAGCGCCGATTTCCTGCCGCGGCCGCTCGCGCAGCAGATGATGACCGAGGTGTCGCCGAGCATGCACGGCCTCGGGCCGCGGCTGGAAGGCAAGGGCATTGCGCGCATCTTCCATCACGGCGGCGACAACGACAGCTACCACGCCTGGATCGAAGGCTACCTCGAAACCGGCGACGGGCTGGTGATTCTGACCAACGGCGATGGAGGTGCAGCGCTGCGCAGCGAGATCCGCGCGGCGTTCTCCGACGCATTCGGGCTCGGTGTCAACGCGGCGCTGCGCGTGGTGGACATCGATCTCGGTGCACCGGCCTATGCCGACTATGCAGGCCGCTATGAGCTCGACCCGGCGATTCCGGCCGACATCCGCCGCGGCCTCATCGACTCGTTCGAATATCCCGGCTTCGAACTCGTGCACGGCGACGGCAAGCTCACGCTGGTCCTGCCCGGCGACGAAGAATCCAAAGACCCTAAGCGCTACACCGCCCAGGCCCTGGCGACGGATCGCTTCGTCGGCGAAGGATTCACGTCGTTCGAGTTCAAGCTGCATCGCGATGCGCGCGGGCATCTCCGCGGCGCCTCGGTGGAACGCAACGGCGACACGGCGTACTTCCGGCGCAGCGCCGAATAGCACGCAGCGCGCGGCGCCTCGGCAATGAGGCGCCGCGTGCGGCTCAGCCTGCGGCCGCCGCAAGCACGAGATCACGCACCTTCTCGCCGACGCCGGTCGCCGACTGCGGGTTCTGCCCGGTGACGAGGCGTTCGTCGACGACGACCTGCGCGGTCCAGTTCGGTGCCGGCTGGTGCAGGGCGCCGTTGGCCGCGAGCCGGCTCGCCAGCAGGAACGGCACCACGCCGTCGAGTTGCACCGCGCGTTCCTCCTCATCGGTGAACGCGCTGACCTTCTTGCCCTTGACCAGATGATCGCCGTTGCTCAGCGTCACGTTGACGAGGGCCGCAGGACCGTGGCAAACCGCGGCCACGATGCCGCCCTGTTCGTAGATCGTGCGCGCGACGGATTGCACGGCCGGGCTGTCGGGGAAGTCCCACATCGCGCCGTGGCCGCCGGCGAAGAAGATCGCCGAGTAGCGCGACGGTTCAGCGTCGGCCAGCGGCAGCGTCGTGCGGATTGCGTTGCGGAATTGTTCATCCTTCCAATAGCGCGCATTGATCGCATCCTCGAGTTCCACGCCGTCGACCGGCGGTTCGCCGCCCTGGATCGAGGCGATCTCGACCGGAATGCCGGCGGCGTCGAACACGGCCAGGGGGTGGGTCAGTTCGCCGAGATAAAAACCGGTCGGCTTGCCGCTGGCGCCTTTGGTGCCATGGCTGGTGAGCACGATCAGGACAGGTTTGACGAGAGAAGGTTTGTCCAGAGCAGGTTTGACCGTCGCCGGTTTGACCGTAGCAGGTTCGACCGTGGCAGGCGGTGCGGCGTTGGCCGTCATGCCGAGCAATAACGTGGCGAGCAGGGAACTCATGGCAACTCCTGATGAATTAAAGAAGGCCGGTGCACGGTAGCGGGCAGCCCGCCGCCGAAACAGCGGTTCCGCGACAAGAGATCATTGCTGCTGCGGCAAGAATCAAGGTGCGCGCCGCGCGTTCACTGCCAGCCGTCGCGTATCTGCGAGGAGAGATAGTCCAGAAAGCAGCGGATCCGCGCCGCGAGCGCGGTGTTGCGGTAGTAGACCGCGTTGACCGGCTGGCGCACCTCGACCGTGTCGCGCACCAGCACCGGCACGAGCGCACCGCTCGCGCGATCGCCGGCGGTCATGAAATCCGACAGGCACGCGAGGCCTTCGCCGGCCAGCGCGAGCTGACGCAGGGTTTCGCCGCTGGAGGCGAGCAGGCTGGGCCTGATGTGCAGACGCTCGCCGCCGTCGTGGCGCAGTGGCCAGTGGTTCAGCGATTCGGGCTGATTGAAGCCGAGCAGGCTGTGCCGCGCCAGCGTCCTGATCGTCGGCCGGCCGGCGCGCGTGAGATAGGCCGGGCTCGCGAGCACGCGCAGCCGGCTCGTGCCGAGCGGCCGCGCGTGCAAGGTGGAATCGCGCAGGCTGCCGATGCGCAGCGCGACATCGGTGCGGTGTTCGAGCAGGTCGGTGATGAGATCGCTGGTATGCAATTCCAGCTCGATCTGTGGATGGCGCGCCCGAAAACCCGCCACCAGCGGCACGACGACGTGCAGCATGAATGGCGCGGCGGTATCCACGCGCAAGCGGCCCGCGGGCTGCTGCTGGCGCAGGGCGATCGCTTCCTCCGCTTCGTCGACCGCGTCGATGATCAGTCGCGCGCGCTGCAGCAGCAGGGCGCCTTCCTCGGTCAGCTCCAGCCGCCGCGTGGTCCGGCGCAGCAAGGTCGTGGCGAGTTTTTCCTCGAGCCGGCTCAGGCCGCGGCTGACGCCGGAAACGGTCTGGCCGAGGCGTTCGGCCGCGGCGGTGATGGAACCGGTGTCGACGACGGCGGCGAAGGCCTGCAACTCATCCAGTGTCGTTTTCATTCTTGCGTCCGACGCAAATATGTTGTGTCTCGACACAAGTTTTTCTCAACAACGCTGGCAAGCAGGATCCCGACGGTGGCGGCCGACCTCGGCGTGAGTCTGCCCGGCGCCGGGCTGCTGGTCAGTCCAATGCAAAAAATCCATCATCAATGGCGATGTCGGTGGTGTAAGTCCGGGTAATGCGGATGCGTGTGGATCATCGGTACGTGGCGATGCGGGTGGGTGTGCGGTTCCGTGTCGTCCCACTCGAAATCGTGATCGTGCTGATGGTGCTCGTCATGGCGGTGGCGATGGGCGTGATCGAGGGCTTCATGCGCATGTTCATGCGAATGACGTTCGCTGACATGCAGCGATACGCCGATGGCCATCAACGCCCCCGCAATCCAGAACACGGCGGTTGGCGATTCGCCGAGCAATAGCAGTGACAACGACGCGCCGACGAACGGCGCGGTCGAGAAATAGGCGCCAGTGCGCGCCGTGCCTAGATGCCGTAACGCCAGCACAAACAGCACCAGACTGATACCGTAGCCAAAGAAACCGACAGTAGCGGCGCCGAGCAGCGATCCCCAGGGCGGTAGAGACGCGCCAAGCACCAGTGCAAGGCTGGTATTGATGGTTCCTGCGACAGCTCCTTTGATCGCCGCGATATGGACAGGATCGCCGCCCGATACCACGCGTGTCAGGTTGTTGTCGATGGCCCAGCACAGACAGGCGCCGGCAATACCGAGAGCGCCCCACGAAACACCGCCGCCAGCCTTCGGGTCCCACGACAGCAATGCACCGCCAAGCACGATGACCACCATCCCCAGGAAGATGCGGCGGTCGACGTTCTCGCGAAACACGACCCATGCCAATACAGCCGTCAGCACGCTTTCCAGGTTCAACAATAGGGAGGCATCTGCCGCCGTTGCATATTGCAGGCCGGACATCAGGAGCGCGGGGCCTAGTACCCCGCCGAAGAGGACTGCGCCGGCCAGCCAGGGAATATCACGAGAGGTCAACGACGCATCACCGCCGTTCCCGCCGCGCAACCGTCGCAAGAGCGACCACAACGACAGGCCGATTCCCGATCCGGCATACAGCAAGCCGGCGAGTAGCAGCGGCGATACTTGCCCCACCAGCGATTTAGCGAACGGTGTGCTCGCGCCGAATAGCGCCGCAGCGAGTAGCGCGTAGCCGACACCGGAATGAAGACGTAGCCATGTCGGATTCATGCGTGGGTTCTCCGGGAAAAGTTGCGGGATGCAAAGGGTCGAGGAAACCCGATCGGACGCCGGCGGCAGCGAATGATAGGCCGTTCCAGCGGTCCACCCCGCCGCTATCCCGCCTCGATGAAATTCGTGATACGGCGGGTGTTGGTGCTGGCCAACGGTTTGTTCGCGATCTCGAAAATCGTGACCGCCTCATCGGGACCCGCCTGCAGAACGCATTGATGCCTGTAGTGGCGCAACGCTGGTGCGTCTCCGGAATAGCGCGACGCTCCGGGAAGCGCAAAAATGCGCTTTCCCGGCAGGCACATCGGCTAGCAGGCTGTTGAGAAACAGACTGCTAGTGCGATCCAGCATGGATCGCCCGAGAGTCGATCGCGCAAGCGATTGATTCTCGGAGAACGTGGGCAAGCTCCGCTTGCACCGTTCGATTGAGAAAGGAACTTTTCGCTCCTTTCTCAACAACCTGCTAGTGATCGTGCTCGGCTGATGCGGCCGAATCCGCCGCCTTCTTGGCGTCTTTCCTGGCCGCTTCGCACGTGTCGTATGCCGCCTTGACAGCGGGGTCTTTCAGGTCAGGCGTTTTGACGTCCTTGCCCTCGAACGCGGCGCACTCGGCAGGCGCCGGTGCGCGGCGCGAATGGGCGCTCGGATCATGCGCGAAGGCCGGCAGGACAATGGTTGACAACGCGATTGCGATGATCAAACGGGATTTCATGGTTTTCTCCACGGGGAAGTCGCCGAAAGTGCGGCAAGCACATCGCCTGCCGGCGAATAGGCGGTGTGCTGTTCTGAATATCAAGGGCGATACAGCTCGCTATAAAACCCGCTCACGCGGACCGTAACCGTAACGGGCTCGGTCCCGTGGTTGTGCCAATACCAGCCGTGCGAACCATCGAAAGGAGCGGTGAAATTGCCCGCACCACTGGCCGCATCGTTTTTCCAGTAGCTCGTAAAGACGTCCTTGGCGGCGTCGGTCTCCTCGCCATGCATATCGAATTCGACGGGGCCGGCATCGGTCGACCAGGTAAAGGTGAACTGCTCGCCTTTGTGCATCTTGGCCTTGATCTCTGCGCCTTTGTCCGGCGCCAGCGTCACTTGCATTTCGCCGCTGCGAAACGGCGTGGTGCTCTGCGTGACGTACTCATTGCGTACGACAGCCGGGTTTTGTGCGGACGCTACCGAGGAAGTGGGGGCCGTCGCGGTCGGAGGCTCCTTGTTCGATGCCGGCTCCGGCGTCGCTGCGCCGGTGCTCATGCCGAGCAGGCCGAGCTTCCGGCCGATGCCCGTAGGGTCGATGCCATGCTCGGCCGGCAATACGGCAGTAACGAGAATCAGGCTCGCCGCAGCGATCGCGATGGCCGTCGCTTTGATGAGCTGCGCGCGGCTGGGCAGCGGTTGAAGCAATGTGGATGGGATCATGTCGAGGTCTCAGGAAGCAAAATAGCCGGTGATCTGGTGGCCGATCAGCACAAAGCCGGCGGTCATGAGCAACGCATTGGCGGCAAAGGCCTGTCGGCGGAACGCATCACTGCGACGCCAGTAACTGATTGCGATCAGGATCGCGCCGAGTGCCAGCAATTGCCCAAGCTCGACGCCGACATTGAATGCCACGATGTTGGCGACCAGGCCATCCGAGGACAGCGTGAATTCTTGCAGCTTGGTCGCAAGGCCAAACCCGTGGAAGAAGCCGAAGATCAGCACGGCCGCCTTGGTATTGGGCTGGACGCCAAAGAAGCGCTGGAAGGCGCCGAGATTGTCGAGCGCCTTGTAAACCACGGAGAAACCAATGATCGCGTCGACGAGATACGGATTGACGTGAGTGCTGCTGAGCACGCCGTAGAGCAATGTGACGCTGTGGCCGACGGCGAACAACGTCACATAAAGCCCGACTTCGCGCATCCGGTACAGAAAGAAAATCACACCGAACAGGAAAAGCAGATGGTCGTAGCCGGTGACCATGTGCTTGGCGCCAAGATAGATGAACGGCACGAGCTGCATGCCGGTGCTGTTCTCGATGAAAGCCTTGTCGTCGCCGGCCACGCCATGCGCGAACGCGCCCGTGGACAGCACCGTCAGTACGGCAAGCAACAGCGGCCACCATCGCCACGGCAACGATCTGCCGTGCTGCGTTCGAGCGGATGGGTCGAGCATTCGTGAACTCCTCTACAAAATATGGCGAGAGATTTCAGGCCGGGCGACCGTCGGCATCGCTGTCGCGATGGAGCAGCCGATACAGCGCCGGCAAGACCAGCAGCGTCAGCAAGGTTGACGAAACGATGCCACCGATGACGACGGTGGCCAGCGGGCGCTGCACTTCGGCTCCGGCGGAGGTGGACAGCGCCATGGGTAGGAAGCCTAATGACGCCACGGTGGCCGTCATCAGCACAGGCCGTAGGCGCACTTCAGTACCGCGCATGATGCGCTCGGTCAGGTCGGTGATGCCCTCGGTTTTGAGCTGGTTGAAGTAGCCGATGAGGACGATGCCGTTGAGCACGGCCACGCCGAACAGGGCAATGAAGCCCACCCCGGCCGAGATGCTGAACGGCA
>JBBQZR010000106.1:0-9198 GCA_038207515.1 Lysobacterales bacterium | reverse complement strand
TCCGATGGCTTCGGCTCCGATGGCTTCGGCTCCGATGGCTTCGGCTCCGATGGCTTCGGCTCCGATGGCTTCGGCTCCGATGGCTTCGGCTCCGGTGGCTTCAGCTCCGGTGGCTTCGGCTCCGGTGGCTTCGGCTCCGGTGGCTTCGGCTCCGGTGGCTTCGGCTCCGGCCGTCGTCCCGCTGCGCAGTGCACCGATCCCGGCGGCAGAGGTTCCGGCAGCACCGTCCGCGACACCAGCGGCTCCGACACCACCGGCGGCGAGACCGGCACCGGTCAAGGCGGTCGTCGATCCGTCCGTCCCGGCACCGGTGCGTACGGCGCCGATTCCCGTATCCGCGGCTCCGTCCCTAGCCGTAGTGGATCGTGCGGCGGCGCCTGCCGCGCCACCACCCGCTGCTGCACCGGCACCCGCACCGGTCAAGCTCGCCGTGCCCACCGCGGTCGCGTCGGCACCGATACCCGGCGCAGCGCGCCCGTCAGCGCCTGCGGAAAAGCCCGCGCCGGTGACCGGCCAGCTGCCGCTGAGCATGCCGGAACCGCAGGGCGAATCGGCTGCCGCAGGTACCAGCGTGCGTCAGGCGGTGGCGTCCGCGCTGCGTGCGCCGCAGCCGGCCACGCCGGCGGCGGATGACAAGCCGACGGAAAGCGACAGCAACGCCTGACTCCTGGCGTTTCGGCCGCAATAACGATCGCCCCGGCCAGTCCGGGGCGATTGCTTTGCGGGACGCGCGTTCGATCCGCCAAAGCAGCCCTCTTGCGCCAGCATTGCCTGGTCAAAGAATCCGGACGAAAAGCGTACCGCTGCCGGCACGGCCAACCCGCGCCAGCGAGACGCCGGGAAACCCGCCATCGATTTCGCCCGACCCGCCGCGCCTATCGTCGACGCTTGCGTCGCGTGCCGTTCGCCGTTTCCAGCGCGTTGCCGAAGTCGAGCACGCCGTGCACATTGGCCAGATGCGCCAATGCGACAACGTTGTCGATATCCAGTTTGACGAAAATGTTCGACTTATGGGTCGAGATGGTCTTGTCGCTGATGCTGAGGAAACGCGACAAGGTCTGCGCATCATCGCCCTGAGCCAGGCGTATGGCGATTTCCAGCTCGCGCGACGTCAGTCGGTCGAACGGCGAGCCCCCACCCCCGTCGACCGCTTCCATCGCGAGCTGTTGCGCGATCGCTGGCGCGAGATAACGGCGCCCGTCGGCAACCTGCTGCAAGGCCTGCAGGAACTCCTCGGCCGGACACGCCTTGGTCAGATAGCCCGATGCACCGGCTTCGAGCAGGCGGCGCGGGAACGGCGCCTCGCCGGCCACCGTGACGATGACGACGCGCGTCCTCATCTCGCCGCGTCGGACGCGCTCGGTCACCTCCACGCCCGTCAGCTTCGGCATGTGCAGGTCGAGCACGGCCAGATCCGGCTCGAGACGTCTTATGAGTGCCAAGCCAGCTTCCCCGTCGCCAGCCTCGCCAACCACCGAAAAACCGGTGTGTCGTTCCAGCATCGCACGATAACCATTGCGCACGAGCGCATGGTCATCGATCAGAACTACGCTAATCATGCCCGATCCTCCCTCGCTTGCAGCAACTGAAACGCTACGTGAGGCGCCCGGCACTGACAATGCCTACGAACACATATTGCACATACTCCGTCGAATGGGTGAGGCCCGGCGTGGAGCTTGAGCGGCGGATTCGCTATCCTTCCCCGCCCGCAGCCGGCCCAATCCGGCCTGCGACTGCGCGAGCGCGCAGTCCCCACCACACCGGAAGAGTGGCAGAGCGGTCGAATGCACCGGTCTTGAAAACCGGCGATGGGTAACCATCCGTGGGTTCGAATCCCACCTCTTCCGCCATTTGCCAAGCATTGCCTGTCCCCGGACGGCACCCCGCAAGCGATCCGCATCGCCGCTTGAGTCATATCGTCGCAGCCGCGATTCGCAGCGGTGCTGGCGCATAAGCTTGCCGCTTATGGATTCCGCCACCGTCGTCGATCTGCGCGCCTCGCGGCGCAGTTGCCATCAATGTTCGTTGCGCCGGCTCTGCCTGACCGCCGGCATCGGTGCCGATACCATCGACAGCCTGGACCGCGTGATACGGCAGCGCAAGCCGATCACCCGCAACGGCTACGTATTCCGTGCCGGCAGCGCGCTGGCGCGCATCTATGTCGCTCGCGAAGGGTCGTTCAAGACCGTCGTCAGCAGCGACGACGGTGAGCAGCAGATCATCGGCTTTCATCTTCCTGGCGAAATCATTGGACTCGACGCGCTCGGCAGCGGCATTCATCGCTGCGATGCGATCGCGCTCGAAACCGCCTGTGTCTGCGAGGTGGCGCTCGACGATCTGCACGCCATCGCCGCGCAAGCACCGGGCCTGCAACGCCAGTTGCTGCGTGTGATCGGCCACAGCATGGGACGCGACCAGGACCATCTCGAAATGATGAGTCGGCGTCAGGCCGGCGATCGCGTGCTGCTGTTTCTGCAGCGCCTCGCCGAACGCTTCGCCGCCCTGGGCGGCGACAACGATACATTTCAGCTGCCGATGACGCGCGAGGACATCGCGAGCTATCTCGGCCTCGTCATCGAGACGGTGAGCCGCAGCTTCACGCGGCTGCAGGAAGACGGGCTCATCGCCGTACGCGGGCGCGAGGTCCGGCTGCTCGCGCGCCGCTACGCCGCCGCACGTGCGCACTGATCGCCCGAGTTCCAGCCGCCGCTGCGACCGGCCTCACCACAGATACTCCGCCCCGCGAGCCGAAAAATCAGTCGGGTACGCGCCAGGCTCTCCACGCTTGGACATCGCGACGGCCACGGCGGACGGATCGAACAGCATGCCGGGATCGATATTGAAAAGTGCGGCGACATGGGCGTTATCGGCATGGCCAGGCCATTCCGCAACTCCCGCGGAAACCACTTCGCCCCATTCTGAAAACTGATGCAGATCGATGCGACTGTTGGCCTTCGCCTCGGTATAGCGACGATGGCGCGAAGGCATGATCGCCACATATGCCCAGAACGGCTGGCCGTCGTGCCGCACGCCACGAAGAAGCTCTATCACGCGGTGCGCTGAATCCTCGAGGCCGGCTGGCAACTGCGCTTCGACCGTCGTGACGACCGCCATCGCCGACAGCCGGGCCAGCTCGCGCGAGGCCTCGGCCGTGTGCCTGCCCTCAGGGAACCGGCGCAAATAGTTCTGCACCGTTTCCATGTCGCCACGGACTGCCGTCGCGTAGTGGAAGTAGAGATCGTCGAGTATGTCGAGAAATGGAATATCCAGCGGACTGGAGTCGGCGCGCCTTGCGAATTCCCCCGGCTCTGCATGCAGTCCGAAATAGCCGCGCCCCAGCACCTGCGGAAGAAGCGGAAGATCCGACCATTGCAGTATGTTGTAGACGAAGAACGGCTTGGGAATCTTCTCGGAAGAAAAGCCCGGGCCGCAGATGTTCACAAGCTTCATCAGCGAATGGGCATGCTGGGCTTCGGCAACCACCCAGGGAGAAACCGCCGACCGCTGCGTCCAGATGACGACGACGGCACCGGCATTCTCGATTCGTCGATTGATGACCGAACGGAAGAATATGCCGGGGATCAGTTTCGAATCCCACCAGAAGGCATGACCCGCGGCAGCGCAGAGCTGGACGACGGCCTCGGCCAGTGCCCGGTCAGCCCTCGCATACGAAAGAAAGAACTCGGACATCGGATCACCGTCGCTCCGCCGCGCGCTTCCGGTCCTACTGTCCGGGTGTGCGACAGGCGCGTCAAGAGCGCCGCCGCGGCAGGCCGATTGATGTGGCCGCCGTCCCTGAGACTGGCCGCCTTGTTCGATGCAGGCATTGCAATCGGCGGCTGCGAACGGGCCGCCGGGCATCGGCAGTGACCTGAGTGCCCCACACTTCCGCACCCGTGCGGAACAGTGGAAAGATGGACGCCCGTGCTGCGCGGCGGCGCTTCACGCGCAGCGCGCTTTGCCCGTAGCATGCGCGGCTGAGCTGTTTCCTTCGTGCCGACCTGCCCCCGTGCCCCGACCATGCTGCTGATCCCGACCGCTGCCCGCGTTAAGCCCTCGCCGCGCTATTGGTTGTGGCTCGCGCTCGTGCTCGTCGTGCTCAAGCTGGCATCGATCCTCGCCGATCCCGCGCAGCGCTTCTTCCTCGGCGACTCCGAGTCCTATCTGCATTCGGCGCTGACCGGCTGGATTCCGCCGGATCGTTCCTTCCTGTACGGGCTCTTCATCCGCTTCAGCGCGGTGGCCAGCGGCGACCTGGTCGGGCTGCTGGTCGCACAGTCGCTGTGCGGTGTGATCACCGCCCTGCTTTGCGCGCGCATCGTCTGCATTGACCTCGGCGCCGACCGGCGCGTGGCCGCGCTGGTCGCCTGCCTGCTGGCGATCGAACCGGCACAACTGTTCTACGAGCGCATGGTCATGGCCGAAAGCCTCGGCACCCTGTGCTTCATCGCCATGCTGAGCTGCGGCCTCGCCTATCTGCGCCGCGGCGCGTGGCCCTGGCTGATCGCGGTTGCACTCGCCGGTATCGCGACGGTGGCGTTGCGCATGAGCCTGCTGCCCGTCGTGCTCGGCTTTGCAGTGCTGCCGCCGCTGGCGGCCGCGCTGGAACGCGGCGCGCGGCGCTCCTGGCTCCGTACCGGCCTGCATCTGCTGATCGCGCTGGTGGCGACCGGGCTGGTGCACACGGCGTATCAGCGCCTTTACGGGCATCTTTCCGAGGGGCCGCCTGCGTACCTGCAGAGCAGCGGCACGTTTCGCCTCGGCCTGGTGGCGCCGCTAGTCAAGCCGGAGCATCTGCAACAGGTCGGCCTGTCGCCGCAGCTGCTGCAGACAGTAGGCCCGCCGCTCGCCGATCCGCGCACGCGCGAGGCGCAGCTGTGGCTGGACGACGGGCTCATCGCCGTGCTGCGCCGTGCCGCCGGAGCGGATACGGAAACGTTCGCGCGACAGATCACGGCCCAGGCCTTGCGTGACGATCCGCTGGGCCTGCTGCGATTGAGCGTGGCGACGACGCGCGACTATTTCCTCGCCGGCGAAACCTCGCCGCGCATGGCCGACGACCTCGGCACGCGCCCTCTGTCCGCCGGCACGCTGACGGCGCTGCGTGAGCGACTCCATCATGACGGCAGCCGCGCGCACGAGGTGCGCAATCCGGCCGCGGTCTATTTCGAACGCGGCGGTTACTGGCTGATCTTCTGTCTGTTCGCGCTCGCGCCGCTGGCCTTGCTGGCGCTGCTGCGACTGTGGCACCGGCGGCGCGCAGCGGTCGCGCTGCTTGCGCTGACCGCGCTGGGCCTGGTGGCCGGCCAACTGCTGTTTTCGCACATCGTGTCGTTCCGCTACCTGCACCCGTTCCCGCCTTTGTTGCTGATCTGCGCGGCAGCGGCGCTGGCGCCGCAGGCCCGGCGCCGCAACACGCTGGATGCGCTAGCCTGACCCGGTTCCGCCTCGACAACCGGCTGTCGTCCTACGTCCAACCGGAGGTTCCATGCGTGCATCCATCCGTCGTCTGCCGCCATGGCTTGCCCTTGCCGTTCTCGCGTTCGCGGCCCTCGTCGCTGCCGCGCAGGAGCGCATCATTGGCCTGCCCTGCGAGGATTGCGAAGGCGCCCTGGTCGGCAAGCCCGCCGACATCGCCGCGATCGTGCGCATCGCCCCAGCCGGCGAGAAAGGTCAACCGCTGCGGTTGCGCGGGCGCATCGTGGATGCGGACGGCAAACCGGCCGCCGGCGTGGTCGTCTATGGCTATCACACGGACGCCAGCGGGCATTATCCCGGCGATGCTCAGCTGCGCGGTACACCCGCCCGCCAGCACGGCCGCCTGCGCGGCTGGGCCCGCAGCGATGCGGCCGGCAACTACGGCTTCGATACGATACGACCTGCCGGCTATCCGGGCCGACGCGATCCCGAACACATCCACCTGCACGTGATCGAGCCGGGCCGCTGCAGCTACTACATCGACGACGTGCATTTCCGCGACGATCCGCGGCTGCAGGCGTCGACGCGGCAACCGGCGCAGCGCGGCGGCAGCGGCGTAGCCGACCCCGTCCGCGACGCGAACGGCACATGGCAGGCCACCCGCGACATCGTGCTCGGCAAGAACATCGCGGGTTACGAGACCTGCGGCGGCTGAGTCGCGTTTTCGCGACCTACAGCGCCTCACATCGTCAGCGTCGCGCAGCGGGGACTCTCGCTGCGACCGGACATCAACGCAGATCCGAGTCCGCAGCGCTGTCACGCCGGTAGATCCACCAGCGAGACGACGCGTAGTTGACCGCAAGGCCCGCGACCGAACCCGCCGCCACGCCCAGCTCCGGATATTTCTGCACGATCGCGAAAAAAGTATACAGCGCCGCATACGTAGCGTAGTTCACCGCGAAGCCGCCGCTCATCGCCAGCAGATAGCGCGACCACTCGCCCAGCAGGCCGTAGCGGCGCGTGCCGCGGAAGGTGTTGTGGCGGTTCCACAGCCAGGTCGCGGTCGCCGCGACGAGGAACGACGCGAGCCGCGCGAGGTACGCGTCCATGCCCAGGCCGCTGACCAGCAGACGCAGGATGCCGGCGTCGACGACGAAGCCGATCACACCGCCGATGCAGAACAGCAGGAATTGCGGCACGGGCCGGGGTCCTATTCCGGCGCCGGATGGCCGAGATACGACAGCATCTTGAGTTCGCGCCGGCCGCGCGTGACCGTGTCGAGGATCAGGCCGGCGAAGAAGGCCAGCGCCGCGAGCAGCATCAGGCCGGTCGACAGGATCGCGGTCGGGAAACGCGGCACGAGGCCGGTTTCGGCATAGGTCACGAACAGCGGCACGGCGAGCAGCACCGACGCCAGCGCGAGCAACCCGGCAATCGCCGAATAGAACGCTAGCGGCCGCTCGGCGCCGAACAGACGCACCATCGTCACGACGATGCGGATGCCGTCGCGTACCGTCGACAGCTTGCTGTGCGAGCCTTCCGGCCGCTCCTTGAACGGCGTGGGCACTTCGGCCACAGCCATCTTCAGTTCCAGCGCGTGCACGGTGAGCTCGGTCTCGATCTCGAAGCCTTTGCTCAGCACCGGAAACGATTTTGCGAAGCGGCGCGAGAACACGCGGTAGCCCGACAGGATGTCCGAACAGTTGCGGCCGAACAGCTGGCTCAGGAAGCCGGTCAGCATGCGGTTGCCGAACGCATGTCCCGGACGGTGCACGCCGGCGTGGATCGGTTCGCGCACACCGACGACCATGTCGAGGTTTTCCGTGAACAGGCGCGCGACGAGATCCGGAGCGCTGGCCGCATCGTAGGTATCGTCGCCGTCGACCATGATGTAGGCGTCGGCCTCGATGTCGGCGAACATGCGCCGCACCACATGGCCCTTGCCCTGCAGCCTGACGCTGTGCACCGTGGCGCCGGCCTGCGCCGCGACCGCGGCGGTGTCGTCACTCGAGTTGTTGTCGAACACATGGATCGCCGCGTCGGGCAGCGCGCGGCGGAAGTCATTGACGACCGCGGTGATCGCGATGGCCTCGTTGTAGCAGGGGATCAGCACGGCGAGGCGTCGAGCGCGCAGCATGGTCGGCATCTCAACCTTGACCGGGGACGAACAGGTTTTCCATCGACTGACGATCGGGATGCTCGATCACGCCGCGCTCGGTCACGATCGCGTCGATCAGCGAGGCCGGCGTCACGTCGAAGACCGGATTCCAGGCAGCCGCCCCTTCGATCACGGTGCGCTTGCCGGCGACGCCGAGCAGTTCCGTCGCCTCGCGCAGCTCGATCTCGATCGACTCGCCGTCGGCGGTGGCCATGTCCACCGTCGACGACGGCGCGACGACCATGAACTTGACGCCGTGGTGGCGCGCCGAGATCGCGAGCTGGTAAGTGCCGATCTTGTTCGCCGTATCACCATTCGCGGCAATGCGGTCGGCGCCGACGATGACCCATTGCACCGCGCCCGAGCGCATCAGGTGCGCGGCTGCCGAATCGGCGATGAGCTGCGCCGGAATGCCGTCGCGCACGAGTTCGAACATGGTCAGGCGCGCGCCCTGCAGCCAGGGCCGCGTCTCGCCCGCATAGACCTGGCTGATCCTGCCGGCGCTGTAGCCGCTGCGGATCACGCCGAGCGCGGTGCCAAAGCCCGCGGTCGCGAGCGATCCGGTATTGCAGTGCGTGAGCACGCCGCCGCCGCTCAACAGCGCCGCGCCGAGTTCGCCCATGCGCCGGTTCGCGGCGAGGTCTTCGTCCTGTATTGCCTGCGCCTCGGCAACGAGCGCCGCCACGTCGGTGCCGACGCCTTGCATGCGATCCAGCGCCCACATCAGATTCACCGCCGTCGGACGCGAAGCGCGCAACGTACGCAGCGCCTGATCCAGTGCGGCCGGCTCGTTCTGCGCCGCCAGCACGACACCCCAGGCTGCCGCGATGCCGATCGCCGGCGCGCCGCGCACGACGAGATCCCGGATCGCCTGCGCCACTTCGGCCGCACTGCGGCAGTCGACGAAGGTTTCCTCGAACGGCAGCAGGCGCTGATCCAGCAGACTCAGGCGATCGCCGCGCCAATGCACGGCGCGGATGGTGTCGTGGCGGTCCAGCTCGGACATGGGCAGCACTCGTAAGGCGAACGCGTAAGGATAACGCAGCAAAGCACGGAGCCATGAGCAGACGCCAGAAACGACAGAGGAGCCCGCTTTCCCCGGCTTCCACCTGCTCCATTCTATTTTTCGGGCTGCTTCCCGCCCGTCTGCACCCGCCACAGCGATGCGTAGCTGCCATTGCGCGCGAGCAGTTGCTCATGCGTGCCCCGCTCGACCACGCGACCGTGCTCGATCACCGCGATCTGGTCCGCATGCACGATCGTCGACAGCCGGTGCGCGATCACGATGACCGTGCGCTGGTGCGCCAGGCGTGCGAGCGAACGCTGGATCGCGGCTTCGGTCTCGTTGTCGACCGCACTGGTGGCTTCGTCGAGCAGCAGCACCGGCGGATCCTTGAGCAGCGCGCGCGCGATCGACAGGCGCTGGCGCTGGCCGCCGGACAGCTTGATGCCACGTTCGCCCACTGGCGTTTCGTAGCCCTGGGGCAGCCGCAGAATGAATTCCTGCGCTTCCGCGGCGACGGCTGCGGCGATGATGTCGGCTTCGCTCGCGCCGGGGCGTCCGTAGGCGATGTTTTCGCGCACCGTGCCGTCGAACAGGAACACGTCCTGCGCGACCCAGC
>JBBQZR010000105.1:0-9203 GCA_038207515.1 Lysobacterales bacterium | reverse complement strand
CCCCTTCAAGGGGAGGGTTGGGTGGGGATGGTGTTTGCCCGCGCTCATCACGGCAGCTGACAAAAATCTCAATTTTCTTTCGCCCAAGCGGGTGCCCGTTTGTCGAGAAACGCGCCGAGTCCGTGCTGGCCTTCGGCGGATACGCGCAGGCGCGCGATCAATGCGGCGTTGCGCTCGTCGAGGACGCGCTGCTGGCCATCGCTCATGCCGGCCATGGCCAGGGCGAGGCGCTTGGCTTCGGCTTGCGCGAGCGGGCCGCCTTTGCCGAGCCAGTGCAGGCTGCGTTCGACGGCGGCGTCGAGCTGATCGGCGGGAACGGCTTCGTGCAGCAGGCCGATGCGCTGCGCGTCGGGGGCACTGAAGACTTCGCCGGTGATGAACAGGCGGCGCGCCTGGCGCGCGCCGATCGCGGCGATCACGTAGGGCGAGATCACGGCCGGCACCAGGCCAAGCTTCACTTCCGATAGCGAGAACTTGGCCGTGTCCACGCCGATCGCGATGTCGCAGCACGCCACGAGGCCGACACCGCCGCCATAGGCCGCGCCGTTGACGCGGGCCAGGGTCGGCTTGGACAGGTAATTCAGCGTGCGCATCAGCGCGGCGAGTTTGAGCGAGTCGGCACGGTTGTCGGCCTCGCTCGCCTGCGCCATCGAGCGCATCCAGTTGAGGTCGGCGCCGGCGGAGAACGAGGTGCCTTCGCCGGTCAGCACGACGGCGCGGATCGCCGCGTCGTCGTCGAGTTGCTGCAGCGTGGTCGTGAGTTCGGCGATCAGTCCCTCGTCGAACGCGTTGTGCACGCCAGGACGGTTCAGGCGAACCTCGGCGACAGCGCCACGGATGGCCAGCGCTACGGATGCGGTCATGGATCCCTCCCTCCGGGTTTGCAGCGAAAACCGGATCATAGCGGCGCCGGCGGGAATAGGCCGGGTTCCAGGTCCGGACATCTGCCGGCGTACGGTTTCGTCGGGACGCGGGCACTACGGCCGGGCCGTTCGGCAGCGTCCGGTCGCCGCGACCGCGTCCTTGCTCGGCAGCCGGCTAAGGTCGAAGCCCCGCAGGCGGACGGATCCGGATATAATCGCGAACCATTCTTATTCAGTGCGTATCTGCCTGTGCGCCTTTCCGAACTGCTTCCGGGCAACACGGCCGTCGTGCGCGAGGTCGAGGATGTCGGCAGCGCCGATCCCATCGCCCGGCGCCTGCGCGACCTGGGTTTCGTCGCCGGTGAACCGGTCAAGCTGGTCACGCATGGACCGGTAGGCGCCGACCCGCTGCTGGTGCAGATCGGTTTCACGCGATTCGCGCTGCGGCGCAGCGAAGCGGCCCGCGTATGGCTGCGGTCCGACGGAGCGGGCGCATGAGTACGGACGCGGCACTGCGCATCGCCCTGGTCGGCAACCCGAACTGCGGCAAGACCGCACTGTTCAACCTGCTGACCGGCAGCCGGCAGAAAGTCGCCAACTACGCCGGCGTCACGGTCGAGCGCAAGCAGGGACGCTATACGGCGCCGTCAGGACGCGTGGTCGACCTGCTCGATTTGCCGGGTGCCTACAGCCTGGATGCGGCGAGTCCCGACGAGGCGATCACGCGCGACGTCTGTCTTGGCATCGCCGCCGGTGAAACGCGGCCGGACCTGCTGGTCTGCGTCGCCGACGCGACCAACCTGCGCCTGCACCTGCGCTTCGTGCTCGAAGTGCGCCGCCTCGGCCTGCCCGTGGTGCTGGCGCTGAACATGATGGACGCGGCCGCGCGGCGCGGTATCCGCATCGATATCGCCGCGCTGGAACGCGAGCTCGGCATTCCCGTCATCGAAACCGTCGCAGTCAGGCGCGCCGGTGCCAAGGCATTGGTCGAGCGCCTCGATCTGGCCGTGCCGCTGCCGGCCGTGACCAGCGCCGGCGATGCCGATCTGCATGCGGAAGTGCGTCTTCTTCTCAGCGCCGCGGTCAGCATGCCGACGCGCACGGCGGCCACCGACGACGCGATCGATCGCGTCGCGCTGCATCCGGTCTGGGGACTCGTGCTGCTCGCCGGCCTGATGTTCCTGATCTTCCAGAGCGTGTTCTCGTGGGCCGAGCCGCTGATGGAAGGCATCGAGGGCGGCATCAAGCTGCTCGGCGAATGGAGCGTCGCGACACTGCCCGACGGGCCGCTGCGCAGCCTGCTCAACGACGGCGTGTTCGCCGGGATCGGCAGCGTGCTCGTGTTCCTGCCGCAGATCCTGATCCTGTTCCTGTTCATCCTTGCGCTCGAGGAATCCGGCTATCTGCCGCGCGCGGCTTTCCTGCTCGACCGCCTGATGTTCAAGGCCGGCCTGAGCGGTCGCTCCTTCATTCCGCTGCTGTCGAGCTTCGCCTGCGCGATTCCCGGCATCATGGCCACGCGCAGCATCCAGGATCCGCGCGACCGCCTGACCACGATCATGGTCGCGCCGCTGATGACCTGCTCGGCGCGGTTGCCGGTGTATACCCTGCTGATTGCGGCATTCATTCCGCAGCGCACGGTCGCGGGCATCTTCAACTTGCAGGGCATGGTGCTGTTCGCGCTCTATGTCGCCGGCATCGTGAGCGCGCTCGCGGTCGCGTTCGTCATGAAGCGCATGCGCCGCGACCGCAGCGAGCACGCGCTGATGCTGGAACTGCCGTCCTACCGCTGGCCGCATCCGCGCGATCTCGCGATCGGCCTGTGGGAACGCGGCTGGATCTTCATCAAGCGCGTCGGCGGCATCATCCTCGCGCTGACCATCCTGCTGTGGTTCCTGTCGAGCTATCCGGCACCGCCGGAAGGCGCGACCGGACCCGCGATCGACTACAGCTTCGCCGGACGCATCGGCCGCTGGCTCGAAGTCGTGTTCGCGCCGATCGGCTTCAACTGGCAGATCAGCATCGCGCTGATCCCGGGCCTCGCCGCGCGCGAAGTCGCGGTATCGGCGCTGGGCACGGTGTACGCGCTGTCGGGTTCCGACGAAACCGTCGCGGCCGCACTCGGCCCGCTGATCGCGGTGCAATGGCCGCTTGCGACCGCGCTGTCGCTGCTCGTGTGGTTCATCTTCGCGCCGCAATGCCTGTCGACCTTGGCTGTGATCCGGCGCGAGACGAATTCCTGGCGCTACGTCTGGATCTCCGCGGGCTATCTGTTCGGGCTGGCTTACGTCGCCTCGTTCATCACTTTCCAGGTCACCAGGGCGCTGAGCTGAGATGAGCACCTCGCTCGCCGTGCAATACGTCATCGTCGCCGCGATCGTCGCGCTGGCGGCGATCAGCGTGCTGCGAAAGTATCTGCCGTCGGTCTGGGGCAGGGCGCTGGCGCGGATTGCCGATGGGCTCGAATCGCCGCGTGCACCGGGCCTGCTGCGTGCCCTCGGGGCGCGGTTGCGTGCGCGCATTCCGGCAAGCGTTGGCGGCGAGTGTTCGACGTCGGGGGGCTGCAGCAGTTGTGGGGCGTGCGGCAGCCATGACGATGTCAAGCCGGCTGTGCTGGCAGTGGCTGATCCGCAACCATTGCGGCGCGTGCGGTGACGCGGACGGCGGGGTATTGCGTCCAGCAGTCATGGCTCCGGCGGGAGACATCCTCGATCAAGCAGTTCTGACTCGTGATCGTCGATAAGCGCGGCCCGCAGCGAACGTGAGCAGGCTCGCGAGAAAAGCCATGGCCATCTGCGACAGCGATGGTACCGGTACGACCTGGCGAGGCGGTTCGATACCGCGAAGCTGGACCGTGAAAATCAGATTGCGTCGATTCATGTCGGGCAACGCGGGGTTGTCCACCTGCCAGTCGAAAGCGAGCACGCTGCCGTCTGCGGACAGGTCCATCGTTGGGCTCTGGTTGGGTAGCCCGCCAAGCGAAGCAGTGACGTTGACGACTTCGCCGGTGAGCATGTCCTTGGCATAGATTGCGGGCTGCGGGTTAGGTACAGCGAGCGTATTCGTTGCGCGTGTGTAATAGGCAACGATCCTGCCGTCTTCGCTCATGGTGGCGTAGAACGTCGTCCCGTCCGTAGGCGATCCGTCGTGGCTGCGGCTGACCAGCTCCGTATTGCCTGACTGCGTGTCGAGAAGGTAGGTGTCACCGAAGCCAGGGTTGTCGTCGTGCGTGAATTCATCGTTGAGTCCTGCCGTAAACAGCGCTTTGCGGCCGTCGCGCGTTATCGCTGGCGCGCCTATGAAATTAGGCCCATTGCTTACGCCTGCGCTGAACTCACCGCCGCGCCACGGGAAGGTCAAACGTCGTGTTGTTGCGAGCAAACGATCGCGAAGAAATAGCTGGTGATAAGACAGGGGATTGTCCAGCGTCAGATCACTTGCACTGCTCGTAAACACTGCGAATCGACCGTCAGACGAGAGACGGCCGATTTCCGCATCGCGCGAACTGCTACCGCCGTCCGGGCGCGCGGATACACGCTCGACCTGACCCGTTTGCCAATTTCGCACGTAGATTTGGCTTCGCGGTTGAGTGCCGCCGGTGCCGTCGTCCAGGTAGTCGCCTCTGCTCGCGAACAGCACTTCACGGCGTTCAGGCAATGCATCGCGCAGCACGGCGCCCTGCCGGTCGGGGTTGCCTTCGCCATCGGCTCCCCTGGAAATCAGGTCGGTGCGGGGCGGGTCAAAATTCCGCAAGTAAACATTCGGCTGCGCCGAGTCCGCCGTCGGGGGCGGTATCCAGATGATGTCCGGATGGAAAAAACCCTCGCCGTAGAACACGACGAAAGAACCATCTTCCGCCGGAATGCCCAGACCACTGGTATTGCGCTGTTCGCTGTTGGCGGCATTCAAACTGACGCGCTTTACCTGCTGAGTGCTGCGGTCGAGCATGAAGGTGTCGGAGCGCTCGTTGTCGTCTCCGGGCACGATATCGGCAGATAGACAGACAAACGTGAGTAGACGGCCGTTGGCGGAAAGCCGTGGAATCTGGCAGGGACCACCCGCCGGAGGGCCGAGATAGCTGCGGCTCGCCAGTTGCGGCGGCTCGGCGGTCATGGCCCAACATTCCGAAGCAGCTGAAACTAAGACCGCAACGGAAAGCCGCCGCAAACTACTGGAACGTATCGCCGAAGATAAGGTCGGTGCGGGCACGAAAGGCCTCCACAATGGGCGCTATGCGAGCAAGCGTGTCATGTTCGCGCGATGCCAAAAGCCCTGACGGCGGCGGATAGGCGACACCAATATTTGGCATTCCGGGGAAGCTGCCGACCGAACTCCCGTTCCACTGCAATCCTGGATTGGAGTACGAATCGATCAGCGGGCAATAGCCCAAATCCGTACTCGTACCGCAACCTGCGGGGCCGGCTACTGACGTATTGCCTTGTTGCCAGTACGCCATCACTGTCCGAAAACGTAGCGGATCCGACAGGGGGCCTGCAAGTCTATGTGCATATGACCATGGGCACGAGGCATCTCCGGAGACTTGTCCGCCAGCGAAGGTCGACTTGCGGGGGTCGTGCTCCAGCCCGAGCAGATGACCGGCCTCATGCGCGAAACTCAGCCGATCTGCAGAGCATTTCGGATTGAAAACAACATAAGAAAATTTTTCGAATTTCGGGCCAGGATTCGTTAGATAGCCCGCTGAAATACTATTTTGTACTGTAGCGGCGCCGCACGTTTGGGCTGTCGGGTCGTTCGGGATCAGCGAAAGCGCAACGATGTCTGCTTGGTAGGTATTTCGGCGAGACAAAACATAAGAATTTCCTGGGAATGTTATGTATGGACAAGTGCCTTGGTACTGCCATCCTCCAAAAGCGGGAAGGGCATCAAGGAAATCGATTTCTTGATAGTCCGTTGGATCAACTGTTGTATTGATCACTTCCGTCCTGCGCATCCAGAAATGAACGGAGTATACGCCTGCGTTCCGCAAGCTCATGTTGGCGTCATCGACCGCGCTTTGAAGTACCGCCCTCACACCCGATGCCGAGCCATACTCGAGAAGATTGTTGGGCGTATAGAGCATAAGTACGTCGATGACGCTTTGACCGCTCGGCGCTGGCGCGGAGCATTCGCTGTCCCAGGGATCGACTTCAATCGGGCACGATCCCTTGCTTGAAGAAGTTGCCGCAGAAATGTCCGATACAGTTTCAGTCTTCGTCGACGGTAGTACTTGGATACTCGCGGCGGCTCCATCCTCGGTGTCGCCGGAATGAGTTTTCCAGTAAGAACTGTTGACCCATCCGAGTTCCGTGACGCCGTTTGCTCGTGGTGCTACGGCATACCGCATCGTCGGACCGCTGATACGACCGGCCAGAATGCCTTGTTCATAGGTCAACGCAACGGTCCATTCGGACGATCGGCCATACCAGCGCCACGAAATTTCATCTGGCGCGGCGTCAGGATCGGGGACAGGATCGAAATCTCCGTCCCCATCGACGTCTTCGTAAAGGTAGCCGGCGCGCGCTTCGAACAGTTCCAGCGCGACATATTGGGACGGTGCGTTCGGCAGGTTCAAGTTGACTAAGGCAACGCCTTCACGTAGCGGAGAGACGTTGAAGCTGCTGTACCAGCTCTGTATGAACTGGGCAGGCGGAGACTGGGGACGCGTAGGTATCGCCTGATTGATCAGCGAGGGTACCTATTGTGCGCAAGCTACATGCGAAGTTGCGCCGAGTAAGAGAATAAAAAGAAACTGTCGCATGGTGTACCCCCAGCAGCAATGCATTCGAAGCTAGCAGCAGTGTCGCTTCGACACAACTGTGCAAGCGTACTCTGCAATGCAGTAGCGTGTTTTTCCGAGTTTCAAAGTTACGACAACGTCAGCGCAGCACCTGAATCTCCACCTGTGCAAAGTTCCCCGAAGCCGTCATCGCCGTGATCGCCTGCGTGCCCGCTTCGTCGAAATCGTGTTCGAACGGACGTGCCGCATCGAGCGCGGCCTTGATGCGGCCGTTGATGAGCCATTGCACCGTGCCCTGCGCGCCGAGCGCGCGCAGCGACAGGTGCGGCGAGTGCGTGCTGCCGGGCGCGCGCACGAGGCTGCTGCCGGCCGCGACGCCGGCGATCTGCAGGTTGGTGTTGCCATCGAGGCTGTCGTCGGCGCAGCCGGGTTTGAGCGGCGGCAATCGCGAGGCTTTGCGCTGCCAGGCGCTGAGCCAGGGTTGCGCGAGTGCCGGCCAGCGCGCGAGCACCGCTTCGCGTTCGCTGTCCGCATGACAGCCGCCGCTGAGGCGCTGCCCGCTGTGCGCATCGACACGCAGACGCAGGCGCGCGTCGTGCCACGCGGTCGCTTCGCGTTCCGGCAAGGTCGGCGGAATCGCGCCGGCCAAGGTCCAGGCCTTGCGCTTTTCCTGGCACAACTGTGGCTGCTCCGGTTCAAACGCGGTGCCGAGCGGCCAGCATATGTCCACTTCTGCCACTGTGGACGGTGCCGGCGTCGGCGCGGCGTCTTCCGGTGCGCGCGGCAGGCTGTCGACGGCCTGGAACAGCAGCGGCAGCGCGGTGACCGCGCCGTACTGGCCCGGTACCGGCGTGCCGTCGGGCCGGCCGACCCAGACGCCCAGCGTGTAGCGCCGCGTCGTGCCCAGCGCCCAGGCATCGCGGAAGCCATACGATGTGCCAGTCTTCCAGGCCAGACGCGCGCGCCGGCCCGGATCGAACGTGTCGCGGCTCTGGCCCGGACGCAGGTTGGCTTCGAGCATGCTGCGCACGATGAACGCCGCGCCCGGGCTCAGCAGGCGGCGTTCGTTCAACGGTTCCTGCGCGCGCAGGCGCACCGTGCCGGCAAGGCCGTCGCGATTGAGGGCCGCATAGGCGCCGACGAGATCCTGCAGCGTTGCGCCGGTGCCGCCGAGGATCAGGGACAGGTTCGGGCTCGCGCCGCGCGGCCACTGCAGTTCCAGTCCCGCATTGGCGAGGCGCGCGGCGAAGCGCGCCGGGCCGACGCGGTCGAGCAGGTCCACCGCGGGCACGTTCAGTGACAGGCGCAGCGCGTCGGCGGCGGAAACCGGGCCGTTGAAGGCCATGTCGAAGTTGCCCGGGCGATAGCCGCCGAAGGATTGCGGCGCGTCGACGAGCAGGCTTTCGGAATGGATCAGGCCATCGTCCAGCGCGAGACCGTAGAGAAACGGCTTCAAGGTCGAACCCGGTGAACGCGGCGCGCGCACCATGTCGACATGGCCGAGGCGCTGCGGATCGGCGAACGCGCCGGAACCGACGTAGGCCAGCGCCTGCAGGCTCGCGTTGTCGACGAGCAGCAGTGCGGCCGAGGTGCGTTCGGGCAGGCGCGCGAGATAGCTGCTGACGCGCGCCTCCATCGCCGCCTGCAGTTCGCGATCGATGCTGGAACGGATGCTGCGTTCGCGCGGCAGCGCCGAGCGCAGGCGCTGGGCGAGCAGGGCGGCGTCGAGCGGCGGATCGAGCGTACGCGCGGCGACGCTTTCGTGTTGCGCGTCGCGCACCGTGGCGGTATCCCAGCTTTGCAAGGCCTGCATGCGGTCGAGCAGCTTGTCGCGATAGCGCTGCGCGAGCGCGGGATTGCGGTCCGGCCGCAGCCGGCTAGGCGCCTGCGGCAGTACCGCGAGCAGAGCCGCCTCGGCGTGGCTCAGGCGCTGTGCCGGCTTGCCGAGATAAGCCCACGACGCGGCTTCGACGCCTTGTATCGTGCCGCCGAATGGCGCGTGGTTGAGGTACAGCGTCAGGATTTCGTCCTTGCTCAGGTGCGCTTCGAGCTGCAGTGCGCGAAGGATCTGCTTGAGCTTGCCGAGCGCGCTGCGCGAATGCGGATCGAGAATGCGCGCCACCTGCATAGTCAGGGTCGATCCACCCGACACCGTACGGCCATGCCATAGCCGCTGGACCGCGGCGCGCGTGAGCGCGAGCGGATTGACACCGGGATGGCGGCGGAACCAGCGGTCTTCGTAGGTCAGCAGTGCATCGAGATACAGCGGCGAAACCTGCGCCGGCGTGACCGGATAGCGCCAGATGCCGTCGGCGTCAGGAAACGCGCGCAGCGGCGTGCCGTCACGCGCGAGCACGACCGTGCTGCCGCTGTCGTCGGCGGGCAGGGGCAGGGGGAAGAGGCGGTCGAGGGTGAGGGCGAGAGCGGTGAGCAGTAGGGCGGCGAGGGCGAGGCGGCGTAGCCAGCGCCGTGTTTTTACGTGATGCGTTTTTTTTTCATGTTCGGCGGGAAGGGCACCACCATCCCCACCCAACCCTCCCCTTGAAGGGGAGGGCTTATCCGTCGCCAGCTCTCGCCGCCCGCCGATTTTTTTCGATGACGCT
>JBBQZR010000104.1:0-9619 GCA_038207515.1 Lysobacterales bacterium | reverse complement strand
GTTCGCGATCGACGCGGCACTGCCCGACAGCGTCAGCGCCTGACCCTGCTGCTGCGCCTGGATGCCGAAGTACGGGTATTCCTCGTACATCACGCCGACATACACGCCGACCTGGCCCTGCACCGTGCGGCCCAGACTCTGTCGCGTATAGCCCGCATCCTCGATCGCCGCATACGCGCATTGCAGGAACAGACGTTCCTGCGGGTCCATCACCAGCGCTTCGCGTGGGGAAATGTTGAAAAAGAGCGGATCGAACTCGTCCACTCCGTCCACAAATCCACCCCAGCGACAGTAGCTCTTGCCCGCGCCACTGATCGGCGCCTGGGCATACGACTGCCAGTCCCAGCGCGACGCCGGGATTTCCTCGATACAGTCCCGGCCCGCCTTGAGGTTGTCCCAGAACGCCTGCAGCGTACGCGCCTGCGGATAGCGACCGGCCAGACCGATGATCGCGATGCCATCGCGTTGCGTCGGCTCGCTGCGCGGTGCCTCGTCGCGGCGCCAGCGACCGCTGCGCCCGCGCAGCGCCGGGACCGGCACCGGCACCGGTGCAGCCACCGTCGCCGGCACAGCGGCGCGGGCCGGCACCGCTGCCGCCCGAACGCCGAGCAGCTGTTCCAGCGCGGCCGGATACGCCTGCACGAAATAGCCGACCAGCGCGCGGAGAGTCTGGTATTCGAAGAACAGCGTCTTGGACAACGCGCCAAAGGTGCGCTCCAGCTCCGCGGTCAGGTCGGTCACCAGAATCGAATCGATGCCGTAGGCTTCCAGCGGCGCATCCGCATCGATGCGCGACGCCGGCAGCTTGAGCACACCCGACAGTAGCCGCTTGAAATGGCCGATCGCGCGGTCCACGAGATCCGTTGCCGGACTACTTGCGGCCAGTGTCGGCGCCGCAGTCGCGACGGACGGTTCCGGCAGCGCCGGCGTGCCGACGTCGCGCATCCAAGCGCGCAGACGCTCAGGCGCACCGGCCAGCACCAGCACCTGTTCCTCGCCACTGCTCAGCGCGCGGTAGAACGCGTCCACGCCGGCCTGCGTGCCCAGCAAATCCATGCCCCAGCGCGTACGCAGCTGACCGCGCGTGGCGTCGTCCACGCGCATGCCGCCCTCGGCCCACAACGGCCAGTTGATCGACACGCTACGGCCCTGCCGGCGTCCCGCCGCCACTTCGCCGTTGCGCCAACGCACATAGCCGTCCATGAATCCGTTCGCGGCCGCGTAATCACCCTGGCCCGCATTGCCCAGCGCACCGGCCAGCGAGGAAAACACGACGAGGAAATCCAGCGACTCGGCACGCGTGGCTTCATCGACGTTGACCAAGCCGGCGACCTTGGGCGCGAACACGGCGTCCAGTTCGGCGGCGGATTTCTTCAGCAGATAGTTGTCGCGCAACACACCCGCGCTGTGCACGATGCCGTGCAGCGCGCCATGGCGTTCGCGGATCCACTCCACCAGCGCATCCACCGCGGCGCGATCGCTCACGTCGGTCTGCCGGTAATCCACCGTCACACCGGTCGCACGCAGTGTCGCTATCCGTTCCGCCTGTTCGGCACCCAGCGCCGAACGTCCGCTCAGCACCAGCCGCGCAGTCGGCGCACTGCGCGCGATTTCCTGCGCAAAGATCCAGCCCAGACCACCGGCACCGCCGCTGATCCAGTACACACCATCCGCGCGCCACGGTGTTGCGGTGGGCGCGGCGGTTGGCAGTTCATCCCAGCCCGGATGCCGCAGCGTCGTGTCGGTCAGCGCGGCTTCTCCGGCCACCGGTACGTGCGTGCAAAGCACCTGCAGCGCGCTGCCACTCAGCACCGCGGGAACCTGCAGCAGTTGCGCGCGCAGTGCAGGATTCTCGGCCTCGGCCGAGCGCAGCAGCGCCCCGAGCCCGCTGCCGCCGACCAATGAATCGGCAGCCACGACGAGCAGGTGCGCAGCCCGACCGCTGCGCAGACCCGCCTGCAGTCGCGCCAGCGTAGCCTGGGCACACGCCGCGAAGACCGCGTCGGCCGGACCTTCCGCTGCCACCGAATGGAACCGCGTGCCCGGCACGGCCGCGCTCAGCGTGGCAGCGACTGCGTTGCTCCAGCCACACAGCAGTACGTCGTCCGGCGCGCCCGCCGCAGCCGCACCCGGCAGCTCGTCCCAGCGCGGCCGGAACAGGACGACACCCGTACCGGCGTCGCCGAGCGCGCGCGCCGAGAATTCGCGCATCTGCACGCAGACCTGACCCTGCGCATCGCAGACGTCGACATCGAACTTGATCACACGGTCCTGCGCGCCACTGCCGGGACTGCGCACGACCCGGGCCCAGGCATGGGCGGGCACCGGCGCGAACACGTCGACGCGGGACACCGCGAACGGCAGGATGGGCTGGCGTGTCGCGCTGTCTTCGGACAGGCCGATGATGGCCTGCAGTGCCGCATCGAGCAGGCTCGGATGCAGCGCGTAAGACGACTGCGTATGCCCCACCGCGCCGGGCAGGCGCAGTTCGGCCAGCGCACCGTCCGCCGTGCGCCACAGCGCCTGCAGTCCGCGCTGGGCCGGCCCGTAGCGCATGCCCATGGCGACGTAGCGCGCATACACCTCGTCGATCGGCGCCGACACCGGCGCCGCCGCCAGTGCCGCGGCGAGATCGATGCGCGCTGCCGGCGGCCGCACGCACAACTGCGCATGGCCCTGGAAATGCAGCAACGCCGCATCGGCGCCGCGGGTGGTGACCTCGAAAGCGATCGACGCGTCCTCGTCGTGCGGGCGCAGCGCGATCTGCACCTCGATCCGGGCGCCCTCGGCCACGACGATGGGCCGCGCCCAGGCCAGATTGCGCAGCGACACGATCGTGTCCGCGCCGATGGGTTCCAGCGACTCGATCAGTGCCGCCCGGGCCATTTCCAGATAGGCCACACCCGGCAGTACGCGTCGATCGTCGATGACGTGATCGGCGAAGAAGAATTCATTGCCGTCGAACGTGGAGCAGAAACGTTGCTCGGCCAAGGTCGAGGTGTTTCGCTGCAGCAGCGGATGCAGTGCAGCGGCGGTTGCTGCGGCGGGCAGCGGCGTCGCGCCGAGCGCGTCGATCCAGTAGCGCTCGCCCACAAATGGATAAGTGGGCAAATGCACGCTGCGCAACGGCGCAGTGCCGTGCAGCGCAGACCAGTCCACGCCCACGCCCTTGACCCACAGATCGAGCAGCTTGCCGAGCTTGCCCTTGCGCAGCCAGTTCGCGACCGCCTGCTGCAGGTCCTCGTCGGTGTCGAACACGACCAGGGCATCCTTGCCGCGCCTGGCCTGGCCGCGATGGACGTCGACCGATCCTGCCGTGGTGAGGGCGGACTCGAGTTTGACGATGGCCTCGGCCAGCGAACCGGCGACGCAGCCCAGCCGCTCCTCCATCGGCTCGCGGCCGACCTGCAAGGTATAGGCGATATCCGCCAAAGCGTCGTCGTCGTAGCGGCCGCTGCGCAGCGCCGCGATCAGACGTCCGACCTGCGCGCGCAGGCGGTCCTCGTCGCGCGCCGAAACGATGAGCGCGACCTGCGGCGGCCGCGGCGCCGGCGGGCGCTGCGGCGGCAGGTATTCCTGCACGACCACGTGGGCATTCGCGCCGGCCGCGCCGAAGGAGGAAATGCCGGCGACGCGCGGCAGTTCGCTGCCGTCGAGTACCGGCCGCGTCCAGGTTGCGAGCTCCCGCTGCACGCGGAACGGCGTGCGGGCGAAGTCGATGTTCGCGTTGAGTTCGTCCGCGTGCAGGCTAGCCGCGAGCTCGCCGTGGCGCAGCTGCAGCACGACCTTGCTCAGACCGGCGATGCCGGCCGCCGCCTCGAGGTGGCCGATGTTCGACTTCACCGAGCCGATCGCGCAGAACTGCACCGCGTCGGTGTCCGGCGCGAATGCGCGTGTCAGGCCGGCGATCTCGATCGGGTCGCCGAGCAGGGTGCCGGTGCCATGCGCTTCGATGTAGCTGACCGCTCGGGCGTTGACGCCGGCGCGATCCAGCGCAGCGCGCACGACTTCCGCCTGGGCCAGCGGGTTGGGCACCGAATAACCGCTGGTCTTGCCGCCATGATTGACCGCACTGCCGATCAGCAGCGCGTGGATCGCATCGCCGTCGCGCTGCGCCGCGTGCAGCGGCTTGAGCAGCGCCACGCCGACGCCCTCGCCCGGCACGAAGCCGTCGCCGCCCGCGCCAAAGCTGCGGCAGCGCCCTTCGCTGGACAGCATGCGCTGCACGCACAGCGCGACATAGTTCGACGGATGCAGGTAGAGATTCACGCCGCCGGCCAGGGCCAGCTCGCACTCGCCGCGCCGCAGGTGCTCGCAGGCTTCGTGCAGCGCGGTCAGCGAGGCCGAACACATGGTGTCCAGCGGCATGCTCGGGCCGCTGAAGTTGAACAGGTAGGAGACGCGATTCGCGACCGAACTGAACGAGGTATGCGGGAAGGCTTCCGCACCCGAACCCCACAGGGAAAGACTGTAGAGGTCGAAGCCGGTCTTGGTGATGCCGGCGAACACGCCGACGCGGCGCCCGTGCTGGCGCGCGAGCCGCTCACGCGTGTAGCCCGCATCCTCCAGCGCGCCCCAGCAGGTTTCGAGGAACAGGCGTTCCTGCGGATCCATGCTCATCGCATCACGCGGCGAAATGCCGAAGAACAGCGGATCGAAATCGGCGAAGCCGTCGATGAAACCGCCCCACTGGGCGTAGTACTTGCCCTGTGCCGCGGCACTTTCGCGATCGGGCAGGAAATACGCGGCATTGTTCCAACGTTCCGCCGGAATCTCGCCGACGCAATCGGTACCGCTGCGCAGCCGGTCCCAGAATGCGTCGAGATCCGCAGCGCCGGGATAGCGGCCGCTGAGGCCGATGATCGCAATCGGCTCGCGCGCGCTGACCACCGGTTCGCCGCGCGACGCGGCGGGCGCCACCGCCGGTGCCGGAGCGGCAGGGACGGAGCGCACGGCCACGCTGGCCGCCGCGGCGACGTACGGCGCGGCTGCATCGGCCGCAGCGTCCGGCCCGCACCAGTGCAGGCAGGCGGTGCGGTGTTCGGCAATGAAGTAGTCCGCGAGCGCGCCGAGGGTCTGATACTCATACAGCAGGGTCTTGGACAACTGCTCGAAGTGTCGGGCGAACTCCGTATTGAGCTGGATGATCAGCAGCGAATCGATGCCGTAGCTCGCCAGCGTCTCGTCGGCATCGACCGCGTCGGGCGCCACGCCGGTCGCGTTCGCGAACGTCATGCGTAGTTGCTGGACCACGCGCTGCCTCAGCGCCCGGTCATCCGTCGGCGCCGTCGCGCCGCGTGGCGCGAGGGCGACGGCCGGCGCCGCGGCGCTCGGCCGTGGCGCAGCCAGCAGCATTTCGCGCAGGCGCGTCAATTCGCCCGACGCGACGACGACATGGCTCTGGTCCGAACCCAGAGCCCGATAGAACGCATCGATGCCGGCCTCGGCCGCCAGCGGCGTGAAGCCGAAGTCCCGCCGCATCTGCTGCTCGACGGCCGCGTCCACGCGCATACCGCCACAGGCCCACAGCGGCCAGCTGATCGTCAGGGACCTGCCGCTGCGACGACCGTCGCGGCGCTGCGCCTCGCGCTGCTCGAGCAGACGGATCAGGAATGCATTGGCCGCCGCGTAGTCGCTCTGCCCGACGTTGCCGAACACGCCGACGGCCGAGGAGAAGGCGACGAAGAAATCCAGCGGCAGCGCCGCGGTGGCTTCGTCCAGATGCAGTGTGCCGGCGACCTTCGGTGCAAACACCGCGCGCAGCTCGGCGGCCGACTTGCGCTGCAGGAAGCTGTCGCGGTTCACACCGGCGGCATGGATCACGCCGTCGAGCGCGCCGAACTCTTCGACCAGACCGTCGAACAGCGCGCGGGTCGCCGCGCGGTCGGCGAGATCCAGCGCGCGGAACACCGTCCGCGCACGCGGACGCTCCAGCGCCTGCAGGTCGGCCAGCGTGTCGGCGGTTGGGGCGGAACGTCCGAGCAGGACGACGGTCGCATCGACGCGGGCGAGGATCTCGCGCGCGAACAGCAGGCCGAGCCCGCCGGCCCCGCCGGTGATGGCGTATACACCGCCGTTTTTCCAGATATCCACAAACGGTTCGGCGCGCAGCTCGCGCAGGCGCTCGACGCGGCGACCGGTGCCCGCATGATCGATCACGCCCGCGCTGCCTGCGGTGCGGCTTGCCACCGCACCGTGGCGGATCGTCGCGGCATCCGCATCCGGTGCGAACAGCAGCAGTTGGGTCTGCAGCCGCGGCTGCTCCAGTGCGGCACTCTTGAGCATGCCGGCCAGTCCTGACGCGAGCGCACCCTCGCCCGTAGCGGGCAGCGCGAGCTGGATCAGGACCCGTCCGGACGTGCGGTCATCGACGATGGCCTGCAGCTGCGCGAGCAGGGCTTCGGCCAGACCGCCGTACCAGCGCGCGGTGTCGGTGTCAGCGGTGTCGGTGTCATCGGCGTCCGCTGCGAGCAGCACGCAGCGTGCGTCCGGCAGCAGGCTCGCCAGCGCCGCCTGCTGCGCCGCGAGTGAACCGGCCGCGTTGCCGGCATCGACCAGCAGCAGCCAGTGCCCGTCGAAGGTTGCCGGCGCGGTGCCGATGCCGCTGACCTCGGCGCTGACCGGCGCGAGCAGCAGAGTGCCGATTTCGGCGTCAGCCATGACCGGTGCTGCAGCGAGCAATGCCGCGTCCGGATTCGCCGCCGGCAGCGTCGGGCGCGCCGACGCGCTGATCCAGTGGCGATCGCGCGCGAACGGGTAGCCGGGCAGCGGTACGCGCCGCGGCCGCACTGTCGTGTACAGCGACTTCCAGTCGAAACTCGCGCCGGCAACCCAGGATTCCAGCAGCTTCTCGAACTTCCCTTTCTGCGCCCAGGACAGCAGTGCGGCCTGGATATCGTCATCCGCCGCATGCAGCGACAGCCCCACGCCGGCACCGGCCTGGCCGCGGTAGCAGCCGGCCATGCGAGTGCCCGCGTGCACTGCCTGCAGCTTGTCGCGCAGGTCGTCGATCGACGTGGCCAGCACAGCGAAGCGATGCGCCATCGCCTCGCGCCCGACCTGCAGGGTATACGCGATGTCGTCGAGCCGTTCTGCGGCGGCCGCGGCGCGCCCCAGCCATTCGTGCAGCTGCGCGATGCGCGCATCGAGCTGGACCGCGTTGCGCGCCGACAGCACCACCATGCACGCGGCCGGTTCGGTGCCGACCTGGGCCGGGGCGGACACCGCGGTCGCTGGCGGCAGGTATTCCTCGACCACGATGTGGCAGTTGACGCCGCCGAAACCGAACGAGCTGACGCCCGCACGGCGCGGCAGTTCGCGCCCGGCCGCATCCCGCGGCGCCGGCCACGGCATCGGCTCGGTCACGACATGGAACGGACTGCCGTCGAGCTTCACATAGGGGTTGAGCGGTTCGGCATGCAGGCTGCGCACCAGGGTTCGGTGGCGGAGCTGCAGCACCACCTTGAGCAAACCCGCAATGCCGGCGGCAAGCTCCAGATGGCCGATGTTGGTCTTTACCGAGCCGATGCCGCACCAGGCCTCGACCACACCGTCGGCCGGGCTGCCCGCACCCAGGGTTTCGAACGCGCTCTTGAGGGCGTTGACCTCGATCGGATCGCCCAGCGGCGTGCCCGTGCCGTGGGTCTCGATGTAGCCGACGCTGCGTGGATCGATACCGGCCCTGCGATAGACCGCGGTCAGCAATGCCGCCTGCGCCTTCGGATTGGGCGCGGTCAGCGAGGCTGCCTTGCCGCCGTGGTTTTCGCCCGAGGCGCGGATCAGCGCGTATATATGATCGCCATCGTCCTGGGCTGTCGACAGCGGCTTGAGCAGCGCCATGCCGACGCCTTCGCCGCGCACATAGCCGTTGGCCAGCGCGGAAAACGTCTTGCAGCGGCCGTCCTCGCAGAGCATGCCGGCCTTGTTGAAACTGATGTAGAGCGTGGGCGTCGCGATCGCGTTGATGCCGCCAACGATGGCCATCGCGCATTCGCCGCCGTGTATCGCGCGCACCGCTCTATGCACCGCGACGAGCGAGCTGGAACACGAGGTTTCTATCGGCTCGCTGGGACCATGGATGTCTAGGAAATAGCTCATCCGGTTCGGTCCCATCGAATGCACACCGCCGGTGGCGCTGTACCCTTCGATCGGAATTCGCGCCTCGGCGATGAGTTCCAGATAGCCGCTGCTGCCGGTGCCGACGAAGATGCCGGTCTGCGTGCCGGCGAGATCGCGGGCGGCGTAACCGGCGTCTTCGAGCGCCAGCCACGCATAGGTCATCAGCAGGCGCTGCTGCGGATCCATCAGCACGGCTTCGCGCGGCGAGATGCCGAAGAACAGCGCGTCGAATTCGTCGACGCCGTCGATGAACCCGCCCCAGCGGATGTTGGTGCGATTGCCGGGTTCAGCCGGATCGCCGTAGATCTCGCGCCAGTTCCAGCGCGATTCCGGCACTTCGGTGATGCAGTCGGCACCTGCGCACAGGTTGTCCCAGAACGCATCGAGGTCGCGCGCCTGCGGAAAGCGTCCGCTGATGCCGATCACGGCAATCGGCTCGGCGAGCGTGGGCACAGCGCGCGGCGCGCCCGTGCCGGCCGCCGGCGGCTTGCGCAGCGCAGCGGCGGGCGCCGCGGCACGCGTCGCTACCTCGCCCCAGCGCGCGGCAAATACAACCGCATGCGCCGTCGCGAGATGCGTGGCCACGCTGCGCAGCGTGGTGTGTTCGAAAAACAGCGTGGGTTCCAGCTCGAGCCCGAACGCGTCGTTGAGCTGCGCCGCCAGTCGCGCCAGCGCGATGGAATCGAAGCCGAGTTCGCTGAACGGCGCGGCCACGTCGACCTGCTCCGGCGCGAGCTTCTGCAGTTCCCTCACGGCCTGCACCAGCCAGTCCTGGATCTTTGCGCTCAGCGCATCGTCGGCAGGCGCCTCCGCCTCGTCCGTCGCGGTGAAATCGATGGACTCCGCCGGCAGCGAGGCCGCGGGCTGCATCCAGCGATTCGGTTCTTCGGCGACATCGCTGTCCACCCAATGCCGTTCGCGTGCAAACGGATAGGTCGGCAGCGCCACGCGCGCCGGTGCCTGTGCGCCGTAGAGCCGTTCCCACGGCAGCGCATAACCCTGGCAGTACAGGTCCGCCAGGCCGCTCAACCCGTCCACCGTGTCCGCGGCCTGCGGGTCGCTGCCCAGCCGCGTCAGCAGCGTCTCGCCCAGTTCGCGCTGCACCGCCTGTTCGCTGAACTCCCGGCTCACCACCCCACGGCTGCGCTGCGCCAACCGTTCCCGGCTCGCGTACTGCTGCAGCAGCTCGATGGCCTGCTCCCGGTTGCGCGCCACCACCGCATAGCGCTGCGCGAACGCCGCTCGCCGGCACAGCAGCGTGTAGCTCATCGACTGCAGCCGCGGTGCATCCCACTCGCCGTCCTCCAGCACGGCCAGCAGATCCGTCACGCGCTGCGCCAGCGCCGCTTCGGTCTTGCCTGACAGCACCAGCAACACCGCCGCCGCCGCACGACCCGGCCGCGCCGCACCCGCGTAGTCGCTCATCACCAGGTGCGCGTTCGTACCGCTCATGCCGAACGCACTCACTGCGCCCACGCGCCGTATCCCCGCCTGCGCCGGC
>JBBQZR010000103.1:0-9804 GCA_038207515.1 Lysobacterales bacterium | reverse complement strand
AGGCTCTGCGGATTCTTCGGTACCCACTTGGCGTCCGGCAGGCGCGCGATACCGCTGCGATCGGCGGCGCGCAGCCAGGCTTCCCATTCGCCGTAGCGTGCGAGATCACGCTGCAGCAGTTCGGGATCGACACGCTGCCGCGCCACCTCCTCGGCCAGCCATACATACTGCCGGCGGTATTCGAATGCCTCGCGTTCGATCGGACTGCCTTTGTGCAGGCGGCGCAGCATGGCACTCGCGACCATGCGCGAGAGGATCGATGCGCGCGGCGCGTTCAGCGCGTGGCGCGCGAACGCGCTGCAGTCGGCGCGCAGCGCGGCGTCGTCGCGTGCCGGGTCGCGATCGGGGCGGCACAGCACGACGACGGACGCATAGTGCGGCAGTGGAACCGCGTCGATCGCACGCCGGCGCAGCGAGGGCAGGATTTCCGCATCGTCGAGCATGCCGAGCAGCGGCTGGCGCAGCACATCCGGCGGTGGCGTGCGGTCCAGCGTCGTGCGCAGCAAAGCCACCTGCGTGGCGAGATGGTCGTCGAATTGCGTTGCCTGGGCGGCGCGGTGCAGGCGTTGCAGCGTGCGTGCGGCGGGCTCGCCGGGTGGTGCCAGCATCCAGTGCACGGCGTTGTCCGGTGCCAACGCGACGAGGCGCGCGGTGTATTCGTCGCCGGCGCAGAGAATCGACCCGAGGCTGCAGCCGAGCGCGAGCGCATAGAGCGCATCCGCGTCGTCGGCGTGTGCGCGCAGCAGTTCGGCGGCGCCGCGCGCAGCCAGATCGCGGCTGGCCGCGCCAGGCTCGTTGCCGGCCAGCAGCTGCAGTGCGACGAGGCTGTCGCGATCGCCGCGCGCGAGCAATGCGGCGAGCTGTTCGCGGCGATAGCCGTCGCCGCGCTGGCGGATGATTTCGTCGAGCAGGATATCGACCGCCTCGCCCTTGCCGGCGCTGCGCAGCGCCTGGCCGAACGCATCGAGCAGCTCACGTTGCGCGGTCGGGTCGCTGCCGGCTTCGCGGGTCAGCCACGCAATCGCATTGCGCGCACTGCGGCGCAGTTCCGTATCGTCGATGTCGGCGGCTGGAAAACTCGCGGCCAGCAGTCCGGCGAGCTGGCGCAAACGGTCGGCGCGCGCGCTGCTGGTGGCGCGCTCGTGCTCGGCTGCGCGGAACGCGGCTTCGGCGCGGCGCCATTGCCAGCCCATACCGAGCAGGCCGAGCAGCAGCGCGAACAACGCTGCGGCGATGGCGATGCTCAATGCCGGATGCCGGCGCAGGCTGCGCCACGCGCGCTCGGGCCAGCGCCGCGGCCGCACGCTGACGTCGTTGCCGTCGCGGCAGCGTGCGAGATCGGCGGCGAGTTCGTCCACGCTGGCATAGCGCCGCGACGGATCGCGCTGCAGGCAGCAGCGACAGATCGCATCGATGTCGGCGCCGAGTTCGGGCCGCCGCGCACGCGGCCCGGCGCTGGTGTCGTGCAGCGCGCGCGCCAGCAGCGTGGACGCATCGCCTTCGCCGTGCGGCGGTAGCCCGGTCAGGAACTCGTGCAGCATCGCGCCGAGCGCATAGATGTCGCTGCGTGGGCTCAGCGTGCCGAGGCGCGGGTCGATCTGTTCCGGCGCCATGTAGGCCGGTGTGCCGCTGGATTCGCCGGCCTCCACACCGCTGCCGGCATCGAACGCACGGGCAAGGCCGAAGTCGCCGATCAGCGGGCGGCCCTGGTCGTCCAGCAGCACGTTGGCCGGCTTCAGGTCCAGGTGCAGCAGGCCGAGGCTGTGCGCGTAGGCGACGGCACCGGCCAAAGTCAGCAGCAATGCGATCGCGTCGGCCTCGGTCAGCGTGCGGCCGGCCAGGGTATGCGCGAGCGTGGTGCCGCGCAGCAGCGGCATTGAGAAAAAATGCACATCGTCCACAACGCCTACTTCGAACACCGGCACGATGTTCGGGTGATGCAGTTGCGCCGCGGCGCGCGCCTCGGCGAGCAGGCGCGCGACCGCCTCGGCGTCTTCGCTCGCGCTCGCGATGACCTTGAGTGCGACGTCGCGGCCGAGGCTGCGCTGGCGCGCGCGGAACACCACGCCCATGCCGCCGCGGCCCAGACGCTGCAGCAGTTCGTAGTCGCCGAAGCGGCGCTGCGAAGCATCATCCAGATCGAGCGCATCGAGCGCCGACACGGCGTCGTCGCTGCCGGACAGCAGCACGACCCGGGCGAGGCGCAACAGATCGACGTCGTCGGGTGTGCTCATGTCATGCCGTGCGTGCCAGCGCGTCGCGCAGCGCCGACAGGTCCGCATCGACCTGGGCGCGTTCGAGGCACAGTTCGGCCAGTGCCGCGCGGCTCGATTCCTGTAAGCGCTGGCGCAGCCGCCGCAACTGCACGGCCAGCGTATTCGCGGGGATCTCCAGGCGCGCGGCGAGGGTGGCGAGCTCGCCATGCGCCGGCGGTTCGGCGAGCCATGGTTCGAGCTGCGCGAACAGCGTCTCGCGGCCGTCGCGCGCATAGCGCTCGCGCAGCGCGGCCAGCGCACTGCGCGTCAGGCACAGCGCGAACTGCAGGTCGAACTGCGCCTCGGGCGAATCCTGCTCCGCGGTAGGTTCGTGAAAAGCGCCCGGCCCGGTCGTGTCGACGAGCACTTCGCGGCGCTGCTGCGCGGTGTTCTCGCGGTTGAGCCGGAAGCGTTTGAGCAGCGCGAGCAGGAAGCGGCGGAAGCTGCCGGCATCCGCGTCGGCGCGCGACCACCAGCCGGCCTGCATGGAATGGAGCAGGAACTCCTGCGCGAGATCTTCCGCGTCGCGCGCGAGCGAGCTGCGGCGGAAGTAGGCGACGATGGCCGGACGATAGTCGCGCACCAGCGCCGACCAGGCCGCCGCGGCATCGCGCGGCGGCTGCTGGCTGGCGCGGATCAGGCTCCAGCGCGTGGTCGGGAAAGCGGGCATGGTGTTCCTGCGGTGATGCTGTGCGCAGTCTAGTGGCCTTTAACCAGTCGAGAGTTACCGGCCATTAGCTGCCGCTCGGCTTGCGGTCCTCGGACAGCAGCAGTTGCTGCGGATTGGCTGGCGTCCAGTCGGCGGCTGGTGTGCGCGCCACACCGGCGCGATCGGCGGCGCGCAGCAAGGCTTCCCATTCGCCGTGGCGCACGAGGTCCTGCTGCAGTGCTTCGTCACGTGTGTCCTGGCCGACGTTGTGTTCCCCGAGCCAGACGTAGTCGCGGCGGAACTGCACCGCGGCGGTCTCGTCCGGCGTGCCCTTGGCCAGCCGGCGCAGCAGTACGCTGCCGATCATGCGCGAGAGGATGCTGCCGCGTGCGTCTGCGAACAGCGTGCGGCCGAGCGCGATGCAGGCTTCGCGCCGCGCGGCGCCGTCCTGCTTGCAGGCATTCAGCGCGGGAGCGAAGCGCGGCAGCGGTATCGCATCGAGCGCGGCGGCGCGTGACGCCGCGGTCGCCGCGGTCGGAGCTCCCAGCGCCTTGCCGAGCACGGTCCGGAGCTCGCCCAGATGCGGCTGCGCATTTGTCGCCTTCGCGGCGCTGCGCAGTTGCGCCTCGTCGGGCGCGGCGGCAGCGGGACGCAGCAGCCAGTGCACGGCGTTGTCCGGCGCCTGCGTGGTCAGTCGATCGACGTAGGCTGCACTCGTGCAGGTTGGCTGCAACTGGCAGACCAGCGCGGCGACATAGAGCGACAGCACGTCATCGGGATTGGCCTGCACGAGCGCATCGGCGATTGCCGTTGTCGCGGACGGAATGGGCGCGTTCGCGTCGGTGGGCAGCGCGAGCAGCGCCGCGGCGATGCGGCTGTCGCGGTCGTTCTGCGCGGCCAGGCGCGTCTGCTGCGCGCTGCGCCAGGCATCGGGCGTTTCAGACGCGGCGGCGGCGAGCGTGAAGGCGCTGCTGAGGCTCAGCAAGGCTGCTGCGGCGAGGCGGCGGGTGGTCATGGACATGGAAGACTCCGGCGTGGGTGGGCTTGCCTGAGTCCTATACGGGCCGGGCGGCAACGATGACAGCCGGAATCGAGAAGATCGGGTAGAGGAGTGAGAAAACAGATGCGGTATAGGCCGCGTCGGTGCAGTCGCTGCTGCCGACTAGGACCATGCGGATACATGTTCGCGTCGCAACCAACCACGCTGGTCGCGCGTCTGGCGGCGAATCCCGAAGTGCGCGGGCTGCTGCAGAACGATGCCGGTGCGCAGGCCGCGCCGGTGGTGCTGCTGCGCTATCGGTTCGGCGAGGTGCGCCTCGCGCTGTTCGTCGTGATCGCGAGCCTGCACGCGCCTCTGGATACGCGCGTCGAACACTTGCGCGTGGAGTTCCTCATGCCGGCCGACGCGGCGACGGAACAGTGGTTCCGCGCCGCAGACGCGGCGGAGGAGTGCTCCCACGCCACCGAGGCAGCGTCGGACGCTGCAATCGAATCCGTGCGACAACCGGAGCCTACATTCCGCACGCCTTTACTTTCCGCACGCCGTTCCTTTCTGCCCCGCCGTCAGAATGGTCGCGTTTCGTGCGAGCTCACCCCGCCGGCCACGACAGCTTCTCCGCCTCGTAGCGATCGAGCAGCTTGTGCAGCCGCTCGGCCGTGCGGCGAATTTCCGCATCGGTATGCGGCGCCGGCGGGTCGGCGATCGGCGTCGGGAATGGCGCGTCGGTGACGAGCAGGTTGACGGCTTCGCAGCCGTCGCCGTCGAGGTCGTACAGCTCCCACTGGTCGGTGTGCTCTCCGCTCGGATCGAAATAGCGCGCGAGTTTCCAGTCGCCCGAGCGCACGCAGCGCACATGGTTGGGCTGGCGCACCGGACCGGGCATGAGATCGCTGACCGGCCCGCTGTGCGGCACGCGGCTGTCGCCGGTGCGCACGGCGTCGACGAGTTCCAGGAACACCGCGAACTCGCGATCGTTGTGGATCTGGTGCGGATCGCCCGTGCCGCTGAGCGGCTGCGTGATCTCGTCATCGGTCGCGAACAGAACGCCTTCGCGCGGCGTGCCGTCAGGTTCCGTGACGATATCGGTTTCGCCGCGTATCAAGGGCGCGAGGTTGGCGCCGACGAATGGCGGCACCGGACGCTGCTCGCGCAATTGCGCGGCGATGCGCTCGATCTCGTGCTCGCCGATATCGGCCAGACCGAGCAGCGTCTGCACGATGTCGACGTGGCTGGTCAGCGCGTCGATCTGGCGTATCGTGTCGCTGTCGTTGAAGCGCGCGGATTGCACCACCACGGGAACGTGCAGCGCCTCCTGGTAGGCCGCATGCCATTTCTCCATGAGGAACGAATGCGCCGCGCCGTACTCGCCGTGGTCGGCCATGAACACGACGATGGTGTCGTTGCGCAGACCGGACTCGTCGAGCGTTTTCAGCACGCGGTGGATGTGTCCATCGACGAGGTGCTGCAGCCAGGCGTAGTACTGCAGGAACTTGGCCGCACCGTCCTCGGGATGTGCGGTGAGCTGGAACGGAATGCCCGATAGCAGCGCCGCGGTGACCGGATCGAGGCCGGCCTGTTCCTTCGCGCTGAGGCCCGTCTTGCTCGCGAGCGCCAGGCCCATCTTGTAGGAATAGTCGTACTGGCAGTGCGGCTTGTTGTCGCGCAGGTTCTCGTTCGTGGTCGGCGCGATCTTCGCGTTGTCCTGCGGAAATCCCTGCGGATTCAGATCGAACTGCAGGGTTCCCGCGGTCGGCGGGTTGGCCGGCGTGCCGGCGGCGGGAACGGTCAGCGGGCCGAGTTTCGGCGCGGTGGGGTCGAGGCCGCGCGGCAGCGCCGGATACGTCGCGATGTCGTGCGGATTCGCGAACGAGGCGACCGCGAGCCAGGGTTTCTGTTCGGGCTGCGGCGACGGTGCCAGCGGCACGCTCTGCAACTGCTGCGCGAGCTTGCGGTTGTAGTCCAGCCCCAATGCCTGCCCGCGCAGAAAGCCGCAGACCAGATCGGCGAAGCCGATATCGCGATACGCGCCGAGGTTGTTGATGCTGGATCCGTGCGGCTCCGGCCAGGACAGCTCCCAGTCGTCGAAGCCATAGGAGTCGAGGCTGTGGTCGGGCGGGTTGCTGACGTGCCACTTGCCGAAATAATGGGTGTGGTAGCCCGCGCCGCGAAACCAGTGGCCGAGGGTCGGGATGCCGTCGGCGGCGAGCCAGGGAAAACTCTCCGCGTCGCCGTTCTTGAACAGTCCGTCGGTCTGGGTCACACCGGTGCGCGTGCCGTACTGGCCGGTCATCAGCGCGGCGCGGCTCGGGATGCAGGCCGAGGACGCGATGGTGTGCTTGCGCAGGACCACGGCGTTGCGGCGCAGCGCGGTCAGTCCCGGAAAATATTCCTGGTAGGGATCGAGGTCGGCGTCGCCGCCCTGGAAACCGACGATGTTCTTCAGTGCGGGCGCGAAGCCGCCTTCGGGTCCATAGGCGAAACGCGGAAAACGTAGCTGGTCGACAAGAATGATGAGTATGTTCGGTCGGCGCGGTTGGCTAGGTTGGCTGCTCATGGCTCCCCTTTCGACGTTAGTGGAATACGTGGCGGCAATCACAAATCCAAATTGCCCGCCGGAGTGTATGCCACGCCGTCGTCGCGCTGGCCGCTGCGCGCGAGGAAAAAACGCGCCTGTGGTCCGCGACGATCGTCACAACCCTGAATATCCGCCGCGCTAGCATGGCTGCCTCCAGAACACCTAGCCGGAGTACCCCCTCATGCGCGCCTTGCTTGTTGCCTCGCTGCTGCTGGCTGCCGCGCCGGTCTGGGCATTGACCGCGAACGATTTCGTCGCGCGCACGACCAGTATCGACGGCGGCAACGGCCTCGCGCTGCCGTATCGCATCAACGTGCCAGCCGCCTGCGCGAGCCGGCGCTGTCCGTTGCTGCTGTTCCTGCACGGCGCCGGCGAGACCGGCAGCAACAACACCGCGCAACTCGGCAATCGTGCGAACGGCGCGTTCAAGCTCGCCGAGGACGCCGCCACGCTGGGTCAGCCCGTCATCATGGTCGCGCCGCAGACGCCGGAGTGGTGGGGCAACGACAACCCGACGGCCGGCCTTGCCGATCTGCTCGATGACGTGCAGCGCGAATTCGGTTTCGATCTGGCGCGACTCTACGTGTCCGGCCTTTCCATGGGCGGCGGCGGCACCATCGGCTTCCTGCAGCGCTACGACGCCGTCGCGGCGGCGGCGATCCCGATCTGTCCGGCCGGCGTCGTCAGCAGCGCGATCGATCGCGACCGGCTCTGGAATACGCCAGCCTGGTATTTCCATGCCGTCAACGACGGCACCGTGCCGGTAGCCAATTCGCGCACGAGCGTGGCGACGCTGCGCGCTGGCGGCGGCGACCCGCTGTATACCGAATTCGCGACCGGTGACCACGGCATCTGGACCGAGTCGTACAAGGTCGCAAAGCTGGCACCGTGGATGCTGGCGCAGCGCTGGCGACTGCCGATGGTCGCGACCGGGCCGCGCGTTGCCGTGAGCGCACCGACCGCGGCGCAGCGCTGGTATACGGGCGCGGCGAACCTGACCGCCGCCGGCACGGTGACCGCGGATGCGCAGCCCACCGCGATCGACTACACCTTCGGTGCGCTCACCGGCGCGGCGACCGGCACGACGAGCTTCAGCACCGTGTCGCTCGCGATACCGCCAAACGCGACGACGCTGCTGCGGTTGCAGGCCACCGGCACGAGCTTCTTCGCCGGCTACGGCGGCACTACGACGTTCTCGCGCAGCCTGCGCGTCACGCATCCGGCGCCGGCAAATCGCGCGCCGCGCGTCGCGCTATGGCTGGAACCCGTCGCCCGCGTCGGTGAGCCGCTGCGCCTGCGCGCGCTCGTCGACGATGACGAACAGCCGCAGGCCGTTGCAAGCGTGACCTTCGAGCTGATCGAAAGTCCGCTCGCGGAGATTATCGAGGTCGACGCGGCGGATCCGGCGCTGGCGTGGTTCACGCCGACACGCGCGGGGCTGTATCGCATCGAAGTGCGCGCGAACGACGGCGCGCTCAGCGCGACGGCGCGGGCGAGCGTGCTCGTACTCGGCGCGGGCGTGCCGCGGCCGGCGGTCCATGCGGTCAACAGCGGCGGGAGCGCGCTGACCCTGAGCACCGGGCAATCCTTTGCCGCCGACAGCGGCTTCACCGGCGGCGCGACCGAGGCGCTGACCAGCGGCGTGACCACGCTGCTCGGCACGCAGGACGATGCGCTGTACCGCACGACGCGGCGCGGCGCGGCCTTCAGCTATGCGGTGAATGTTCCGAACGGGCGCTATCTGGTCGTACTGCATTTTTCCGAATGGCGCTCGTTCACGGCGGTTGCGCGCGGCATCGACGTCGCGCTCGAAGGTACGCCGCTGCTCGCGGGATTTGATCTGTATCGCTGGGCGGGTCTGCGCCAGGCACTGCGTCTCGGCGACGTGGTGACGGTGAGCGATGGCGTGCTGAATCTTGCCGTGGCCAGGAGCGTCGGCGCGAGCGGCGAGGCGCGGCTGGACGGTTTCGAAATCCTGAGTCTTGCCCCGAGCGATGTGATTTCGCGCAACGGCTTCGAACTGTGAGGTGGCGTGACGATGCGTCTCGCGCATCGTCACGCTGTGTGACTTCGGATAGTCGTCGCCGGACTTACTGCGGATAGCTGATGAGCTGCTTGCCGCTGATGCCCCACTGACCCTCGTTCTTGCTCATGAACAGCGCACCGCGACGGACCCAGCCGATGCCGTCCTTGGCATCGACGAGCAGCACGGCTTCGTCGCCGCGCAGCCAGCCGCCGGATACCTTGACGTCGTGCAGGAAGCGCATCGATTGCGCGCGCAGCTTGGCCTTGCGCAGATCGAGCGCGACCGGCTTGCCGTCGTAGTCCTTGTCGGCCAGCACCATCTGAGCAAAGCCGTCGCCGGACTTGACCGCGGCATCCGGATCGTTCGCGAGTACGGCCGCATGCAGCGCGGTGCTGGTCCTGACCAGTACCTGGCCGGGTTCTCCGCCGTCGGCGGGCAACTCCGTGGCGGTGTCTTTCCAGTCGGTGCGGCGTTCGCCAGCGGCGGAATCGTAGATGCCGGCCGCGAGCATTTTGTCGAGGATCTGCTGGTTCGTCGAAGCGCGCATTTCGGCCAGCTTCGCGGCGGTGTAGCGCTGCGCGACGAGCCGGTACTTGCCGTTGACCTTGGCGTACGGCATCTGCGCCTTGCCGCTGCCCTGGCCGTCCTTCTGCTTGATCTGCAGCACGATCAGGCCTTCGGGCATGACGGCGGCCTCCAGTCCCTGTTCGGCCAGGCCGGCCAGGCTTTTCTTGAAGTCGTCGTCGAGTGGCGCGGCGCTGGCGGTGCAGGCGGTGTCGGCGGCGCCGCAGTCGATGACCTGGTCCATCAGGAAATAACGCAGGTCCGACGGCGTGCCGTCGAGCTGTGACAGGGCCAGGACGGCATCCATGTCGCCCTTCTCGAATGCGGCCTGCAGGTCCTTGGCCAGCGATTCGGGGCTGCCGGCGCAGGCGGACAGCAACGGCAGCAGGGCGAGCAGCAGGGCAGGACGGAACAGCTTCATGGGATCACTCCGGTCGGTGGTGGCGGCAACGCTCTCCACGCTGGAACGACGGGTCGCGGGCCATCCGCACGTCCTTACGCCTCAGCACACGAAGACGGCGTTGCCCTTGGGTCGTGCACCAGATCTCCACAACCCTGGCCAAACGCTGCGCGTTTGGCCGCCCGGCCCGTTAGGCGTTCAGAGTGATCAGAACCTGTGGTTCTGAGCGATCACTCTTCACCCGGCCCGTTGGGCGTTCAGGACGGTGAGAACCTTCGGTTCTAGCCATCGTCCTTCACCCGGCCCGTTGGGCGTTCAGGACGGTGAGAACCTTC
>JBBQZR010000102.1:0-10231 GCA_038207515.1 Lysobacterales bacterium | reverse complement strand
ACAACAGCACGAAAAGCCATCGGGACATGGGCGGCCTGGACGCAGTACTGCACGACACCACGGCAGGGCGGCGCGGCATGAGTGGAAACGTGGAAGAGTACGGGCTGCTGGACTGCAGCGCCCGCTGGCCGGATCTTAGCGGACTCCGCAGACGAGACAATGACATTTCGCGGCGAATTCCATGGCAAGGCGTATGGACGTTGGTTCGCCGGCGCGCACGCCGCCGCTGGCGAGATCGGGCGCTGGCAGGATCAGAAACTCAACATCGCCGCAATTTCGAAGCGGCTGCCGGCCACACCGGGAAAAATGCGTTCGGCATCGCCCCCGGTCCAGTGGCCGGAAGCGCGCAGGTCGACCTTGTCGACCGTATAGATCGCCGACAGCTGCGCGCGGTGGTAGCTCGCCGCATAGGCGTCGTCGAGGTCGTAGTGGCCGGCAATGGTTTCGAAACGAAACGCATCGCCGAGCGGAAACTTTGCGCCGACTTCGACGTAGACGCCGCGTTGTCCGGTCGCGAACACGTCGTCCGACCACGCCAGCATCGTCCACCAGCGCTGGTCCAGCGTCAGCGTCGCGATCACTTCGTTATAGTCGAGATACGCTGGTTCGCGCGTGCCCGGATAGAAATAGCGGGTGAGGTTGAGGTCGAGGTTCCAGCGCTCGCCGAACGTGCGATTCCAGCCTGCGCTGAGATCGACTTCCGCATCGGTGCCCAGCGCCGGGCCGTAGTCGACGCGCGATCCCCAGGCCGCCACGTACAGGCCCGAGTCCAACGTGAGCTTCGTGCCGAGCTGCGGCGTCGCATCGCCCTGGGTTTGCGAAATGCCGCGCAGCACGTAGTCGCTCGTCAGCGCGGCCGAGCCGCTGAGATCGAAGGCCGACGCCGTGGGCGCGGCACCGAGCAGCACGACGCAGGCCAGCCGGAAAACGAAAGGTGGGGTAGGGGCGTTCATGCGGTGAGGCTCGGTGTGCTCCGGGGCGGAGCGGACGCATTGTCCGCGCCCCGCGCGTAAACACACCAGAGGCGGCGAGACGGTCGCGCGTCGCCCCGGTGCAAGAAGTCGGCGCTGCGGCTTCCGGCGACGGCCGGGCCGCCTCGAGCCCGCCGTGTCATGCGCGATCTTGCGGGCAACGGCTGGGTAGTACACGCCTGCGCTACCTGCCCGATGACGAAGTCACGGTGTCCGCAAGGATCGCGCGCTGATCGCGAGTGGACGCATCGCACTGCCTCAGAAAAATTACTGTAGACACCGGCAAATGCTAAATCTAGATTAGCCGGCAATTGGTGCATGGGGCACTACACGGGGAAATTCATGTTCGTGAAAAACGCGGTTGCCGCGACGGGCGCGGCTGTCCTTTTCGCGGCGACGACGGTCGCGGCGCACAACGAGAAAGCGCCGCCTGCGGACGTCGGTCTGGTGCCGGCCAACGTGCTGCTGGCCGAACATTCCAACTGGTTCACGCCAGCGAAGATCTATGACCTGGCCAAGGAACATTGGCCCTTGACTAGCTATCCCGCGGGCCTCGGCTACGAGGCCTACAGCGCGGTCGGATTCGACCTGGCCAACACCATCCTGATCAAGGGGCCGACGCGCGACGCGAAGGGCAATCGCGAACTCATCGTGATCGACACCCTCGGCAATCCCGAAGTCGCGCATCGCACGCTGCAGGCCTTCCGCGCGCAGGGAATCCTGCCGAGCTGTCCGGAGTTCGCGCTGGGCCAGCCGGTGCCCGAAGCCTGCAAGCTGCCGCTGCGCGCGATCATCTACACGCACAACCATATCGATCACACCTTCGGTGTCTGGGGCTTCCTCGGCTCCGCCGACCGGCCGCCCTGCGCGGTCGCCGATCCGCAGGTCGCCGGTGCCGACACGCTGCTCGATACCGCCGTCGAGAACCGCGACTGCGTTGCCGTGATCGGTCAGTACAAGATCAACGATGGCGTCGCCACGACCGCGCTGAGCACCGGCACCATCATCGACGCGCGTTCGTCCTACATGTACGGCGCCTTCATTCCGCGCAACCACGTCAACAGCGGCATCGGCCCGCAGGAGCTGATCGCGTTCGTCGAGGTCGACGGCAAGAAAGTCGCCGTCAGCGGCAGCTACCGCATGCCGTCGCGCACGTTCGACAACGAACTCAAGGTCATCGCCGCCGGCGTGCAGATGCAGCTGGTCTACGTGCCCAGCGAGACCAACGACGAACTCGCCGTGTTCCTGCCCGACCGGCGCAACCGGACCGGCACGCCAGTCGCCGACGACGACTGGAGCGGACCGGGGCTGCTGCAGTCGGCCGAGGTGATCCAGGGACCGTCGTTCCCGAATCTCTACAGCCTGCGCGGCACCGCGTACCGCGATCCGGCGAACTGGTTCCGCAGCGTCGACCGCCTGCGCCAGTTCGACAGCTGGTGCATGTTGCCGAGCCATGGGCCGCCGCTGTGCGAGGCCGGCAACATCCAGCGCCTGCTGCGCAATTTCCGCGATGCGATCCAGTTCACCCACGACCAGACGCTGCGCTGGATGAACAAGGGTTACACCATGAACGAACTGGCGCCGCTGATCGAGGACATGTACCTCACGGCTGGCCAGCACGGGCATCTCATGAGCGAACTCGATCAGGTGCGGCCGATCAAGAACGAGACCGTTCCGTCCAACCATTGCCCCGAAAGCCCCACCCCCGTCGTGCCGCCGCACCAGGCCGTACCGCCCGCGCGCGACTGCGTCAATCCGCGCGACTATCTAAGGCCGTTCTACGGCTCCGTCGTGCAGGCCGTGCGCGAAATCTATGTCGGCTCGGTGGGCTGGTTCGAAGCCGATCCGGTCGCGTTGCGTCCGGTGCCGCCCAAGCGCCGTGCCGAATCGACCGTGGCGCTGATCTGCGTGCCCAAACCCGACGGCAACGGCGCGATGATCTGCGGCGCCGAGGCGGTCAACATCGCCGCCGCCGACGCGCTGGCCAAGGCCGACCGGCACAAGCAGGCCGGCGAGATGGACGAAGCCGTCGCGCAGTACCAGTGGGCGGCGGAACTCGCGACCCTGGTCGTGCGCGCGTATACCCAGCTCGTGCCGACCGATGCGATCGCCGAACCGCACGCATTGAAGCCGGCCAAGGAGATCAAGGCGCGCGCCTTCCTCGGCCTGGCCGAGCCCGAGCTGAATCCCAATTGGCGCAATTTCTACATTACCGCCGCGCACGAGCTGCAGGGACTGCCACTGCCCAGCGACATCAAGGGCGGCCTCGTCGCGCCGGGCGTCATCAGCGCACTGCCCGCGGGCAGCTGGGTCAACTCGCTGACCCTGCGTCTGCGTGCCGAAATCACGGCGCGCGAAGCGGTCAACAAATCCTTCGGCTTCTGGTTCCCGGCCGAAGGCAACCAGGGCTTCGGCGCGCAGGGCTATCGGCTGCAGGTGCGCCACGGCATCGCCGAGTTCATCGAACAGACGCCACGCGGCGCGCCGCTGAGCCAGGGCGACGTCGCAGCATCGGACTACGGCATCTCGATGACCAAGCCCGCGCTCGATGCGCTGCTGCTGGCCGAAATGCGCGGCGCCGACGAGTTCGCGAAGGTCTGGGCCGAACTCGTTCGCAGCGGCCAGATCCAATGCCTGCGCAGCGGCGGTAGCGCGTGCATCGACGAGTTCGCGAAACGCTTCCAGCAATATTTCGATCCGAAGCCGACCGGGTTGCCGCCGCTCGCGGATCGTTAGCCTCAGCGCAGACGCGGGCCGCACCGGCCCGCGTCTGTCACGGCGCCGCCGCTGCTTTCAGGGATCCCTCACGGCCACCCGCAAGGCCTTGAGCCGGTCGCGTGCATCCGGCGTCAGCGCGTGGGCGTAGTTGATGCGCTGGGCCGTGCCGCTGCTGCCGGCGAAGTGGATGCCGAAGGCGTGGCCGGGCTGGTGCAGCAGCAGGATCGGCGAGCCGGAACTGCCGCCGAGCGTGGTCGCGTCGTGGCCCATGACCCAGGGGCGCTCGTCACCCTCGATCGCGCCGACGATGGGCTCGATCTCGCCGGGCGCGAAGCGTTTGAGGCCGTAGCCGCCGACGATGAGCTGGTTCGTGACCCAGGTCCAGTCGATGCCGTCGGAGGTGCCGCTGATCTGTTCGGGCCGGCCGGGGAAACCGATCACGCAGATCGGCGCGGTCGCGCCTTGTGCCGCATTGAGATCCGCGAGCAGCGGGATCGGCGTCGGCAGCGCCGGCGATCCGGCCAGCGGCTCGATGCGCAGCACGGCGATGTCGAGGCGTGCGAAGGAATTGCCGTCGAGGCCCGACGGCGTCGCCGAGACGACCTTGAAGCGCTTGCGCACAAGTGACTGGGTTTCGCCGCCGAATTCGATGCGCACGCCGTCGTAGATGCGGAACGTGCCGTCGATTTCCTCGGCCAGCGTCGAGGAGCGCCGCAGCATCGCCTCGAGCACATGCCAGTTGGTCAGCACGGTGCCGTTCGCGCCGACCAGGAAGCCTGTGCCGAAGAAGTTCGACGCCGATCCGTCGTTGGGCTCGATGCGCCCGGTCGCGTCGGCGAATTGCTTGATCGCCGGCTTGAAGCCGGAAAGTTCCTCGCGCCAGTTGCCGAGGCGTGGGTCGTCGTCGGGCAGCGCGCCGTCGCGCAGCAGCGTGGACGGGCGCGTGCCGTCGACCTTGACCACGGTTTCGAGTGCCAGTTCCTGGCTCGGTGTCAGGTCCGCGTTCTCGTCCTTGCGCAGCGCGCTGATCGCCGAGCCTAGATGGCTGCGCAGCTTGTCGAGCGCGCGGTCGACGTCCTTGCGCTCGCGGCCGGCTTCCTGGGCCGCCTTGCCGGCCGCGGCCTCGACGCGATCGATGACCTCGTCGACGCTCGGGATATCGAGCTTGTCGCTGGTCGATTCGAAGGCAAATCGGTCACGCAGTCCTGTCGCTATGCCGCGCGTCGCGAACTTCCAGCGGGTGCGCAGAGATTTTTCGCTGGGCATGTCATTCACCTGGGTTCGGAGGAGAGGAAAGGCCGAGTGCTGCGCGCAGCGCCGGAGCTTCGGACAGGGTGCGGCTGAGTTCCGCCGACGGCGCCGGCGGCGGCGCGTCCGCTGCTTCGAGGCCGCGCGCCACGGGTTCGGGACGCTTGAGCCGGCGCAGCGCGATCAGGGCGATTTCCTGGCCGTAGCGATCCCAGTCGATGTCGCTCTGCGCGGCGGCGCCGCCGGGGCTGGTCTCCAGCACGAGGCGCCGCACGCCGAGCGCCGGCGGCGCGCTTGTGGAAAAAGTACCTTCGCTGCCGATGCGGAAGTCGAGGTCGGTCTGCAGCAGCGCCAGCGCGTCCACGACGCCGGTGCCCATCTTGGCCGTGTTCCAGTCCGTGGGCTTGCGCGCGCTGATGCGCAGCAGCCGGTTGAACAGGGCCTGCACGCTGATGCCCTGGCGCTGCGCCGCGGCGATGACCGCGTCACGGCTGTGGTGGGCGAGCCAGCAGGCGGCGACACCGGCGGTCAGGGCGACCGCGAAGCTCGTGCCCTGGCCCTGTTCCACCACGGTATCGAGTCCACCGCCCGTGGCGAGAGCGCTGCGCGCGCGGAACACGTTCTGCGCCGGCGCCGACACGTCCACGTCCGATCCGCGGCAGGACCCGCGCCACGCGGTGTCGTCCGACGTGCTGCCGCCGATCGCGATGCAGTCGTCGTAGCGCGCCGGCCAGACGACGGTGCCGACGCAGTTGCCGGCGGCCGCGAGCACGATGAGGTTCTTGTCGATCGCGCGCTGCAATGCGCGTTGCAGCGAGATCGACGGCAGTCCGCCCAGGCTCATCGTGACGACGTGGGCGCCGTTGGCCACGGCGAAATCGATGGCCTGGGCGACGCGCACCTGCGAGACGCGGATTACGCTTTGCACGGTACGGATCGGAATGTGCCGCGCGCGCGGCGCGCTGCCGCTGATGCGGCTGCCTTCCGGCGCCAGCGCGACGCTGGCCGTGCCGGTGCCGTGGCTGGGATTGCCGGTGTAGCCGAGCGGGTCGGTCGCGTCGGTGTCGTCATCGATCAGGTCATAGCTCGATGCGCGCACGACGCCGCGAATATCCGGGTGGTCGGTCACGCCGGTGTCGGGCTGGGCGATCACGATGCCTTCGCCGCGCGATGGCTTGCCCTGCTGCGTGGACCAGTCCCACGCCGCGGGAATTCTGATTTTTTCCAGCGCCCAGCGCCGCGTGGCGTCGAGCGCCGGTTCCGGCGGCGCCCAGCAGCCCGGCGGGAAATCGTCGATGCCCTCGTTCGCCGGTCCGGCGCGGCGCGTGTCGGGCACGGGAAAGAAATCGGTATGCAGTTCGGGTTCGGCGCCTTCGAGACGGAACGCGTCGATCAGCGCATACGTCGCGGCGAAGGCCGGCCCTTCGTCGGCGCGCAGCAGGCGGCGCGGGAAGGTCAGCACCAGTACGCGATGATCCAGCGGGGACAGCGGGGCCACGCGTGCGCCGTCGTCGGCGAATGCGGCCAGCACCGCGGCGGTCAGCGCGACCGTATCGGTATCCGGCGGGGCGAGCAGGGCGAAACGTGCGGTTGGCAGCTTGCTCTCGACGGGTTTCGGCAGGGTGGCTTCGTCGACCTTGGCGCGGGCGGTCGCGACAGCCAGTGGATTCACCGCGATCATGACTATCTCCTGGTGATACACGCTGGGGGCAATGACACTGTGCAGCGAACGCGTCGACTCTCGCATCCCGACGTGACGGAACAACCGTGCCGAAGCGCCGGCCTCCCGACATCGTCGCGAGCCGGCCCGATGCGGCGCCGGTCGCGTGAACGCGTGTAGCGCGGGCCGTACACGGGCGGTGCGGACAGTGTGCCGCGTCCTGTCCGACCGCGCAGCCGCACTGTATACCTTCGTACCTTGCGCGGCTTGCGAACCGATTGTCGTTCTTGCACGCCACCAACGGCACAGCGCGACGAGCGCAATCGCGAACGAATCATGGCCGCCCGCCGCAGCCGCCCTGACCTTGTCTTCAACCGCAGGACCGGACGTTCGCGTCATGACCTCGTACGTCATTGCGGCGCTGCACCCGTGCGCCCAAGCTACCGCGCCATCGCCGATCACCGGCGCAGACCCTGACATGAGAACGCCCATGACGACGCCCAACACCGCTGCACAGAACGACAAGGCCCAGGCATTTCGCGCATTGCACACGGCCGGCCGGCCGCTGATCCTGTTCAACATCTGGGATGCCGGCAGCGCGAAAGCCGTCGCGACCGCGGGTGCCACCGCGCTGGCCACCGGTAGCTGGTCGGTAGCCGCGGCGAACGGCTATCCCGACGGCGAGCAGGTGCCGCTGGATCTCGCGCTCGCCAACCTGCGCCGCATCGTCGCGTCGACGGAGTTGCCGGTCACGTTCGATCTCGAAAGTGGCTACGGCGCGAATGCCGAGGACGTCGGCAATTCGGTGGCCGCGACGATCGACGCCGGCGCGATCGGCTGCAATCTCGAAGACAGCCATCCGGCCGACGGCAGTCTCAGGTCAATCGCCGAGCAGGCTGCTCGGCTGGCGCAGGCGCGTGCCGCAGCGCAGCGCAGCGGCGTCGCGTTGTTCATCAATGCGCGCACCGACGTGTTCTTCCAGCGTTCGGCCGAAGCACACCATGCCGGCATGATCGCGCAGGCGCTGGAACGCGCGCAGGCCTATGCCGATGCCGGCGCCGATGGCCTGTTCGTGCCCGGCCTCGCCGATGCGCACCTGATTGCCGAACTCGTCGCGGCATCGCCACTGCCGGTCAACATCATGGTCAGCGCGGCGACACCATCGTTCGATCGACTCGCCGCGGCGGGCGTCGCACGCATCAGTCACGGGCCGGGCCCGTATCGCACGGCGATGAAGGCGGTGGAGACGGCGGCGGCGGCGATCTATCGCGGCACCTGAGTGGTTGCCCTCGCCGGACGCAGGGAAGACGGCAACACAAGCCGCAGCCCGGAAGCCGCGAGCGGTCAGCTCAGCGCTCGCGCAGCGCCGCGCGAACTCACCAGTCGCGCAGATCGGTTCGCAGCAGCCATTGCGCTTCTTCCCGGTCGGCTTCGGTCAAAGTGTCCGAGGCGAGTGCGCGTCGCAGATAGTCGCGGGCTGCCGGTTCTTCGCTGTCGCTGACGCTCAGCAGCTTGGCCAGCTCGATCGCCGCTGTGGCATCGCCGGAGGCGAGCGAACGCTCGAACCAGTGGCGCGCCTTGCGGATGTGACCATGGCGGCGATACGTCATTGCCAGATTGAACAGCGACGACAGATGGCCGCTGTCGATTGCCTTGAGATCCCAGGCGATCGACGCGTCGAGATCGACGGTTGTGCCATGACCGAGTTCGCACAGAATGGCGAGCCGCGACATCGCGGCGCCGTCGTCGAGTGCAGCGCCTTCTGTAAACAGGCGAAACGCCGTGGCGTAGTCGCTGGCGTCGTCAGCGGCGTTGGCAGCGCGATAGAGCTGTTCCGTATGCACAACCGGTTTGACGACGTCGTCGCTCATGGGTATTTCCTGTTCCAGGTCTGGTCGCGGTATCAGAGTGGCGTCGGCGGCCGCGCAGCGATTCCGGCGCGCTGGTCCCACCGATCCTTCGCCGCAACCGCGAACATCAGCGTGATCATCACCGCAAGCACGTTGACCGCGACGATGAAGTCCGGATCGCTGTTCAGGCGGAAATCCATCGACAGGCCCAGACGCAGCAGGTAGATCGCGTCGGGCTGGCGCAGGCTGAAGATCTGCAGACCCCAGAAGATCGCACCGGCGACGAGGACGGCGAACGTTGGCTGCATGAGCTTCCACGCGAGCAGCACGCCGAGAATCAACAGCACGCCGAGCAGCAGCGCGGCGGCGAACAGATAGCCGGTCGCGCGCAACTGCGCGTTGCCGAGCATCGGCAGGACGACGGCGGCGCCGACCACGACATTGATCGCGGTCCAGGCGAACAACAGCCATTCCAGTGGCGTTTTCGTAACGCGGTTGCGCGGCATGGGCGAGTTCCGGCAGCGGGGAGTGAGAGCACGTGCGTTGGAATCACGGATTCTGGCATGGCTGGCGTCGCCGCACGGAAGACGGGCACGACGCATGCCAGTGCGTCACGTCGCGGTGACGCCGCCGCGTCGATTTCGCTGCGCCGCCGCTTGCACACCGTGGCGCAGCGGGCGAGTCTTCGCGGACTGTGAATCCTGCCGAGGCTCCCGATGATCCGCCCGACCGCGCTTGCGCTTGCCTGCTGTATTTCCTTTTCCGCGTTCGGCGCCGACAGTGCGCGCTATACCGCCATCTTCGGCGGTCGTAACGTCGGTCATGTCTTCGTGGACATCGACGGCCAGCGCGCGAAGGTCGACTACGACGTCAAGAACAACGGCCGCGGCCCGACCATGGCCGAGACCATTACTTTCGGCACCGACGGACTGCCGGTCGACTGGAAGATTTCCGGCACGACGACGTTCGGCAGCAAGGTGGACGAGCGCTTCGCACGCAGCGGCGCGCGCGCGACCTGGAAGGATTCCACCGGTCCCGGCAAAGCCTCGACCAAGGAGCCGGCCGTCTACGTCGCGCAGAGCGGCAGCCCGTGGTCGGCGCAGATCTACGCGCGTGCGCTGCTCAAGCGGCCGGACCTGAGCATGCCCGCGCTGCCCGCGGGTACGCTGAAGCTGCAGAAGGGGCCGACACTGACCGTGCAGGGCAAGGGCGGCGCGCGCGAGGTCACGCGTTATGAACTCTCCGGCATCGACACCACGCCCGATACTCTGCTGCTCGATGCCGACGGCAGCCTGTTCGCGACGGTGTCGCCGACCGCTATCGTCGTGCGCGAAGGCTACGAGGGCGAGGAGGTGCGCCTGCGCAAACTCGCCGCGGACTGGTCGACGGAGCGCTTCGTCGCGATCCAGCGCGAGGCCGCGCATCGCTACGGCACGCCCGTGCGCATCCGCAACGTGCGCGTGTTCGACCCGGCGACGAGTGCGCTGACCGCACCGGTGACGGTGCTCGTCAACGGCCGCGAGATCGCCGCGATCGAGCCGCTGGACAGTCCCGCGACGCCGGGCGAGACCACGATCGACGGCGCCGGCGGCACGCTGGTCGCCGGCATGTACGAAATGCACGCCCACGTCGGCCAGGAAGGCGCGATGCTCAATCTGCTCGCCGGCGTCACGACCATGCGCGACATGGGCAACGACAACGCCGTGCTCGACGCGCTGGTCCAGCGCATCGACGCGGGCGAGATTGCCGGCCCGCACGTCGTCCGTTCCGGTTTCATCGAAGGC
>JBBQZR010000101.1:0-10537 GCA_038207515.1 Lysobacterales bacterium | reverse complement strand
GCGCCGGGCCGTCGTCAGGAGCCAGGCGTCCGGTGCATCGGGCACGCCGGTTCTAGGCCAGTGTTCGAGCGCGGCGAGCAGGGCCGACGACAGCGCGTCTTCGGCGGCAGCCAGGTCGCGCCAGCGCCAGGCCAGGTGCGCTACCAGCCGGCCGTACGACGCGCGCGCCGCGGTTTCGGCCTGAGTCCAGCCGGGCGGCGGCGCGTCTGGCATGGCTCAGACCGGCGCGCCAGGCGGCGGCGGCAGCACCGGGCGGATTTCGACGCCGGTGGCGGCGCACGGGGCCCGGGCCGCCCATTCAAGCGCCTGGTCGATCGAATCGACATTCAGGATGACGTAGCCACCCAGGTGCTCGCGCGTGTCGGCGAACGGTCCGTCCTGCACCTGCCGCTTGCCGTCCTTCACGCGCAGGGTGGTGGCCAGCTCGCGGGGTTGCAGGCCGTTGCCCGAGGTCATGGTGCCGCTGGCGGAAATGGCGCCCATATACGACGTCCAGGCGCCCCAGTAGCCGGGGGCCGTGTCCGGGTTGTCGCGCTGGGCCAGGTCAGCCGGGGTTTCGAAGAACATCAGCATGTATTTCATGGGTCATCTCCTGTGCACGGTGGCACGTGGGGGGGGGGCCGCGACCATCGCGTTCCTGCAAGTTGGATGCGCCAGTCCGCGCGCAATCGACACCGGCCACGAAATTTTTTTGTTGCGGCCTGCGAAATGCTAGCCCGGTCGCCTATCGAGACGAACCCGACCCATGGCGCTCTACGGATATGCCCGCGTTTCCAGCAGCGACCAGGATTTTGCCCTGCAGCAGGAGGCGCTGCGTGCCGCCGGCTGCGCCGTGGTCCGGGCCGACAAGGCGAGCGGCGCAAGCCGCACCGGCCGCACCGAGTTGGCGACCCTGCTCGATTTTTTTGCGGCGTGGCGACACGCTGGTCGTGACCAGGATCGATCGCCTCGCGCGCAGTATCAAGGATCTGCAGGACATCGTGTACGCATTGAAGGAGCGCGGCGTCACCCTCAAGGCGACCGAGCAACCCATCGACACCCGCAGTGCGGCAGGCAAGGCTTTCCTGGACATGCTGGGCGTGTTCGCTGAATTAGAGAATTCAGGACACCCAATGGCGCGTGCAGACAGTTCGGGGGAGATGCATCGGAAGAATCCGAATTGTGAGTGTCCTAATCTCGCCGCTGTCCAGTGCGCGCGGGTGGCCAGGCCGGCGACCGCGAACAACGCGAAGAACCCGAACGCTACGCGATGGCCTGTCGCTGTTGCGATGCACAATGCAAGGACGATCAATCCGTAGACGATCCAGCCGCCGATCTCGACAGGGCTGAGGCGAATGCGTGGACGGTCATTTGGCATATGGTTCTTGAGTCCATGGGGTCGGCGAAGAATAGCTAAACGTCGCGATGCACGGCCGACGCCCGCGTGATCGGTGTGTCTGGAAGAGATTTTGGAAGATTTCGAACTGTGGGTGTCCTGATCTTCAACTCGATACGCGGTGAGCGCGTGGTGGCGGAGAATACGGGCTCGGCGGAAAAGTATCTGCCGGCGCTGCGGAACCTGCTTTAGAGCGGGTCGTAGCCAAACCGTAGCCAGCTGGTGTAGCGTCGGTAGCGTTTGCGCCGAAGCGGAATGACATAGATCGACGCCAAGGCAACCCCACGAACATCAAGGATCGGGAAAATGTCGGAATCTGTTCGCTGGAATAGCCAATCGCTCGATCTGTGGGCAGGCAAATACGCACAAGGCAAGTTCGTCGATCTCGGCGGGCGCAAGACCCACTACATCGAGAAAGGCGAAGGCGAGCCGCTGATCCTGCTGCACGGCTTCTTCTACGACACGTTTCTCTGGGCCGAAAACATCGATGCGCTGGCGCGGCATTTCAAGGTGTATGCGCTCGACCTCTGGGGCTGCGGCTACAGCGCGCGGGATCCGCTGGATTTCGGCTATCCGCAGTATGCCGAGCAGGTGCGCCTGTTCATGGACGCCATGGGTATCGAGCGTGCATCGTTCGCGGGCCAGTCGATGGGCGCCGGCACCGCGATCAAGTTCTGTGTCCAGCACAGATATCGCGTCGAGAAGCTGGTGCTGGTCTCGTCCGCCGGCTTGCCCAACCCTTTGCCGGCGATCGGAAGATTTTTCAACTTGCCGATGATCGGGGAATTCTTTCTGGGACTGAATACCGATGTGTTCCGCAAAATCGCGCTGAAGGATGTCTTCATTCAAGACAAACGCCTCGTGACCGATCGCTATTTCGAGAACGTGACACGCCCGCAGAAAATCGAGAGAAGCTTAGAGGCTAGCCTCAAGATCCAGCGCGACGAATTCTTCGGCACCCTGAGCGACGAAATCCGCGTGCTCGGCGACATGGCGGTTCCGACGCTGCTGGTCTGGGGCAGGGAAGACAAGGCGGTACCGCTGCGTCTCGGGCAGGACATGCATCGCATTCTGAAAGGCTCGCGCCTGGAAATCCTCGATAACGCCGGGCACGTCTCGAATTTCGAGCAGGCCGCGAGGTTCAATCAACTTGCGTTGGAATTCCTGCAAGCGTGAGGCATGGGCTGGTAGCTCGAGTTCGGATCGACCGTGACGACGAGCGTGAACGCAGCAGATCCGGTGGCCAGGCTCAGTGTCGTGCAGCTCACCGTGCCCGTGCCGCCGACCGCCGGCGTCGTGCAGATCCAACCGCCCGCAGGGGAATTCGGACAGGGGAATTCGGACACCCAGATTGAAGTCCATGATGATGATGACGATGCGACGACGTTCATAGCGCGACCAGAAAGGTTGTTGGGGGTTGTGCTCGAGCTCTAGATGGCGGACTTCGACAAGTTGAAGGACTGTGCACGACGCTGTACTCGAGGTTGGCTGAGCCGCCTCCGTCTCTCGGTCTGGCCATGGCTATTCCGCTAACGCAAGATCATGGCGCTACTCCGAGCGCAATCCAGGCGTTGCGCTGCCGCTTCCGCGTGCGCGAAACGCGTGTGGGTGTCACCCGGAAGCAAGCTGTAGTGCTAGCCGAATGCCCTTGAGCCAGCGCTGACCGATTCGCTCGGCGTAGGCGACTAGATCGTTAGCCGACCCGGCGGCTCGCACCCAGCCCGAACTGTAGCCGCGAACACGCATCGTCCAGCGCTCGGGTGTGCGATCGAACAGCGAGAGCACGGCGGGTGCACATTCGGCGATCACCCCGCGCTTGCCGGGCGCGAGCACTCGTCCGGTCCAGTCGAGCATGAGCAGGTAGTCTGCCGTGCTCACGGACAGCGCGTGCCGCTTTACGCCGATGACGGGCCGTAGTGGTTGGGCCAGCGTTTCCGGTGAGGCTTGCGCCGCCGTAATCCGGTCATGAACGCTGGCATGCGTTGATGTTTCCAGTTGTTCGCTAATCCCCGCGCGGATGGGGTTGAGGTCTACATAGGCCATTGCTGCGATCAGCGCACGTTCGTCGCAGAGCAGTTGGCATTTGTAGCGGCCTTCCCAGAAGCGTCCTTTGCAGCCGTCTTCGCGATTGGCGCGGCGTGCGATCCGTTCCGCCAGGCAGCGCATGAACCAGGACAGGTCGCCGAGCCGCCGACGGATGACGTCGAGTCGAGCGGCATCGGCCAGCAAGCATTGCCGCTTGAGTTCAACAGCAGCGCCTTCCGCGTCAGCGGGTGGAAATAGTTGAACCCAGCGCGCCGCCACCTCATCATCGCTCCAGGCCGACAGGACCGCAGAGTCGATCTGTACGACGACATGCAGGTGGTTGCTCATGACGGCGTAGGCGTGAATGGCGATGGCGAAGCACGAGCCGAGATGGTGTAGGCGTTCCTCGACCCACGCTTTGCGATGCTCGAAGGACTGGCCGGTGTAGCAGTCAACGCCGCAGAGAAAAGCGCGCCGGACGCATCGCTGCACGCAGTGATAGCAGCCGTCGCTGCCGGGCGTAACGAAGTGGGAGCGGGCGGTGGTCATGTGGCCAGCATGGCCAAGGGAGAGTCATGGCGCGTGCGGACGCATCTGGAAGCGATGTCGGAAGAATCCGAATTGTGGGTGTCCTAATTCGCCTTCTACCGGACGATGCTGGCCCACCCGTACGACGGCACGGCCGTTCCGGTGATGGGGCCGTTCCGGTGATGGTGCGCGTCGAGGATCGCGCGCGCTGGCTGCGCTGCTCACCGGCCGAGGCGAGGGGACTGCTGCGGCCGCCGCGGCAGCGCGTGGTAGCGCGGACCGTGCGATGCCACGCGAATATCGACGAGGTGCTGTATGGCCCCGGCTATGCCGACGCGGACATCGTGTAGGTGAGGACTTGCGAGCCGCTGCCGCGGGAAACGGGGTCGGGTCAGCGTGCTGGCGCTACTGAGGAAGTCAACCTGACCCCGTTAGCCGCACCGACGCAGCGAGCTGTAGTGGTCCGGGCAACGGACTGGACCAGGGAGAATCGGGAGGAGAATCGGGAAGGAGAATCGGGACACCCATAGAGTTGTACCAATAGGCAGGAGAATCGGGACACCCATAGAGTTGTACCAATAGGCGCCGGGAAACTCAGGACACCCAGTTGGAAGAATGGGCATTGTGGGTGTCCTAATCTCCGGCAGGTGTCCTAATCTCCGGCTGCTGGAAGTTAACCTAGCCCGGTAGTGGTCATGCGCTATCGTTTGCGCACGCGCCTTCTTGGTTGGCAAGCCGGGCTGCGTGCGGTCCAGAGGGGGGTAATGTGGTTTCGGCTCGTTTCGCATTCCCGTTACACATTGCCTCGATTCTATTCGTGGCCACGTCAGCTTGCGCCCTTACTCCGTGCAGCGCCCAGCCGATTTCCGCTAGTGGCTACACCTTCTTCATGGCCGGCGGACCCTGGGTTGTCTCGCCAGGTGGACGAGTAAGCTATTGCCAAGCCGTAGTCGACGGGCAATCAGGGGCACCAAGGTCAACTTGCCGCGTCATTGGTTCGATTGGTGCAACTCTGGCATCGTCCGTAGTGGTATCCGTGGATGCCTTCGCACTTTGGGTCGTAAATCACTCAGTGGTGAACTGCACGTTGATCCTTCTGAGCGGCACCACGCCGACCGGCGGCTGCGCTCCGAAAATGGAACTTGATATCGTGTTTCTGAGCGGATTCGAATAGCGTAGCCAGCTTGGATTATTGATTCGCGAACATCGACGCGGACTATTGCGAGATGAGGACTAGCCTACGAGGTCAGGAACGATGAAAACGCACGTATTCAATCGCCCCGGAAGATTGACTGCCGCTCTTCTGCTGTCGTTTTGGATTCTAGGGATCCAGCCTCGCGCATCAGCTGACGTAGGAGCCGGGAAAAAGAACAGCGCTTTCGGTGAACCTGTTCCTTCAAAGAACACAGTCGGCGACCTAGTAGTGGCCAGCAACTACAGCTTCTTCCCGGAAGGGTGGGTTTTGTCGCCCGCGGGGAAGGTTAGCTTCTGCCAGACCGTCATCAACGGAACTTCCGGAGCGCCCATGTCGCAATGTCTCGCACTCGGATCAATCGGAACAACGTCTGCTATGACGACGATTCTTTCGACGAATTCGCAGTCACTCTGGGCGGTGAACAACCAGGCTGCGACGATCATCAACTGCACGACCATCCTTAGAAATGGGACGACGCCGATAGGCGGTTGCGTAGTCGTCTCAACTCTCGCCGCACTCCAGTAGCGGGTTCCGCTTCGATCAGCACGCAGTAGGCCGCTATTTTTGATGACGACCGCGCCGGTCGCATTTTTTGACTGCTTTGCGGGGTGACACGGTGGCGTGAGCGTTGCCGTCAGGGGTGCTTAAGAAGTTAACCTGACCCTGTTACTGACGCTTTGCGATGCTCGAAGGACTGGCCGGTGTAGCCGTCAACGCCGCAGAGAAAAGCGCGCCGGACGCATCGCTGCACGCCGTGATAGCAGCCGTCGCTGCCGGGCGTAATGAAGTGGTAGCGGGCGGTGGTCATGTGGCCAGCATGGCCAATGGGGAGTCATGGCGCGTGCGGACGCATCTGGAAGCGATGTCGGAAGAATCCGAATTGTGGGTGTCCTAATCTCGTCCTGATCTTCAGCATGGCCTTCCGCAACGAGCGCGCGAACGACCTGGATGAACTGCAGCGTTGCTTGAATGTCTTCCGCTTCCTCGGGATACCAGTCTGCGGGCTCGTCGAAGCCTAGCTCAACGCTGTACAGGTGCCGGAAGGAACAGCTGCACCCCGCGCTCGAACCGACATACCACCGATGTGGGTGGCGCAATGCCGTCGCCTCGACGGCTGCTGCGCCAGTAGTCGGAATATCCCTCGCGAAATGAAGCAACGTCGTGTTGTGGCGAGCGAGGTCGTCATCCGATGTGGTGGCGAGAAGGACGATGTAGCACATGCCAGTAACCTACGTTCGATGTGAGCGGCGGGTCGGAGGTCAAAGCGGCCATTGGCACGTCCGCTCGATAAAGGGGTCACGCGATAACGCTCGCCCACGTAGCCCTTACGGCCGCGACCTGCTCTACGTTGCCAGGGTCTTCCGCGCCCCAAAGATTATTGCTTGCGACGAACTCCACCGCAGCAATAAGTGCGCTTGCTTGGGAAAGCGTAAAGGCGGCCTGATTGGGCTTGTGAGATAAATTGATGGCGATCATGCCCGCTGCATCGCCATCGGGGTTCTCGACGGAAGCCCGGAGCCAGACTGCAAGGTAGGCGTTGTATGCATCGGGTGATAACAACGGCAGGCTGTCGTAGAACTCTTCGGCGAACGCGTTGGGAACCTCGCCCCATGTGCGGCCAGCCAGGCCACGCCGAATCGCAGCGCACTCGTCACAGTCGTGTCGCGTGATCTCCTCCAACGCGACGCGCTGAGGAAACGCTCGCTCCAATACTTCGATCACGCTCGCGGCCGCGCGTTGCATTCGTATTGCCTAACGCCGTAGCAACGGCGGCGTCGCGACATGACGCCGGGAAACATGGAAACCTCTCCGCAGTCCGCTCGGCCTCGTCTTCATGTCTTTGCCCGCCACCTTCGCAGCAGCCGGTCCGGGATATCTCTCACGGGAATGGTTTTACCAAACATCGAGAACCAAGCCTCGTACCTGCCTGCCGGGTTTGGCAGGAAGACGATGTAGTCGCGGCCGACATCGATTGAAGCCCAGCAATCCACCTGGGGGAGGTGCCCGCGGACGGGTATCCCGGCGCGGTGAGCGCCCTTCAGCGTTTCCACGACGTCGGCGTGGCCTTCAACATACGAGCCATCCCCTGGAGCGATCGACACGGACATGACGCGAATGATCGCGACGACCGTTGCACTCTCGAACCGCGCTTCGACAGGACCGGGATCCGGACCATCGCAGGCGACCGCGGATGCAGCGCCGAGGCAGACAGCCGAAGCCAACAGCAAACCGATTACGTTCCTCGCAGGAGCATGACGGCGCGGCAGACCGCCGCGGGTCGATGACACATCAGGAAGCATCGAATTTCTCCAGTAGTCCGCTTTGAACGCATAGTTAGGCAAATGACGCAGCGGCGGTAGCCCTGCCAGACCCTGGCCCGGCAGTCCACGACACACCTCCCCCGCGCCACGCCGGTCCGGCGGCCAGGATACGGCGGTGCCAGGCCGCCACCGCTTGTGACATGGCAACGCTCCCGTGCCGGTGTACGATCCCGGACCCGTACGAATGTACGTATCCGTGCCTATGGACACCTTCTGGATCGACCCCCCGCCCGCGAACGACCCGACCGCGTCGACGCGGCTCTGGGACGCCGTCATTGCGCACCTGCAGCCCGCCTCGCGCCGTGTGGTGCGCCCGTTCCGCCGGGCCCGCATCCTGGTGCGCACCGTGACGGACGTGGACATCGTCCCGGCCGTCTGGGGCCTGGTGCCGACCTGGGCCACGGCCCCCGAACGCCGCGAGGTGGCGTCACGCCACCGGCTGCTGGATGCGGAGATGGTGCCCGGGTCCAGCGTGACCGGCGACCTGTGGGCCGCCGTCGAACCGCCCCGGCGCTGCCTGATTCCGGCGACCGGCTGGATGGCGACCGGTTCGAGCGACGTGCTGGCCTTCGTTCCCGAGGTAACACCCGTCACCTTCGCGGGCCTGTGCAACAGCGTGCTGGTCGACGGCAAGGCGATCACGACCTTTGGCGTGTTCTACCGCACGATGCTGGCCCACCCGTACGACGGCACGGCCGTTCCGGTGGTGGTGCGCGTCGAGGATCGCGCGCGCTGGCTGCGCTGCTCACCGGCCGAGGCGAGGGGACTGCTGCGGCCGCCGCGGCTGCGCGTGGTGGCGCGGACCGTGCGACGCCACGCGAACATCGCCGAGGTGCTGTATGGCCCCGGCTATGCCGACGCGGACATCGTGTAGGCGAGGACTTGCGAGCCGCCGCCGCGGGCAACGGGGTCGGGTCAGCGTGCTGGCGCTACTGAGGAAGTCAACCTGACCCCGTTAGGCGCCCGCCGCGCCATCGCGAACACCGCCCTGGCGACTCCACCGAACACGGCCAGGCCAAGACCCGCGGCCAGTGACATGCCCGCCTTCATGGCGGCACCCCACAGATACAGCGCGCTCGCAGAGCGGAAGATTGGATCCGGTGGCGCGAACAACGCCATGCCGAACTGGACGAAGGCGAGGCCAACCAGCAGCCAGCCGATGCCGCCGACCACCCAGGCGGCCGCGATGGAAAAACGGTAAGGGGGCATTGTTCGCCTCGGTGCTCGGATGATGCAAAGGGCGGCGGGAAGCTCCCGCCGCCAAGCCAAGCCAAACCGACCGCTGTCAGTTCGGTACCACGCACGTGGTCGTGTTGTTGGCGGGGTTCCAGTGGCAGGTGATGACGCCTCCATTGGCCGACCCGCTGGTGATCGGTATACCGAGCGAGCGCATGTATTCGATGAACGCGGCCATGTCGGGACCTTGGCCCGGTGGGTAATACCAGTTTCCCGCGTAGTTTCGCGGGCTGTCGCTCGGATCAACGAGCGCATGACCGCTGCTGTCCCGCGCGCTGTTGGCCACGTAGGTCGCGTTCTCGTTGAGCTTCACCATCACAGTGATCTTCGAGCCGTCAGCGAACACCACATCGACGGAGACGAACACGCCTTGCGTCATCGCCAGGAACGCATCGATGTGGGCCAGCACTTGCACGACCGGACCCGCCAGGGGCGCGTTGGAAAGCTGGAAGATCTGCGGGCTACTCGCCAGGTCCATGATCTCGGCTCTGAGCTGCGCGTCCAGCTGAAAATCGTGCGCGCTCGGCTTGTTCGGCAAATAGGCCGGAAACGACTGGCTGGTGACATTGGCGTTGATCTGCGCCTTGAACGTGCCGCCGGTCTGGTTCCAGATCTGGCTCATGGCCTCGGCCACCGTTACCAGGTCGGCCGATACCTGGAGATCCTCGGCCTGGAACGTGCAGCCGGCTTGGGTCGTTGCACCGGACTTCGCGCCGCTATCGGTCGCATTCGGTGCGGAACCGCAATAGACGCGGTAGCGGCGGACCTCGCCGTTGACCGGATTCCAGACGATGTGGGGCGAACCTCCCGCCCCGAGCGATTTCGCCTTGGCCTGCATCTGCCCTTCATTGCAGTGGCTGCATTGAACCGTGGTGGCTTGGGCGGCCTGGGCGGCAACCAGGAGCGCGGCGGCTCCCAGCATGGATCTGAAGGCATGGAACAACATGAACAACTCCTTGTTGTGGAACTCCCCTGAACGCGGCCAGCATACCAGCCGCCCATCAGTAGCGCGGTGCGCAACCCGTTCAGTGTGAAACCCTTCTGAAACGCCGGAGCGGCGCGGCGCCGCCCCGGCAGCGGGGGACTTACGGCCCCGTATCGAAATGGGCTTCCAGCAGCCCGCGTACATCACGCGAGAGGATGGCCACCGCTTCGGCAATCCCGAAGTGCGAGCGCGGTTCCGGGGCATCCAGCTGGGATGACGCCACGGTCTGGCTGAGTTCCTGGATGGCCGTGACGCGATCGAGGATCTCCTGCTGCAACGCCTCGCGCTGGGCGGGCGTGTCGAGGACGCACGCAAACAGCACCGGCGTGGACGAGATCTCGCGGGGCAGGGGATAGAACGACCCTTGGCGGCTCATGGCGCGCGTCTCCCGGACACGGGAACAACGCCGCCAACGCGGACAAGGGAACAACGACGCGGCTCAGTGCCGCCAACTGCAGACCGATTTTCCATGGACAACTCCCTTTGCGTGGAGTCGCCACCCGGAACGGCGAAAAGGGTGGCGAACGGTGTGCGGGTTAGCGGACCGGGCAAAGCGCAACCGGCGAGCCTTGCGGCTCCCCTCACACCGCCGCCAGAAATCAGCGGACGAGCTGCACAAGAGTGTCAGGCACAAAAAAACGCCGACGTCCGTGCAGCGCAGAGTGCGCTTTGCTGATTTCGAGCCGCTAAACCCGGTTGCCGAATTGGCGGCAACGGTGAGATTGTTTACTTAGGGAACCTCTGAACAAGTCCTTGTGCTGAAATAGCGTCAACCCGCCAGCAGGAATCGGTCGATGTCGCAGATGAGCTTCGGTGATTCGGAGTACGCGAGCAAGCGCAAACAGACGCGCCGCGAGACGTTCCTTGCGGAG
>JBBQZR010000100.1:0-10644 GCA_038207515.1 Lysobacterales bacterium | reverse complement strand
CACGACGATCGGGCTGTCGACCGTCGTGTTGTCGCTGATCGTGAAGTCGGTCGTGTTGCTGTAGGTCTGCGTACCGCCACCGCCGGTGGTGAAGCTGCCGGTCAGGCTGACGCCGGTGTACGCGCTGTAGCCGCGCAGCATCACGTAGTAAGTACCGGCCTGCGCCGTGGCGATATTGCAGGTCTCCGCGTTGCCACCGAGGTACGGACGGCAGTCGTAGCTCGCCGTCGTCGGTGCCGAGCCGAACTTCACGTACATGTCGACGTCGCCGGTGCCGCCGGCCGTGACGAACGTGAGGTTGCTGGCACCGGCCGGTACGGCCAGGGTCCAGGTCTGCTCGCTGCTCGCCGCGCCGCTGATGCCGGTGACCGGCACGCCGTTGGTCAGCGTGTTGCCCGGGGGGGCGGTGACCGTGACCGAACCGGTCCTGGTGTTGGTCGCACCGCCGTTGTCGGTGACCGTCAGCGTGACCGTATAGGTACCGGCCGACGCGTAGGTGCGGGTCGGGTTCGTCGCGGTCGAGGTGCCGCCGTCGCCGAAGTTCCAGGCGCGCGACGCAATGGTGCCGTCGGAGTCGGTGGAGGTGTCGGTGAACGTGGCGGTCAGGCCGCTCGTGCTGCTGGTGAAGTTCGCCACCGGCGCGACGTTGCCTGGGCCGCTGGACACCGTGACCGAACCGGTCTTCGTGTTGGTCGCACCGGCGTTGTCGGTGACGGTCAGCGTGACCGTGTAGGTACCGGCCGAGGCGTAGGTCTTGCTCGGGTTGGTCGCGGTCGACGTGGTGCCGTCGCCGAAGTTCCAGGCGCGCGACGCGATGGTGCCGTCGCTGTCGGTGGAGCTGTCGGTGAAGTTGACGGTCAGGCCGCTCGCGCTGTTGCTGAAGTTCGCCACAGGCGCCTGGTTGCCGCCGCCGCCGGTCGAGACGTTGCCGGTGACGGCCAGCGCGTACTTCTGCGGACCGGTCGGCACGTTGATGCCGCGAACGCGCACGGTGTAGGCACCGGCCGCCGGGCTGGCGAAGCTGATGCGCTGCACGTTGTTGCGGTTGTCGTAGTTCGTCGTCGCCGTGCTCTGGCTCGGATTGGCGTTGCTCGCGCTGACGCCGGACGGCAGTTTCTGCGTCCAGACATCACCGTTGGGCGCCACGAGTTCCAGGCGCAGCGAGTTGACCAGCGACGGGTTGGCGCCGACAGCCGCGGCCACGTCGGTCCAGGCCAGCGTGACGTTGAGCGGCTGACCCGCGGTGACGGTCAGGCTGTGGGTGTCCTGGCCGCCGGTAGCCAGACCGGTCGGTGCGTCATGGATGTAGAGCTTGTTGCCGTCGCCGTTGAAGTACAGCGAGTCGTCGAGCAGGATGCGGCCCCAGCCCTGCGACTGGCCTGGCGACGTGGCTGCGCCGGTGCCGGTCATCGGCATCGCGCCGGTGATCAGGATGGCCTTGACCAGCGCGCCCGAGGGATTGGCGATCGCGTTGGCGGCGACCTTCTGGCCGGTCGGGTAGAAGCCGCGCTGCAGGTATTCGCGCACGAGGGCGGCGAGACCGGCCGCGGTCGGCGTGGCCATCGATGTACCGCTCATGGTCGCCGTGCCGCAGGCGTTGCGCCCGGCGGAGACGATGCTCGAACCCTGTGCCGTGATGTCCGGCTTCGTGCGCGCGTCGTTGGTCGGGCCGCGCGAGGAGAAGCTGGCCATGGCGTTGGCTGCGGTGCCGCGGCTCGTTGCGCCGACCGTGATCACGTTCTTCGCGTTGCCCGGGCTGCCGACGTTGTTGCCGGCCGGCGCGATGACGCCGTCGTTGCCGGCGGCGAACAGCAGCACGAGGTCGCTGCGGTCGCGCGTGACGTTGTCGGCGTCGCGCGACTGCGCGTCGTAGGTCACCGTACAGCCGGAAATGTACTGGCCGAGCTGATTGACGCAGCCGCCGCCCCAGGAATTGCTGTGCAGGCGCGCGCCGTTGGCGTAGGCGGTATTGGCGGCGTGATACGGATTGCCACCCTGAGTGTTGAGGTAGGCGAGGTCGGAACCGGTTTCCTGCATCACGAGCTTGGCGCCCGGTGCGGTGCCGTCGAGATCGGTGTTGCCGCCCGGCGTCGTGAAGTTGGTGCAGTCGACCGGTGTGGCCGGGTTCTGGCCGAGGATGGAACCGGCGACGTGCGTGCCGTGGCCGTGCGGGTCGGTCGGCGTGTTGCCGGTCAGGCCCGACCACTTGTAGTAGGCGATGACCTTGCGCGCGGCGTTGTTCGGCGTGCTGATCGTCGGGCAGCTCGCGCCCGTGGTGCAGTTGTTCACCGGCGGCGCCTGGGCGGCGTCGTTGAACGCGCAGTTGGCGAAATGCAGGCCGGTGTCGAGTTCGCCGACGATCTGGCCGCAGCCGTAGATGCCGCGGTCGAACACGGGGCGCAGCGGCGACGGGCTGCTGACGTTGCTCTGGTGCAGCCAGTCGGCCTGCGAATTCAGCAGCCGCATGGGCCAGCGCAGGCCGATGGCGGAGACGCCCGGGTCGGCGGCGAGCTGCTCGACGGCGGCACGCAGGCTGGCCTGTTCGAAGCGCGCGAGCAGACGGGTTTCGTCGCCGGCGGTCACGGTGTTGCTGAAGGTCAGGCCCGGCGCGCGCTGGATGGCTTCCTGCACGGCGCCGCGGTCGACGCCGCGGTTGAGGCTGATGACGAGTTCTTCGATGCCGGCCTGCTCGATGATGTTGAGGCCCTGGAGCTGCTTGGCCAGGTTCACGTCAACCTTGAACGCCGGCAGGAACGGGCCGGTCCAGAGCATGCCGTCGATCAGGACGCGCTGGCCGGTCCACGAGGCCGGTGCGCGGACGATGAATGCGTTGTACGGCGCGTAGCCCACGATCTCGAAGCCTGCGGCGAGCACGGCACTGCGGCGCTGTTCGGTGATCGGACCGTCGAACTTGATCAGGCGCAGCGGCGAATCCTTGAACGCCGCGACGCTGGCGAGATCCTTGAGGTCCGGATTGGCCAGCGTGACATTGCCGGTGCAGACGTCCTGCTGGGCGGAATCGAACGACACCAGGCAGCGCTCTTGATCGCCACCGCGGACGCCGCCGGAGCTGGCGTCGAGCGGGTTTTGAGGCCCGGCCATGACGGCAGCCGACAACGCAATGCCAATACCAATGAACAAGGTTGTACGCATCAGAAAAAATTCCTTATTAGCGGCAACTGCTGCCGTCGCCGTGCCGGACCCCCGTTCGGCACATTCGACGGCGTGGATACCGGCACGGTCAGGGCCGGGCCGGAAGCGGGTTGACTGGATGCCTGCGGGCGGCCGGTCCCGCGCCGGGGATGCCGGCGCGGTGTGGCGAACGGTCCTGCACGACGCGGGCACACAGTGATGCAGCGGTAAGGCGGACGGGCGTAATTCGAGGTGGTGCACCTCCACGATCTGTGTCAGTTGGCGGGTGCCGACGCCTTCCCCGGCGTTGGCACTCGCGGAACACACCAACCGGCGCGCCTCCCACGCAGCCGGTCATTACTCACTCGTCGTCGGGTATCGCTGAAGCTCAGGACCGGGCCGGTGAACCGGCCAGAGGCCCTATGAACGCCGTCCTGCGATCGGTATGGCCGACGGGCGACGACGGGAAAGCATGGGCGCTGTCGGCGGGAGACACATCGGGCAATATCTTGAAAATATATTTTTCTTTCAAGATATTGATATGGATGAATTATTTTTCGACAAACCGCGAGTTGTCCGGTCAACTTCACGACGGGGGCGACGCGTCGGACGGCATTGCACAGGCAGCAGGCAGCGGATGGAGGGGCGGCCGCGGTCAGGCGGAGTACCGGGCCGGCAGGCCATACGCCGACGAGGGGGCCGGCCAACTGCCGGGGCAGCCGCCGTCTGGCCGGTCGAACGAGCGGAGCAGGTCGCGTCCTGCGGGCATCATTCGCCGGCGCGCATCGACGCTTGCGCGGCCCGTACCGGGATCACTCCCGCCTGTTGTTTCCCGATCGCCGGCCGGCGGCGGCGAGCCGCCCCGTGGGCTGCCTCAATCGGCCGCGGCCCAGCACAGCAGCGACACCTTGGCGCCACCGCCGCCGCATTCGGTGATCTCGAGGCGGAAGCTGTGCAGCTTCACGATGGCGGCGACGATCGCGAGTCCCAGGCCCTGGCCGGCTTCGCCCTGCGCGGTGGCGCCGCGGTAGAAGCGCTGCACCACCGCGTTGCGATCACCGGCGTCGATGCCGGGACCGTTGTCGATCACGTCCACGCGCGGACCCTGCGCGTCGAGCGTCGTACGCACGCGTACCTGGCCCTGCGGCGGGGTGAACTTGATCGCGTTGTCGACGAGGTTGGAAACCGCCTCGAACACCAGGTGCGGGTCGCCGCGCAGGCGCGGCAGCGGCTCGGGTGTTTCCAGCGTGAAGGCGATCTGCTTGTCCTCGGCCAGCGGCGCGTAGATCTCGCCGACATGCTTGAGCGTCGCGGCGAGATCGACTTCATCGAAGCCGGCACGGCGGTGCAGGTCCTCCAGTTCCGAGATGCGCAGCAGGGCACGGAACCGGTCCAGCAGCGCATCGGCGTCAGCGATGGTCGCGTCGATCAGGCCGGCGCGCGGGTCGTCGGCCGGGGTCTCGTGCTGCAGCCGATGCAGCTGCGCGCGCAGCCGCGTCAGCGGCGTGCGCAGGTCGTGGGCGATGTTGTCGCAGACGCCCTTGACCTCGCCCATGAGGCGCTCGATCTCGTCGAGCGTGCGGTTGACGATGCCGGCGAGCAGGTCCAGCTCGTCGCGTCGCGCCGACACCGGCAGGCGCCGGCGCAGGTCGCCGCGCCGGATCGGCTGCACCGCGGTCTCCATTTCGCGCAGCCGGCGCAGCGGATGGCGGCTCAGCAGCAGCGCGCCGAATAGCCCCGGGATCACGATCAGCGGCAGTCCCCACAGCGCGGCGCCGCCGATCATCGCGCCGACCGCGTCGACCACGCTGGTGTCGCGGGCCATGACGAACAGCTCGCCGCTGGTCAGGCGGACCGCGATACCGCGCGCGCGCGCCGCATGGTGTCCCTCGACGCGTTGCACGCCGCGCACGAGCAGGTGCACCTTGCCATCCAGCGGCAATTCGGCGGGAATGCGCGCGAGGTTGCCGGCGAGCAGCCGTCCCGACTCATCGAACACGCCATGGGAAATCACGTCGCGCAGATCCAGCGCCTGGGTCACGGCGATCGCTTCGGGCAGGCGCGCGCGGTCCAGCGTCATGTAATAGCGCGAGAGGTTATCGAGCTTCAGATCGACCACGTTCGACAGATACCGCGTCGTGCTCCACTGGATCACGCCGATCAGTGCCACGCACCACAGCGCGAACAATCCGCCGTAGATCAGCAGCAGACGCGTCGTGCCGGTGCGCCAGAGGTCAGAGAGCTTCAAGGACATACCCCGAGCCGCGCACCGTGCGGATCAGCGCGGCGCTGCCGGGCGGATCGAGCTTGCGGCGCAGGCGGCCGATGTGGACTTCGATGACGTTCGTGCCGGGGTCGAAGTGATAACCCCAGACGGCCTCGAAAATCATCGTGCGCGTCAGCACCTGGCCGGACTGGCGCACGAGGAATTCGAGCAGGCGGAATTCGGTCGGCAGCAGTTCCAGCTCCATGCCGCCGCGGCGCGCGACGCGCGCGATCAGGTCCAGCTCCAGGTCCGCCACGCGCAAGCTGGTCTCGCGCGGCCCGCCGCCATGGCGCCGCAGCAGCACTTCGACGCGCGCGGCCATCTCATCCGGACTGAACGGCTTGGTCAGATAGTCGTCGCCGCCGGCGCGCAGACCGCGCACGCGTTCGTCCACGTCCGACAGGGCACTGATCATCAGTACCGGCGTCTGCACGCCGTTTTCGCGCAGGCGCGTGACCACGCTCAGACCGTCGAGCTCCGGCAGCATGCGGTCCAGCGTGATGACGTCATAGGCGCCGTCGCGCGCGCGCTCGAAGCCGTCGCGGCCGTTCGCCGCCCAATCCACGGCAAGCCCGCGCCGGGTGAGCTCGGCGACGATCTCGCCGGCGGTCACGGTGTCGTCTTCGATGGTCAGGGCACGCGGCATGCGGAGTGGGGTCGGTGGCCGGACAGGGGGCCAGCTATGGTGGACGGGGTGGGGTGGGGGTGCAAATTAATTACGGTTTACGCGCGGGACGTGGGGATCGCCTGCGGTGCGGAGTTTGAGCCCTCTCCTTTAAGGGGAGGGCTTTTCACGGCTTTTTTTGGGATTTTGCTGGGCGCTTTTAGCGCCTCACGTCAAACCGCGCATCACTGAGGAACTGCTCGACTCGCGCCGCCGGCAGACTCAGGAAATCGCCGGGCACGGAATGCTTCAGACACGCCGCCGCGAGGCCGAATCGCAGGCTGTGCTCCTCGTCCTGTCCGCTCAGCAGCCCGTGCAGCACGCCGGCGGCGAAGGCGTCGCCGCCGCCGATGCGGTCGACGATGCCGTCGAGGCGTTGCGCGGGCAGTTGCCATTCGCGTTCGCGCGTGAACAGCTGGGCCGACAGATCGTGGCAGTCGACGCTGTGCTGTTCGCGCCGGGTGCTGACGATGCGGCGGAGCTGCGGGAACGCGGCGAAGGCGGCGTCGGCGGCGATGCGGTCGACGCTGCCGGTCGCGGTCGCGGCGAACTCGCGGCGCAGCACGACGGCGATGTCGCGATGGTCGGCGAACACCGTGTCGGCGCAGGCCAGGATTTCGCCGAGGATCGCTGCCGGGTCGCCGTCCCAGGCCTGCCACAGCTTTGCGCGGAAGTTGCCGTCGAACACGACCGGGATGCCCAATGCGCGCGCCGCGCGCGCGGCGGCGATTGCCGCATCGGCGCAGGCGCGGCCCAGTGCCGGCGTCACACCGGACAGGTGCAGCAGCGGCGCGCCGTCGAGCAGCGCAGGCCAGTCGTAGTCGCGGGGAGCGGCGCGCGCGAAGGCCGAATCGGCGCGGTCGTAGAGCACTTCGCTCGGACGCTGCAGCGCGCCGGTTTCGAGGAAGTACAGTCCCATGCGGCCGCTGGCGTAACGCAAACGCGTGGTGTCGACGCCATGGCGGCGCAGTTCGCCGGCCGCGGCGCGGCCCAGCGCATTGTCGGCGACGACGCCGATGACCGCGGTGGCGTGGCCGAAGCCGGCGAGGGCGATCGCGACGTTGGCCTCGGCGCCGCCGACGTGGACCTGCAGGCGCGGCGATTGCAGCAGCAGCTCGTGGCCGGGGCTGGCAAGGCGCAACAGCAGTTCACCGAAGCAGAGTAAGGGTGCGGACATGGAGGATCCTTGGAATGAAACGGCAGTCTAGGCAAGCCGGTGGGCGGGTGCCGCCGTGTGGTGGACAACAGCGTGTTGCAGCGCAGTGTCCCGGCAGGCGAGCGGGACAACGCTTACGGCGGCGCTGGGATTGGCGAGATAAGGTGTTGAAAATGATGGAGGTCGCATTCGGGTCCAGCCGGAAAAATAGGGAGCAATACCGAACGTGGGGTGGTGCCGATGTGCCATTTCCGCTCGTCTTGTTGCTGCGCTGCGGTGTTTGCTAGGCTTCTTGTCCACCGGTGTCATGACCAAGAATTAGCTGAAAATGGCACCGGTGTCATCAGAAATTCCGCGCTGCCGCCGCCGTGCGCGCCGGCCTGCTATCAGGAGGGAGTAGACGTGGGAACCCGCATCAGCCGTACCGGTCGTCCATTGCTGACCACGCTTTCGGGCGCGATCCTGATTTCCTTATACGGCCTGCCGGCGCGGCTGTTCGCCGCCGAGCCGGCCCAGCCGGACGCCGCACCGTCCACCGCAACCGAAGCCGCTCTCGGCACGACCGCCGATGCGGCCGCCGCGACCGAGGCGCAGAGCGGCAGCGGCGGCGATACCGAACGGCTCGACGAAATCGTCGTGACTTATCGGCAAAGCCTGGTCAAGGCACTCGAAGCCAAGCGCGAATTCACGACCCAGACCGACGTGATCATGGCCGAGGACATCGGCAAGTTCCCGGACCTCAATCTGGCCGAATCGCTGCAGCGCATACCGGGCATCTCGATCGCGCGCGATGCGGGTGAGGGACGCCAGATCTCGGTGCGCGGCCTCGGGCCGGACTTCACCCGCGTGCGCATCAACGGCATGGAAGGTCTGTCCACGACGGGCGGCACCGACTCATCCGGCGGCAACAACCGCGGCCGCGCGTTCGATTTCAACGTATTCGCCTCGGAATTGTTCAATAGGGTAGAAGTGCACAAGACCGCATCGGCCGAAGTGCAGGAAGGCTCGCTCGGTGCTACCGTCGACCTGCATACGCCGCGGCCGTTCGATTTCGACCGCTTCACCTTCGTCAGCTCGGCGCAGATGGGCTACAACGACCTGGCCGACGAGACCAATCCGCGCGCTTCGGCGCTGATCGCCAACACCTTCTTCGACGGCCGCTTTGGCGCGCTGTTCTCGGTCGCCTACAGCGACCGCAGCCTGACCCAGGAAGGAGCGAGCACCGTGCGCTGGGACAACGGCACGAGCAGCGGTGGCTTCAACAGTACCTCGCCGTATACGCCGGCCACGCTCGCCAGCACCTTCCATCCGCGCATACCGCGCTACGGCGTGCTCGAACATGAGCAGGAGCGCCTCGGCATCACCGGCGCGCTGCAGTGGCAGGCCGCCGACAGCACCCTGGTTTCGCTCGACCTGCTGTATGCCGACTTCGACGCCAAGCGCACGGAGAACTTCCTGGAAGCGGTGTCGTTCAGCCGCACCGGCGCGGCGGGCAAGCCGCAGACCATCGTGCGGGACGGCGCGGTCAGCAACGGCAATCTCGTCTACGGCGTGTTCGACGACGTCGACGTGCGTTCCGAATCGCGATACGACGAACTCGCGACCACGTTCAAGCAGAGCAACCTCAACATCGAGCACGAATTCAGCGACAGCTTCCGCATGGACGCGCTGATCGGTCATTCGCGCTCGGACTTCGACAATCCGATCCAGACCACGTTGACCCTGGACCGCGCCAATACCGACGGCTATTCCTGGGACTACCGCGGCAACGATCGCCTCCCGCTGATCGACTACGGCTTCGATGTGCGCGACCCGAGCAACTGGAGTTTCGCCAACGGCCTGTCGGAAATCCGTCTGCGCCCGAATGCGACTTCGAACCTGTACACCAATCAACAATTGAACTTCGACTGGGAAGCGGCATCCGCGTTCCGCGTCAAAGGCGGCCTCGATTTCAAGGCCTACAAGTTCTCGACCTTCGAAGCGCGCCGCGCGTCGGAGGTCAGCGTGCCCAACCTGCCGGCCGGCACGTCGCTGTCGGACCTGACGCGACTGCTCGTGTTCGGCAATGGCCTGGACCTGCCCGGCGGCGCCGATACGTCGTTCCTGATTCCCGATATCGACGCGTTCGCGCGCCTGTTCGACATCTACAGCGGTCAGGGCACTTTCACGCTGTCGCCGTCGGCTGCCGGTGCGATCGGCAACAACCGCAGCGTCAAGGAACGCGACCGCGGCGGCTGGCTGCAGGGCGATTTCGAGACCTCGACCTTCGGCATTCCGCTGCGCGGCAACTTCGGCGTGCGCTATGTGCGGACGGAACAGAAATCGACCGGCTTTGCGATCATCAACAGCCGCCCGACCCAGACCACGGTCGAGCGTGAATACTCCGACACGCTGCCGTCGCTGAACCTGGCCTGGGACCTGACCGACGACCTGCTGTTCCGCTTCGGCGCGGCGAAAGTCATGTCGCGCCCGGGCCTGGGCAATCTCACGCCGGGCGTCAGCGTCAGCGTCAGCGGCGGCAATCGCGTCGTCACCGGCGGCGATCCGTTCCTCGATCCGTTCCGCGCCAAGACCTTCGATCTGGGCCTGGAATGGTATTTCGCGCCGGAGTCGGTGCTCGGCGCGGCGATCTTCTATAAGGACATCGAGTCCTTCGTGCAGACCTCGCGCGAGACGCGGCCATTCAATACCTCGGGCCTGCCGGCGAGCCTGCTCGAAGGCACCGGCGCGCAGCCGACCGACGACTTCCAGTTCAACATCCCGACCAACACCCCGGGCGGCAAGCTGCGTGGCGTGGAGCTGTCCTACCAGCAGCCGTTCACGTTCCTGCCCGGGTTCTGGAGCCACTTCGGCGCGATCCTCAACTACACCTACGTCGATTCGAAGATCCAGTACGTGACCTCGGCCGGCGTGAACTCGCTGAAGACCGATCTGACCGGCCTGTCCAAGAACGCCTACAACGCGACGCTGTATTTCGAGAAGGACCAGTTCAGCGCGCGCGTGTCGACGGCGTATCGCAACGGCTATCTCACCACGGTGCCGGGGCGCAACAACAACGACATGGAAGGCACCAAGGGAACGACCAATGTGGATTTCATTGCTACATGGAAGTTGAATCAGCACGTCGAATTCACGGTCGAGGCGGTGAACCTGACCGACGAATACAACGACCAGTGGGTCGATTCCATCGGCGACCGCAGTTCGGTCTACGACCACACCGGCCGCGAGTTCTTCGTCGGTGTGCGTTTCCGCAACTGACCTTTGGAAACCTCTGAACAAGTCCTGGCACGATCGCTTCTGTACTCAGCACCAGATCTCCACAACCCCGCCAAATGCCTGCTGCGCAGGCATTTGGCCGTTCCGGCCCGTTTGGCGTTCAGGACGATGAGAACCTGCGGTTCTAGCCATCGTCCTTCACCCGGCCCG
>JBBQZR010000099.1:0-11451 GCA_038207515.1 Lysobacterales bacterium | reverse complement strand
GGAGCAGGTCTGGCTGCACGCGGAGAAGAACCAGGACATCGAAGTCGAGAACGACGAGACGCACTGGGTCGGTCACGACCGCACCAAGACGATCGATCACGACGAAACCGTGCTGGTGAAGCACGACCGCACCGAGACCGTGGATCACAACGAGACGATCACGGTGCACAACGATCGCACCGAACGCGTCGACCACAACGAGAAGATCAGCATCGGCGACAACCGCAGCGAAGACGTCGGCAAGAACGAGTCGGTCAAGATCGGCAACAACCAGACCCACGACGTCGGCGACAACCGCACGCGCAGCGTCGGCAAGAACGAATCGCTGAAGATCGGCGACAACCGCACGAAGAAGGTCGGCAAGAACGAATCCGACAAGATCGGCAAAAGCTGGTCGATCAAGGTCGGCAAGTTCAAGACCGAGACCATCGGCATGGCCTCGATGCAGAACGTGGGCCTGGGCAAGATGACCAACGTCGGCCTGGGCTACATGCGCAACGTCGGCATGATGATGACGAGCGTCGTCGGCGTCAGCCGCACCGACACCATCGGCAAGAACCACACGGCCACGGTCGGCAAGGTCTATACGCTGACTGCCGGCGGCAAGAGCATCATCGTCATGGACGACAAGAGCATCATGCTGCAGATCGGCAAGTCGAAGCTCGTGCTGGAGGAGAACGGAAACATCACGCTCAAGGGTGTGAAGCTGCTGATCGAAGGCGACACGATCGTCGACATCAACAGCGACAAGATCGATCTGAACTAAGGGATGCGTTCATGACCGTCGTCGTCAACCAGAGCCTGTACCCGGTACAGGCCGTCGAGCATCGCTTCTATCACGGCAATCGCTACCACTGCGTCACGGCCAAGGTGACCGTGCGCTGGGACGACGAGGGCCGTCTGTATCCCGTGCCACGCCAGCCCGAGATCGTGCGCGAGGATGTCTGGCGCGATCAGCCGGACCGGTCGAGCCTCCTCGTTGCGAGCGAGCTGATTCCGTACAAGCCGACCACCGACATTCTTGTGACCGGCAGCGTGCGGCCGCCCGACGGCAGGCCGACGCGCAGTTGGGCCGGCGCGCTCGTGATCGGCGGACGCGAAAAGCGGCTGCGCTTCCATGGACCACGCAGCTGGCGCCATAGCCTGCTGTCGGGTTGGACGTTGTCGGAACCCGAGCCGTGCACACAGGTCGCGCTGTTGTACGAGAACGCCTACGGCGGCGTCAGCGATACGACGAAGACCGAGTTCGACGAAGGCGAGTACTACCCCGACAACCCACACGGATGCGGCTATCTCGGCAAGCGCAGAGCCGACACCGCACAGGACTATCGTGCGCCGCAGATCGAAGCCTGGGACGGTGCCGTCGACGTGATCGGGCGCGACAGGCCCGTCGGCGGCCTTGGCCCGCTGCCGGGTTTCGTGCCGGCGCGCTCGCAATACGCCGGCAGTTGGACAGCGGAAACGACATCGATTCCGCTCGACATGGACATGCACTACTGGAACGTTGCGCCGCTCGATCAGCGCAGCGGCGAATTCCTGAAGCGTGGCGACAGGATTTCGCTCGTGAATCTGCGTCCCGGCAACCCCGTGACCTTGCAAATACCGCCGTTCGAACCGGCCCTCGTCGGTGAATTCGCCGACCGCCACCGCGAGGCCATGGACATGAACCTCGACACCGTGACGATCGATCTGGACAACCAGCACCTCGTGCTGCGGTTCCAGCGCATCGTCGCTTACAACGATGCGCTCACCTCGATCCAGGTGCGCTGCGCGCCGTGCAAGCCGCTGTCGGGCGAGGTGGCCCGTGGCTGAGGCGATCAAGGCCGAGAAGATCGGGAAACACTTCGCGACCGTCGTCTCTCCGGCGTTCTCCGCGACACCGTTCGGCAAGCGTGCCGTGCCGACCTTGCCGATGGTCGACTTCAGCCGCGCCATCAATACGGCAGCGAAGACCAACGGCAATTCGGCGCCGCTGTTCCTGCTGATGTCCTCGGCACCGGATGCGACCGGGGACAAGCTGTTCGTTCCGCTGGAATGCCTGCGCGACAACCCGGTCGAGATCAGCTTCGCGACCGCGCACGGCCACACCGGCACGATCTTCTCCAAGACCGCGCCGCCCGTACCCGGCGCGATCAACTGCGGCGTGCTGTCAGGACCGGAAGCCTCGTGCAGTGCCGAGATCGAGGCGCTGGTATCGGCATTGGCCGAGCGCATGGCCAACGAGTTCAAGGCGGCGCCACTCGACTTTCTGATCAATTTCAACAATGCCGCCGACAAGGCGGTCGCCGATGTGCTCACGGCGCAGGCGAAGGGTATCGGCGACTGGTTCGTCGGTGCCTACGACTGGGCCGTCGACAAGACCTCGCGGGGTATCGAATACGTGCTCGACGGCGGCGCGGCGCGCGACATCTCGAGCGCGGCGGATTACGTCAGCAGCGGCGAGATCCTGACCGATCTCAAGGACGGTGCGGTCGCCTCCTACAAGTGGGGCGCAGAGGCGCTCGACACGTTGAAGAACCTCGACTACGCCGAGGTCTATGAAGCGTGCAAGCAATGGCTGCTGGAAACGCTGGGCCAGCTGACCTGCGACATGCGCGATGCGCTCGCCGCGATGCTGGCCGACAAGCGTCCGATGTCCGTGCAAATGGGAGAAATGTACGGAACGGCAAAAGTAGCGGTCGCCGAAGCCGCCGCCGCCGTCGCCGTCGATGTGCTCGTCACCAAGGGTGCGGCGTCCGCCGCTACGCGCGTTGGCGCGATGGTCGCCAAGGCCGGCCCACGCCTGGGCAAGCTGGCCGACAAGATCGGCGACATCATGCGCCGCGTGAAGAAAAAGCCGAACCCGGGCCCCAACCACAAGCCGCATACGCCGCCAGTCGACAAGACGCCGGATGGCAAGCCACCGGAAAAGCCCAAAGGCGACACCGTCGACGGACCGCCAAAGCCGATCCCGTGTCTGGACTGTCCGATCAAGGGCGCGCCGGTCAATACCATCTTCGGCTGCAAGATCCTCGTGGGCGATGCGGATCTGGACTTCGTCATCGACTCGCCGCTGCCGCTGCGCTGGCAGCGCACGTATGTGTCGAGCAATGGGCATGAGAATTGCCTCGGCCAGGGCTGGAGCCTGCCGCTGGATTTTCGCGTCGAGATCGAAGCCGACCTGTTCGTGCTCATTGACGCGCAGGGACGGCGCATCGCTTTCCCGCGCATCGCGGTCGGAAGCCAGCGATTTTCGCCGCACGAGCAGTCGACGTTGCGGCGCACCGCGCGCAACAGCTGCGAACTCGTCACGCCCGACGGCCTGCGCCTGATCTTCGGTCTCGCGCCTTCGGACCACGCCCGAGCGGCCGGACTCGACGCTCTCGAACGAGCCCAGGTGCAGCAATTCGAACAGGCGTTGCAAGCCGCCGGCATCGAGCATGGAGCCGCGGCGACGGACGATCGTCCGCCGCAGGCGCACACACTCGTGCTGCTCGGCCTGATCGACGCGAACGACAACTGGCTGCGCCTGCACTATGCCGCCGACGACCGGCCGTCCGTCGTCGAGACCAGTGACGGCCGGCACGTCGGGCTGCATTACGATCCCATGCGTGCATCGCCGTCGCCGCGTCTGCTGCGTGTCGACGAACTGCTCGGCGAGCCGGACTCCGATGGCCGCTTCGCCGCGTCACGCACGCTCGTGGAATATCGCTATGACGCGGCCGGCGATCTCGCCGCCGTCGTCGACGGCGACGGTGCCGTCGTGCGCACGTTCAACTGGTCGAATCACCTTCTGATCGAACACGCCGAACCTGGCGGCCTGGTCTCACGCTACGAATGGGACATGACGACGCCGCGCGGCCGCGTGCTTGCGAATACGCTGTCGACCGGCGAGACGCTGCGTTTCGAATACGACCTGTTCGCGAGACGCAACCGCGTCATCGACGCGAGCGGGCGCGTCACGACGTATTGCTACGACGACAGCTTCTACTTCACGGGTGTGATCACACCCGACGGCGCACACACGCAGTACCACCGCGACGGGCACGGCAACCTCACCCTCGTCATCGATCCGCTGGGCCGCCGCACGCGCTACAGCTACGACAACGTCGGACGGCCGATTCGCATCGATCGTCCTGACGGCACCAGCCACCAGTTCAGCTATGACGGCGTGAGCCGGCGCCCCAGCGCGCTCACCGATCCGCTGGGTCAGACCACGCAGCAGCGCTTCGACGTGCGCGGCAATCTGACCGAGTCGCGCGATCCGGATGGGGCGGTCACGCGCTTTGAGCTCGACGCACGGGGCCTGCCGCAGCGCATCCACGACGCGCGCGGCGGCACGATGCAACTGAGTTACGACCGCGGCGGCCGCCTCGTCGAGTACCGGGACTGCCTCGGCCAGCCGACGCGCCACACCTACGACGACCGCGGCAATCGCATCGCGACGACCGACGCGCTCGGCGCGACCACGCGCTACGACTACCGGCGCATCAACCGGCAGGATCGCGTCGTCGCGATCACGCTGCCGGACGGTGCGATCGAACGCCTCGCCTACGATGCGCTCGGCCGGCTGATTGCATACATGGATGCCAACGGCCAACCGACGCGCTACGTGCTGGCGGCCGGCGGGCAGCCGCTCGTGCGCGAGAATGCGCTCGGACACACCCTGCGCTACCAGTACGACGTGCATGGCCGGTTGTGCGCGCTGACCAACGAAAACGGCGCGATCCATCGCTTCGCCTGGGACGCAGCCGACCGGCTCATCAGTGAGCGCGGGTTCGATGGACGGCGCATCGACTATCGCTACAACGCGGCCGGCGAACTCGTCGAATCGGCCGATGGCGTTGCCGACGCGCAACCGTGGATGGCGCCGGCGCAGGACACGATCCAGCGAAAGCATTATCAGCGCGACCTGCTTGGACGTCTGATCGACAAGATCAGCGTCAAGCCTGGCGACGCCGACGCACCCGAGTTGCGGCACAGCCGCTACACGTACAACCTCAACGGTCGGCTCGTGCGGGCTCGCAACCGATACGCGCGCGTCGAGCTTCACTACACCGCGAGTGGCAGGCTGGCGCGAGAAATCATCTGCACGCGCGGCGGCCAGACGAGCACGATCGAACACGCCTACGATGGACTCGGCAACCGCTACAGGACGGTATTGCCCGACGGTCGCGTGCTCATGCATCACCTGTACGGTTCCGGCCATGTCAGCCGGATCACGTTGGACGACGCTACGGTCTGCGAGTTCGAGCGCGACGCGCTGCATCGCGAAACCGTGCGCCAGCAGGGCGCGCTGCAGACCTTCTACGAGCGCGATGCACTCGGCCGCGTATTGCGCCAGGACGTCAGGACGGCGAGCGGCATTCCGTCGGCGGAACCGGGTATCGCGCGCCTCTATCGCTATGACCGCAACGGTCAGCTGCTGAGCATCGACGATGCACGCAATGGCCGCAGTCTTTACCAGTACGACGCAACGGGGCGTCTGCTTGCCGCCGTGAGTGCCGCCGGCAACGAACGCTTCGCGTTCGATCCGGCGTCCAATCTCCTCGATGACGGTGCGACCGGCGCGGTGCCGGCAGCGCCGAAACGCGTCTGGACCGACATCGAGTGGCAAGCCTACCTGCGGGAAAACGTCGGCCGCGCAGGTTTCAACCCGCTACTCGGTCCGGAGCAGCTCGCGACCGATCCGCAACACTGGGACGACGCCAGGACCAATCGCCTGACCGCTTACCAGCAGCACCGGTATCGCTACGACCGCTGGGGTAACTGCATCGAGAAGCGCTCCGGCGCACACGAGATCCGCATGTTGCGCTGGGATGCGGAACATCAGCTGGATCGCGCGCACATCACCCGCGTCCAGCGCGGTGTGTTCGTGCATGAAGCCTGGGGCTACGACTACGACCCATTCGGGCGGCGCGTGGCGAAGTACCGGCTGCCCGGAGTCGCGGCGAACGATGCGGCCGGGTCTGCCGCCGAAACCGCGCGTGTTGCGCGCCACGATGTCGACGCGACGCACTTTGCCTGGGATGGCAACCGGTTGTTGCTCGAGCGCACCGCCGGCAGTCAGACGCTGTATCTCTATGAACCACACAATTTCATCCCGCTGGCATTGGTGCGCAGCGCCGCGCCGCCGGCTAAACCGGCAGAGGCTTCACCGCTGCCGCAGGAGTGGTTGAGCCTCAAGGACCGCTACCCCGAGCAGTGGGCTGCGATCGAACGACGTCGTCAGAAAGTGCTGCGCAAGGTGGGGTCCGAGACCGAGTCGCCTGCACCGACCGCGGTGGCGGAAATCTTCCACGTCCACGCCGATCATCTCGGAACGCCGCGCGAGCTGACCGACGACGCCGGCAACGTCGTCTGGAGCGCGAGCTACAGTGCCTGGGGCGCGGTTGCGTCGATCGATACGCCGCCTCAGCGAACTTGGGTCCGTGACGGCAACACGCTGCGTGAGATCTGCGGGGAGCAGTCCGCTCCGGTCGTGCAGAACCTGCGGTTCCAGGGGCAATATTTCGATGCCGAAACCGGCTTGCACTACAACCGCTTCCGCTACTACGACCCCGATGTCGGAAGGTTCGTCAGTCAGGATCCCATCGGATTGCTGGGCGGAAACAATATCTACCTGTACGCCCCCAATCCGGTTCAGTGGATCGATCCGCTGGGCCTCAGTTGCTGGGGTGATCTGCTGATAAAGGCAGGTATTCCAAAGCCGGGGGACATGGAAAGGCCGCATGGGCACCACATCATATTCAAGGGCGACTTCGATCACCTTCCTGACATGAAAGCCGCTCTCGAACGGAGTCGCGCCGTCGTGGAACAGTACGGCGTGGATCCGGTGAACGAGGTCGGCGCATTGATGTGGGCGCCCAACAAAGGACATTCGGTCGAAAATGCCGAGCTTGTTGCGAAGAAGCTCGAACAAGCGAATCAGAATCTGCGGGCGCAGGGGATCAACCCGAAGAGCGACTGCGGCAAATTTGCCATGTTCAAGGAATTGCAGAGAATCGGAAAAGAGGTTTTTCTTCCCTAGTTCATGCCGCAGCGCAATCATGCTGCAACGTTCAATTTTAATGCTGGGAGCCGATATGAACTTGGATGATCTGACGCAAAGAGTCATTGCCGCGGCCAGAATTTCGTTTTCTGACCTGATGGAGAAAAAAAAAGGTGAGGCGTTCTATGCCTTCATCCTTTATACCGACGCCGATTGCTACACGGTTCTGCCCTCTGCGAACTCCATCGAAAAATACCGCGAGAAAATCGCGAAGCGCGGCGCGGATGACCCCAAGCGAATGGCGGGTTACAAGTGGTCCATCGGCGAATGGGCCTATGAATCCTGGAAGGCCGAAGCGTTCGACGCGATCTGTGAGGACCTGAGCGAAGCGAGCCAGTCGGCCTGTGAAGCGGGTACATTCCCCGGGTTTCGACAGCAAGTTCATTCATCCATGATCGAAGCACTGGCTTCCTTGGATGCAGAGGGTTTCTTCGGATCGATGAGAAGTGGCATCGTAATCTTTGTCTCGTCATCCGATTACGACGAGTCCATCGAACTGGAGAACCGGTCGGCGCAGAGGCTGAATTCCCCTGAGGTGTACGCGGAGTTTCTCAAAAGGTACGTAGCCTGATTGCGTCGGACAGACAGGGACTGGGCACCCACGATCTCCAGCCTGGTGACGTCGGAGAGGGTGTGACCGGAGGCAGTCGACGCACGAAAACCAAAATCCGAGCTCGACAGCGGAAAGGTTGCCGGGTTCGCACCTCGCCAGCAAATACCCGAGGAATGGATAGCGCGAGCAGAGGCTGCACTTGGCGTGCACTTCCCGCCTTCGTATCGCTGGTGGCTGGAGAACTACGGCGCAGCCATGTTGGGTGATCAAAGCGTTTTCACAATCCTGCAACTGGATTTCGATGACACGTGCGGTCCCGACATCGTGTATCAGCAGCTCAACAACGTCGCTAACGGGGCGGCTATGCCAGACGGTCTGGTCGGCATCGTGCCGATACCATCTACTTCACCTGGGACGACAACCGGCTGCTGCTCGAGGACGGTGCCGGCCGGCGCACGCTGTGCCTGTATGAGCCCGGCACGACTCGATCCGCGCATGATGAGCGATCGCGTGCGCGCAACCAATCCACATGGCTTAAGCAACAAGTGGGTTTGTTCCCATTAAACCTTGGCTGGTCGCCCAGGCGCAACGCGGCTGATGTCATCAGGGCAATGACTTTCGATAGGGCGCTTCCACCCTTATCGGAAGCGTCGGCGGAAGCGTGAGAGAAATGGAAAAACAAACGGATCCAGTTTTCGACATCCTTCTGGCGGCGGCAGCAGAAGCCAATGCCCAAGGCGACAAGTGGATTGTCATCGACTGTGCGTATGAGCACCTGGATGCGCTGGGCGATCATGATTTCGACGAGGTGCTGGCGCAGATACTGGCCTTGGTCGAGCGATACCCGGAGCTGGATTTTGGCGGTCCCGGCCCCTTCGGCGGTTTCATCGAGCAACGGCCTGTGGATGCCTATGCCGATCAGTTGCTGGCATCTTTGGAGCGACAGCCTAGCGTCCAGGTGGTCGGCTGGCTGGACCGGATCATGCGAGCCAAGGGTGCCCGGCGCAAGAAAGCATGGGCTGCCCTGCCGCCGGCCCGATTTGCGCTGGCGCTCGCGGCGGTATTGAGGCATCCGTTGGCGAGCGAAGACTGCAAGACGTTTGCTCAGGAATGTTTGGCCGACATTGATAAACGTTGAGTCGCCGGTCTTGCGAAATCACATAGCGCAGGATGTTTCGCGACACCTCGTTGACCAGCGTCGAGATATTCGAGTGAAACGAGGAGCGCACCAAGCGGCCGTCCGCTACGGCGCTTCGCTCGCAGGTCGCGCGAACGGCGCCGGAAACATCCCGAACCGGTTGATCGCCGGCACCGCCAACCCAACCAGCGCGAGCGCGGCGATCGGGCAGCCCGATGCGTTCAGCAGCGTCGTCAGCGATGAGTTCGCGATGATGAATCCGCCGAGGGACATCGACAGGGGCCTCAGGCCGAGCACGGCGAACATGACGATGCCGAGGATGCGGCCGGCCAGCGTCGGTGGGGATGCGTTTCTGGATCCAGCTGAGACCCAGCACACCGCCATAGCTCGCAATGATGCCGATCAGCGCGAGCGCCGGTGCGGCGGAGCCGCATGTTGCATGAAAAGATATAAAAATCATTGTTGATTAAATAAGTATTTTGGATTTCGCCAAACCAGCCGTGCCGTGTGCGTGCAAAAAACCTCTCCTTCAAGCGAGGGCGTGAAGATTCTCATCGTCGTGAGCCCCCGCGCGCCGGAGGGTTTGGATGGGCCTGGCGAACGGACGGGCGAACGGACCGGCCTCGCTGCAACGGACCGCTTGCCGGACATCGCGCCGCGGGCCGGCGCCCGCGGCGTGCTGGCCGGGTTGACTCGGCGTCGCCGACGCGAAAATATCGCGGCGGACCGGCCTGTGGCCGGGCAGGGGACGAGCGATGCGCTTGGGGCTATGGTCGGACGGGCTCTCGTGGCTGTTGTGGCCCGTGCTGTACGCGCTGGGTCTCTACGGTTCGTATCTGGCGCTCGACAGTGCGCGGCCTCTGCTCGCCTTCAACGCGGTCTACCTGAGCCTGTTCGTGGTCATTGCCGTGCTGGAACGGCTGATGCCGTTCGAGTCGCGGTGGCTGGAAGACGACGGCGATACGGCGGCGAACCTCGCGCATACCCTGTTCACCAAGGGACTGGTGCAGATCGGCGCGGCGCTGGCCGCGTCGCTGGGCATGGCCACGGCGCTGGTCGTACAGCCGGCCGTGGCGCCCGCGAGCGGCCTTTGGCCGGCGGCCTGGCCGTTGTTCGCGCAAGTGGTGCTCGGGCTGGTCATCGCGGAACTGGGCCTCTACCTCGCGCATCGCATCGCCCACGAATGGCCGTTGTTCTGGCGTTTTCACGCGCTGCATCACAGCGTGCGCCGCCTGTGGGTCGTCAATACCGGCCGTTTCCACATCGTCGATACCTGCTTCAAGGCACTGCTCGGGCAGATCCCGCTGTATTTTCTCGGTGCGCCGCTGGCGGTGTTTCTCTGGATCAGCGCGGTCACCGCGGTGACCGGACTGCTGACCCATTGCAACATCGTGCTGCGCACGGGACCGCTGGATTGGGTGTTCTCCACGCCGGGTTTGCACCGCTGGCACCACTCCAAGCGGCTCGAGGAGGGCAATCGCAACTACGGCGAGAATCTGGTGTTGTGGGACCTGCTGTTCGGTACTTATTACAACCCGGCGCGCCGGCCCCCGGCGGACATCGGCATACACGGACGCATCGCGACCGGTTTTTTCGCCCAGTTGGCGCAGCCATTCCGGCGCAGCGGCGTGCGCGACATCATGGGGCCGGATGCGCAATGAATGGCGCCGGGCTCCGGTCTGGTGGAAACACCCGCTGAGTCTGCCGGCTTGACACCGCCACACCAGCGAACGTGATTTTAACTACAACTTCGCATTTGGTTATTTATTGACCAATCAGATGGGAGGGCTGTCATGCCGCGCTGCCTAAGGGCTGCATAGTCGTGCCTTCTCGTCCGCGCACGTTCGACGTCGAATTCGACTTTGCGCCTTGTGCGGCTATGGCGGAAATCGCGCTCATGGCGCGCGATCAGGCTTGATCGTCCGGACGCGGATCGGGAGAATCGAAGGCAGGCGGTGCGGGCACGACAGGAACGTGCGTCACGGCCGGGGGGCGGGGCTCGCACTCCGCCGCTCGCCGGTGTTATCTCCCAAGTTTGGCGTCCATGACGATGGCACTATCCGAACCCAAGGCAAAGGAACGATGCCGCGATGGTGCGCTGGGCCGTGTTGGTATCACTTCTCTGTGTCCGACAGCGACGCCGCTCGTGTTGCCGCGTCCGCATGTTTTTACCTTTGCGTCGCGCATGGGCGTCATCTCCGGCTGGATATTGATCGAGGCTTCGCCGTGAATCGCAATGGCGCCGCGCGCGGCCGCGTGCGCGTCGGCCAACAAACTTTCGTAATGTCACTGTGTAATTCTGCAGTCGGGCCGTTGGGCTCACTGGACATGGGCTTGCTGCTTTGCGTCAATGTGACGCAGTTGCTGTTAACGCGCGCATCGCAAACGCTAAGGTACAAGTTGGGTTCAAGCCACCGCGTGGCGCGGTGCCCGGTCCGCGAGACTCGCATCTCGTCGGCCGGCGTGCGGGTCAACCGCGCGAAACCTCGCAGTGGTAGGAATGCCGCCGACGTCATCCGTCGGCGCAGGCGACGAGTCATGTCGTCGTCATCGCCTGGACTTGCGCAAGGACCAACATGAATCGCACCCTGAACGTGACCACGCCGCTGGGCCCCGAAGTGCTGCGCTTCGACGGGTTGCAGGGGAAGGAAAGCCTGTCGCAGCTGTTCGACTTCCAGCTCACGATGAAGAGCGAGGAAAAGGGGCTGTCGGCGCAGGCGATGCTGGGTC
>JBBQZR010000098.1:0-11751 GCA_038207515.1 Lysobacterales bacterium | reverse complement strand
TGTTTGAAGCCGATGCGCGCGCGGCGTTGGCGGCGCTGGGTCCACTGCCCTCGGGGATGTACGTGGAAATCGCGGGTACCGCCCGTGAAGCGGCCGCTGCGCGGGCGGATCTGGCCCGCTACAGCGTTCTCGCGGCGATCGCGATCGTGGTGCTGCTCCTGCTGTCGTTCCGGGAACGCCGCAGTGCACTGATCGTTCTGATCAACGTGCCGTTTGCGCTCGTCGGTGGCGTGCTGGCGCTGGCCGTATGCGGCGAGGCGCTGTCGATGGGCGCGCTGGTCGGGTTCATCGCGCTGTTTGGCATCAGTGCGCGCAACGGCATCATGCTCTTGTCGCACTACGAGCATCTCATGCTGAATGAAGGCATGCGTTGGAGCCGCCACACGGCGTTGCGGGGTGTCCGGGAGCGGCTCACGCCCATCCTCATGACGGCGTTGGTCACCGCGCTCGGTGTGGTGCCGCTGGCGCTGGGCAGCGGCGAGGCCGGCCGCGAAATCGAAGGCCCGATGGCAATCGTTCTGCTCGGCGGCCTGCTGTCGTCAACCGCGCTCAATTTGCTTGTCTTGCCGCTGGTCGCCGCCCGCGCTTTGCGTACGCCGCCGTTGTTGGGTACTACTTCCTAGCCCCACGCTGGCACGCACGCGGCAGAGCATCCGCGAATGCTTCAACGGGCGTGTACTTCGTCGCCGACGGTCGCTTCTGGAACGGTCTGCGCAAAAATGGCCGCGACAATCGGCCGATGCTGGCCGCGAAAACGCGTCGCGAGAACGACGAAAGCAACAGGGTCTTGTCGCCGATTTCAGCGATCGCGACCATCGCCAGCGAAGCGAAGAGACGCCTGATGCTTGGCGTCGATGGGCGTGAGTAGCACATCGGTATCGCAGCATTCCGTGCCGAGGTTTGGCGGCCCTCACGAGGATTTCGACCGCGAAGCGCCCCCCACGGAGAGCTGCTGGGCGCGCTGCGAAAGCTGCGACAAGGCGAAGATCAAGCACGCTTTCCCGCGTCAGCGCGAAGACGTTCAGGCGGCGTCGTTCGAGGAGCGATTGTTCGGTGGGCACGAATGAACACCGTGTGTCGGCGCGACGCTCGCCGTTCCGAGGTCGCGCGTGCGCAGTACGCGAAACACGACCGGAATCACCAGCATCGACAGCAGCGGCGCGGTGATCATCCCGCCCACCATGGGCGCGGCGATGCGCTGCATGATTTCCGAACCCGTGCCGCTGCCGATGAGGATCGGCAGCAGACCGGCGAGGATCACCGCGACGGTCATGGCTTTGGGGCGCACGCGCTGCACCGCTCCTTCACGGATGGCTGCCAGCAGCGTATCGGCCGTGGCCGGCTCGCCTGCGGCAAGGCGTCGCTCCCACGCCTGCTTCAGGTAAAGCAGCATGATCACGCCGAACTCGGCCGAAACGCCCGCGAGCGCGATGAAGCCGACTGCCGTCGCAATCGAGAACGCATGGCCCAGCAGATACATCAGCCAGAACCCACCAATCAGCGCGAACGGCACGCTGGCGAGGATCAGAACCGCGTCCTCGACGCGCCCGAAGGTCACGTACAGCAGCACGAAAATGATCAGCACTGTCGCCGGGATCACGACGCGCAGCTTGGCCATCGCGTGCTCGAAGTATTCGAACTGGCCCGACCAGGTGATCGAGGTGCCGGCAGGCAGTACGACGTCTCGCGCGACGCGCTCGCGCAGGTCGTGCACGACCGAAGTCAGATCCCTCCCTCGCGCATCGACATAAATCCATCCGGACAGGCGCGCGTTTTCGCTGCGGATCATGGTCGGTCCGTCGCTGATCGCAATCCGCGAGACGCTCCCCAGCGTGATCTGCGCGCCGCCCGCAGTCAGGAGTGGCAGATCGCGCAGCTTCTGTACGCTGTCGCGCAGCTCGCGCGGGTAGCGCACGCTGATCGGAAACCGTCGGCGCCCTTCGACCGTTTCGCCAATCGTCTCGCCGCCGATCGCCGCACTCACGACGCTCTGCACGTCGGCGATGTTGAGGCCGTAGCGCGCCGCGGCTTCGCGGTCGACGTCGACGTCGACGTAACGGCCACCGCTCAGGCGCTCGGCCAGCGCCGAGGTGACGCCCGGTACCGTCTTGATCGCCTGTTCGATCGCGGAGGCCGCCTGGTCGATGACGGCGAGATCATTGCCGTTGACCTTGATGCCGATCGGGCTCTTGATACCGGTCGCCAGCATGTCCAGGCGATTGCGAATCGGCGGCACCCACAGGTTCGTCAGCCCGGGCAGCCGTACCGCGGCATCCAGTTCAGCGATGAGTTTTTCCGGCGTCATGCCGGCGCGCCATTGGTCGCGCGGCTTGGAGCGCACCGTCGTTTCGACCATCTCCATCGGCGCCGGATCGGTCGCCGTCTCGGCCCGGCCGATCTTGCCGAACACGCTGGCCACTTCGGGTACCGAGCGGATCATTTTGTCGGTCTGCTGCAGCACCTGAGCGGCCTTGCCGGCGGACAGCCCGGGCAACGCGCTCGGCATGTAGAGCACGTCGCCTTCATCGAGCGGCGGCAGGAATTCGCCGCCGAGGCGGCTGATCGGCCACGCAGTCGCCGCGAGCAGGAGCGCCGACGCGAACAAAGTTACTTTGGGAAAACGCAGCACGGCATCCAGGATCGGGTGGTAGATCGTGATCAGGGCACGCGACAACGGATTGCCACGCTCCTCCGGGATGCGTCCGCGGATCCAGTAGCCCATCAACACGGGAATCAGCGTGATCGACAAGCCCGCGGCCGCAGCCATCGCGTACGTCTTGGTAAACGCGAGCGGCGCGAACAGCCGGCCCTCCTGCGCTTCCAGCGTAAATACCGGCACGAAGGAGAGCGTGATGGTGACCAGGCTGAAGAACAGCGCCGGGCCGACTTCGGCCGCCGCATCGCCGATCAGTCGCCAGCGCGCGTCGGTGGTCAGGGTTTTTTCCGGATGCGCGTGCTGCCAGGATTCCAGGTGCTTGTGGGCGTTCTCGATCATCACGATCGCGGCATCAACCATCGCGCCGATCGCGATCGCGATGCCGCCAAGCGACAGGATGTTCGCGTTGAGGCCTTGCCAGTGCATCACAATGAACGCCGCGAGTACACCCAGCGGCAACGCGACGATCGCGACCAGCGCCGAGCGCAGGTGAAACAGGAACACGGCACACACCAGCGCGACGACGAGGAACTCCTCGAGCAGTTTGCCGCTCAGGTTGTCGATCGCGCGGCCGATGAGCTGCGAGCGGTCGTAGGTTTCCACGACCTCGACGCCGACAGGCAGGCTCGTCCGTACGCTCGCGAGCTTCGCCTTGACCGCTGAGATCGTCGCCTGCGCGTTCTTGCCCGACCGCATCACGATCACACCGCCGACGACTTCGCCTTCGCCGTTGAGTTCGGCGACACCGCGGCGCATTTCCGGGCCGAGCTGCACGCGCGCGACGTCGGCAAGTCGCACCGGCACGCCGCCGGCGCCGACGGTGAGCGGAATCGCGCGGAAGTCGTCGAGCGTTTTCAGATAGCCGCTCGCACGCACGATGTACTCGGCCTCGGCCAGCTCGAGCACCGAGCCGCCGGCTTCGCTGTTGGCCCGCTGCACGGCCTGCGTCACCGTGGCCTGCGTGATGCCGTAAGCGCGCAATCGGTCCGGGTCGAGCACGATCTGGTACTGCCGCACCATGCCGCCGACGGTGGCCACCTCTGCGACGCCCGGCACGCCTTTCAGCTCGTAGCGTAGGAACCAGTCCTGCAGGGCACGCAACTCGGACAAGTCGTGCTGACCGCTGCGATCGACCAGCGCGTACTCGTAGATCCAGCCGACTCCCGTGGCGTCGGGTCCGAGCGCGGCGCTCGCAGCGCGTGGCAACCGCGACTGCACCTGGTTGAGGTACTCCAGCACGCGCGATCGCGCCCAGTACAGGTCCGTGCCGTCGTCGAACAGCACGTAGACGTATGAGTCGCCGAAGAACGAAAAGCCGCGAACGGTCTTCGCGCCTGGTACCGACAGCATCGTCGTCGTCAATGGATAGGTGATCTGGTCCTCGATGAGCTGTGGTGACTGCCCGGCCCAGGTCGTGCGGACGATCACCTGCACGTCCGACAGATCCGGTAAGGCATCGACCGGCGTTTGCCGCACGGCATACACGCCCCAGGCGGCCAGGAACGCGGCCGCGAGCAGCACGAGGAATCGGTTCGCGATCGACCCGCGGATGATGCGCGCGATCATGGCGTGCCTCCTGCCGGCCGCGCGGCGATCGTCGCGATTTCGAACGCGTCATCGGCGTTACGGACGAACGTGAAACGCACGCGCTGCCCGATCCGAAGGCCGTCGACGGGCACGGTGTCGGGACGCATGAAGGTCATGGTCATCGCGCCCATCTCCAACGCGGGTATGGCCTCGGTCGCAATGGTCCAGCCACTGGCGTCGATCGCTTTGACGGTGCCATCGGCTGAATAGCGCGTCGGCACAGCCGTCGCCGGCAGCGCCGCCGCGTCCAGCGTATCGAGTCGCGCGAGCGTGCCGGTGAGGCTCGCTTCGGAGTCGATCAGGAATTGACCGGACAGCACGACTCGGTCGCCCTCAGCCATGCCGTCGAGCACCACGGTACGGCCATCGCTCTCGTCGCCGGTGCGCACCTCCTGCGCGCGAAAGCGCCCGTCGCCAACGTCGACGATGACGACCTGGCGCGCACCGGTGGCAATCACGGCCTCAGTCGGTATTTGCACGACCGCCGCGGTGGCACGGCCGGTGATCGCCATGCGCGCAAACATGCCGGGCAACAGGCGCTGCGTCGGATTCGGTACGACGACGCGGGCGATCTGCGTGCGCGTCGTGGTGTCGAGATCGGGCAGCAAGGCCTCGACGGTGCCGGCGAGCAATTCGCCCGGGAAGGCCGGCAGCTCCAGCACGACGGCGTTTCCCGGTGAGACGCGATCGATCTGCGCTTCGGGAATCGCGGCGTTGACCCACACGGTGTCGAGATCGTTGATGCGCAGCAGCGGCGTACCGGCCGTCACGCTCGCGCCGTCACGTACCAGCAGCTCGCTGACGACGCCGGCGCGCGGCGCGACGATCGTGATCCGCTCCTCGGCGTGCCCGCGGTCTTCGACGGCGCGGATATGGCCCTCGCTCATGCCGAGGAGCATCAACCGTTGGCGCGCGGCCGCGCGCACGGCATCGAGTCCGACGCTGCGGGCCGCGCGAAGGGACAGGTACTCGGCCTGCGCCGCCGTCCATTCCGGCGCGATCAGCGTCAGCAACGGCTGGCCGGCGGAGACCGTCGTCAACGGAGCACGCACGGCGAGGTGCTCGACAATGCCGGCGACGCGAGCCTGCACGAACACCACGCCACGTTCGTCGAACGTCACCGCCCCGGTGGCCCGGACCGAGTTCATCGATGCGCCACGCGTGGCGAGCGCAGTGCGCACGCCGAGGTTCTGCACGAGGCGCGGTTCGATGCGCACCGTGCCGGCGTCCTCGGGCGCGTCGCCGGCGTATTTCGGGACCAGCTGCATATCCATGAACGGCGATTTGCCGGGCTGGTCGAAGTGCTGGGCCGGCACCATCGGGTCGTACCAGTACAGCACCTTTTTTTGGGTCGTTGCCGGCGCCGCGGCCGGCATGCCGCGGTGTCCACGGCCGACGAGCCAGCAGGTCGAGCCTACGCCGACAACGACACCCACGAGGAGTGCGAGGAACACGGATAGACGGTTCATGGCGTGCGCTCGGTCGGAAACGCGAAATACAGCGTCGCCCAGGCTTGGCCCAGGGTGCTTTGCAGGTCGGTGTAGGCCAGCCGTTGCTCGATGGCTTCGTCCAGCGCGCGCAGCGACGCCGTGAGGTCGCCGCGGCCGCCGCGGTAGGCCGCCAGCGCCGCGTCGGCGCGGTCCTCGCTCAGCGGCAGTAATTCGTGCTCGTAGCGCGCGATGCGCTCGACCGCGCTGCGCCAGGTCGTCAGCGTCTTGCGCAGCTCGGCGCCGTGCATCCGCTGCGCCGCCTCACGCTCGGCGTCGATGCGTGCGACCAGTGCCTGCTTGGACGCTATGAGCGGGTCTTGTCGATGCGCAGCGAACAGCGCCAACGGCGCCCGAAACTGCACCGAGACCATGTTGGAGAACTGCGGTCCGCGTCGGGCGTACGCGAGCTCCAACGACCAGTCGGGTCGCTTCTCGGCTCGGGCGAGCGCCGCATCGGCGGTCGCGGCACGCTCCGCCGCGTCGTAGGCCAGCAACTCGCGGTGGTGCGCGACGTTCGTGGCCAGGGCGTCGGGATCGCCGCCCAGATCGCGCCAGTCCGGCGGCGCGCCCAGCGGGCGATCGCCCAGGTCCGGCAGCCAGCGCGCCAGATCCGCGCGTGCCATGTCCTGGTCGGCCCGTGCGGCATCAAGCCGGTCCTGCAGCGCCGCGATCGCCGAACGGGCTGCGATGCCCTCGGCGGCCGTCGCGCGCCCGGCTGTCAGTGCGGCGGTGGTCGCGGCCAGCTGTGCGTCCGCCTGAGGCTGCAGCGCCGTCAGCAGCATCAGGCGGCGCTCGGCGGATGCCGCCGCAATCCAGGCTCGCGCGACGCCTTCACGCACGACGAGTTGTTCGTTGGTCAACAGAGCCCGCTCGCGGTCCACGTCGGTCGCGGCGCGCTCGCGGCGCAGGCGGCGTTTCTCGCCCCGCGGAAACTGCTGCATGACACCGACCGTGCGCATGGTCATGAAGTCGCGCGTCGTCCTGAAAGCGTCGTCGCCGGTTACCGGCAGGTTCTGCAGGCCGACGACGAGCTCGGGATCAGGCAGCTGACCGGCAGGGCCGACCGCAGCCTCCGCGGCCGTCACGCCCGCCGCTCGCGCCCGCAGCTCGGGCGCTTGGCGTTCGGCCGAAAGAACGGCGTCCGTAAGCGACAAGGAGGTCAGATCCGCCGACACGGCCGCGCCAGCACTGAGAGCGGTCAGTACCGCCAAAACAGAACGCAATGACGCGCGCCGCCGGTAGAAGGGGCGCGAAAAAAAAAGAGGAAGGGCAAACATGAGAACTCCACGGCAACGACGAAACGGCCGCGCACAGCGCGGCGCCACGGTCAATCCCGAGGGGTGCTCAAATCTGGAAAGTGCAGTGCTGAATGCTCAGCGGCGGCGGTTGCGCCCTGGCGCGCAGAGGGTACTCCGGGCTCGCCTGGTCAAGCGCGGCCGTACATGCAAGCTCTCGCGACCAGGTAGTTGCCGGTAAAAACGCCGGCGGCACGGTCAGCGCCGGGGCGTGGTCGGCCGAGGCCGTCGTAGGGTGGCAATGTTCGTGGCAGCGTGCCTGATCCGACGTATCCGGTGTGTGGCACGGCGGCGCTTCTGCGACGACTTGAGCCGTCGCTGTCGCGATCTCTTGAGGACAGACATACGCGGCCATTGCGAACTGCTGGAACAGCAGACCGATCAGCGCAAGCAACGCGATCCAGCGACGATGGCGGCGGTAGCGAAACGGCATGGAAAGAGACGGATGTCCAGAGCGAGCACGAACAGACCGGTAACGACAGCGACAGCTTACGCTCTCTTCGAGCCGGTACGTTCATCCTACGCAACTCCGATTCGCACCGAAGGTTCCCGCGGATCTGTGAACGAGGTTTGCACCTATGAGGGCAAACCGTAACGAACTTACCGACCGCTGGGTCTGGCGCGTGACGCCGATTGGGTTAGCACACGGCTACCTACGGGCGTAACAGGTGAGCGCGAACGAACCGCCACGTGCCCAGATGTCGTCACAGCTTCGATGCCATTCTGCCCTGGAGCGTGTCGGAACGAAGCCGGCGTCGCGATTCCGAACTCTTCCAAAGCGGGGGGCGTAGCAACCGACGGGGTGAGGCGTTGTTTTTGTAACCCGCTTGCTCATCCGTAGATATAGCCGCATGGCGCTGAGAACGCTTGCGACTTGCCCGGTCCTGCCGCACGCTAGGGCGATGATGGGTGCTCGTTCCTCTATGACGTGGCGCGGACTGCTGTGGCGCAGCCTGCTCAGTCTGTTGCTGGTGTTGACCGGCGCGACAGCAGCGAGTGGCCGGCCCGCTGCCAAGGGCGCAACGCCCCAGCGCTCGTCCCATGCCTGTCACGGGGAGAACGAACCAGCGGCCCCGCATGCGCCGTCGCCGTCTATGCCGTGCTGCGCGGATCACCTCTGCCATTGCGGCTGTCTACCTGTCGCGGCGCCATCGGTAGCCTTGGGCCTGCATGCACCGGACCGGCAACGGACGCGATCGTCGGACGCACCGGCGTGGTCGTTGGATCTACGTCCCACCGCGCTCCTACGACCGCCTAACACCGCGCGAACCTAAGCCGGTTTCGAGCCGATCCGCTGCCTGCCGCTTGATGCAGCGGATCGTGGGTGCGCCTGCGCGCACGCTCAGCGGAGTATTTTCCATGGATTCTTTAAAGACGCCTGCGTCCAGCGACGCACCGGGCGCTACGGCCTCGAGGACTACCAAAGGCCCGATGCGTATCGGTGAACTGGCCAGCGCCAGCGGTGTGCCGGTCGACACGGTGCGGTACTACGAACGCATTGGCTTGCTCCCCACACCGGCGCGACGTGGCGGCGGCTACCGCAAATACGAGCCAGATGACGTGTTCCGCCTGCAAGCCATACGTGGCGCCAAAGCCTTGGGGCTTACCCTGGAGGCGATTCGCACGCTGATCATCATGGCGCTACCGAGCGCGCGACCGGCGCCAGTACGGGCGTGTGCCAAAGCGTTGCAGCAAGAGCTCGCCGATCGTTGCGCCGCATTGCAGGCGCTCGCCGCCGCGGTCGAAAACTGCCGACGGGGTCCGCCGCCGACGCTGGCGGCGTGCCCGATTCTGGCGACCTTGCAGGCCTATGCCTGTACCCACGAGACGAGCGGCAGCGTGCTCCTGGACACCTGATGAGGCTTGGGTCAACGAGGTCAGCGGCGTTACTCGCCAGTGCGTGCGTGCACCAGGGCGTCGACCAGGCCACCGATGCCCAGCAGCGCCATCACCGTCGCGTCGGCAAACCAGTGGGCCGTCGTAAAGCCCAGCCATGCGCCGGTGGTTGTCATCGCGCTGATCCAGGCGGCCAGCATGGCCAGAAAACCGAGCGCGAGTGCGCCGCGACCGAGGTTGGCGAACAGTCGCGCACGGGGTGTCATGGGCGTGTTCATGAGTGAGCGGCCGTGCCAGCGCGTTGATCGGTGCCACTGCCGCCGGCCATCGCTTCGCAAGCCTCCGCACAGCGCTCGCACGCCTGAACGCACGCGTCCATGTTGCCCAGGCGTTTGCAACTCTCTGCGCAGGCGCGGCAGATGTCTGCGCACACGACGCACTGCGCTGCGTGGAAGGCCGAGCCGTTGGCCATCAGCGCGGCCGCGCTGCGGCAGACCTCGGCGCAATCGATCATGAGCCGAAAATGCGTCGGCTCGACGTGTTCGCCGCCGAGCTCCAAGCAATGCGTCAGCGCCGTCTGCTGGCACGTGGTGAAGCAGGCCAGGCACTGCTGGATGCACTCGTTCATGGCAGAGGACATGTGGGTCTGATGCGGCATGGGTTTCTCCTATGGAAGGGACAACGGCGGTCGTCAGAGGCGCCACCGGGCAAACGCGAGCCACGCGTCCGGCTGACGGCCGTAGACGGGCTTCAGAGCCGCGGGAATCGCGTAGCGGCTGTACTGCAGGCCCAGGCCAAAACGCCCCAGGCGCGTGGGCGGGAAATCGTGAATGGCGCCGAGCGTCGCCTTGTCAACGGTGAAGACCTCGCCCGCGAGCGGCTCGTCCTCACCAAAGAGCTCGTCCTTGTCCACGCGCTCCACGCGGCTGTACAGGGTGTGCATCTCGTCGATCACGAGCGTACTTTCCAGAAGAAAGGATTCGGTCGCGTGGCCGGGAAGCTTTTGGTTGCGCCCCCAGGCGAGCGTCGTCTGCCACTGCGCGCGCTCGAACGGGCGGTGGTAGATGACCGACGCGGTCGTGCGGCGCATGTCGACGTCGGGCTCCAGTTGCTCCGGGCTCTTTAGGAGGCCGCGGCTGACCTGCAGCGCCCAGCGATCGCTCGGGTTGTAGGAGAGGCGGCCAGACCAGGAATCGAGCGCGCGCAGCTCGATGTTGGTGCGGATCTGGTCGGGCTCGCGCGCATTGAATGCGGAACCTTCCACTTTGAAATCCTTCCACACCCAGCCGAGCGTGGCGACGCCGAAGGTGATGTGGGTGGCATCGAGCCAGTGGTGGCCGAGCGGCGCTTCGGGGTTGGCCATGCCGGAGAACCGGTGCATGTAGGTCGGCGGGCCCAATGCCGGCTCGCCGGGCAATCCCAGGTACACAAAGGCCGAACTGGACTCGCCCACCGGCTGGGAATAGCTGGCCGCCAGTTCCATGAAAAGATCGTGCGGGTGCTGCCGATCGATCAGCGGCGTGCGACCGTCGGCGGTTTCGCCGGTCTGGAAAAGGAGCGGATAGCCGGTCTTGCCGACACCCCAGGCGTCCAGCGACACCATGGCACGCACACCCAGGGTGCCCGGACCAAGCGGGCGCATGCCCATCAGCATGCCCATCGTCTGGACCACCGTGTCGCGGTCACCGCGCGGGCCGGAGTTATCGGTCGCGACGAGATTGACCGAACCATGCGCCATCCACATCCACTCGCCCGTCATCCACGGTGCGCTGCCGCCCATCGGGGTGGCTTGCGGCTGCCAACTCGTGCCGGAGGCTTCGCGGCTCATGGCGTAGGGCCCCAGCAAACCGCGCATCGGCGTGGCGCCATCGTGCTCGGCCATGTCCGGCATCGCCGGCGCCGATTCGTGGGGGTGAGTGGGCGCATCCTGCGCCTCGAGCGTGCCGCTGATGAGCACCAGCAGGCCGGTTAGAAGCACGGGAGCGCCGTGGGAGCGGAGCCGGTGAGGCGGGGCAGGGTGCGTCATCGCGAAAGCGTCCGTGCAAGGGGAGATTCCAAGGCAGCACGCGCTGTGCCATGAGGCGCTCTTGCGTGTGGCCGTCACGCGCGGACGGCCATGAACGCGACGGGCCTGCGACAATTCGGTCACGCTTCAGGGAGTTGCCTTGTCGCGCTAGGTGATTGAATTCGTTGGACGTCGGAGCCAACTCCAAACCTGCAGTGCGATGCTGCGTCATGCAGCATGCCCCCTGCTGCGCAGCAAGCGCCTCATCCTGCACGACACGTCATGACGGGTACGCCAACTTGGCTTGCCGGACGCGCAGCCTGCGTGCACCGTCCACGGTTTTACTGGCCAAACACGTCGGGCAGTTTGCGGCGTTCAGTGTAGTGACAGGTTTAGAGTCTGCTCCAGGCTCCATCTGTGCACAGAGGAACAGTGCGTTTTTGCCACATGCATAGCAACCCGCGCGCGGTGCGGCGCGTTCGTGCTAGTCCGTTGATTTGGCAACCGATGCCGTCGGCGTATCGAACATCGGCGGCTGCTGGCGCCCGTGATTTGAGCAGCGGACGTCGGCGCTACCGCCGAATCCGCACGCGAGGTCCACCCGCTATCCACGGCCGCAACGGCGGCGGTGTATTGCAGCGCAGAATGCTTTTTTTTCGCGGCTGCGTAGCGTGCCTGCGCCTGTCGCTCCGGGAGGGGATCGACAGGCCCACGACAGGGGCGTGGTACAGGGCATTCGCTCTGGACATCCCGTTCGCCGCGCCGCGGCGATCGTGCGCTTATCTTCATTCTTCGGAGGGGTAGATCGTATGCGTCGTTCCTTGCTTGCACTTTCCTTGGGCATGGGTTTCTCGATCATCGCCAGCACCGCGTCGGCCAGCC
>JBBQZR010000097.1:0-12417 GCA_038207515.1 Lysobacterales bacterium | reverse complement strand
GGTTCTAGCCATCGTCCTTCACCCCCTTGACTCAAGGGGGCTCCGGAATCAGAAGCAGATATCGGCATGTTCAGAGATTTCCTAGTGCGCTCGACAGCAGAACGCTCGCGAACAGCGCGGCGTCCCGCATCGACAGCTAAGGGCCGCCCCCCGACGGCCTGTTTCCATTGCCTGCGCGCGGAACCGTTCGCATGAATCGTCCGGTGCTACCACGGCGGCGATTCCTGCTGCAGGCGTCCTCGCTGGCCTCGCTGTCGCTGCCGGGCTGTCTCGTGCGGCGTCCGGCGGATCGCTTCGATGCGGTGGTCGCGCAGGGCGACGCCGCGCCGCAGGGGCGCCGCTACGACAGCCTCGCTGCGGCGATTCCGGCGGCGCCGTCGACGGGAACGCGGCCGTTCCGTATCGCGATAGGCGTAGGCGTATGGAATGAAAAGCTCGTCGTCGACAAGCCGAACGTGCATCTGATCGGTGCGCAGCGCGAGCGCTGCCGCATCGGTTCGGATCGCGCCGCCGGGCATCGCCGCGACGATGGGGAACTGGGGTCACCGATGCCATGGGGCACCTGGGGCTGTGCCAGCGTGATCGTGCGGGCCAGCGGGTTTCGCGCACGCTCGCTGACGTTCGAGAATCGCTTCGACTACCGCGCCCACCTCGCCAGGCCGGTGCTGGAAACCGTCGGCGCCAACGGCGCGCAAGCCGTTGCGCTGATGCTGGATACGGGCTCGGATCGTGTCGTGCTCGAAGACTGCGACATCGACGGACACCAGGACACCTTGTTCGCCGAGGCCGGCCGCAGCTGGCTGCGCCGCTGCCGCGTGCGCGGCAGCGTGGACTTCATCTTCGGCGCGGGCGAGTGCGTGCTCGACGATTGCGAGATCGTGTCGCGCTTCCGGCCGGGCAAGGAACGCCAGGGCTACCTGACTGCGCCGTCGACGCTCGCGACGCAGTCCGTAGGCCTGCTGCTGTGTCGCTGCAACCTCGCGCGCGAGGCTGAGGTCCCCGCGGCCAGTGTCGCGCTGGGCCGGCCCTGGCGCCCGACGCGCACGTTTGCCGATGGTCAGTACGGTGATCCCGCCGTGCGCGGCAGCGCGGCGTTCATCGACTGCTGGATGGATGCGCATATCGATGCGCGCGGGTGGGACGCGATGAACTACACCGCGCGCGACGGCCGCCGCGTCGCCTTCGAGCCTGCCGACGCGCGCTTCGGCGAAGCCGGCAGCCGCGGACCCGGTGCGGTGCGCAGCGAACAGCGGCCGGTCATCGACGCGACTACGGTGCAGCGGTTGCGACGGTATCGGCCGTTTCGGTGATGTGAGGCCTGCTGTCAGGTTTTTCTATCGTGATAGTGGCATGCGTTGCTCAATGCAGGCAGGCATGCACGCCATGCGTCGCATGACGTGCGCAGCGCGAATTCTTTGTGTCGCATGTTCGGCACGTCGCACGTTCGGCGAAACGCGCACGCCGCGTATTGCTGATGTTTCTCCCCCTCACCCAGCCTCTCCCCCAAGCGCTGCGCGCTTGGGGGAGAGGGGTATGAAGCCAGCGGCGCGCAGACGATCAGCTCCCTCTCCCCTGAGCTTCAGCTCGGGGGAGAGGGTTGGGGTGAGGGGGAGAAGCTTCCGCCGCCCGAGTGCCGCGATTTTCGCCCGACTGTGGAGAATCACAATCCGACAGCGCGACCAGAAACCTCACTTCGGCCTGCGCTTCGCCGGAAACCCCGCTTTCGGCCACAGCGTTTCCATATCCCACTCGCTCTCATCGAACGCGCGATAGGTCGCCCCGTCGATCGGATAGCCGCCGACGTCGTTTTCGCTGTCGATGATCCTGCCGCGGCCTTCGACGGTGTCGGCGACGATGCGCGCGTCGATACCGTCGCGGTCCCAGGGGCGCGCGCCGGCGTCTTCGAGCACGGCGTCCTGTACGGCGCTGGCCGGCAGCGGCGTCACGCCGTGGGGCAGGGCCGGCGCGTTCTTGCGCAGCGTCCACGTCGCCGGTGTCGTCGTGTAGCGGCCGAGTTCGGACAGCGGTCGGCCCAGGCGATCGACGGCGATGTTGTCGTGCAGGTACAGATCCACGTCACCGGAACCGCCGAGCATGAACAGGGCGACGTCCGCCGGCGTCGACGGCCCGGCGCGCAGCACGTTGCCGATCAGGCCGAGCGCGCCGGTCTGGCGCGCGTGGTCGCCCCATTCCTCCTGGATCAGGTTGTAGTGCACGGCGCGCGGGCCCGGGTCGTAAATGAGATTGTTGACCATGAGGCCGCGCGCGCCGCCCTTGAACAGCGCGCTGCGTTCGTGGTTGTGCGCGTAGAGATTCCCGACGATGAGGATGTCGCTGACGTTGTCGTGGATCAGCGAGCCCTTGGAATGCTCGCCCTTGGCATGGGTCGAGTTGGCCAGGCCCTCGGCAATGATGTTGTGGCTGAAGGTGATGCGGTGTGACACCGCGTCGCGCCAAGCGTCGGGCGTGTCGCCGATGAAGCGCGCGCCCGAGGCGGACAGATTTTCATCGGTCGCCCAGGTCAGGCTGCAATGGTCGACGATGACGTCACGCGCGCCGGTCAGCGTCGACAGCGCATCGACGTCCCAGTGGCCGCCCTTGTGCACGCCGGCCTCGCCGGGTCGGATGCGGATATGGCGCACCACCACGTCGTGGGTCGCGATGTCGATGCCGCCGCGGATCAGCGTGATGCCGGGCGACGGTGCGGTCTGGCCGGCCACGGTCAGGAACGGTTCGCGGATGACGATTTCGCTGCGGTTGAGATCGATCACGCCGCCGACTTCGAACACGACGATGCGTGGACCCGGCGTGTTGAGCGCTTCACCGATCGAGCCGGGGCCGCTGGACTTGAGCGTGGTCACGCGCAGGACCTTGCCGCCGCGGCCGCCGGGCGTCTGCGCGGCCCAGCCCTGGGCGCCGGGGAATGCGGTCGCGGCGACGGCCGGGCCGGCTATAGCCGCGAGCAGCACCACGAACAGCAACGCGACGAGGCGATGACGCAAGGCCGTTCGGCCGGTGGCAACAGCGGGGCGGGGCGCCTGCATCACGGTCTGTTCTCCTGAAGACGTTGCGGATTGAACCCGAAGTAGTGTCCCGCAACTCTCGAATTTGCCATCACGGCCGATTCTTCGGTTGCAGGGCACGGGAGCGACGGGCACGGGCGCATTGTAAATGACACCGGTTTCCTTTATACAAGCCCCACGCTGCCGCCGACCCGGTCGGCAGGTTCCGGCCGGGTCGGCGGAGCGCTCTCCAACGAGGTCAGGCATGAGCAAAGCGCTGCCCGCCAGCGACAATCCTGCAGAAACCGTCGCCGCTCAGCTGGTCGCCGCGCGTCTCGCGGCGCACTCACTGGCGCGGTTTCCGGGCGTACTGCCGGCGGATCTGGCCGAGGCCTACCGGTGTCAGGACGCGGCCATCGCGTGCTGGCCTACCGCCGTCGCCGGCTGGAAGGTCGGCTACATCGCGCCGGAGCGGCGCGAGCCGCAGGGCGATCCGCGCCTGGTCGGGCCGATCTTCGCCGGCAACCTTCGTGCGTTCGACGGCGCGATCGGCGAGTTCGCCGTGGTCGCCGGCGGTTTCGCCGCGGTCGAGGCGGAGTTCGTATTCCGCCTCGTGCGCGATATTCCACCGCAGCGGCGCGAATGGACACTCGAAGATGCCGCGCGCGAAGTCGCGGCGCTGCACGTAGGCATCGAACTCGCTGGCAGTCCGCTGGCCGACATCAACGTGCTGGGTCCCTGCGCGGTCGTCGCCGATTGCGGCAACAACGCCGGACTGCTGCTGGGGCCGGCGATTGCGAACTGGCAGGATGTCGCGATGGAAGACTTGCGCTGCAGTACCTGGATCGACGGCGAACTGGTCGGCCGTGGCGGTGCGGCGACACTGGCCGGCGGCCCGCTCGCTGCGCTCGCCTTCGCGCTGTCGCGCAATGCGCGCTGCGGCCGCACGCTGCGCGCTGGCGAATGGATCACGACCGGTGCCGCGACCGGCATCCACGACATCGTCGCCGGCCAGCACGCAGTCATCGATTTCGGCGCCTACGGCCGCCTGCGCTGCCGCGCCGTGCCAGCGCGCGCGCACGGGAGCGGTGCATGAAGACGCGACGTCAGTTCCTCGGCACGGCCGTCGCGGTCCTCGGTGCGGCGGCGACGGGCCTGCGCGCCTCGCCGGTGACGCGCATCGAACTCGCCGCGACCGACGTGCACGTACGCGGCTATCCCACGGTCGAAGCGCTGCGCTGGATCGGAGAGACGCTGGAACGCGAGACGGACGGCCGCGTCGGCGTGCGTCTCTATCATTCGGGCCAGCTCGGCCGCGAGTCCGACCTGATCGATCTGGCCCGCTTCGGCGCAATCGACATCGCGCGCGTCAACATGGCGGCGCTGAACAACCCGTTCCCGGCCACGCGCATCCTGTGCCTGCCGTACGTGTTCGACGACACCGCGCACATGCGCCGCTCGCTCGACGGCGCGGTCGGCAAGGAGATTCTTTCCCAATTTGCACAACGCGATCTCGTCGGCCTCGCGTTCTATGATTCCGGCGCGCGCTGCATCTACAACAATAAGCGGCCCATCGTCGTGCCGCAGGATCTGCACGGCCTCAAGATCCGCGTGCCGCCGTCGGACATTTTCATGCACCTGATCCGCGCGCTGGGTGCGAACCCCACGCCGCTGCCCTACGGCGAAGTCTATTCGGCGCTGCAGACCCACCTGATCGACGGCGCCGAGAACAACTGGCAGAGCTTCCACACCACGCGACAGTTCGAGGCGGCGCGTCATTGGTCGTACAGCGGCCATTCGTACTCGCCCGAAGCGCTGCTGATGTCGCGCCGACGCTTCGATCTGCTGCGGCCGGACGATCGCGAGCGGCTGCTCGACATCGCGCAGCGCTCGGTCGAATACATGCGTTCGCTGTGGGACGCCTCCGAGAAGGCGTCGCGCGACTACGTGCTCGCGCACGGCGTGCTCGCGAACGACGTCGACCGCGCCGCGTTCGAGCGCGCCGCAGCGCCGGTCGTCGCGCGCTATCGCGAAGACGCGACCGTGGACAGGTATTACCGCGCCATACGCGAGCTTTCGGGCAAGGCCTGAGCGCGGCGTCGCATAGACGACAGAAGAGAAGCGGCGACCACGCCGCAGACAGAACAAGCGGCGACCACGCCGCAGGCATTACCGACGGGAGGAGCGATGCAAGTCAGCGAAACCGGAAACGGGTCATGGATGACGAGCCTGCTGCAGCGCTGCGCGCGCGCCGCTCTGCTCGTCGCCGGGACTGCGCTCGTGTGTCTGGCCGCGGTGCAGGCCTGGCAAGTGATTGCGCGCTACCTGCTGAACGATTCGCCGGGCTGGACCGAGCCGCTGGCGCTGCTGCTGCTCAATACCGCGATGAGTCTCGGCGCGGCCGCCGCGGTGCACCAGCGCGCGCATTTCGGTTTTCCGCTGCTGGTGCATATGTCGCCGCCGACCCTGCGGCGCGTGCTCGAAGCGTTTTCGTCGCTGGTCGTGCTGGCGCTGGGGTCCGTGCTCGCAATCGGCGGCGTGACCTTGCTGCTCGACGGCTGGGGTGTGCGCATGGCCGGCACGGTGCTGCCGCAGGGGCTGATGTTCCTGCCGCTGACGCTCGGCGGCGCGCTGATCGCGCTGTTCGCGCTCGCTGAACTGGTGACACCGCGCAGCACCGCGGCGGAGCCGCGCTGATGGCCGCGACCCTGCTGTTCGGCTGTTTCCTGTTGCTGCTGCTGACCGGCGTGCCGGTCGCATTCGCGCTGCTCGGCGCATCGCTGACGACGCTGCTGTACATCGGCATGCCGGCGCTCGTGCTGGTGCAGCAGACCGTGTCCGGGGCGAGCACAGCCTCGCTGATCGCGATCCCTTTATTCATTTTTGCCGGCGAAATCATGCTGCGCGGCGGCATTTCCGAACGCCTGATCGCGCTCGCGAGCTCGCTGGTCGGCCACGTGCGTGGCGGGCTCGGACAGGTCACTGTGCTGTCGTCGCTGTTTTTCGGCGGCGTGTCGGGCTCGGCCATCGCCGATGTGTCGGCGATCGGCGGCGCGATGATTCCGCAGATGGTGCAGCGCGGCTTCGATCGCGACTTCGCCGTCAACGTGACCATGACCGCGGCGCTGGTCGCCCTGCTGGTACCGCCGTCGCACAATCTCATTCTTTACTCGGCGGCGGCCGGCGGCGGCATCTCGATCGCCGACCTGTTCGCCGCGGGCGTGATTCCCGCGCTGCTGCTGACCGCGACCGTGATGCTGACCGCCTGGATCATCGCGCGCCGCCGCGGTTACGAGGTGGAAGCGTTTCCGGGCTTCGGCGCGGTGCTGCGCCGCCTGATCGCGGCGCTGCCGGGCCTGCTGCTGGTCGCACTGATCTTCGTCGGCATCCGCGCCGGTGTGTTCACCGCGGTGGAAAGTGCCGCGATCGCGGTGTGCTACGCGCTGCTCGTGACCAGCCTGCTGTATCGCCAGGTATCGCGCAGCGACTTTGTCGCGACCATGGTCCATGCCGCGCGCACGACCGGCATGATCCTGTTCGTGATCGCCTCGGCCGCGTGCTTCGGCTGGCTGCTGGCCTACCTGCAGCTGCCGGCGGCGGCGGTGGAACTGCTGACCGGCCTCGACGTGAGCCGACACGTGCTGTTGCTGCTGATGATCCTGATCCTGCTCGTGCTCGGCACCTTCATGGACCTCGCCCCGCTGATCATCATCTGCACGCCGATCTTCCTGCCCGCGGCCAAGGCTATCGGCGTGGATCCGGTGCATTTCGGCGTGATCCTGATCCTCAAGGGCGGCATCGGCCTGATCACGCCGCCGCTGGGTTCGGTGCTGTTCGTCGGCACGGCGATCGGCAAGATCACCATTGGCGAGGCGCTGCGCACGATCTGGCCGTTCTACCTGGCCGCGCTCGCGGTGCTGCTCGTCGTGGCCTTCGTGCCCGAACTGTCGCTGTGGCTGCCGCGCGTGCTGAAGTAGGGCGTGTTCGGGCGGAGGCGGCGCAGGTTGGCGGCGCGGGCTAGAATCGAGAAAACAAGGCACTGCCCGGACGGACCCGCATGACCCGACGCTCCCGCGATGCGAGCAACGACACCGCCGCGACCGCCGCCCTGAATGGCGGCGGCACCATCAACGACATCGCGCGCCTGGCCGGCGTATCGAAGAAAACCGTTTCTCGTGTGATCAACCGCTCGCCGCTGGTGCAGCAGGAGACGCGCGAGAAGATCGAGGCGCTGATCCGCGAAGTCGGCTACGTACCCGATCCGATGGCGCGCGGGCTCGCGTTCCGCAAGTCCTTCCTGATCGGCATGGTCTACGACAACCCGAATGCCCAGTACATCGTCAACATGCAGGAAGGCGCGCTCGCCAGCCTGCGCGGCTCGGGTTTCGAACTCGTCGTGCATCCCTGCGACAGCAAGAGCGAGGACTACATAGCCGGAGTACGCCACTTCGTCGTGCAGCAGCGCCTGCACGGCGTGATCCTCGTGCCGCGCGTGTCCGAAGACAGCGCGCTCGTGGACATGCTCAACCAGGTCGGCTGCCGCTATGCGCGCATCGCTGCGGTGTCGCTCGACGAACCCGCACGCATGATCGCGACCAACGACCGGCTCGGCGCGGTCGAGGTCGCGAACTATCTCGAATCGCTGGGCCATCGCAACATCGGTCTGATCACCGGTCCACAACGCTATCTGTCCACACGTGAGCGCGGCGCCGGCTTCCTGCAGGCGCTCTCCAAACGCGGCATCGAACTGCCGGCGACCCACATCATCGAAGGCGGCTATACCTTCGAATCCGGCGTCGCCTGCGCCGAGCGCCTGCTCGCGCTCGATCCGCGACCGACCGCGATCTTCACGCTCAACGACGAGATGGCCGCCGGCGTCTACAAGGCCGCGTTCAAGATGGGCCTGTCGATACCGGATCACCTCTCCGTCGTCGGCTTCGATGATTCGCCGATGGCCTCGCGCCTGTGGCCGTCGCTGAGTTCCGTGCGGTTGCCGATCCGCGACATGGGCGCGTTCGCGGCGGCGATGCTGCTGGCGAGCGAGGGCGATGCACGGGCGGCGCCGCTGATCGCGCCGCATCTTGTGATCCGCGAATCCTGCCAGTCGCCGCGCTGAGGCAAACCTGGCCGGCCGGTCGGCGCCGCGGCGTGCCCGCTCCGTCGACGTCTACTTCATGTCTTCCATCCGCAGGCCGTCGATCGTCGGTATCGGGTTGTTCAGGCGCACGCGCAGCGAGAGGTCTGTCCTCGAATCGGCGTGTTCGAGCGATTCCTCGAGGCTGATCCGTCCGGCGACATACAGCCGGTACAGCGACTCATCGAAGGTCTGCATGCCAACGTTGACACCCTGTTTCATCGCGTCCTTGAGCTGGTCGATCTCGCCTTTCTCGATCAGGTCGGCGACATAGGCCGTGCGCAGCAGCAGTTCGACCGCCGGGACGCGCTTTGCGTCGACACCCCTGGCCAGGCGCATCGCGATGACCGCCTGCAGGTTCAGGGACAGGTCGATCAGCAACTGATGGCGGGCCGAATCCGGAAAGAAATTGATGATGCGGTCCAGGGTCTGGTTGGCGTTGTTGGCATGCAGCGTCGACAGGCACAGGTGGCCGGTCTCGGCGTAGGCGATCGCGTGCTTCATCGTTTCGCGGTCGCGGATTTCGCCGATCAGGATGACGTCGGGCGCCTCACGCATCGCATTCTTCAGCGCGTTTTCGTAGGACAGCGTGTCCAGGCCGATCTCGCGCTGGTCGACGATCGACTGCCGGTGGCTGTGGATGTACTCGATCGGCTCCTCGATCGTGAGGATGTGGCCGGTACGGCTGCGGTTGCGGTAGTCGATCATCGAGGCCAGCGTGGTGGACTTTCCCGAACCCGTACTGCCGACGACGAGGATGAGTCCGCGCGGCAGCATGATCAGGTCCTTGAGCTTCGGCGGCAGCATCAGCTGCTCCAGCGTCGGGATGTCGCTGCTGATGTAGCGCATCGCGATGGCCACGGTATCGCGCTGCCGGTACACGTTGACGCGGAAGCGGCTCGCATCGGGCAGGGCAACGGCGAGGTTCATCTCCAGCGTCGCTTCGTATTCCTTCTGCTGTTTCTCGCTCATGATCGAGTACGCCATGGTCCGCACGTCCTCGCCCGTCAGCGCGGTCTCGCCCGCATGCCGGGTTTCCCCCTCGATCTTTATCGATGGCGGCGCGCCGACACTGAAGAAGCAGTCGGAAGCTTTCCGTTTCACCATCAGCTGCATGTAGCTCGTGAGGTCATGCATCGTCGTCACTCCAGCCGGGTCATGTACGCTTCGTGCAGCGAGATCTCGTGGGCGCGCGCCAGTCCCGTCGCGTGCTCGGTCAGTGCGGTCATGCCGTCGCGCAGCGCCTGCGCCTGCAGTGCCGATTCGTCGACGCCGGTCGTGATCAGGCTGCGCAGCGCCGGCGTCGCGACGAGGTACTCGTAGGTCATGAGGCGGCCGGCGACGCCGGTGCCCGAGCAGCGCGCGCAGCCGGTGCCATGCTGGAACACTTCGTCCGGGCCGACGCCGAGCAGGACGCGCACGTGCGGGTCGACGGCCTCGACGACGCGACAGTACGGACAGTTGCGCCGGACCAGGCGTTGGGCCACGACGCCGAGCAGGGTCGCGCGCAGCAGATAGCTCGGTATTCCCATCTCGATGAGCCGGGCTATCGTCGATACTGCCGAATTCGTGTGCAGCGTCGACAGCAGCAGGTGTCCCGTCTGCGCGCTTTCGACGGCGATGCGCGCGGTTTCCTCGTCGCGGATCTCACCGACCATGATGACGTCCGGGTCGTGGCGCAGGATATTGCGCAGCGCCTTGGCGAAGGTCATGCCGACTTCCGCGTTGATCGGTATCTGGGTGATGCCGGGGATACGGAATTCGACCGGATCCTCGACCGTGATGATGTTGAGGTTGCTGCGCATGACCGCATGCAGCGCGGCATACAGCGTCGTGCTCTTGCCCGAACCGGTAGGTCCGGTGGCGAGGATCATGCCGTTGCTGCGGTCGAGTGCGTCGACGAGATGCTGGGTATCCGTCGGCGAGAGGCCTATCTCGGTGACGTTGTTGAGGCCGATGCGCGCCAGCAGCAGGCGCAGCACGACGCTGGGACCCTCGACCGACGGCATGATGCTGATGCGGATGTCGATCGTGCGGCTGTGCTCGCGCACGTGCATCTGGCCGTCCTGCGGCAGCCGGTGTTCGGTGATGTCCATGACGCCGAGGATCTTGATGCGCCCGACGATGGCGGGCAGCAGCGTGCGCGAGAAGCGGCGGATCGGCGTCAGTTCGCCGTCGATCCGGAAGATCAGTTCCACGTCCTTCTCGCCCGGGCGGATATGGACGTCCGACGCGTGCCGCCGGATCGCCTCGAGAAGGATGCCGTCGACGAGGCGGACGACCGGCCTGGCCGACGACAGGGCCTCGAGCTCATGCCGGGCCCCGGCCGCCTCGGGCATCGCCGCTTCGAGGGCCGCAAAATCCTCGCTCTCGGCAATGAACTCGTAGCTGGCGTCGATCTTTCTGAGCAGCGCATCTTCCGCGGCGACCTCGATCTGAAGGGAGCGTCCGGTCAGGAACTGCAGCAGCTGCGCCGTTTCGATATTCGTCGGCTCGGACATGGCCACGCGCAACTGCTCGCCGTGGTAGCCCAGCGGCAGCACGCGGTGGTCGCGGGCGATGCGGGCGGGAACCTCGTCGAGGATGGCCCGCGGGATTTCTGCGTCGAGCGCAGCGAGGTGAAGATCGAAACGGCGCGCCAGCGCGGTCGCGGTGCGGGCCTCACTCGAAGGCGGATCGGGCTGCGCGGGCAAGGGCTGGGCGACGACCGGCGGCGGGTTCATGGCCCGCTATGCGCAAATGGCGACTCAGCCGTGTGGATCACGTTCGCTGCGGCGTGGCCTGAGAAGCGCAGCGATGCCGGTGACAGCCGCTGCGCCGGAACGCAGCTGCGGCCATCGGGGATTTTTGCGGAATTCTGGATCATGCCGTCCGCGAGAAGGCCGCTGTCTGCGCCAGCATACGCTCAACATCGACAGGCGGCGTTCTCCAGCTTGCTACTTTTCCCACGACGGCTGGCCGGTCTGTCGTCGGCCAGTTCCGCATCGGCGAAATTTGGCATGCCGGCGGGGTCGCGCAGTCCCTCGCATCGCAGGCGCAGGCATGAATCGCTCGCGCCGTGCGCAGCGGAAGGGCTGTCCGGTCCTGGCGCAGCCGGTGATAACGCCCGCGGGGATGGGCAGAGGCTGACCGAACGCTACACCGGAACCTCGCGAAAGCCCTCGCCCGATGCTGGCGTCCGTTCGGAAAAAAATCCCTCGACGCAGGGCGAGGCCGCGTACGAAGAGCAGCCGAAGGGTCCGGACCGAGCACGCAGCCGTTTCGTCTCCTTTACGATGACACCGGTTACCAATCACTGGAAAAACGGCTACCATCGCCGCCAACCTCCGTAACCGCGCCCACTGCCAAGGCCCGCCCATGTACCGCAAGACCTACCACGCCTGTCACCCCGATTCGATGCAGGGCGTCAGCAACGAACAGCTGCGCGAGCGATTCCTGATCGGCGATCTGTTCGTTACCGACAGCGTGGTGCTGAACTACGCGCACTACGAACGCTTCGTGATCGGCGGCGTGGCGCCCGTGACGCAGGCGGTGAGCCTGCCGGCGCAGACCGAGCCGGCCTCGGCCGCGGGCAAGCCGTTTCTGGAGCGGCGCGAGCTCGGCGCCGTGAACGTGGGCAAGGGCGCGGGTCGTATCCGCGTCGACGGCCAGAGCTACGAACTCAAGCCGCGCGATGCGCTGTATCTGCCGATGGGCTGTGCCGAGGTCGTGTTCGAATCGGTCTCGGCGGAGGAACCGGCGGTGTTCTATCTGGCGTCCACGCCGGCGCATGCGCGCTACGAGATCGTGCACATTTCCATCGACAGCGCCGTGCCGCTGCAGCGCGGTGCGCTGGCGACGTCGAACGAGCGCACGATCTACCAGTACATCGTGCCGGCGACGTGCAAGTCCTGCCAGCTGCTGCTGGGCCTGACCCTGCTCAATACCGGCAGCGTCTGGAACACGATGCCGCCGCATCTGCACGACCGGCGCAGCGAGGTGTATTTCTATTTCGACCTCAGTGCGAACGACCGCGTCTTCCATTTTATGGGCGAACCGGATGCGGCGCGCCATCTCGTCGTCGCGAACCATGAAGCGGTGGTGTCGCCGCAGTGGTCGATCCACATGGGCTCAGGCACGGCGAACTACGGATTTATCTGGGCGATGGGCGGGGAAAACCTCGACTACACCGACATGGCCGTGCTTGATATCTGCCAGCTAAGTTGAGCCTGGGCGAGTTCGGGCGTTGCGGCTCATGTGTTCAGCATCAGATCTCCACAACCCCGCCGAACGCTGCGCGTT
>JBBQZR010000096.1:0-13154 GCA_038207515.1 Lysobacterales bacterium | reverse complement strand
CGGGTGAGCCGCAGGCGAACCCCAACATCAAGGCATACCCGCAACGAATCTCACCGGCGAAACGATCCCCGACCCGCATGGAAATCGTTCTGCCCTTGCGAGTGGCTTTGAGCGAGACCTCGATGTTGGGGTTAGCCTGCGGCTCACCCGCAACCTACGCGCAAGATTGGCGCATCGCGACGACGAGCGCAGAGTCGGCGCATCACGGCGACGGTAAGTGGCCGTACGCCGCGCCCCGGCGGCGAATCCCGTACCAATAGACCACTCCCTGCTGCGCCGCAACACCTAGGCAAGCCTCCGCCCGCGTGCTATCACAAAGCCGGAGGGCCGACCTCCGCGGCGAAGGACTGGGGAGTCTGCGCATGGCGAACGGCTTCAACGAAATGCACGAACCCATGGGCGCGGTGCGTCCGCACTATCAGGCGTTCGACCATTGGCTCAACAGCACGCCCGAGGCGCAGATCGAGCGCAAGCGGCGCGAGGCGGAAATCGCGTTCCACCGTGTCGGCATCACCTTCTCGGTCTACGGCGAGGAATCGGGCAACGAGCGGCTGATTCCGTTCGACCTCGTGCCGCGCATCGTGCCGTCGGGCGAGTGGCGCATGCTCGAGGCCGGACTGCGCCAGCGCGTGCATGCGCTGAACCTGTTCCTCGACGACGTCTACGGCGAGCAGCGCATCCTGCGCGAAGGCCTGGTGCCGCGCGCGCTGGTGCTGGAGAACAGCGCGTACCGCCAGGAGATGCGCGGCATCCGCGTGCCGGGCGGCACCTGGTCGCATATCTCGGGCATCGATCTCGTGCGCGCTGGCGACGGCGAATACTACGTGCTCGAAGACAACCTGCGCGTGCCGTCGGGCGTGTCCTACATGCTCGAGAACCGGCGCATGATGGCGCGCCTGATCCCGGAACTGTTCAACCGCCAGCAGATCGCGCCGGTGGAGCGCTATCCGGATGCGCTGCTGGAAATCCTGCGCGAAGCCGCGCCTACCGGCATCGACAATCCCGTGGTCGCGGTGCTCACGCCGGGCTCGGCGAATTCGGCGTATTTCGAGCATGCCTTCCTCGCCCAGCAGATGGGCGTGGAACTCGTCGAGGGCGCCGACCTGTTCGTGCGCGATTCGTCGGTGTATGCGCGCACGACGCGCGGGCCGCAGCGCGTGCATGTGATCTACCGGCGCATCAACGACGAATACCTCGATCCGACCGTGTTCCAGCCCGATTCGCTGCTCGGCGTGCCGGGCCTGTTCGATGCGTACCGCGCCGGCCGCGTGACGCTCGCCAACGCGCCCGGCACGGGCGTGGCCGACGACAAGTCGGTGTATCCGTACGTGCCCGAGATGATCCGCTTCTATCTGAGCGAAGATCCCATTCTGCACAATGTGCCAACGTACCAGCTGCGCCGCGAGGACGACCTGCGCTACGCGCTCGAGCACCTGGCCGAACTCGTCGTCAAGGAAGTCCACGGCGCCGGCGGCTACGGCATGCTCGTGGGGCCGGCGTCCACGAAAGCCGAGATCGAGGAATTCCGCCTGCGCATTCTCGCCAGGCCGGAGAACTACATCGCGCAGCCGACCCTGTCGCTGTCGACCTGCCCCACCTTCGTCGAGAGCGGGCTCGCGCCGCGGCATATCGACCTGCGCCCGTACATTCTGTGCGGCAGGCGCATCCATGTGATTCCGGGGGGCCTCACGCGCGTTGCGCTGCGCGAGGGTTCGCTGGTCGTCAATTCATCCCAGGGCGGCGGCACGAAGGACACCTGGGTGCTGGAAGGAGGCGCCTGATGCTGTGCCGTACCGCCAATGATCTGTACTGGGCCTCGCGCCACATGGAACGCGCCGAGAACACGGCGCGCCTGATCGACGTCACGCGGCGCATGGCGCTGCTGCCCGAACGATACGACCGCGGCAAGGCCGAGGCCGCGCCGTGGCGGCGCGCGCTCGACGCGCTCGGCATCGTCGAACCCGTTCTCGAACGCTACGGCATCATCGACGCCGACACGGTGCTCAAGCACCTGCTGCTCGCGGCCGACAATCCCTCGTCGGTGTTCAGCTGCCTGCGCGCCGCACGCGAGGCGGCACGCGCGCAGCGCGTCGCGATCACCGCGGAGATGTACGAGGATCTGAACACCTCGTGGCTGGACATGCGCGGCACAAGTTGGGCGCGCATCCACGGCGACGGCATCAGCAACCTGCTCGAGTGGATCAAGAGCCGTTCGGCGTCGTTTCGCGGCGTGACGATCGGCACGCTGGGCCGCGGCGAGGGCTATCACTTCCTGCAGCTCGGCGCGTTCATCGAGCGCGCCGACTGGGCCATCCGCCTGCTCGACATCGCCGGCAGCCCGGAAAGCCACGACGGACACGAGAGCCAGGACGCGACCGAGTATTTCCGCTGGAGCGCGCTGCTGCAGTCGCTGTCGGCGTTCGAGACCTATCGCCGCCTGTACCGCGAATCGGTCAGCGCCGAGCGCGTGGCCGAACTCATGCTGCTGCAGGAAACCAATCCGCGCTCACTGCTGACCTGCACGCATACCTTGCATCAGGTGCTGCAGACGCTGGCCGGCGGACAGGCCATGGAAGTCGTGCGCCGCGCCGGCGCGCTGTCGGCGCAGTCGCGCTATGCGCGTATCGACGAAGTGCTGGCCAACGGCCTGGAAGCCTGGCTGCAGGATGCGCTCGCGCGTCTCAGCGGCCTCGGCGACGAGATCCATCGCCAGTTCATGGTGTCGACGGATATTGCACAGCTCGCGCAGACGCAGAGCCAGAGTGCGGCCTGATACCCTTCCCGCCGCGCGGACACGGCGGCAGAATCCGCCGCCGATGAAGTGGCGACACGTCCCGGGAGTTTCGCTTTTGTATCCAGCAGACGAGCTGCACTATCCCGCCGGACGGCCGCATGGCGAGCGTCCGGCCGCCCCCGGAACAATCCGGGGTTCCACCGCCCGCCGTGTTCAGAGGTTGCCCAGTCCATGACGTATTGCATCGGGTTGAATCTCGAACAGGGTTTGCTGTTCGCTTCGGATTCGCGCACCAATGCCGGTGTCGACGACGTGCGCCGCACCAGCAAGATGCGCGTGTTCTCCGTGCCGGGACAGCGCCTGATCGTGACCCTGTCCGCCGGCAACCTGTCGCTGACGCAGAACGCTATGAACCTGCTGGAGCATCGCGCGAACCATGCGCCGGAGCAGACCAGCATCTACAACGCGACGTCGATGTTCGAAGTCGCGACGCTGGTCGGCGACGCCTTGCGCGAGATCCGCAAGCGCGACGAGCCCTATCTGCGCTCCAGCGGCATCGACCCCAGCGGCTCCTTCGTCGTCGGCGGACAGATCCAGGGCGAGGCGCCGCGCCTGTTCCTGGTCTATTCCGAAGGCAATTTCATCGAGAGCAATCCGGATACGCCGTGGTTCCAGACCGGCGAGATCAAGTTCGGCAAGCCCATCCTCGACCGCATCGTCACCTGGCGCACGTCGCTGACCGAGGCGATCAAGTGCTCGCTGGTCTCGCTGGATTCGACCATGCGCTCCAACCTCTCGGTCGGCCCGCCGATCGACCTGCTGGTGTATAGGCGCGACGCGTTCGAGATCGGCCGGCAGCAGCGCCTCGGCGATGACGATCCGTACCTGAATCTCGTGCGCCGGCAATGGAACGACAGCCTGCGCGACGCGCTGCAGGCGCTGCCGGAACCGGACTGGATGCGCTGACCGCGCAGCCGGCGCGCAACGCTTGGAGGGCACCTCGAAAAACTTCGAGGTGCCCGCGGCACAGTCACGTGCCGCTCGCGATTGAGCGCGTAAGCGCTTGATCGGCGGAGACGAGTCCGGACCTGCGCCGGACTCGTCGACTCGAAAACCGTCGGAACGACGGTCTTTCGAGATGATCTCAGGGTGTCGTTGCTCATACGGCGGTATAGCCTCCGTCCACGGCGAGAATCTGTCCGGTGATGTGTTTGCCCGCGTCCGAGGCGAACAGCAGCGCGGCGCCCTTGAGATCTTCGTCATCGCCGAGGCGCGCGAGCGGCGCATTGCCGATCAGCGTGTCCTCGCCGAGTGTCGCGATCAGTCCCTGCGACATCTTCGACGGAAAGAACCCCGGCGCGAGCGCGTTGACCGTGATGCCGTAGCGGCCCCATTCGCCGGCCAGCGCGCGCGTGAAATTGACGACCGCGCCTTTGGCGCTGTTGTAGGCGAGTGTGCGCATCGCGCCCGGCGGATTGCCGCGCAGGCCGGCGATGGACGCGATATTGAGAATGCGACCGTACTGCTGCGGGATCATCGCGCGCTTGCCGACCTGCTGCGTCAGCAGGAACAGGCCGCGCACGTTCAGTCCGAAGACCTTGTCCCAGGCTTCGAGCGGATAGTCTTCCGCCGGTGCGCCCCAGCTCGCGCCGGCGTTGTTGACGAGGATGTCGATGCGGCCGAGCGTGTCGAGCGCCGCATCGACGAGCCGGGTCGTGTCGGCGGGATCGGCATTGTCGGCCGCGAGCACATGCGCCTCGATGCCGCTCGCCGCGAGCTGTGCCTGCGCCGCCGCGAGTTCGCCGGGCTTGCGCGCCGACAGGAATACGCGCGCGCCATAGCTGCCGAGCGCGTGGGCGATCTGCAGGCCCAGACCGCGCGAGCCGCCAGTGATCAGCGCCGTGCGGCCGTCGAGGTCGAAAAGATGACGGGATGTTCCCATGCGAACGGTTCCGGCAAGTAAGGGTCGGTTTCTGCGGCACTCGAAGGCACCGTGCGGCTATCACGAGTAGTTTTGATATACGGAATACAATTCCGCGAAACGAACTTACTGTAGCGACGCAGGAAATCCGCGGCAACTGCGTCCGATGCCGCGCTGCGGGAAAAATGATGGCGTATTGCGCTTGCGAGCGGCAAAGCAGGCGCCTAGGATTTCGCTTCAGACCTGAGCCACTATTCCGTTATACGGAACTCATGGATCGCCCGCCTATCGCCCCCAGGGACACCGGCATGGATTTCAGCTACAGCCCGCGCGTCGAATCGCTGCGTCGAGAACTGATTGAATTTTTTAACACGTACATTTATCCCAACGAGGCAGGCCACGCCGAGGAGGCACAGGCGCATCGCGCGGCAGGGAATCCCTGGCAGCCCAGCGCACTGGTCGAGTCGCTCAAGCTCAAAGCCCGCGAGCACGGCTGGTGGAACCTGTTCCTGCCGCGTTCGGCGCATGCGCCCGAAGGCCTCAGCAATCTCGAGTACGCGCCGCTGTGCGAGATCATGGGCCGCGTGCTGTGGGCTTCCGAAGTGTTCAACTGCTCCGCTCCCGACACCGGCAACATGGAAGTGCTGGAACGTTACGGCAGCCAGATGCAGCAGCAGCGCTGGCTCGCGCCGCTGCTGGCCGGCGAGATTCGTTCGGCGTTTCTGATGACCGAGCCGGACGTGGCCTCGTCGGATGCGACCAACATCCAGTGCTCGATCCGCCGCGACGGCGACAGCTACATCGTCAATGGCCGCAAATGGTTTTCGTCCGGCGCCGGCGACCCGCGGTGCGCGGTCTACATCGTCATGGGCAAGACCGATCCGGACGCACCGGCGCACCGTCAGCAGTCGATGCTGCTGGTGCCGGCGGATACGCCGGGCATCCACGTACGCCGTCCGGTCACGGTGTTCGGCTACGACGATGCGCCGCACGGACACATGGACATCCAGCTCACCGACGTGCGCGTGCCGGCGGATCACATCATCCTCGGCGAAGGCCGCGGTTTCGAGATCGCCCAGGGCCGCCTCGGCCCGGGCCGCATCCACCATTGCATGCGCAGCATCGGCCTGGCCGAAGTGGCGCTGGAACTGCTGTGCCGGCGAGTTTTGTCACGCGTCGCGTTCGGCCGGCCGCTGGCCGAGTATTCGATCTGGCACGAGCGCATCGCCGAGGCGCGCTGCCTGATCGAACAGGCGCGCCTGCTCACGCTCAAGGCCGCCGACGCGATGGACAAGGTGGGCAACAAGGCCGCGCGCGCGGAAATCGCGATGATCAAGGTCGTCGCGCCGAACATGGCCGTGCAGATCATCGACTGGGCGATACAGGCGCACGGCGCCGCCGGCGTCAGCGGCGATTTCCCGCTCGCGGCGGCCTATGCGGGCGCGCGCTCGCTGCGCCTGGCCGACGGCCCGGACGAAGTGCATCGCGCGACCATCGCCAAGCTTGAACTCGCGCGCTACGCCGCGCACGCGGCCTGACCATGGGCAACCCGCGGCGCGAAGCCGATGTGTTCAGCCGCGGCGTCGCGGCCGAGCATCCGCAGTTCGTCAGCGCCGTGGCGCGCGCGTTCTCCGTGCTGCGCTGCTTCGAGCACGGCGTGCAATACCTCGGCAACCAGGAGATCGCGAAACGCGCGGGATTGCCCAAGCCGACGGTGTCGCGCTTCACGTTCACGCTGTCGGCGCTAGGCTATCTGAACTATTCGCCGGAACGCGAGAAATACTGTCTCGGCACGGCCGTGCTCAGCCTCAGCCATGCCTTCATGAAAAGCAACGACGTGCTCGCGATTGCGCGGCCGCTGATGCGCGAACTGGCCGCACAGACGCAGGCCGCGGTCATGATCGGTGCCGCCGACGGCCTGCGCATGGTGCTGCTCGAAATCTGCCAGGGCGATGCGACATTCCAGCTCAAGCTCGACGTCGGCGCGCGTGTGCCACACGGTTCGACCGCACTGGGCCGCGCCGATCTGGCCGCGCGGCCGCTCGCGATCTTCGAGACGCGTCTGGCGGAAATCGAACGCGAGTGCGAGCCCGCTGCCTGGCCGCGCATCCGCGCCGGCATCCTGCGCGCACGACAGGACTACGAAAATTACGGCTTCTGCTTCTCGCTCGGCGACTGGAACCCCGACGTGTTCGCCGTCGGCGTGCCGATGGTCTCGGCCGACCGCAGCCGCGTGCTCGTGTTCAACTGCAGCGGCCGCGTCTCGGTGATGACGCGCGAGAAGCTGATGCACGAGATCGGTCCGCGCCTGCTCGCGCTGCGCAACAGCGTGTACGAAATGACCGAAGGCCGCTTCTGATCGCGGATTCCCGGCTGTCGTTGACGCGCAGCACCGGCGGTCCGCCCAGCCATGAGTTCAGGCGCCGGCCAGAACCGGCGGCTTCATCGTTGACCAGTACAAAAACGGAGCGAGGAACGGGACGCCGGGCGCCTGCTTCCTTGTGTTCCTCGCTCCTAACCTGACCATTCGCCGCTTGCCGGCTCAGGGCCGCACGAAGACCTGCAGGCCGTCGCAGAAAATGCCATCCGTCCACTGTGCCGCGCACGGGAAATACGTCGGAATGCCGTGGGTCGCGCAGAAGCTCTGTGCGGGATTCGCCGCGCAGGACTGCAGCAGCGCGGGATTCGCCGGCGTGACCAGATCGACTGCCGACAGTACCGTCAGCGGTCCCGGCGACGCCGCCTGCGCACCGGCATAGACGCGCAGGCTCAGGCTGCCGGGACTGAATGGGGGAAGACCCGCGGTGTTGCAGACGACGATCTGTCCGCTCGCGATCGCACCCTGCGCCGCGCAGGTCGCCGGCGGCGACGACGACAGCAGGCCGCGGTATTCGAAGTAGGGCGGCAGCTGGACATAGATGTTGCTGCTGCCCGCGCTGGCCTCACCGATATTGCGGTAGCCGATCACGAGCGGCGCGTGTTCCTGGGCCAGCGTGAACGTCGTCGGGCTGTGCGAGATGCCGTCGGTGACCAGCGTGGCGACGCGCGGCGTGCGCGTCGGAATCTGCAGACGGCCGCAGCCCAGTTGCATCGGGTTGGCGACGCAATTCGTCGGCATCGCCTGCACGTTGTTGCCGATGGCCGCGTGGACGAACAGCGGACCCGGCGTCGGCACGGACAGCGGCACCTGCACGCGCATCGAGAGGAAGCCGTTCTGCGAGTCGTACATGTACGGCGTCGTGCAGCGCACGTGCCCGGGCTGTGCCTGACCCTGGCAAGTCCAGCCCGGAATTCCCGAGACGACACCGTCGTAGCTGATGCCGCCCGGCAGCCAGACGTCGAGCGTGAGCGGCGTGTTGACCGCATTGAAGCCGATGTTGTTCATGTCGAGCACGATCGCGTTCTGCGTGCCGGCCTCGAACGGCGGTCCGGTCCAGACCGCGACGGGGCCGCTGGTCACCCAGCCGCTGCTGACGCCCCAGCCGGTGATCTGCACCTTCGACGTCACGATGGCCGTGGCCGCGGTCGCGCAGCCGGTGTCGCTGGGTTGCAGCACGCAGCTCACGTTCGGCGGCAGCGGCACCTGTGCGTTCTCGATCGTGCCGCTCAGGGTCAGCGGTCCCGGCGTCAGGCCGTAGTCGACCATTGCGTTGATACCAACCGACATCGAACCCGGGTTCCAGAACGTCAGGGTGCCCGAGTAGACACAGGTCACGTCGCGCAGGTTCGGCAGCGCCGAGCAACTCCAGGCCGGGCCCTGGAAGCTGACGAAGTGCACGCCGGCCGGCAGCGTGGTCCGGAGCGTGAACGGGCCGAAAAAATCGATGCCGTCGTTGCGGTCCGCCTTCTCGAACAGCACGCCGATCGAATAGCTGGTGCCGGTGTAGACCGGCGGCGTCGGCCACATGTGGAGCCGCAGGCCGGCCGCGGAAGCCAAGCCGCTGCAGGCCAGCAGCACGGCCGCGGCGGCGAGGCGGAATACAACGGACGGTTGGCGCATGGAATTCCCCCGGATATTGGCCGGAGTGTCCCCGCACGACCATGGCGGCACATCCCCGCAAACAGGGGGGGCTGACCCAACCCGCACGTGCACGGGCGATGCTCTCGTTATCCGGCAGCGTCAACGTCGCGACGGCGCGTTGCTGCGACGCCGTGTAGGCCTGGCGGCCGTCTACGCGTGCCCGCCCCGACACCTGCGGGCCACGACCGTACGGCTCCGTTCGCACATCGATCGGCGCGCTCGTTCGCGTCACGGGCTTCACGCGCAGCAGAACGCCGGCGCGCCGGCGCGCTTCAAGTGGAGCCAGTGGAACGGCGGCCTGGTCGGGCGCGGCCGCTTCGACACGAGCACGAATCCGGACCGCGTCATCATCGATGCGGGCCGCACCGCGATCATGCATTCGGGACTGCTCGAGTTTTACTCGAGGCGCTGCAGTACGACGCGCTGCGCGGCGGCTGGAAAGTCGTCTACGGCACGATCGCGACGACCTGTGCTGCCTGCGCAAGCGCAACGGCAGCCCGACCTGGAACCGCAATCCTGCGGCGGCACGACCTGTCCCTGAGCATCGCGGTGCGGCGTCGGCGCCCTTATCTGCGAAACCGCGCGGCATCGCAGGCGGCCGGCACCGGTCGGCCGTCCGTTTCGCGGCGGCGACCGGTGTGCCAGCCTGCAGTGGAGAAAATCCGCAGCCTCATCGCATAGCATAGGCGCGCGCTGAAACGCCGCGGCCCCGCGGCAAGGGACCTCCGCTTGCAACGATCCCCGCTATCCCCGACCGCTGCCGCGCCCCGCGCGGACGTACGCATCATCCACGCGAAGCGGCGAGCCTTCTTTACCGTGATCATGCTGACGTTGCTATGCGCGGCGGCAACCGCATCCGCCCAGCAGTGCAGCTTCGCCGCCGCCGTACCGGCCAACTGGCAACGCATGGACACGGCCGTCGCCACGCTGCACCTGCCGCGCGATGCCTACACGAAACGCAGCGCCGCCGACGACAGCGGCAGCGACCGATATGTCGGCGACGGCCTCGACGTCCTCGTCGACTACGGCCAGGCCGATTCGCCGCGCGAACCCGAGCAAGGCATGGTCAGCCGTCTGCTCGGCGGCGCCCCGGCCTTCATCGTCAGCGAAGCGCACGCCAACGGCGCGGGCCGCATCACCATCACCTGGGCCGAACTCGGCGGTCCGCGCATAGAAGCCAGCGTGACCATCGGCTACGCCGACGCCTCGCGCCGCACCGACGCCTGCCGCATCGCATCCGGCCTGCGCCTGCGTGGCGATGCCGCCAGCCTCACGCTGCTGCGCACCGGCCGCAGCGCCGGCCAGCGCTATGCATTGCTGCGCGATGCCCACGGCGAACAGCGCCGCGTCGTCGTCGGCGACTACGTCGCGCTGCACTGGGGCAAGGTCACGCGAATCGACGACGCGGCGGTGGAAATCACCGAGCGAATCGCCGACGACCGCGGCGGCTGGAGCGAGCGGCGGCGATCGGTCACCGCGGGTGCGAACAAGCCAGGCAAGGCACGCTGACGCCGCGGCGAATCGGCGCCGGCCACCGCCACACGGCAGCCATGAACGCTCTAGTCGCCCAGTCTCAGCGCCGCGACGCCATCGTCACCGCGGCGCCCCGTCCCCGCACCGCTTTCGCGGTCGCCGGGCTCGCGGCCACGCGGCCCGACAGCAGCAGTTCGACCGCGAGCGCCGTATCGTTCGCGTCGACGCGTCGGTCGCTGATCGCATCGGCGTAGATGAAGGACTCGCACAGGCGCACGACGAGATAAGCGAGCGTGCCGACCTCGATCGGCAAGGCCAGCGCGCCGCTGCGCGCCTCGACCTCGAGCAGCGTGCGCACGCGCTCGATCGCGCGCGCCTGCACCGGGCCTTGCTTGGAGGTCAGCAGGCGCAGCGCGTGCTCGGCATCGTCACGCAGGAAGCGGCGCAGCGGCACCGAACGCACGATGGAACGCACCGTCTTGGCGCAGATCGCCGCCACGCGCGCCGGTCCGGGCGCCAGTGACCCGTGCGCCGTCGCGGCGCGGCGCATGGCCTTGTCGCATTCGGACCAGAGGATTTCGCCGAGCAGCGCATCGCGGCTGCCGACCCAGCGGAACGCAGTCGCCCGGGCTATGCCCAGTTCCGCCGCGAGCGCGCCGACGTCGACGCGCTCGCCCTGCTGCCAGCGCCGGCTCGCGCGCTCGAACAGGTCCAGCGGCGTGGCGCGCACGGGCGCGGCGTCCTCGAGGGCGCGGGTCAGTCGGGTCGGTGCGGGCGTGCGCGATCGGGGCATGACCGGATCATAGTCATTCGGCCCAGTTGACGCCAAATGAGTCATTGCAGTATGAATGACTCATTCCACCTCCTTCGGACCCGCGCCATGGACTCCCGCCAGCTCATCGACCGCCGCCATCTCGATTTCCTGCTGCACGACGTGCTCGCGGTCGACGATCTGTGCCGCTATCCGCGCTTCGCCGAGCACAACCGCGAGACCTTCGGCGCGGCGATCAGCCTCGCCCAGCAGATCGCGCTGGAGAAATTCCTGCCGCACAACCGCAAGGCCGACCTCAACGAGCCGCACCTCGTCGACGGCAAGGTCGAGCTGATTCCGGAGATCGGCGAAGCGATCGCGGCGTTCTGCGAAGCCGGCTTCCCCGCCGTGCTGGCCGAATACGAACGCGGCGGCATGCAGCTGCCGTTCGCGATCGGCGCGGCCTGCGACGGCCTGTTCTGCAGCGCGAATGCCGGCACCATCGCCTACCCGACGCTCGCGCGCGCGGCGGCCAACCTGCTCGAGGTCTACGGCACGCCCGAGCAGAAGCAGCTGTACATGCAGCCGATACTCGAAGGCCGCTATTTCGGCACGATGTGCCTGTCCGAGCCGCAGGCCGGCTCGTCGCTGGCCGATCTCAAGACCAGCGCCACGCCGCAGGCCGACGGCAGCTTCCGTCTCAGCGGCGCGAAGATGTGGATCTCCGCCGGCGACCACGAACTCGGCGAGAACATCGTGCACCTCGTGCTCGCGCGTATCGAGGGCGCCCCCGCCGGTGTGCGCGGCATCAGCCTGTTCATCGTGCCGCGCTGGCGCGTCAACGCCGACGGCAGCCGCGGCGAACGCAACGACGTGCGCCTGGCCGGCCTCAACCACAAGATGGGCCAGCGCGCGAGCGTCAACACTTTCCTGAAGTTCGGCGAGAGCGGCGATTGCGCGGGCTATCTGGTCGGCACCGCGCACCAGGGCCTCGCGCACATGTTCCACATGATGAACGAGGAACGCATCGGTGTCGGCCTGAGCGCGATCCAGCAGGCCGCCGCGAGTTACCAATACGCGCTGGCCTATGCGCGCGAGCGCCGTCAGGGCCGCCATCCGGACCAGAAGGATCCGGCGACGCCGGCCGTGCCGCTGATCGAGCATGCCGACGTGCGGCGCATGCTGCTGCAGCAGAAATGCTATGTCGAAGGCGGCCAGATGCTCGCGTTCGATGCGGCCGTGCTGGTCGACCGCCAGCACGATCCCGACGCGACCGTGCGCGAGCAGAGCCACTTGCTGCTGGAGTTGCTGACGCCGATCGTCAAGGCGTGGAATTCCGACTACGCGCTGCGCGCGAACGACCTCGCGATCCAGGTGCTCGGCGGCTACGGCTATACGCGCGACTACCCGGTCGAACAGTGCTACCGCGACAACCGCATCAACCCGATCCACGAAGGCACCAACGGCATCCAGGCGCTGGATCTGCTCGGTCGCAAGGTGCTCATGAAGGACGGCGCGGCGCTGCGCATCCTGCTCGAACGCATCGCCGCGACCTGCCACGAAGCCGCTGCTCAGGGATCGCTCGCGCCGCTCGCCGCGCAACTCGGCAAAGTGGCACTACTGGTGCGCGACACGACCACCGCCGCCGGCCAGCGCATGGCCGCCGGCAGCGTGCGCGAAGTGCTCGCCAACGCCGGTCACTATCTGCATCTGCTCGGCCATACCGTGGTCGCCTGGGGCTGGCTGCGCATGGCGCTGGCCGCGCAACGCGCGCACGTTGCCGGCAGCACCGATGCGGATTTCCACGAGGGCAAACTGCAGGCCTGCCGCTTCTTCTTCGCGACCGAACTGCCCCAGGTCGAACTCGCCGCGCGCCTCGTCGCACAGGTCGACGACAGCGCCTACGTCATGCGCGACGGCTGGTTCTGACGCCGCGCGCGGAGCAGACCGTCGAGCGGATTCAGCGGGACATACGGCCCTTCATCGTCGTGGTCTACCGACGATGTTGCGCTCGTGAACGGCGCGTTTAATACGCAGCTGACCTCGACGTAACACCCGGCTCGCAAATCGGCGCGGGCGTTTGGTCGTGGGTAAGGGATGAGGCTAGCCCGCATTTCTCACACCCCTTCTACTGCGGCCGCCGATACGCTCGCCCTGACGCGCGCTGCTCCCTCGTGTCGGCTCGACGTAGTGTCGACTACGCCTTCGCCGTCACTCAGTCCGCGGCGCGCATCAGGACGGCGTCTCGACGCCC
>JBBQZR010000095.1:0-13339 GCA_038207515.1 Lysobacterales bacterium | reverse complement strand
CGCAGGTTCTGATCACTCTGAACGCCCAACGGGCCGGGACGAAGAGTGATCGCTCAGAACCGCAGGTTCTGATCACTCTGAACGCCCAACGGGCCGGGCGGACAAACGCCCGCAAAGCGGGCGTTTGGCGGGGTTGTGGAGATCTGATGTAGACCAGAAAAGCGGCACTCCAGAGACTTGTTCAGAACTTCCTTAGGTCTGTCGCTGCGGCAGGGTAATGCGGAACGTCGTGCCGCGGCCAGGCAGGCTGTCGACGGCGATGTCGCCGCCGTGCTTGCGCACGATGCCGTAGGAGATCGACAGACCCAGGCCGGTGCCTTTGCCGACCGGCTTGGTGGTGAAGAACGGGTCGAAGATGCGCTTGAGGTTGTCCGGCGCGATGCCGCTGCCGTTGTCGCCGATCTCGATCCAGACCTTGTCCGGCTCGGCACCGGTGCGGACCACGATCTCGCCGTGCTGGTCGATCGCCTGGGCCGCGTTCACGAGCATGTTCACGAACACCTGGTTGATCTGTGAGGGCAGGCATTCGACCAGCGGCAGGTCGCCGTATTCCTTGCGTACGTCGGCCTTGTACTTGATCTCGTTCCAGACGATGCCGAGCGTGCTGTCCAGGCCGCGGTGCAGATCGTACAACGACCAAGTTTCCACGCGGTCGACGCGGGAGAAATCGCGCAGGTCCTGCACGATGCGGCGCACCCGGTCGATGCCTTCGCGCGACTCGGCCAGCAGCGGCGGCAGGTCCTGCACGAGAAAGGCGAAATCGATCGCGCGCTTGCGCTCGGCGACCTCGGCGCGGCGTTCGGCCGTCATCGGCCCGTGCTGTGAAAGGGCCGCGTCGTAGCACTCGATCAGCCCGAACAGGTTGTTGAGATATTCCTGCAGCGTGCCGAGGTTGGAGTGGACGTAGCCGATCGGGTTGTTGATCTCGTGCGCGATACCGGCGGCGAGCTGGCCCAGCGAGGCCATCTTTTCCGACTGTACGAGCTGTTCCTGCACCGTGTTGAGACGGGCCAGTGCCAGCTCCAGCTCGTTGCTGCCGCCCGGCACACTTTCCGCCCGCTCATAGTCCAGCAGCATCACGAGCGCACTCGTGGCGGACGCGTCCGTAGCCAGTGGCACGACGACGGAGCGGCTGCTGGCATCGGCCTGGCAGCGTTCCACGAGGTCGCGCAGGCACAGTTCCGGATTGCCCTGCGCGCCGGCGAGGTTTTCCGCCAGGCGCAATGCAGCGGGGTTGGCATGCACGATGGCTGCGTCGCGCAGCAGCACCAGGGGTTCGCTGATCGCGTCCAGCGCTGTGTGCAGACGTGCGGTTTGCAGACCTGATTGGGAGGATAGGGGCATGGCGCGTTTCCGACCCTGCTTCCGGCTGGCGGTGCCAGGGTGGATCTTTAGTCATTTGCGACAAAAAGGCTATGAGCGGTTTGTGATGACCCGCAGTCTGCGGCGTGCGTCCTTTGAAGCGCGCCGGAGCGCGTAAGCATGCAGCGGAGTGAGAAACGAGTGAGAGCCCGGGTTTCCCTGCATCGGCAGGGGCGCGCGCCGGATCTTCGTCGTGTGGCTCCGGCGGGCGCTGGATGAAGCGTTGAGCGCGCCCGGGACTTGCCGCACCGTTGACGCCGCCGGCTCGCGCGGGTGCCGCGCCCGCGGCTATACTCGGGCGCTACGCACCCGGTGGGAGAAGCGGCTGACCCCGCTGCCGAAGGCGCAACGCCCGTAATCGCTCAGGCTCCCATACCACCGCGCGCGAACACTCTGGAGAGACCGGTACAACCCGGCGCCGAAGGGGCAAGAAGCGACCTCGCTTCCAAACTCTCAGGCAAAAGGACAGAGGGGCGCCCCGACGTGCGGCCTGCGCGTCGTTTTCGGACGTCCCTACCATGAGCCAGAACACCCGTCTCTCCCTGCGCGAGCTGGAGCATCACGACGCTTTCCTCGAGCGCCACATCGGCCCGAACGATGCCGAGATCGCGCACATGCTCCACACCATCGGCCATGCCTCGCTCGACGCGCTGACCGATGCGATCGTGCCGGCCTCGATCAAGTCCGCCGCCCCGCTGGCCCTGCCCAGCCCGGTCAGCGAAGTCGAGGCCATCGCCCAGATCCGCGCGATCGCAGACCAGAACCAGGTGTTCCGCTGCTTCATCGGCCAGGGCTACTACGGCACTCACACGCCCAACGTCATCCTGCGCAACATTCTCGAGAACCCGGCCTGGTACACGGCCTATACGCCGTACCAGGCGGAAATCTCGCAGGGCCGCATGGAAGCCCTGATCAATTTCCAGACCCTCTGCGCCGACCTCACCGGCATGGAGATCGCGAACGCCTCGCTGCTCGACGAAGGTACGGCCGCCGCCGAAGCCATGACCCTGGCCAAGCGTTCGTCCAAGTCCCGGTCGAACACTTTCTTCGTCTCGCGCGGCGTGCATCCGCAGACGCTGGAACTGCTGCAGACCCGCGCCGAACCGCTCGGCATCGTGCTGCACGTCGGCGAAGACAGCGAAGCAGCCGGCCTCGACGCGTTCGGCGTGCTGCTGCAATACCCCAACACCTTTGGCCAGATCCACGACTACGCCGCGCTGGCCGCTGCGGTGCATGCGCGCGGCGGTCTCGTCGCGGTCGCGACCGATCTGCTCGCGCTGACCCTGATCGCCGCACCCGGCGAGTGGGGCGCGGACATCGTCGTCGGCAACAGCCAGCGCTTTGGCGTGCCGTTCGGCTTCGGCGGTCCGCATGCGGCCTTCATGGCCTGCCGCGATGCCTACAAGCGCTCGATGCCAGGCCGCCTGATCGGCGTGTCGGTCGATGCCGGCGGCAAGTCTGCCTACCGCCTGACGCTGCAGACGCGCGAACAGCACATCCGCCGCGAGAAGGCCACCTCGAACATCTGCACCGCGCAGGTGCTGCTCGCCGTGATGGCCAGCATGTACGCGGTCTACCACGGCCCGGAAGGGCTGATACGCATCGCCACGCGCGTGCATCGGCTGAGTGCGCTGCTGGCCGCGGCGCTGCGTTCGGGCGGCGTCACCGTCGGACCCGATTTCTTCGACACGCTGCACGTCGTCGGCATCGACGCCGATGCGATTCTGGCCAAGGCCGAGGCCGCGCGCATCAACCTGCGCCGCATCGATGCACAGAGCGTCGGCATCAGCCTCGACGAAACCGCGACGCGTGCGGAGGTCGTCGTGCTGGCCGGGCTGTTTGGCGTCAGCATCTCCGACATCGATGCGCTCGACGCGGCCACGGCCGACGCGCTGCCGGCCGCGCTGAAGCGCACCAGCACGTTCCTGCAGCATCCGGTGTTCAACACGCACCACAGCGAACATGAGCTGCTGCGCTACCTGCGTACCCTGGCCGACAAGGATCTCGCGCTCGACCGCACCATGATCCCGCTGGGTAGCTGCACCATGAAGCTCAATGCCACGGCCGAGATGATTCCGGTCACCTGGCCCGAGTTCGGCAACATCCATCCGCTGGCGCCGGCTTCACAGACCCAAGGCTACAAGGCCCTGATCGACAGCCTCGAGGCCATGCTGGTCGAATGCACCGGCTACGACGCGGTCAGCCTGCAGCCGAACTCCGGCGCACAGGGCGAATACGCTGGCCTGCTCGCGATCCGCGCCTACCACCGTTCGCGCGGCGAAGCGGATCGCGATATCTGCCTGATCCCCGATTCGGCCCACGGCACCAATCCGGCATCGGCGCAGATGTGCGGCATGACCGTGGTCGTGACCAAGACCGATGCCAACGGCAACGTCGACGTCGAGGACATCCGCCGCAACGCCGAGAAATACAGCAGCCGCCTCGCCGCGATCATGATGACGTACCCGTCCACGCACGGCGTGTTCGAGGAGGAAGTGGTCGAGATCTGCGAGATCATCCATGCGCACGGCGGCCAGGTGTATACCGATGGCGCCAACATGAACGCGCTGGTCGGCGTGGCCAAGCCCGGCAAGTGGGGCTCGGACGTGTCGCACCTCAACCTGCACAAGACCTTCTGCATCCCGCACGGCGGCGGCGGTCCCGGCGTGGGTCCCTGTGCGGTCAAGGCGCATCTCGCACCGTTCCTGCCGCGCACGCTCGGGGCGAAAGGCGACGTCGGCATGGTCAGCGCGGCGAACTTCGGTTCCGCATCGATCCTGCCGATCTCGTGGATGTACGTCACGCTGATGGGCGCGGCCGGCCTGCGCAAGGCGACCCAGGTCGCGCTGCTCAACGCCAACTACGTCGCCAAGCGCCTCGCGCCGCACTACGAAACGCTGTACATGGGCCGCAACGGCCTCGTCGCGCACGAATGCATCCTCGATCTGCGTCCACTCAAGGACGCGACCGGCATCAGCGCCGAGGACGTGGCCAAGCGCCTCATCGACTTCGGCTTCCACGCGCCGACCCTGAGCTTCCCGGTCGCGGGCACGCTGATGGTCGAACCGACCGAGAGCGAATCGCAGCACGAACTCGATCGCTTCATCGACGCGATGATCGCGATCCGCGAGGAAATCCGTGCGGTGGAAGAGGGCAAGCTCGACCGCGAGGACAACCCGCTCAAGCACGCGCCGCACACCGCGACTGCGGTCTGCGGCAGTGAGTGGACCCACGCCTACCCGCGCGAACTCGCCGCGTTCCCGCTGGCCGTGCTGCGGCAGCAGAAATACTGGCCGCCGGTCGCGCGCGTCGACAACGTGTACGGCGACAAGAACATCATGTGTGCTTGTATTCCGGTGGATGCTTACAAGGATGCCGTGGAAGCGTAAGGGGCCGGGAATCGGGAGTTTAGAAAGCCGGGAATCGGGAATAGGGAATCGGTAGAGCGAAGCGGAAGCAGCGCCGTGCTTTTACGATTCCCGATTCTCCATTCCCGATTCCCCCCAAAACGGGAATCGGTAGAGCGAAGCGGAAGCAGCGCCATGCTTTTACGATTCCCGATTCTCCATTCCCGATTCCCCCCCTAAAACGGGAATCGGTAGAGCGAAGCGGAAGCAGCGCCGTGCTTTTACGATTCCCGATTCTCCATTCCCGATTCCCCCCTTAAAACTCCACCCCATCAAAAAAATGCTGTCCCCGTTGAGGCGCGCCACGCCGTAATCGAATCCTTGACGCCAGCGGACAGGTTCTTCGCCCACAGGCGTGCGCCGGCCAGCAGGACGCAATCCCGGACAGAGCCCTGACAGGCGGCCGCGTCGACCGGCCGTCAGTCGGCGCCGCAGCGTGGCGGCCAGGCCGTATCGGCGCCGGCTTCGAGATCGGCCAGAAACATTTCGCCCGAGTGCGCGCCATCGGCCTGGGCAAACAGCAGGCGCCTGCCGTCGGGCGACTGCAGCGGCCCTACCTGGAACACGGCATCGCAGGCCGGCACCTGGCCCTGTTCGATCCAGCCCGCGCCGTCGTACCGATAGCGGTACAGATGCGAGCGCGTGCCGCGGTTCGCGACGACGACGAGGCGGGTGCCATCGCGGGAAACGTCCGCTTCGTATTCGTAGGCGCCGGTGCTGACCGGCGGACCGGCGTTGTCGACGCGCCACGCGCCATCGGCGAGCGGCGTGGCGATGTAGATATCGCCCTGGCCGTGTCCGCCGGGCCGGTCCGAACCGAAGAACAGGCGGCCATCGGCGGTCTCGCGCGGCATCAGTTCCGAACCGGCCGAGTTGACGGGTTCCGGCAGCCGTTGCGGTTCGCCCCAGTCGCCGTCGTCGCGGCGGACCACGCGCCAGATGTCGAGCTCGTCGCCGCCGTCGCGGTTCTGTCGCGTGGAGACGAAATACAGGCGCTTGCCGTCGGCGGAGACGAAGGGATCCGCATCGAGCGCCGGCGGTTTCGCGGCGAAGCGCGGCGCCTGTGGCGTCGACCACGCGCCGTTGTCGCAGCGCGATCGCAGGATGCGCCACTGCGCGAACTGCGGGTTGCTGCGCATGAAGTACAGCTCGCGTCCGTCGGGCGTGAACGTCGGCGAGGATTCGTACTGGTCGCTCGCGATGGGCGAGGGCGCCCAGCGTCGCGGTGGGCTGTCGCTGCCGATCGCCGCCAGCAGCAGGATTCCGGCGACGGCGAGCGCGGTGCTCACGCGGAGCGTCGCGCCGATGGCGTCTGGCGCTGCTGGAAACGCTGCGACTTCGCGGTATTGCCGCAGGTCGCCATGTCGCACCAGCGGCGCCGGCCGCTCTTGGAGGTATCGAGGAACACCCAGCCGCAGTCATGGCCGTCGCACACGCGCAGGCGCTGCAGGTCGGCTTCCTCCAGCAGCGCGATCGCGCGCATCGTGACGACATGGGTGACGAAGTCGAGCTGCGAACGCTGCACGTTCCAGCAGCGGCGCAAGCGGCCGTCGCGACGCACGAGCTGGGCCGCGGCCGCAGCGGCGGTCTGTGCCGCATCGAGGCGGGCGAGATCCGCCTCATTCGGCATGCGCTCGCGCAGCACGGCGTACGTGATCGCGCACAGCGCCTCGCGCAGCGTCTTGGCGCGCGCCAGCGCGGCCTGCGCCTTGCGCGGCTCGGCCACCGCGAGGCGGTTCAGTGCGATCAGATCGCGCGCGCTGAACGCACCGCTCTGGCGCGCCCAGCGCAGCAGCGCGGCGTAGTCGGACAGCCAGTCGCGCGGATCGCTGTCGCGGGCGGTCACTGTATTGACCAGGTCCAGTGCGAGGTCGCCACCGACCAGGTCGGTGGCGCCGAAGGTGTGCTGCTCTATGCGCATGGCTGACCGGATAAGGCTGATTTACAGGTTAATGAGTCTTGTGTGAAACCGTCAATACACGTTTTATCAGTTATGCGGCGGGATGATGCGCGAGCGGATGGCGCAGGCCAGGCCGGGCGGTCGCTGGTCGCGTTCGCTGCCGCCGCGCCGCGCCGCGCTGGCGAGGCAAACACCGCTGTCGCGGCCGTGCGATGCCGGACAGCGCGCATCAGCGCCGTGTTCCCGCCGTGTCGGCACGGCTCAGTGCCGTGTCGGTCTGTTCCCAGCCGCCGCCGAGCGCGCGGATCAGCGCCACGCTCGCGCGCAGCTGGCGCGTGTCGAGGTCCAGCGCCTCGCGCTGCGCGGTCAATGCGGTGGTCTGCGACTGCACGACTTCGAGATAGCTGACCGCGCCTTCGCGGTAGCGCGTCATCGCGAATTCGAGCGAACGCTGCACCGAGGCGACGGCGGACTCCTCCGCGTCCGCGGCGACCTTGTAGTGCTGCAGCAGCGCGAGGTTGTCCTCGACCTGCCGGAACGCGGTCAGCACGACGCCGCGGTAGTTCGCGCCGGCTTGGTCGAGCACGGCTTGGGCCTGGGCGGTCTGGGCGCGGCGCTTGCCCGCGTCGAACAGATCCAGCAGCAGCGCCGGACCGATCGCCCAGGCCGCGTTCGGCGCACTGAGCCAGCCACCGGCCTGGTTGCTCTCGTAGCCGAGGCTCGCGTTGAGGCTGATCGAAGGGAACCAGGCCGCGCGTGCGATGCCGACACCGGCGTTGGCTGCGGCGACGCGCCGCTGCGCCGCGGCGATGTCGGGCCGGCGCTGCAGCAGCGTCGATGGCAGGTCCAGCGGAATCACCGGCAGCGCGACGAAATCGCCGTCGGGCGCGAGCGAGAACGCGGACGGCGATTCGCCGACGAGCGCCGCGATCGCATGCTCGGCCACGGCGCGCTGCGCGGTGTTTTGCGCGGCCTGCGATCGTGCGGTGTCGAGTTGGGTCTGCGCGCGCGCGACGTCGAGACCCGAGGCAATGCCGGCGTCGCGGCGCTTCTGCGTCAGCGCGACGGCCTTGTCATACGCTGCCACGGTGCCGGCGAGCAGGTTGCCCTGGTGGTCGAGTCCGCGCAGCACGATGTAGCCGTCGGCCAGTTCGGCCTGCAGGCTCAGGCGCGCCGATTCGAGATCGGCGGCCGCGGCGGCCGTCGTGTAGTCGCCGGCGTCGACGTTGTTGCGCACGCGGCCCCAGAGATCGAGTTCGTAGCTGGCCTGCAGGCCGAGATCGTAGGACTCGAAGAAGCGCGGCGACGCCGCGCCGGCCGGCGGCCGCGTCTCGGACTGGCGTTCGCGCGACGCGCCGCCGGTCAGGCCGACGCGCGGAAACAGGCCGGAACGCAATTGGTCGCCGTAGGCCCTGGCCTGCTCGTAGCGCGCGAGCGCCGCGGAGAGATCGGGACTGTTCGCGAGCAGGCGCTGCTGCAGGCGGTCGAGTTCTGCGTCGGCGTAGAGGCTCCACCAGGCTTCGCGCGGCAGGCGGTCGGCCGGTGCGGCCGCGGTCCAGGGAGCCTGTTCCTTGTACTGCGGCGTGGTCGCCACCTCGGGCAGCGCGAGCGGCGGCGCGAGCGAACAGCCGCTCATCGCGGCGGCGAGCAGCAAGGCAGCGGCCAGTGCGCGGCCGTGGCCGTAGCGATCAACCTTTCCCATGGCTCACCGTTCCTGCGGGCGCTGCCGCGGGCGGTGTGGCGGGTGCATTGTCGACGACATGCACCGCATCGCCCTCGGCCACGCCGTCGGGCGGCGTCTCGATGACGCGGTCTTCCGCGCCAAGGCCGGTCGCGATCTCGATCGTCTTGCCGAGGTCGCGCGCGATCGTCACCGGCTTGAACGTGACCTTGTCGCCGCTGACCGTGGCGACGCGCAGGCCGCCCTGGTCGAAGATCAGCGCGCTCGACGGAATGCGCAGCACGGCCGCGTTCTGCGCGAGCGTGAAGCGGACATTGGCATAGCCGCCGGGCATCAGTTCGGCGTCGGGATTGTCGACGCTGAGCTGGATCAGGGTCGTGCCGGTCGCGGCGTTGACCGACTGCGAAAACGCTTCGACTTTGGCCTCGTACTGCGTGCCGGCGCGTTCGGGCACCTGGAGCGTCGCGCGGCTGTCGGCCGTGATGCTGGTCGCGTAGCTCTGCGGCACGTTGACGTAGATGCGCAGGCGCGACGTGTCGGAAATCACGAACAGTTCCGCGCCGCCGCCGCTGCCGCTGATCAGCGCGCCGACGTCGGTGTCGCGCGCCGTGACCACGCCGTCGAACGGCGCGACGATGCGAGTGAAGTTCTCGTTCGCCTGCAGGCGTTCGACGTTGGCGCGGGCCGCGTTGGCCATCGCGCGCTTGGCCTGCAGGTCGCCGCTCTTCTCGTCGACTTCCTGCTGCGAGACCGAATCGGAGCCCAGCATCGACTGCCAGCGTCTGGCCGTGGTCGCGGCGAGCGCGGCATTGGCCTGCGCACTGGCGAGATCCGCCTTGGCCTGCAGCAACTGCTGCTGCACATCGGGCGCCTCGACCTCGGCGAGCAGCTGGCCGGCCTTCACTTTTGCGCCAATGTCCACTTTCCAGGTTTTCAGATAACCGGATACGCGCGCGTGGATCGGCGCGCGTGCGTAGGCCTCGATGCGGCCGGGCAGTTCCAGCACCGACGCGTCACCGGCGGTGACCGGCGTGACGATGCTGACGCTGGGCGTGGCGCGCGCGTCGGTCCATTCCTTGAGCCGCGCGTTGCCGGACGCGCGGCTGCCGATGCCGAAGGCGACGACGAACGCCGCGACCACGGCCGCGGCGATGCCGGTCAGTTTGAGGCCGCGGCGCGGCGCGGTCGTATCAGGCGACATGAGGTACTCCGAGAGCGGTGGTGCGATCGCGACGCTGCGCGTGGCGCGCGTGCACGATGCTGAAAACGACGGGGACGAAGATCAGCGTGGCGAACGTCGCAAAGATCAGCCCGCCGACGACGGCGCGGCCGAGCGGCGCGTTCTGTTCGCCGCCTTCGCCGAGGCCCAGCGCCATCGGCGCCATGCCGATGATCATCGCGAGCGCGGTCATCAGCACGGGACGGAAGCGCACGAAGCCCGCCTCCAGCGCCGCGGCGACGGGATCGCCGAGCTGGTAGAGGCGTTCGCGCGCGAAGCTGATCACGAGCACGCTGTTGGCCGTGGCCACGCCCATGCACATGATCGCGCCGGTCAGGGCCGGCACCGACAAGGTGGTAAACGTCGCAAACAGCATCCAGACGATGCCGGCCAGCGCGGCGGGCAGCGCGCTGACGATGACGAAGGGATCGCTCCAGGACTGGAAGTTGACGACGATCAGCAGATAGATCAGCACGATCGCGCCGATCAGGCCGAACAGCAGGCCCGAAAACGCCGAGTTCATCGTGCGCACCTGGCCGAGCAGGTGCACCTGCGTACCCTTGGGCAGGTCGGCCGCATGTGCTGTCACGGTCCTGTCGATGTCCGCGGCGACCGCGCCGAGGTCGCGGCCCTGCGGCGTGGCGTAAATCTGCACCATCGACTGGATGTCGTACTGGGAGACCACGGCGCTTGCGCTGCCGCGCTGTATCATCGCCACGCCGCCGAGCAGTTGCGGCGCGCGCGCGCCGGCGGCGGTCAGCGGCACGTTGCGCAGCGCATCGAGCGAGTCCATGTCGTATTGCGGCGTCTGCATGACGATGGGGTATTGCACGCCGTTCTGTGGATTCAGCCAGAACGTCGGCGCGACCTGGCTGGAGCCGGCCAGGTTGACGACGAGGCTGTTGGTCACGTCGCGCTCGGTCATGCCGACGTACTGCGCGCGCGTGCGGTCCACGTCGACCCTGAACACCGGACTGTCGGCCGACTGCTGGATGCGCGCGTCGGCCACGCCGGGAATGCGGCGGATGTCGCGCAATAGTTTTTCCGCATACGCGTAGTTGGCCGCCACGTTCGGGCCGCGCACCTGCAGGTCGATCGGCGCGGGCGCACCGAAGTTGAGGATCTGCGTGACGATGTCGGCCGGCAGGAACGAGAACGTCATGCCCGGGAAACGCCGCGGCAGTTCCTCGCGCAATGTGCGCACGTAGTCCTCGGTCGGCCGGTGGCCTTCGCGCAGGCTGATCTGGATGTCGCCGTCCTGCGTACCGATGGTGCCGGTGTTGTTGTAGGCGAGGTTGATGCCCGAGACCGGCATGCCGACATTGTCGACGAGCGTGCCGAGTTCGTCGGCGGGAATGATCTCGCGGATCGCCTGCTGGATCTGCGCGAAGCGGTTCGCGGTTTCTTCCACGCGCGTACCGATCTGCGCGCGCGCATGCATGAGGATCTGGCCCGAGTCGACGGTCGGGAAGAAATTGCGGCCGAGGAAGGGCACGAGCAGGAACGAGGCCAGCACGACGGCCATGAAGCCGATGACGCAGCCGCGGCGGTGGACCAGCGCCAGTGCGAGCAGGTCGCGATAGCCGTCGCGCAGGCGTTCGAAGCGGGCTTCGAAGCCGCGCTGGAAGCGCACGAGCGGATTGCCCGAGCGACCCAGCGCAGCGTCGTTGCCGTGCAGGTCGGTATGCGGTACGTGCGGCTTCAGCAGGTACTTCGCCATCGTCGGCACGAGCGTGCGCGACAGGATGAACGACCAGGTCATCGCGAAGATCACCGCCAGCGCCATTGGCACGAACAGGAAGCGCGCGACACCTTCGAGGAAAAACATCGGCACGAATACGATGCAGATGCACAGCAACGAAACGAAGGCCGGCGTGACGATCTGCTGTGCGCCGTCGAGGATCGCCGGTTCCACGGCCTTGCCTTGTTCCAGATGCCAGTTGATGTTCTCGATCGTCACCGTCGCGTCGTCGACGAGGATGCCGACAGCGAGCGCGAGGCCGCCCAGGGTCATGATGTTCAGCGTCTCGCCGAAGGCCGCGAGCGTGGCGAGCGCACCGAGAATCGACAGCGGGATCGACACCGCGATGATCACGGTTGAGCGCCAGCTGCCGAGAAACAGCAGGATCATGAGGCTGGTCAGCGCCGCGGCGATCATGCCTTCCTTCGCGACGCCGCCGATCGCCGCGCGTACGAAGAGCGACTGGTCGCCGATCGGCTTGATCTCCATGTTGTCCGGCAGGCTGGGCTTGATCGACTCGGCCATCTCCTTGATGCCGGCGATGATGGCGAGGGTCGACGCCGAGCCGTTCTTGAACACGGTCAGCAGCACCGAGCGGTTGCCGTCGACGTGCACGATATTGCTCTGCGGCGGATTGCCGTCGCGCACGTTGGCGACGTCGCGGATCGTGACCAGCGCGCCGTTGACGGTCTTGATCGGCATCTGCGCGATCGCCTCGAGATCCGATGGCGCGTTGTTGAGCTGGATGGTGTATTCGAACGCGCCAATCTTCTGCGTGCCGACCGGCGTGATGAGGTTCTGCGCGGCCAGCGCGGTCGCGACGTCCTGGCCGGACAGCCCGCGCGCCTGCAGTGCGGCCGGATCGAGATCGATCTGCACCTGGCGTGACTTGCCGCCGAACGGGAACGGCACGGCCGCGCCGGGCACGCTGACCAGGCGCGTGCGCACGGCCGTGGTGCCGAGATCGCCCAGGGTCTGCTCGCTCATGCCCTTGCCCGACAGCGCGAGCTGCAGGATCGGCACGGTGGATGCGTTGTAGTTGATGATCAGCGGCGGATTCACGCCGGGCGGCATCTGCCGCAGCAGGGTCTGCGAGATCGCCGTGACCTGCGCATTGGCCATGTTGATGTCGACGGTCGGCTGGAAAAAGATCTTGATGACGCCGAAGCCGGTATACGAATTCGCCTCGATGTGTTCGATGTCGTTGACCGTCGTGGTCAGCGCGCGCTGGAACGGCGTGGTGATGCGGCCAGCCATCGAGTCGGGCGGCAGGCCGGTGTATTGCCAGACCACGCTGATGACCGGAATTTTTATTTCCGGAAAGATGTCCGTCGGCGAACGCAATGCCGCGAGCGGACCGATGAGCAACAACAGCAGCGCCAGCACGACGAACGTGTAGGGACGCTGCAGTGCGACGCGGACGATGCCGAGCATGAGTAGGCCGGAAGAGGAATGGTGCGCTGCATTAGTATGCGTGGCGCCCGCTTTTTCAAAGTCTCCCGACGAATGAAGATTATTTTAGGAACTGCGCATCGGGCTGATGGCGCCGCCGCCCGCGCCGGTGCGTTGCAGCGCGGCGGTATAGCGTTCATCGCGCGCTTGCGAGTTCCGAAGCGTGTTTACGCATTCGACCATCGTCTAAGGCGGTAGACGCTGCGCAAACCGGATTTTCGCGCGCCGCACCAAGGCGCCGCGCATGCGCGGCGTTTCCCGTCGCTGTTCTTCTGCGTCCAGAGTCCAACCGGTGATCCGCCGATTGCCGGAGGAATGCATCGGGGCAAAAAAAAAGGCGGGCTCCGAGGAGCCCGCCGTCGTTGTTGCCGATTGCCGATCCTTCGGCGTCAGGCTACTGGCCTGAGCGTTCGATCAGAACGTGATGCTCCAGCTGTCGATCCTGCCGACGTCGCCCGGACCGTTGTCGTTGACACGCAGGTTCCAGGTGCCGTTGAGCGCTTCACTCGACACGTTCAGCGTGACCGTCTTGTTGATGTTGTCGGTGCCGCCGCCGGTGCGGTTGTGGATGTTGTAC
>JBBQZR010000094.1:0-13688 GCA_038207515.1 Lysobacterales bacterium | reverse complement strand
CTTTTTGGTGCCGGGGGGGGGTCTCCCGCCCGGCCGGGGCCCCCCCCCCGCCCCGGGCGGGCCCCCCGCCGCGGGCGCTCCGGCGTGCGTCGCAAAAAATGAAACCGCATGCGCGGCCCGGGCACAAGGCGGCTGAGTAGCGATGGCCCACGAACTCATACACGCCTTCGACACAGCGGGACTCGCCTTGTGCGAAACCCTCGTCGAAATGCTGGACGAACACTTCGTCCACCAGTCCGAGCGCCGCGGCTGTGGCTACGCCCAGTCGACCCGCTATCTGTCACGGCTGATCAACCGTCCGCGCGATCCGCTGAGCGCGAGCGACCTGCAGGTCTTCGCCGACTGGCCCATGGCCGATACCGAAGCGCTGGCCTGCACGCTGCTCGATGCGGGACTGGCGACGGGCTGGCGCGGCCTGCTGGATCCCACGGCCCGCGACAGCGTGCCGGAACCCGGAGCGCACGCTGCACGGCTGCATGCACTGGGCGACACGCTCGCGGCGCTGGGCGACAGCCTTGATCACGAGGAGAGCCGCGTGTTCCTGCATCTGCTCACGCAGATGCTGTCCGGCGTCGGCGATCCTGCGCCCGACCTGCCCGGCATGCCGGTCAAACCGGAAGTCGGCAGCTGTTCGGAAGCCGAAAGTTACTTTCTGGAAATTGCGCACGGGCGCATCCGGCGCCACGGATCGGTGAACGTGATCGTCGATGACCTGGGTCGTCCGTTGTTGCTCGAAAAGGTCGGGCTCGGTGAAAACCACTCGGCGATTTCGGTCGGCCGGCTCCGTCTGTTCGGCGTCTGCATTCCGCCGGGCAGCCTGTGTGCGATCCGGCGCAACCCCGATGCGGTGCCGCTGCGGCAGTCGCGCCGCGGAAACGTGCTGGCCGCGAGCGCGCTGCAAGAAACCCGCTTCCTGCGACTGACGACACTGGCCATCTCGCCGGCATCGCGCGCACGCGCCTTCAGTTGCCAGTTGCAGGCGCAGGTCCGCGCCGCGATGTTCTCGCCGCTGACCGCGACCATCGGCCAGCTGCAGGAACTGGCCGACCGCTTTGCGCAAGGGGCCATGCCGTGACACGCCTGCGCGTCTACTACTCGGCGGACTACGCGCCTCCGGTCTCGCCGCTGTTCTCGCGGCTCGCCGTGCTGGCCGATGCCTTGCGCGATTGCGAAGGCATCGAGTTGCGCGCGCCGCGGCAGATCGATCCGCGCCTATTGCACGGCCTGCACGACGACACCTACATCGATCATTTCCTGCGCGGCGAAGAGCCACTCGCGTCGAGCCAGTACATCGCCTGGAGCCCGCTCGTGCGCGACGCGGTGCTGGCGATGCTCGGCGGCCAGCTCGAAGCCACGCAGCACGCGCTCACGCACGGCGTGGCGATGAACCTCGCGCGCGGCTTCCACCATGCGCTGTGGGCGCGCGGTAGCGGGTTCTGCGCGATCAACGGACTGGCACTGGTCGCTCATCGCCTGCCGGACAAGCGCATCTTCGTCGTCGACTGCGACGAGCACGGCGGCAACGGCACCGAGGAATTCACGCACCGGTTGCCAAATCTGTACAACGCCTCGATCTTCGGCACGCGCTTCGGCTGCGTCGGCGCGGCGCGTTCGTGGATCTATCCGATCAATGCACGCCGCGACGGGTTCGGTCCGTACGCGCTCGCGCTCGAGGACGTCGCCGCCCAGATCGCGCGTTGCGCACCGGACCTGATCCTCTACCAGGCCGGCGTCGACTGCCACGAGAACGACCCCAAGGGCCGCGCGGGCCTGAGCACCCAGCACCTGATCGAGCGCGACCGGTTCGTGTTCCGCATGGCCAGGCGGCTGGGCATTCCCATCCTGTTCGTCGTCGCCGGTGGCTACCAGGATGCGTCGATACTGGCGCAGCTCAACGGCAACACTGCGCGCGCGGCGCTGGAAGTGTTTGGCTGATTCGGCTGGTGTGACCAGCGGCGGATCAGCGCGTTTCCGGAATCTCGATGCACCGCGCCTCCAGCTCACGTTTCGCGTGCATCCAGGTCGGGTCGATCTGCTGCATGACGTCGGTGTCGTCGCCGCACCGATCAATCTGACGGAAGTGGCGTGTGAACTCCATTGTCCGGATTCGCTGCGCTCACCGCCTACTCTGGGCGGGCAATCTATCGTTTGGTGAACCAGCGGGTGATCGCCTCACGCTCCGCCTCGCTCATCTGCGTGATATTCCCCGGCGGCATCACGCGCAGGACGCTGACCTGGCGTTCGATGAGCGCGGCGTGGGATTCGATCTGCTGCGGGGTGTCGAACATCATGCCTTTGGGCGCGACGCCCATCAGCGTCGGCGTGGCAGAGTGGCATTGCACGCAGTGGCGGGTGAGGACGATCCGGATCGCCTCGGTGTCGGGCGGCGGCGTGTTGGCCACCGCGTTGGCCGCGACCTGTGATGCCGCGTCATGCGTCGGCGACGGTGTCGCGACCGGCGTGCTCGCCGTGGTCGCTGCCGAGGAACCCGACACTGCGGCAGTCGCTGCGGACTCCGTCGTCGCTGCCGGTTTGGCGGCAACGCGCGGCACCGGCTTGATCCATGCGAACACCGCGATCAGCACGACCGCTCCTGCAACCAGCAGCCACCAGGCGCGGTCGCCGGCGTGCCACAGCACGAAGAACTGACGGATCAGCGCGCCGGCGGCCATGAACGCGGCGAGGACGAGCCAGCCGTCGGCATGCGCGTAGGCGGTCGCGTAGTGCGTGCTCAGCATCGCGAACACGACGGGCAGCGTGAAGTAGGTGTTGTGCACGGAGCGCTGCTTGCCGCGGCGGCCGGGGCCCGGATCGGGTGTCTCGCCCTTCTCCAGCGCCGCGATGATTTTCTTCTGGCCCGGAATGATGACGAAGAACACGTTTGCGGACATGATGCTGCCGAGCACGGCGCCGGCGATCAGGAACGCGGCGCGGCCGGCAAAGACATGCGTGGCGGCGTAGCACAGCAGCAGCACGAGGCCGGCGACGGCGGCGCCGAGCATGTCCTCGCGATCATCGAGCAGCCGGCACAGACCGTCGTAGAGCAGCCAGCCGATTACCGGGAACGCGAGCGCGAGCAGCACGGCGTCGCGCGGACTCAGCGCGGCAACCGACGGATCGATCAGATAGACCTGCGGCGAGAACAGGTACAAGGCCGTGAACAGGGCCAAGCCCGACATCCACGTCGTATACGATTTCCATTTGGACCAATGCACCTCGGCCGGCAGCTGCAGCGGCGCCGGCAGGTATTTCTGCTTGCGGTAGAAACCGCCGCCATGGACGGACCAGGATTCGCCGTAGAGGTTCGCTTCCGCGTCTTTGGGCGGCTTCAGGCCGCGATCCAGCGCGACGAAATAGAACGATTCGCCGATCCAGGCGATGGCCGCGACGACGTGCAGCCAGCGCAGCAGGAAGGTCAGGCATTCGATGACATAGTCGCCCACGCGCGGCCCTCAGGAACCGCGGTAGGTGCTGTAGCTGTACGGCGAGACCAGCAGCGGCACATGGTAGTGGGCGCTCGTGTCGCTGACGCCGATGCGGATCGTGATCACGTCGAGGAAGCGCGGCTGCGGTACCGCGATGCCAAGCCCGGCGAAATAATTGCCGATGTGGAAATCGAGTTCATAGATGCCGGGCTGCAGCTTGTAGTCGGCCAGCAGCGGCGCATCGCAGCGGCCATCGGCGTTGGTCTGCGCACGTACCAGCAGCAGGCGCGCGCCGACGGCGATGCCGTGCAGTTCGATCGCGACGCCCGCGGCGGGCTTGCCGTGCGCGGTGTCGAGTATGTGCGTGGTCAGCTTTCCCATGTCCCCTCCCCTTGCCGGCGCGATGGCCGATCCGTGATGTGGCTCAACACCCGCTTTCGGCGGTACTCAGCGCCGGCGGCCGTCGTCGTCGATGCGGGCCATCAGACGCAGCACGGGCGCACTGCGCGTGAGCATGCCGAGGATCAGCGGTTCGCTCGCCGTGGCCGGTGCGGCTACGGCCAGCGACAGCCAGGCGAACGCCGTCCTCACGCGGCGATGCCGTGCTCGCGGCCGCAGGCATCGAGTTGCGCGGTGTAGCGCTGCTTGTCAGCCTCGCTCGCAAAACTCGCCTCGAAGCTGTTGCGCGCGAGGGTCACGAGCTCCGCACCGCTCAAGTCCAGTGCATCCAGCGTCTCGACGAAATTCTGGTTCATGTAGCCGCCGAAATACGCCGGATCGTCGGAGTTCACCGTCGCGACGAGACCCTGATTCAGCAACTCGCGCAGGTTGTGCTGACCCAGATCGCCGAACACGCAGAGCTTGATGTTCGACAGCGGGCATACGGTCAGCGGAATGCGTTCTTCGCGCAGGCGCGCGACCAATGCTGGATCGCGCAGCGCCTGCACGCCGTGATCGATGCGTTGCACCTTCAGCAGATCCAGCGCGTCCCAGATGTATTGCGGCGGCCCTTCCTCGCCCGCGTGCGCGACGGCGTGCAGGCCCAGTTCGCGCGCGGCGGCGAAGACGCGCTGGAATTTTTCCGGCGGATGCCCGACTTCGCTGGAATCCAGACCCACGCCGATGAATTTGTCGCGGTGCGGCCGGGCCTGTTCCAGCGTCGCGAACGCGGCCTCTTCGCTCAGATGGCGCAGGAAACACAGGATCAGTTCGGCGCGGATGCCGAGTTCGTCGTGCGCTTGCCTGCAGGCGCGGTGCAGGCCATCGATGACGGCGTCGAACGGCACGCCGCGGTCGGTATGGGTCTGCGGATCGAAGAACAGCTCGGCGTGGACGACATTGTCGGCCTTGGCGCGCAGGAAATACGCCCAGGCCATGTCGAAGAAGTCCTGCTCGTGCAGCAGCACGCTGGCGCCGGCGTAGTAGATATCGAGAAAACTCTGCAGGTTGGTGAACGCATAGGCGGCACGCAGTGCGTCGACGCTCGCATAGGGCAAGGCCACACCGTTGCGTTGGGCCAGCGCAAAGATAAGCTCGGGTTCCAGCGAACCTTCGATATGGATGTGCAGCTCGGCCTTGGGCATGGCACGGGCGAAGGCGCGCAGCGCTTCGCGGTCGGCAACGGCTGGATTCACGGTGGCTCCGCTATCTGGCATGACGGCTGAGTCTGCACCATCGCCGCGATCGCTGAAAGCTGGCGCGGGCGGCCGAGCGACTGTCGCGACGCATCGTGCCAAGGCCGCCATGCCGCGCTACGATGCACCGATGACGAAAGCGTGCACGTTCCAGCTCAACCGCCGATGCATCGACTTGCGCGGCGACGATCCCACCGAATCCCTGCTGCGCTGGCTCAAGCGCCAGCGCCTGGCCGGCACCAAGGAAGGCTGCGCCGACGGCGACTGCGGCGCCTGCACCGTGGCGCTGGTCGATACCGACGAACACGGCCGGCCGCAGTATCTCGCGGTCAATAGCTGCCTCCTGCCGATGGGCGCCCTGCCCGGCCGCCAGGTGCTGACCGTCGAGGCGCTGTCGCGCGGTACTGCGGACTTGCATCCGGTGCAGCAGGCGCTGGTCGACTGCGCCGGCTCCCAATGCGGCTACTGCACACCGGGGTTCGTCATGAGCCTGTTCGCGGGCTATTACGGCGGCGAACTCGGCGACGGCACGACCGAAGGCAATCTGTGCCGCTGCACCGGCTACCGGCCGATCCGCGCGGCGACCGAGGCGCTGGCGCAGCAGCCGGCGGCCGAGGATGCGTTTTCCGCGCTGCTGCAGGAACCCGTCGACCTGCCCGCGGGCGAACTCGCGCAGTTCTTCAGCCCGCTGACGGTGGACGCGGCGCTCGCGCTCAAGGCACAGCATCCGCAGGCCGCGTGGGTCGGCGGCGCCACCGACCTCGGCGTGGAACTGAGCCATGGCAAGCCGGTCGCGAGCGCGTTCATCGCGCTCGATCGCATCGCCGCACTGCAGACGCTCGACGTTGCCGACGCCGCCGTGCGCATCGGCGCCGGCGTGCCGCTGTCGCAGATCGAGTCGCGCCTTGCCGGCCTGTTTCCGGCACTGGACCAGATGCTGCCGTGGTTCGCGGCGCGCCAGGTGCGCAACCGGGCTACGTTTGGCGGCAATCTCGGCACGGCCTCGCCGATCGGCGATCTGCTCCCCGTGCTGCTCGCACTCGATGCGACCGTGCACTTACACGGCCCCGGCGGCGCGCGCGACATCGCGATCGCCGACTATTTCCTCGACTACCGCAAGACCGTACGCACCGCCGACGAACTGATCGTCGCGGTCACGCTGCCGCGCCGCGCCGGAGCGGTCAACGCGTCCTACAAGGTCGCCAAGCGCCAGACCGACGACATCAGCATCGTCGCCGCCGTATTCGTGCTCGACCTCGATGCGGACCTGCGTGTCGTGGAGAGTCGCCTGGCGTACGGCGGCGTCGCCGCGGTGCCGCGGCGCGCGACCGCGGTCGAGGATTTCCTGCGCGGGCGGCGTCTCGATGCAGCCACGATGAGCGAGGCCCAAGCGCTGCTGCGCGAGGCGTTCCAGCCGCTCAGCGATCATCGCGCGAGCGCGGACTATCGCCGCAGCCTCTGCGCGAACCTGTTCGCGAAGTTCGTCGCCGAGCACCTGCCGGAGACGCACGCATGAGCCGCCGGCACGAAAGCGCGGAAGGCCATGTCAGCGGCAGCGCGATCTATACCGACGAACAGCATCCGCCATCGGGTCTGCTGAGCCTGTGGCCGGTGCAGTCGCCGCACGCGCATGCGCGCGTGCTCGCGATCGACACGACGGCCGCGGCGGACATGCCGGGCGTGGTGCGTGTGCTGACCGCCGCGGACATCCCCGGGGAAAATGACACCGGCCCGATCCTGCACGACGAGCCGCTGATCGCCGCTGCACTCGTCAGCTACCACGGCCAACCGGTGGCCTGGGTCGTCGCCGAGGACGAAGCCGCAGCGCGCGCCGCGGCGGCGTGTGTAAAAGTGAACTACGAGGCCTTGCCAGCCTGCCTGTCGATCCGCGAGGCCATTGCCGGGCAAGCCTTCCATCTGCCGCCGGCATGCGTCGCGCGCGGCGATGCGGCGACCGCGCTGGACTGCGCGCCGCAGCGCGTCTGCGGCGAGATCGCGATCGGCGGCCAGGATCATTTCTACCTCGAAACCCAGGCCAGCTGGGTGCAGCTCGATGCGGACGGGCTGATCCAGATCACGGCCTCCACGCAACATCCGACCGAAACCCAGATCATCGTTGCGCGCGTGCTCGGCATTCCCAGCAACCGCGTGGTCTGCCGCTGCCTGCGCATGGGTGGCGGCTTCGGCGGCAAGGAAACGCAGGCCAATCCCTTCGCCGCGGTCGCCGCGCTCGCGGCCTGGACCACGGGCCGGCCCGTGCGCATCAAGCTGTCACGCCAGCTCGACATGCAGCTGACCGGCAAGCGCCACCCGTTCTTCGCGCGCTACGAGGTCGGCTTCGACCCTGATGGCGTGCTGCAGGCGCTGCGCGTGCAGCTCTATGCCGATGGCGGCTGGAGCGCGGACCTGTCGCCGCCGGTGCTCATGCGCGCGATGGTGCATGTCGACAATGCGTACTTCTGCCCGCATGTCGAGATCACCGGCCTGATCGCGAAAACGAACCTCGCGTCGAACACGGCGTTCCGCGGCTTTGGTGGACCGCAGGGCATGCTGGTCGGCGAGGAAATCATTGCGCGTATCGCGGCCGAACTGAACCTGCCGGCGGACCTCGTTCGCGAGCGCAACTTCTACCGCGACGACGGCGACGGTGCGCGCAACCACACGCCCTACGGCCAGCCCGTCGTCGACAACCATCTGCCCGAACTGTGGCAGCAGCTCAAGACCGGCAGCGAATTCGACGCGCGCCGCCGCGCAATCGCGCAGTTCAACGCGGCGCACGCACACACCAAGCGCGGCATCGCGATCACGCCGGTGAAGTTCGGCATCTCGTTCAACAAGACCGAATACAACCAGGCCGGCGCGCTAGTACACATCTATACCGACGGCAGCATCCAGCTCAATCACGGCGGCACCGAGATGGGCCAGGGCCTGCACACGAAGATGCTGGCCGTCGCGAGCCGCGTCCTCGGCGTGGACACGGCGCGCATCCGCGTGATGCCAACGAGTACCGACAAGGTGCCGAACACCTCGGCGACCGCGGCCAGCAGCGGGTCGGATCTGAACGGGCAAGCGGTCAAGGCGGCCTGCGAGACCTTGCGCGACCGGCTCGTGCCGGTCGCGGCGAGCATGCTGGGCTGTACGCCGGAGGCGGTTTGTTTTGCGGACGATCGCGTGTTTGCGGCCCGGCAAGATGACCGCGACGAAGCGATCTCCCGGGCGGCGTCGCATGCGCCCTTCCCTGCAACGGTCGGGCTGAAGGTGGATGGTGTAGGCGCGCCGCTGGAAGCAACGATCATCGACGAGCGGGAAGTCGAGCTGGGCCTGTCTATCCCAAACCCGTCATTGGAAACGCAGGAACCGGAGCCCCAAACTCCGACCGGCCTCCCTTTCACCGAAGTCGTCCATGCCGCCTACAACGCGCGCATCAGCCTGTCGGCGACGGGCTACTACCGCACGCCGGGTCTGAGCTGGGATCCCAAACAAGGCCGCGGCCATCCGTTCTATTACTTCGCGTTCGGCGCGGCCGTATCCGAAGTGGAAGTCTGCGGTTTTACCGGTGTGCACACGTTGCGCCGCGTGGACCTGCTGCACGACGTCGGCGATTCGCTGGCCGAGGGCATCGACCGCGGCCAGATCGAGGGCGGCTTCGTGCAGGGTCTGGGCTGGCTGACCTGCGAGGAGCTGTGCTGGAACGACAAGGGCCGCCTGCTGACCGATGCGCCGAGCACCTACAAGATCCCGACTCTCGGCGAAGTGCCGCGCGATTTCCGCGTCGCGCTGTTCCGCCGCAGCCGTGCGCCGAGCACACACGTGATCTTCAACAGCAAGGGCGTAGGCGAACCGCCGCTGATGCTCGCGCTCAGCGTGCGCGAAGCCCTGCGCGAAACCGTCGCGGCGTTCGCGAGCCTGCCGCAGCCGGTGCAGCTGTCCTCGCCGGCCACGCCGGAAGCGATCTTCTCCGCGATCGAACGGGCGCGTGCCGCGCAGCCGCGGGCGGTCGCCGACGCGCTCGATGTCGGCGGCTGAGCGCGCGCTGTATTGGGCGCGTACCACGATTCGCCGGAAGCCCATGCATGGATGAGCGCCTGTTCGCGGAACTCGCCGGACGACTGCGTCACGAAGCCGTCGTCGTCGCGAGTGTGATCGAGACGTTCGGCGCGACACCGCGCAAACGCGGCGCGCGCATGCTGGTCTGCGCCGACGCCACGGCCGCGAGCATCGGCGGCGGACTCGCCGAGGCACGCACCATTGCCGCCGCGCGCGCGTTGCTGGCGGCGCCGCATGGCGAGGCGGTCGCGCTCGACATCGATCTCGGCGGCGGCATCGGTGCGGCCGGCATCTGCGGCGGACGAATGCGCCTCGAACTGCGCCACTGGGCCGGCGCGACCGGTCTTGCGCGCGCGGAGCACGCCGCCGCACAGCTTGCCGCGGGCTTGCGCGTCGAGCTGCCGCCGCCCGACGAGGCGTTGCCGCTGCTGCCGAATCCGCGCCTGCTCATCGTCGGCGCGGGCCACTGCGGCGCCGCGCTGTGCGAAGCGGCGCGGCTGCTGGACTTTGATATCGCGGTGTTCGACACGCGCGCGGACTGCGTCGCCGACGGCGCCTTTGCCGGCGCGCGGGTCTACAGCGGCAGCTACGCCGAACTGACGCAAACGCTAGACACGCCGCGCGACGTTTACGCCGTGCTGCTGAACCGCGATTTCGGCGCCGACATCGCGAGCCTGCGCGAACTGTGCGCGCGGCCGCCGGCCTTCCTCGGCATGATGGGCAGCAGCCGGCGCATCCGCCAGGTCATCGACGCGCTGCCGCAACACGCGAACGCGCTGCGGCACCTGCAGGCGCCGATAGGGCTCGACATCGCCGCCGAGACGCCGCAGGAAATCGCGGTCAGCATCCTTGCGCAGCTCGTGCAGGTGCGTCGCGGCCGCGGCAACCCGCCGTGAGACCGTGGCCCCTGCGGCGTCTCGTTCGGACGCGGCAGACGCAGCACGCCAACGATCCGGGGCTGCCCCGGATCGCACGGGCAGGCCGTTTCCCGACCGCCTGACGGTGCTCAGTCCTGCGCTATCCTGCCGCCATGCGCGTGTCCTCCTTCTACATTCTGCTGCTCGGCTACGGCGGCCTCGCCGCCGCGGTGATGGCCTGCCTGTGGCTGATCACCCTGGCGCCGGTGCGGCTGGGCTGGGGGCGCGAGCTGGTCGGCGCCGCGATCGCGATCGTGGCGATGAGCGTAGGCCTGCAGCTCGCGCGGCGGCGTCAGGACACATCCAAGCCCGCCGTGGCCCTGCGCGACTCGCCGGGGTCAGCCGAAGCCTTCGGATCACCTCCCGCGGAAACCCCGGCGACGTCGCCACCGGTCGCGGCTGCGCCGCTGCCGGTGCCGCACACGGGCGACGGTGCGCCATCAGCGGCGGAACTCAGCCTGCGCGAACGCGAAGTCCTGCAGCACCTTGCCGAGGGACTCAGCAACAAGGAGATAGCCCGCGCGCTGTCGGTGTCGGAGAACACGGTCAAGACGCATCTGGCCAATGTCTACGCCAAACTCGGCGTCGGCCGGCGCGTCGAAGCGCTGAAGGCGGCGCGCGAGCGCGGGCTGGCCTGAGCATGATCGCGCCGGCACGCGTGACGCGCTTGCCGGATCTGCCACCTGCGCGGCCTGGTCATCCACGCGCCTGCCGCTACGCGGCAATCCGGCACGCCACTCGCGCACGACGCCACGGCGACGCGCGAGGCCGCACACCTCCACCGCACACGCCGCCGCGCCGCACTCACCCGAAAATCACCCGCCCGGGCGATGCCGCACGGAGCGGCGCCGTCGTAGCCTGGCTTCACCTTCACGCGGAGCCCTCACCATGAACACCTTCGTACGCTACGGCCTGATCAGCGGCGCCCTCATCAGCATTGCGCTGTTTCTCCCCTTCTTCATCTTCGGGGCCAGACCCGAGTGGATGAAGGTCGGGGAGATCGTCGGCTATACGAGCATGCTGCTCTGCCTCAGCGCGACATACTTCGCCATGCGCCACGAAGCACAGCGGCGTGGCGGCATCGGCTATGGCGCGGCGCTCGCCACCGGTGTAGGCGTCTCGGCCGTGGCCGGAGTCCTGTTCGGCCTTGCGACCTGGGCCTTCTATGCCGCCGTCGGCGATGCGCTGCCCGAGGCCATGATCGCGTTCTACGGGGAACAGATTCGCCATTCCGGCGCAACCACCGCCGCGATCGACAGCCAGCTCAAGGAACTCGAAGCCATGCGACCGTTCTTCTTCAACCGGCCGCTGCAGGGCGCGGTGATGGCGGCAACGGTATTCGTACTCGGCGTGTTCGAAAGCCTGGTCGGCGCCTGGTTCGCCTCGCGCCGGCCGCGCGCACTGGCCGCAGCCTGAGCATGACCACCGCCAGCCCGCGGCGCTATTTCCTGCGGTAGCTGATCAGGATCACGAGGTCGGCCTCGCCGACCTGATGCAGCGCATGGTGGCTGCCGGTACGCGTGAGCAGCGCGTCACCGGCGCCGACCGCGTAGGCGACACCGTCGAGCACGTAGCGCCCCTGCCCCGACAGCACGTAGTAGATCTCGTCGTGCGTATGCCGATGCAGGCCGATTCCGGCGCCGGGCGGCAGCACGCGGCGGCGCAAGACGAGATCCAGGTCCGGCACGTCGTCGAACAGCGGATAGGCGACCGTCGTGCCGCCGCCACCGTGCGGCGCGGGCTGCGCGCGCCGATAGTCGCCGTCGCGCGCGATGCGCGACGCACCGGGACGGATCGTGTCGGTATCATCCGGGATGCCGCAGTCGATATCGCGACGCAGGCGCGCGGCATCGACCAGATCCTGCGCGCGCAATCCCTGCACGACGAGACAGGCGATCGCCGCCGCACCGCGCTGGTGGAAGTGGGTGTTGTCGCGCAGGTTCTGTGCGGGTACGTGCAGGTAGTAGTCGCGCGAGGCCTCTTCGCCGAGGCCCTCGAGCCAGCGCAGGCTGGCGCCGCCGAGATCGACGAGCGCCACGCCCTCCTGCCGCGCGAGCGCATGCACGGCCTGCGCATACGGCCCGTGCAGGTCGCGGGCATGCCCGGCCACGAAATGCCGTCGCGCGACCGGCGTCAGCAGCACCGGCGTGGCGCCGACGTTGCGCGCCAACGTAATGTATTGCCGCAGCCACAGCGGAAATGCGTGCTGCGGTTCGTTGTAGCGCGCCGGGTCGGAGTACTTCTCGTCGTTGTGACCGAACTGGATCAGCAGCAGGTCGCCGGCGCGCAGGTCCCGCGCGACGTCATAGATCCAGCCCTGCTCGATGAAGCTGCGCGCGCTGCGTCCGCTCTGCGCACGGTTGCGCACGTCGACCGACGCGTCGAACCAGCCCGGCAGCTCCTGTCCCCAGCCGCGCCGCGGCCAGCGCGACGCGTCGTATTCGCTCGCGGTGGAATCGCCGGCGATGACGACGCGCAGCGGCGGCGGCAGGTGCTGCTGCGCGGAGGCGGTGCCGGTGAACCACAGCGCCGCAAGCACGATGCCGCAGCAGGCAACGCGAGCCCGTGCCGCGCCGGTGCCGATGCGGGCCAGTGCGGAAACGATTCGGGCCAGTGCTGCAACGATGCAGGTCAGCGCCGCGCGGCCGTCGCACGTCGGGCGCGCTATCGCCTGTGTGTGCGCAACCGCTACGCAGGCGCGCGGCAGGGCGACGGCGCAGCGGCGGCGCGGAAGCAGCATGCCTAGCGCGCCAGCCACCCGCCGTCGACCGGCAGCACCGCGCCGTGCACGTAGTCCGCCGCGCGCGAGCACAGGAACACCGCCGCGCCGCCCAGATCGGCGGGTTCGCCCCAGCGCGCCGCGGGGATGCGCGCCAGGATGTCGCGGTTGCGCTGCTCGTCGGCGCGCAGCGCGGTCGTGTTCGCCGTGGCGAAATAACCCGGCGCGATCGCGTTGACGTTGATGCCCTGCGCCGCCCACTCGTTGGCGAGCAGCCGGGTCAGGCCGAGGATTCCACTTTTGCTCGCGGTATATGAAGCCACCCGGATGCCGCCCTGGAACGACAGCATCGAGGCGATGTTGACGATCTTGCCGCCCTGCCCTGTGGCGACGCAGTGGCGCGCGAAGGCCTGGGCCAGAAAGAACGCGGTCTTGAGATTGACGCCGAGCACGGCGTCCCAGTCGTCCTCGGTGAAATCCAGCGCCGCGTTGCGACGGATCGTGCCGGCGTTGTTGACGAGGATATCGGCGCGGCCCAGTTGCGCGACCGCCGCATCCACCGCGGCGCCGAGCCCGTCGATGCGATCCAGATCCGCCTCGATCCAGCGCAGGCGCCGGCCGCTAGCGGCCACCGCCGCCGCGGTTTCGTCCGGCGCCGAGCGCCCGATCGCGGCGATGTCCGCGCCGGCCCGCGCGAGCGCGAGCGCAATGCCTTGCCCCAGTCCCGTATTCGCGCCCGTCACCAGCGCGACGCGGCCGCTCAGATCGAACAGTTCAGTCATGCGCGCCTCACGTCAGAAAAGTCTCGACAAGCCAGATTCCGGCCTGCTTTTGGAGCCCCGTTGAGTCAAGGGGGTGAAGAGTGATCGCTTAGGACCGCAGGTTCTGATCATTCTGAACGCCTAACGGGCCGGGCGGGCGAACCCGCCCCGGTCGGCCGGCCGGT
>JBBQZR010000093.1:0-14355 GCA_038207515.1 Lysobacterales bacterium | reverse complement strand
CGGTGCACAGCCCACGCCCGCCTGCGACGGGTGATTCGTCGTCCAGCCCGGCACGATCGATTCCGACACCTGGAAATAACACGTCGACGGCGCCGCCGACGGCAGCTCGAATCCCAGGTTCACGAACGTGCGCTGCACCTGCGCGGAGGCCAGCGGTGCTATCGCCAGGCACACCAGCGCGGCCAGAACCCGACGCGCGAATGCACGAAAATCGCCAGCATGCACCGGCGAAAACGACACCACCATGGAAGAACCCCTGAAGACCGAACACAGACCAGCACTGCCGGTACCGCGGCGACTATCTCAGCGGTTTTGTGACGAAATCCACACGTACGCCGGCGCATGGGTGTGAATTACGGGAAATTAGCACTTCGAGGCACCGATTCGGCGGCCAACCCCGGACCGAACTACGGCTCGGTAGCGTCAACCGGCGCCGGTTCTGGTGAAACGATTTATCACGTCGCACCGCCGCAGAACTCACACATCCCCGTCGCTGAGCCACCCTTCGCCCGTGCCGCACTGGTAGACGATGTCGCTGTCGAGCACGTTGCCGGCCGGGTGCGAGGCCGCATCGGCAAGACGGTCATACAGCGGCGTGAAGTCCGGCCGGGTCGCCTCGATGAGCTGTTCGTAGCTGTCGATGACGAAGTAGGTCTTCTGGTAGGTGTCGATGCGATAGCGCGTGCGCATCACGCGTTCGAGGTCGAAGCCGATGCGGTTCGGCGCGTCGGATTCGAGGCTGTAGATCGATTCGCCCTTGGAACTGACGATGCCGGCGCCGTAGATGCGCAGGCCTTCGGGCGTGTTGATCAGGCCGAATTCGACCGTGTACCAGTACAGCCGCGTCAGGTTGGCCAGGGCTTCGGGCGCGATGGCCGCGGCCTTGACGCCGCCCGCGCCGTAGGCCTGCATGTAGTCGGCGAAGACCGGATTGAGCAGCAGCGGCACGTGGCCGAACAGGTCGTGGAACAGGTCGGGCTCGGACAGATAGTCCAGCTGCTCGGGCTTGCGTATCCACCAGGTCACCGGAAAGCGCCGGTTGGCGAGGTGTTCGAAGAAGGTCAGCTCTGGCAGCAGCCCTTCGACGGCGATGAGTTCCCAGCCGGTGGTTTCGGCGAGTACGCGATTGAGGTCGCTGAACTTCGGTATCGCATCGGCCGACATGCCGAAGCGCTCCTGGTTCTCGACGAACTCCTTGGCGGCGCGGCCGACGAGCAGTTCGCGCTGACGCTTGAACAGCGTCGCCCAGGTTTCGTGATCGGTCGCGGTATACGTATCCCACGGCTGCTCGATGACGCGCGTCGTGTAGACCGGCACATAGCCCTTGTCGGTGAGCTGGTGTTCGACGCGTTCGGCGACGGTCTGCATGAGACTACTCCGGCAGGAGCGCAAACGACTGCGCGACCCGGGCAGTGTAGGCGCAGCACTGCGCAACAGGATTGCTTTGTTGCGCTATGAGCTGGATTTAGCGCAATATTTCACCGATTTTACTGCCACCTGCGCAATATATATGTCAGACAGCGAACTGGACAGGATCGATCTGCGCATCCTCGAGGTACTGCAGCGCGACGGCCGCATCACCAATGCCGAGCTGGCCGAGACCATCAGCCTGTCGGCCTCGGCCTGCCTGCGCCGGGTGCAGCGGCTGGAACAGACCGGCGTGATCAGCGGCTATGCGGCCCGCGTCGAACCGCGCGCGGTCGGCCTCGGCCTGCAGGCCTTCGTGCGCGTGCAGCTCGCGCGCCACGACGCGCAGTCTATCGAGCATTTCATCCAGCGCGTGGCCGAATCCGGCGAAGTCGTCGCCTGCCATGCGCTGACCGGCGACATGGACTACCTGCTGCACGTCGTCGTCGAAGACCTCGATCATTTCTCGCGCTTCCTGCTCGACCGCCTGCTCAACGATTCGGGCGTGGCCGACGTGAATTCGAGCTTCGTGCTGCGCACGGTCAAGCAGACCGGCGCGCTGCCGCTGTAGGTGCGCGGGCAAGTCCTGGCCTGCGCCCGGACTCTCCGATTCGAAAAACCGTCGTTGTCCGGCGGTTTTCAAGGACTCCCTCATTCGGCCTCGACGCGGACCTGCGCCGGATCGCGACAGCGCAGCCAGCCGATGCGCCGGCTGGCGCCGGCGCGCAGGTCGGCCTCGGCCGTGCGTTCGAAGTGCCGCGCGTCTCCGCGCACAGCGGTGTAACCGTTCGCGCCATCGGCGGCGCTGCAATCGCCATTGATGCGCAACCGCGCCGGCAGCGGCGCATCGAGATTGCCGTCGCTGTGCAGCACGAGATCCAGCGCCCCGTCCGTCCCTGCCTGCAGCGCAATGCGCAGATGGGATTGCAGCGGCTGCCCTTCGATCACCGCGCGCAGCGTGCGCAGCGACCACGCCCGCTCGTCGCCCTCGCGCGGCAGGCGGAACCAGGCGAAGCCGGCGAGATTCGGATAGGCGCGCGCACTCAGCTGCGCGATCAACGTCGCCACCTCGCGCGGATCGACCTTGAGTTCGCGCGAACTGGCGCTGCGCTGCGGCAGGCGCTGTTCGCTCTCGACCGCGGCGATACGCCCTTCGAGATCGAGCCTCAGCCGCGCGCCATAGGCCGGCAGCGCGACGAGGAACGGTTTGTTCGCGCTGCGCCGCGACCAGTCGGCGACCCATTGCGCCGCGAGCACGGGATCGAACAGGCCGCTGGCCGGATCGCGCACCGCATGCACCTGCAGCACGCTGGAATCGACCTGAGCCAGCACGGCATCGAGTTCCGGCGCGTTGCGCCAGGCCGGCAGCGCGGTGATCGACAGCGTGCTGGTTTTCAGCACATTTGCGCGAACAACCGCGAGCAGGCGTGCGTAGTCGGCGAGCTTCGACGTCGCGCAGTCGTAGTCGATTTCGAGCGTGCCGCCGCCATGACCCTCGCTGCGCCAGCGCCGGAGTTCCTGGTCGATCAATAGCGGCACGCGCTCGCGTAATCGCTCGTCCGGCAGCGAACCGTCGATGCGCACGACCGCGGTCACGGGCAGGCCGGACGCCTTCAACGCGTCCCAGTCCACGTCCTGGCTCGTCGCGACGTAGCCGGTGCGGTCGACCTGCAGCACGAGCACACGCAGCGACGCCGCGAACGCACGCGACTCGCCGACCGCGGCAACCAGGGACGGGTCCCACGAGCGCTGCCAGATGTAGAGGCTGTGGGGAAGCGGCGGCGGCGGCGAGCTGCACGCGGTCGGCAGGAACGCGATCGCGATCAGTACGCTTGCGCAACCAGCCTGAAACATCCGGCGCCACGGCGAGGCGCGCTTCATCCGTGCAAGCTCCGGAATACAGACGGCGTTGATGCGCGGCGCTCCTGCGCCGGCACCTCGTCAGTGCACGGTCGGCGGCGCATCGTCATCCCGGCGCCGGCGCGGAAATTCCAGGATCACGCCGCGATCGTCCGGTACGCGCTGCCACAGCACCGGCACCTGTGCCGGCCGAGGCAGCTCGTAGGTATCTTTCTGGGCGGCGAGGGCGGCGGCCTGGGCTTCTTCCTCGAGTTCCCAGCTCGGGCGCGGCAGCGGTGCCGGCGGATCGCGCCGCTGCCAGAGGAACGCGGCAATCGTTCCGGCCAGCGCGCCGCTGAGATGCGCTTCCCACGACACACCGATCTCGCGCGGCAACACGGTCAGCAGCATGCCGCCGTAGAGGAAGAACACGACCATCGCGACGACCATCGCATTGCGGTCGCGCCGCAGCAGTCCGAGCACGAACAGATAGAACATCAGGCCGTGCGTCACGCCGCTCGCGCCGATATGCCAGGACGGACGGCCGATGAGCCAGGTGCCCACACCGCCGAGCAGCCAGATGAAAATCAGCGCGCGCCAGGAACCGCTGGGGTAGTTGAAGCGCGCCAGCGCCAGCAGCACGGCCAGCGGCAGGCTGTTCATGATCAGGTGCTCGAACGATCCGTGCACCAGCGGCGACGTCAGCACACCGAGCAGGCCGCTCCAGTCCAGCGGGCGCACGCCGAAATCGCTGAAGTCAAGGCCAGCGGCGACTTCGACGAGTTTCACGAGCCACAGCACGGCGACGAACGCCAGCGCGAGCAGGCTTGCGCGCTTGAGCTGCGGCGTATCGCGCGGCGGAACGGTAGCGGTCGTATCCATTGGCGCGAGGTTGGGGCGCTGCCGGGGCAGTCAAGGGAACCGTCCCCGCAGGCCGGACCCACGCAATGCCGGTCAGGGGTCCGGTCCTGATACGAGCCGCGGCGCAATACCGCAATCGGCGACGTCCGTGCCGACGGATTGCGCAAGCCAGACGCCGTGCTCCCGGCCAACAATGCGCACGACCTTTTGCAGGGGCGGCGCGCGGGCGGCATGAGCTAGCCTTGACGGATCGTCCGGGAGAGAACCATGTCGCCATTCCGTATCGCCGCGTCGCTGCTTGCTCTGGCCCTGGCCTTCCCGGTCATCGCCGCCGATTCCGCTGCCGACCGCTTCAAGAATTTGTACGAGCGCGAATGGACCTGGCGCCTGCGCGAGAGCCCGCAGTTCGCGAGCTATCTTGGCGACCGTACGCGCGACGCCGAACTCGGCCACGTCGACGAACCCAGCCAGCTGCGCCGCCTGAAGGAACTGGAAGGATTCCAGCATGAACTCGAGGCGATTCCCGCCGACCAGCTCGATCCCACCAACGCGATCAACTACGCGATCTACCGCAACCAGCTGACCAATCGCATCAACGGCCTCCGGCTCAAGGACTATCTCTTGCCGATGACGTCGGATTCGAGCTTCTACGCCGACCTGATGCAGATGCCCGAATCGCAGAAGCTCAAGACCGCGGCCGATTACCGCACCTACATCGCCAAGCTCGCCGCAATCCCGGCTTATTTTGACGAGCACATCGTGCTGCTGCGGCAGGGCGTCAAGATCGGCATGACCCTGCCCCAGGTCGTGCTGCAGGGCCGCGATGGCCCGCTGCGGGAGATCGCCGAAGGCAAGGATCTCGCGAAAAATCCGTTCTATCAGCCGTTCACCAAGCTGCCGCCCGACATCTCCGCCGAGGACGCCGCGGCACTGCGCCGCGAGGGCGAGGAAGCGGTGCGCAAACATGTCGTGCCGGCGTACGCAAAGCTGCTGAAATACTTCGTCGATGACTACGTGCCGCATGCGCGCAAGACCCTCGGCGCGTATTCGATGCCCAACGGCAAGGCCTACTACCAGCAGCAGATCCGCGAATACACGACGCTCGATTCCACGCCGGAGGAAATCCACGGGATCGGCCTGCGCGAAGTCGCACGGATTCGCGCAGAAATGGAAAAAGTCATGAAAGAGGCAAAGTTCGACGGCGATTTCGCCGCGTTCCTGACCTTCCTGCGCACCGATCCGCAGTTCTACGCCAAGACTCCGCGCGAACTGCTGATGATCGCGCGCGACATCGCCAAGCGCATCGACGGCGAGCTGCCGAAATACTTCGGCAAGCTGCCGCGCCTGCCCTACGGCGTCGTGGCGGTGCCCGTGGCGATCGCGCCGTACTACACGACCGGGCGCTACAGCGGCGCGCCGGCCGACGGCAAGACCGCCGGCTTCTACTGGGTCAATACCTGGAAGCTCGAGGCCCGCCCGCTGTATGCGCTGCCCGCACTGACGCTGCATGAGGCCGTGCCGGGCCACCATCTGCAGGGCGCGCTGGCCAGCGAACAGGGCGAGCAGCCGCCGTTCCGCCGCTACAGCTACATCTCGGCCTTCGGCGAAGGCTGGGCGCTGTACGCCGAACACCTCGGCGTGGAGATGGGCATTTACGAAACGCCGTACGAACAGTTCGGCCGCCTCACCTATGAAATGTGGCGCGCTTGCCGCCTCGTCATCGACACCGGCATCCACGCCAAGCAATGGACGCGCGAGCAGGCGCTCGCGCTGCTGCGCGACAACTCCGCGCTGTCCGAACACGAGATCACGACTGAAGTGGATCGTTACATCTCCTGGCCGGGCCAGGCGTTGAGCTACAAGCTCGGCGAACTGCGCATCCGCGAACTGCGCGCCAAGGCCGAACGCGAGCTCGGCACGCGCTTCGACCTGCGTGCGTTCCACGACGCGGTTCTATCGCTGGGCTCGGTTCCGCTGCCGCTGCTCGACCAGCGCGTCGACCAGTTCATTCGCGAGGGCGGTACGGCGCCGTAGCAGGTTGTCGAGAAACAGCCTCCGGTCGCGCTCCGGAATGATCGGGGGAATTGGAGTCGGTCGCGCCACCGACTGATTCTCGGAAACGTGGACGAGCTCGGCTGATCGTTCGTTGAGAAAGGGTTTTTCACCCTTTCTCCACAACCTGCCAGTCGTTTTTCATTGCGTCGCGGCCGTTCTTGCCGTTAGATCGGCGGAAGGCCGCGCCGGCAAGCAGACGGTCTGGCAGTTCGGCACTCCGTTGAGTCCGTGTTTTTCGACGATGCAACGCACGACCTGCGCCGGGAAAACGCGACGAGGCGCAAGACTGCCTCGTACCGCAGAACACCGCGGCACCGTTCGAGGGACTGCCGAATCGCCACACCGATGCGCCGGCGCCAAAGGGGGCTGTGTGCTGTTTGATGTGCGTACGGCAATGCTCATGGCAGCAGGCATCACGGCGATGCTGGCGCTCTGCCTTGCGGTGACCTTGCGCCGCTATCGCGCACCGGTGGGCCAGGCCACGACGCTCTGGATACGCGGCACCGTGCTGCAGTCGCTGGCCTGGTTTGCCTTGAGCCTGCGCGACACCGTCCCTGATCTGGTGTCGGTGCTGCTCGGCAATCTGCTGATCTGTCTGGCCTATGCCGAATATCCGCGCGCGCTGCGCGCGCTTCACGCCGACGTCCGGCATTGGTACCTGCCGCAGGCCATCGCCGTCTGGGTACTGCTCCCCGTGGTGTTCTTTACCTGGATCACGCCGAGCGTCCCGATGCGTACGGTCACGACGTCGGCGGTCGTGCTGATCCTGCTCGTTCTCAGCGCCCGCGAAGCCGTCTGTACGTCGCCGCGGCCGTGGCCGACCAGCCACCGCATCACCGCCGCCACTTTCCTCATCGGGGCCGCGATGATGCTGGTGCGTATCGTGTTTGAAACCATCAACCCGCAGCCGTTGACGAGCGGCGTCGCCGTCACGCCGATGCAGAGCCTGATTTTCGGCTACCTGACCCTGGCCCCGGTCATCGCAACCTTCGGCTTCGTGCTGATGTGCAGCGAAACCACGCGCGCCGAACTCGAGAAGCTCGCCGCGACCGATCCGCTCACCGGCGTGCTCAACCGCCGCATGCTCGAACAGCTCGCGCATAGCCACATCGCCCATGCGACGCGCCACGGCCATGCCCTTTCCGTCCTGCTGCTCGACGCCGACCACTTCAAGGACATCAACGATGCTCACGGCCACGACGTCGGCGATCAGGTGTTGCAGGGCGTGGTGCGCGTCGTCCAGAAGCAGCTGCGTCCCGGCGATCTGATCGGCCGCCTCGGCGGCGAGGAATTCGTCGTGCTCCTCAGCGAGACCGATGCCCTGGAAGCGACCCAGGTCGCCGAGCGTCTGCGCGGCGCGGTCGCCAACCTCGACCTCGACGAAAAAAGCGGCGTGCGGCTGGCGCTGTCCATCAGCATCGGCGTGTCGACGCTCGGCGACCATGGTCCGGACTTCCACGAACTGCTGCGTCGCGCCGACCGCGCCATGTACGTGGCCAAGCGCGGCGGAAGGAACCGGGTCGTCACCGGCGAGATCCCGCTGGTTGATGCGCAGGCATGGCGCACGGACGGCGGAACGAAATAGAGAGGCGGCCTCGCGGCCGCCCCGGCGCGTCTTCTGCCGTGTGTGCTGACTATTTGGAAATATCCACATCCTTGGTCTCGCGCAGGAACAGACTGCCGATGACGAAGGTGAACAGCGCGATGACGATCGGGTACCAGAGACCCTGGTAGATGTTGCCGGTCGCCGCGACCAGGGCGAAAGCGGTGGTCGGCAGGAAGCCGCCGAACCAGCCGTTGCCAATGTGGTACGGCAGGCTCATCGAGGTGTAGCGGATGCGCGTCGGGAACAGTTCCACCAGCCATGCCGCGATCGGGCCGTAGACCATCGTCACATACAGCACGAGCAGGGCCAGCAGCAGGAACAGCATGAAACGGTTGATCTGGGTCGGATCGGCCTTGTCGGGATAGCCTGCGCCGGTGACGGCCGCGCCCATCGCGCCGGTGAAGGCCGTGATCTGCGCCTTGAACTGGTCGGCGGTCAGGCCCGCACCGTCGAAGCTCGGAATGACCTGGCTGCCGATCTTGACGCTGGCCACACTGCCCGCGGGCGCTGCTTCGTTGATGTACGGAATGTTCTTGCCGGCCAGGTAGCCCTTGACGATGTCGCAGGAGCTGCGGAAGGTCACGTGCGATTTCAGCTCGCCGGGGACGAACTGGAACGCGCACTGCTGCGGATCGGCGACGACGGTGATCGGCGAGGCCGTGCTAGCCGCTTCGAGTGCCGGGTTGCCGTAGTGGGTCAGCGCCTTGAAGATCGGGAAGTAGGTCAGTGCGGCGATCAGGCAGCCCGCCATGATGATGGGCTTGCGGCCTATCTTGTCCGACAGCCAGCCGAACACGACGAAGAACGGCGTCGCCGCCAATAGCGCCGCGGCCATGAGCAGGTTCGCCGTCGTCGCGTCGATCTTCAGTGTCTGGGTCAGGAAGAACAGCGCGTAGAACTGGCCCGCGTACCAGACCACGGCCTGACCGGCCGTCGCACCGAGCAGCGCCAGCAGCGCGATCTTGCCGTTGCTGGAGAAGAAGCTTTCCGTGATCGGCGCTTTCGAACCTTTGCCTTCGGCCTTCATCTGCTGGAACAGCGGCGATTCGTTGAGCTGCAGGCGGATCCACACGGAGATGCCGAGCAGCACGACCGAGAGCAGGAACGGAATGCGCCAGCCCCAGGCTTCGAAGGCTTCGCTGCCGAGCCAGGTGCGGCAACCCAGGATCACGAGCAGGGACAGGAACAGGCCGAGCGTCGCAGTGGTCTGGATGAAGCTCGTATACAGACCGCGCTTGCCGTGCGGCGCATGTTCGGCGACGTACGTTGCCGCGCCACCGTATTCACCGCCGAGTGCCAATCCTTGCAAAAGTCGCAACGTGATCAAAATCACCGGCGCGGCGATGCCGATGCTGGCATAGCTCGGCAGGATGCCGACCAGGAAGGTCGACAGGCCCATGATCACGATCGTGACGAGGAAGGTGTACTTGCGGCCGATCAGATCGCCGAGACGGCCGAACACGAGCGCGCCGAACGGACGCACGGCGAAGCCGGCGGCGAAGGCGAGCAGCGCGAAGATGAAGCCGCTGGTCGGGCTGAGCGCGGTGAAGAACTGCTTGGCGATGATCGCCGCGAGCGAGCCGTACAGATAGAAGTCATACCACTCGAACACGGTGCCGAGGCTCGACGCGAAGATCACGCGCTTGTGGCCCTGGGTGAGCGGTGGTCCGCCCGCTGCGGCGGAACTGGGAACGCTAGCCATCGTGATGCTCCTCAGAACGAGTACTTGGCCATGAACTGCAGGCGATCGATCTCGCCCTCGGCACCACTTTCGAGTTCGCGCCGGCCAACCATGTATTCGGCGCCCACGTCGAGCTTGGGCAGCGGCGAATAGATGAGGTTGAGGCGGAAGCTCTGCGAGCTCTTGGTGACGCCGGTTCCGGTGAAGGCCACGGGATTGTCGTAGTCGCTGCGCGCGTACATCAGGTTGCTGCGCAGTTTCTTGTTGGCGAAGACATGCCGCCAGGCGACATAACCGGCGACGCCGTCGATGCCTTCCAGATCGTTATTGAGGTCGAGCACCGAATCGGACGTGACGCCCAGGCCGATATAGCGGCTGATCGCACCGGCGCTCACCTGGTAGCGGATGTCGTTGCGTTCCCCGATATTGAACTTGCCGCTGACGCCGAGCGCGCCGCCGAACTGGCTGTCCTCGATGGCCGGCGTGGTGCCGGCGGCCAGGCGATCGACGCGCAGGTCACGCAGCAGGCCGGCGATGCCGAAGTGGCCCCAGGTGCCTTTCCACGTATAGCGCGCGGCGAGATCGGGCAGCGCGCCGCGGTCGGAGCTGGCCGCGGCGCCACCACCGCGCGGAATGATCGTGGTCTGCGGGTCTTCCAGCGAGATCTGGAAATTGCCGGTGGTGTAGCGGATCTGCGGCTGGCGCACGAACACCACGCCATCGGTCGGACCGATGAAGTCGACCGCGTCGGGCAGTGCCGCCGTATCCATGAACGTGGACCAGGTCTGGCCGGCCAGCCACTTGTTCCAGTAGGCGTAGGCGTGGCGCAGCGTGACGCCGTAGGTGTTGGTCGCGTTCTCGTTGCCGAGCGCGCCGCCGAAGAAATCCCATTCGACGAAAGCGCCGAGCTTGTCGTTGTTGTCGGTGACGGTGTCAATGCCGATGTTCAGACGCGAGAACTTCGCACCGGCGTCGTAGTCGGTGCCCGAGCCGCTGCCGCCGACCGGCGTCTGCCCCGGTACGTAGAGATCGCGGCCGCTGGCCGAATCGGCGAGCTGGCCCGAGTCGGTGCGCGTGAGCATGAAGTCGGTCTTGATGAAGCCGCCGATCTTTACCGTCGTGCCGGGATTGGCGCCCGGCGTGAGCGTGGTGACCTGGATCGGCAACTTCACGCCGGCCGCGGCGGGACCGGCGGTAGCGGGCGCGGCGGCGGGTGCCGCGGCAGTCGCTTTTTTCTGCGCGTCGACAGCGGCCTTCAATTCGGCGAGCTGCTGTTCGAGTTGCGCGATGCGGCTTTCGAGCGCCGCTTCGCTGCGGCTATCGGCGTGCACTGCTCCGCTCAACGACAACAGCAAAGCGGCGGCAAGTACGGTGCGGCGTAGTGAAAAAAAATGCGAGATAGCCATTGAACGACCCCTCCCAAGGTGTGTGGCGCGCCGAGGTTGCGCCCGCTGCCCAGGCACGCCTATTCGCCATTGGTCGAAGCGCGGTCGTGTTTCGACTAAAGTCGGATTGGTTGCGCGTAAGCCTCGGATACTGTTGATGCAATGCAGCAGGGGAGGGGCGCCGTCGGCGCGATACTTTGCTGGTATATAGAAATATATAAAGGGATACGGTCATGTCGAACAAGATTTATCCGGTTGACGAAGCCTACGCAAAGCGGACGCGCGTCACGCGCGCGCAGTACGAGGCGCTGTACGCCGAGTCGATCGACGATCCGGAAGGCTTCTGGGCGCGCACGGCGCAGCGGCTGGACTGGATCACGCCGTTCACGCAGGTCAAGGACGTGTCGTTCGCCGCCGACGATCTGCACATCCGCTGGTTCGGCGACGGCGCGCTGAACGTGTCGGCAAACTGTCTCGACCGTCATCTGGCAACGCGCGGCGACAAGACCGCGATCATCTTCGAAGGCGACGACCCGGCCGAATCGCGCCGCATTTCCTATCGCGAGCTGCATGCCGAGGTCTGCCGCGCGGCCAACCTGCTGCGCAACCTCGGCATCGCGAAGGGCGACCGCGTCGCGATCTACCTGCCGATGATTCCCGAGGCCGCCGTGGCCATGCTCGCCTGCGCGCGCATCGGCGCCGTGCACTCGGTCGTGTTCGGCGGCTTTTCGCCAGACTCGCTGGCCGGGCGCATCGCCGACTCGCAGTGCAAGCTCGTCATCACCGCCGACGAAGGGCTGCGCGGCGGCAAGAAGGTCGCGCTCAAGGCGAACGTGGACGAGGCGCTGACGCGGCCCGGCACGACGTCGGTGGAAACCGTGCTCGTGGTCCGTCGCACCGGCGCGCCGATCGCGATGCAGACGCCGCGCGACCGCTGGTGGAGTGCGCTGATCGCCGAACAGCCCAGTGAATGCGTACCCGAAGTCGTGAATGCAGAAGATCCATTGTTTATCTTGTATACATCGGGTTCGACCGGCAAGCCCAAGGGCGTGCTGCATACCAGCGGCGGCTACCTGACCTACGTCAGCTACACCCACGAGTGCGTTTTTGACCTGCGCGAGGACGACGTCTACTGGTGCACGGCCGACGTGGGCTGGGTCACCGGGCATTCGTACGTGGTCTACGGGCCGCTCGCGAACGGCGCGACCACGGTGATGTTCGAGGGCGTGCCGAACTGGCCGGACGTCAGCCGCTTCTGGCAGGTCGTGGACAAGCACAGGATCACGATCTTCTACACCGCGCCGACCGCGATCCGCGCGCTGATGCGCGAAGGCGAAGAGCCGGTGCGGCGCACCTCGCGCGCGTCGATCCGCCTGCTCGGCACGGTCGGCGAACCGATCAATCCGGAAGCCTGGGAGTGGTATCACCGCGTCGTCGGCGACGGCCGCTGCCCGATCGTCGACACCTGGTGGCAGACCGAGACCGGCGGCGCGCTGATCACGCCGCTGCCCGGCGCGATCGACACCAAGCCGGGCTCGGCGACCAAACCGTTCTTCGGCGTGAAACCCGCAATCGTCGATACCAACGGCGTGGTGCAGGAAGGCGCCTGCGAGGGAAATCTCATCCTGACCGACTCCTGGCCCGGCCAGATGCGCACGGTCTACGGCGACCACGAGCGCTTCGTCGACACCTATTTCCGCACCTATCCGGGCGCCTATTTCACCGGCGACGGCGCGCGTCGCGATGCGGACGGCTACTACTGGATCACCGGCCGCGTCGACGACGTGATCAACGTCTCCGGCCACCGCATCGGCACGGCGGAAGTGGAAAGCGCGCTGGTCTCGCATCCGAAGGTGGCCGAGGCCGCCGTCGTGGGCTGTCCGCACGACATCAAGGGCCAGGGCATCTATGCGTACGTCACGCTCAAGGTCGGCGAAAACGGCAGCGACGAGCTGCGCAAGGAACTCATCAACTGGGTGCGCAAGGAAATCGGCCCGATCGCCTCGCCCGATTACCTGCAGTGGGCGCCCGGCCTGCCCAAGACGCGCTCCGGCAAGATCATGCGCCGCATCCTGCGCAAGATCGCCGAGAACGCGACCGACCAGCTCGGCGATACCTCGACCCTGGCCGATCCCGGCGTGGTGCAGAACCTCGTCGATCAGCGCCTGATCCGCGGCTGACCGCGGCCTCCACGCGGCCGTCCCGACGGTCGGCCGCTTGCGGCGATTGCCGCAGGCGGTCGCGGATGCGATGCTCGGGCGTATGTCCGAGATCCTGATCGCCGACGACCATCCGTTGTATCGCGACGCGCTGCGCCGCGCCCTGCATCAGGCCGCACCCGGCGCCAGCCTGTTTGAGTCGGCGACCGTGCCGGAGCTGCTGGCCCTGGTCGAAGCGCATCCGGAGGCGGAACTGCTGCTGCTGGATCTGCACATGCCCGGCGCGCGGGGCTTCTCCTCACTGGCGCATCTGCGCGGGCAGTATCCGGGCCTGCCGGTCATCGTCGTGTCGGCACACGAGGAAGCCAGCGTCGCGCGTCGCGCGCTCGCCCACGGCGCGGCCGGCTACATCCCGAAATCGAGTTCCGCGGAAACCATCGTCGAAGCCATCCGCCATGTGCGCGACGGCGAGATCTGGATGCCCGCCGCGATGGGATCGGCCTCGACGCCGCTGCGCGACGACGAAGCGCAGATCGCCGCGCGCGTGGCCGAACTGACGCCGCAGCAGTTCCGCGTGCTGGCGATGATCGCGGAGGGTCTGCTCAACAAACAGATCGCCTACGAACTCGGCGTCTCCGAAGCCACGGTCAAGGCACACATGACCGCGATCATGCGCAAGCTCGGCTGCAACAACCGCACGCAGGTCGCGCTGGCCGCGAGCCAGCTCGCGCTGGATCCGAACACGGCGCTGCCGCTGACGGATGCGGAAGACGCCTGAAGGCCGCGGCCGTTGTAGGCGCCCGGCAGCGGCGAACACGACCGCCGGGGCATCGACGCAGAATCTTCTTCATGCCGATGACTTCGTCGCGGCGAGCTTGCCCATCGCCGACAGCAGCGCGCGCAGCGCGGCCGGCTTGACCGGCTTGTGCAGCAAGGCGTAGTGACGCAGCCGCGCGCGCTGTTTGAGTTCCGGGCTGCGGTCGGCCGTGAGCAGCGCGGCCGGCGGGGGCGGCGTCAAGCTCGCCTGAAGTTCGGCCAGCGCGTCCATGCCGTCCTGCAAAGTACCCAAGTGGAAATCGGCGATGATCAGGTCGGGGCGGCGCTGCGCGATGAGCTGCCGTGCCTCGTCCAGGCTCGCGGCCAGGTCGCAGCTCATGCCCCAGCGCGTCAGCAGCGCCGCCATGCCTTCGAGGATGGCCGGCTCGTTGTCCAGGCACAGCACATGCAGCGGCGACAGATCGGTCGTCAGGGGCTCGCGGTCGAGGGGGCGCGGCGCCCGGCGGACGCCCCGCCCCGCGCCCCTTGGCCCGCGCCCCCAAAAGCAGCAGCCCATTCCCCGCTGCGAAAGCACCCCGCGGCGGG
>JBBQZR010000092.1:0-14623 GCA_038207515.1 Lysobacterales bacterium | reverse complement strand
ACCGCGCAGGTCGTAACACTGTTCGCGCTATCGAATCTGTGGATGGCGAGAAAGCGATTGTTGGCGATGACGGGGAAGTTGCGTCCGCAGGTCGCTTGTTGAGGGCGAAAGGCCGCAAATTGCGGCCTTCGCGCTGAGATTCTTCCGAATTCGTGGTCAATTCCAACGCGCACGGCGCGAAATAGCACTTCTGGCGCGTGGTGGCGCTGACTTGTTCAGACCTTCCCTAGCGAGTGGGCCCTGACGGATGCGCTCAAAGCCTGTGTGCGACGGGACACACGTGTCAGTAGCGGGGTCAGGTTACCTCCCTAAATAGCGCCAGCACGCTAACCGGACCCCGCTTTCGGCGCCCTGACGTAGATGGCTGCATCCTTGGTGACATCAAGCGGAATCTGGCTCGTGGTCGCATCAGCCAGGGTGCTGGCCTTGGCGTGAACCTTTCGCTACCTAACGGGATCTCGCAACTGCCACTCCCGCCCGTCGTGAGTGCGACGAGCACATTCCACAAGGCATTCTGTTCACCCACCACGGGACAAAACCGCACCCTTGACGCCGCCTGCCGCCAAGTAAACAATCCACTCGTTGCCGCCAATTCGGCAACCGGGCCTGGCAGCTCGAATCACCTCAGGCGCACACAGCGCCGCACCGAACGTCGGCGTTTTTTTACGCCCGAAATTCATGCGGCGTCGACCGCTGATTTCTGGCGGGCGGTGTGCGGGGAGCCGCAAGGCTCGCCGGTCCTGAGGCCGGTCCTGCCAGCCCGCACACCGTTCGCCACCCTTTTCGCCGTTCCGGGTGGCGACTCCACGCAAAGGGAGTTGTCATGGAAAATCGGTCTGCAGTTGGCGGCGTTGAGCCGTGCCCTTGTTGCCTTGTCCGCATTGGTGGCGTTGTTCCCGTATCCGGGAGGCGCGCGCCATGACTCGCCATAGTTCGTTCTATCCCCTACCTCGCGAATTGCCCGCGTGCCAGCCGGTGCTGTTTGCGTATGTGCTCGATACACCAGCGCAGCGTGAGGCGTTGCAGGAAGAAATCTTGGATCGCATTACGGCCATCCAGGAACTCTGCGGCACGCTGGCCATGGCGCAGCTGGACGACGCGGATGCGCGCTCGCATTTCGGGATGGTGGAAGCGGTGGCGCTGCTCTCGCGCGATGTGCGCGGGATGCTGGAAGCCCATTTCAGCAAGGGTCCGTAAGTTCCTCGCTGCCGGAGCGGCGCCACACCGCTCCGGCGTTTCAGTCACGTTGCGCGGAACGACGGTACCGCGGCATCGGGTAGATGCCTACTGTGGAATCCGGCTCGGGCTCTCCCTGCGCCGCACACTCTGCCGGTACGGCGGCGCAAGCGGCGCGGCCCGTCGGCAAGGTACGCGGCGAATCCTGCGATGACTGATTGCCACTCATGCATGACTGATTGCCACTCATCGTTCACTGAATATCAGCCGTGCAATGACTGGCACGCAGTGGGCGATGACGGCGCGGCACCCATCGTCCGCTGACGATCAGTCATCGTTGAGTGCACGGATACTCACCGACGACTGAAAATCACTCAGCGATGACGGACTTCCTTTCACCAGCGGCTGGAAGCCAGCCATCAACGAGTGGCTTTCAGCCATTGTTGAGTACCGCGGTAGTCATCGATGACTGAACTTCAGTCGCTGCTGAGTGATTTTCAGGCATAGTGCCCGAAGCCGAAGCCGCTTTACGGCTCGGGTCAATTCGAGTGTTGGATCTCACCATGAAGCATGCGATTGTCGTGGTAGCGCTCTTGACGTTCGCCGACGGTGCGTCGTCGTGCAGCTTGTCCACTTCCCGGGAGTTTCGTGTCAATCGGCCGCTCAAGGAAGCTCAGGGCGCGGACCGGATCCTGGTGAAGTCGCTGAACTTTGTTCCATCAATGGGCGGCGGAACATCCTGTGACGGGCTCGGTCTCCTGTCCATTGAACTCGAGGGCAAGGGCGTCAACACCGCAACGATGCGAAAGATGGGCTATTTCCTTCGCCCCAAGTCAGGCGTGGTGGATGAGAAGCTGTTTCCTCGCCACGCCATTGCGCCGTTCGTCTCGGCGTCAAATTCGGTCTCCGTTTCGTGGGGCTGGTCACGGGCAACGCCGACTCAGGATGGGGAGTATCACTGGGTGCTCGAGCTTGTTCCGGTGACGAAGCAAGGCACACTGATGCCGGGCACTGAATTTTGTGCGTCTTCGGACAACTGGTGTAGCTCCTGGGCGCCTGCTCGCTGATTGCTGCGCCAGCCCGGCCTAGCCCCGACGCAGACAGAACTCCGGCGTCATGTGCCGCCACACGATCGGCTTCACGCTGCGGTCCCGCCGCATCACCGCCAGCATATGCGTCGGTGAAATGGTTCCAGCCAGCATTTCCGCTTCGTCGCGTGCGTGCACGCGGTCGATGAAGTTGCGGTCCCAGTCTTTTTCGGCATCGAAATTTGGACCGAAGCTGCGATCGACAAAAGGATCGATGAGGTTTCCGTAGGCAAGAAACACCTCGAAGCCGAACTTCGCGACGGCGAGCGGCAGGATGTCCTGGGCGCGGATGCCTTCGAAACCCTCGGTCGAACAATCCCAGTTGCCGAAGCGGGTTTCGTGCCGTCGCAGCTGGCGGTTGTCGCGATACGCCGTCGGCAGCTCCTGCCAGAACTCCTGCACGATCGCGAGCGCTTCAGGCCATCGCATGTGGCCATTGCGACCGATCATGTCCGAGGTCACGAAGATGCCGTCGTCGCCGATGGCCTCATGGATGGCATCGAACAGGCCTTCCAGGTTCGTGACGTGGTGCAGGCTCTGGTTCGCGAGGACGACATCGCAGGTTTCCGACGGTTTCCAGCGATTGAAGTCGGCGTTGACGAAGCGGAAATGGTCGGCGATTCCCTGGCTCTCCATCAGGCGCTGCCCTCGCTCGAGCATCGCGTCGGTGATATCCACGCAGGTGATGGTGAAACCGCGGACGCCGCGTTCCAGCAGCAGCTTGGCTATCGTCGCCTCGCTTTCGCAGTTGCCGGCACCGATGCTCACGATGCTGACGGCCCGGCCGACCGCAGCGGACTTTCGCTCGATCTGTACGGCGAAAAAATCCTCCGGATAGGAAAAGCCGAACTGCTCGAACAGCGGACGCAGATACGTGTTGGACCAGTAGTGACAGATCGGCGGCAGATCGTGAATGACCTCCTCGCCGGAGAATCGCGAGACTTCCTGGCGTATCCGCTCGTCATAGCCGTTGCCGGTGTTGAACCCGGCGTACCACCAGCGTCGCAGCCGTACGCGCCACAGCGCCGGCAGCAGCCTTACGACCGGGCGCAATACGGTTTCGAGACGCGATTTCATCGTGGAGCTTGCCTTTCCGGGAGATGCCTGCGGACGACAGTATTGCCCACGTATGCCAGTCCGTCTGCGTGCGCCGCTCGCTTCGCTCCGGTCCACCGCGTCGAACCTGCCTTCAATGCCGGGGACGGGGGGCGGTTCAGCGCTGCCGGCGGCGTTGATGCGCGATGTACGATGTTCGGCACCATGTAGTCTTGAGCCACGCCATGCGAACCACGCTTGCCATTGACGACGACGTCCTGGCTGCAGCCAGGCACCTTGCGGAGCGAGAACACAAAAGCGTTGGGGAAGTGATCTCGATGCTCGCGCGCCAAGGGCTGACTCGCCGCGCGCGAGGCGGCATGACCGAGCGCAACGGAATTCCTTTGCTGCCGAGTCGCAAGGCCGCCGTGCCGGTAACGCTGGAACTCGTCAACCAGCTGCGCGACGAGCCGTCGTGACTCGCTTCCTGCTGGATGTCAACGTACTCATTGCACTCATCGATCCGGCGCACGTCCAGCACGATCAAGCCCATCAATGGTTCGAGCGAGTCGGCCACAAGGCATTCACCACGCGCCCCATCACCGAGAACGGCCTGTTGCGGATCGTGGGCATCCCAAGTATCCGAACTCGCCTGGGCCTCCGAGCGTTGTCGCAAGTGCCCTGTCGGCCATTCGCGGCTTGCCTGGACACGCGTTTTGGCCTGATGGCATCAGCCTCGTCCAGAGCAACCTGGTCGATCCGGCACTTCTGTCAAGCCACAGCCGGGTGACGGATAGCTACCTACTTGCGCTTGCCAGGGAGAACAAGGGCAAGCTCGCGACCATGGACCAGAAGCTGGCAACGGAGGTCGTGTCCGAAGGGAAAGCCGCACTGGAACTGCTGTAGAGCAGTCGGTGATACCTGACGAATAGGAGTGGATTGCACGCCGACGCGATCCATTCCGGATTGAACAAGCCCGGTCATTTTTCAGTGTGGCGCCCGGCGCGCCGAATCGACACTCCAGCGCAGATCTGTTGCGGGGAAGACGAACGTCGCCGCGCAACACCGCGACGGCGTATGGGCAGACTCACCCGAGACGAATAGTCTCTTTCAGCGCCAATCCCCCGCCGCCACGAATCCCGCCCAGTAGAACGGATGCAGCGACTCGCCGCGCTCGCGCCGTGACGCGAGTACCGCGAGGTCCGCGTCGGCGACCGCGTCGACCGTGTCGCGCTTGCGTTCGAGGCGCGCGCGATACAGCGCTTCCATCCAGGCGGACGTCGCCGCGTCATCGACCGGCCAGAGGCTCATGAGCACGGTGCGCGCACCGGCAAGGCGGAACGCGCGGCGCAGGCCGAAGACGCCTTCGTCGTCGAGGCGCGCGCCGAGGCCGGTGTCGCAGGCCGACAGCACGACCCAGCCGACGCCGTCGAGCGACAGCGTACTGACGTCGGCGCCGAGCAGCAGGCCGTTGCTGCCACGCTCACCGCTGAGCACGAGTCCCGCTTCGCGCGCGAGCGCCGCGCTCGCGCTCGCGGCGCTGTCCGGCACGTCGCGGCGCAGGCCGACGCCGCGGCGTGGGTTAGTGCTGCGCTGGGCGCAGTCCGCGCCGATCTCGAAGGCGTGTGTAGCAAAATGGATAATGTTCGATCGCGGCGCCGCCCGGCGCAGTGCCGTCGCGGTCGCCGCGGTGCCCTTGAGCGCGACCACGTCGGCGACACCAGCCGCGCGCGACACGCCGGCCAGCGTGTCGATCTCGCGTTCGGCGCCGGGCAGCGGTTCGAACGCGCTGCCGAGTTCGGGACAACCGCCACGCAGGCGGCCCAGCGCAGTCGCGTCGCTGCGGGCGAGTTCCGGCACGCCGAGCAGCAATAACCCGCCGCTCGCCGGTGCAGTCGCCGGCACGGCAAGATCGTGCTCGGTCTCGGGCAGATGCAGGCGCAGGCCGCGCTCGATGAGGTAACCGTCCGCATCCGGCAGCGCGGCGAAATTGAGGCGATGCACGACCGCGTCGGCGACGACGAACAGACGGCCGTCGGAGCGCGCGAGCTTGAGCGCGTCGAACAGATGCGTGCGCACGGCAAGACCGGCTTCGCGCAGTTCGTCGTCGTGGCCAGGCTCGCGCATCAGGCGGTACCAGCGCTCGCCGCGCGCCTCCAGCGCCGCGACGTCACCGAGCGCGATCAGCCGCGGCGGTTGGCCGGGTTCGGCCACGAACGCGTAGAGCCGCGGCTGGGGCACGCCGGCGCCGCTCGCGAAGGCAACCAGACGGGTCTGCGACGGCAGCCGGGCGCGCAGGTCGGCGACGCTGGTGCGCTGCACCGCGTGCAGCGGCGCCACGTCTCCGAGCGCTTCGACTGCCGCGTCGAGCTCGCGGCGCAGATTCGCCATGGCTTGCGCATCGGCGCCGCCGCGCAGCGCATCGGCGTAGTCGGTCGCGGCCTTGGACCAGCGATCCCAGCGCTGCTGCGCAGGCGCATCGAGATGGCTGCGCAGATAGGCCATGCGCTGCCCGGCCAGGCGCGTCGCGAGGCCGCGCGCCGCGGCGATTTCGTTCCAGGCCACGGTGATCTGGTGCGCATCGTTGCCTTCCGCGGCCAGGGCGAGCAACCGCTCGCTGCAGCGCGCGAGGCCGCGCTTGAATTCCAGCGCCTGCGTTTCGCCGAGCACCGGCGCGACGCTCGCGACGAGACGGCTGCGGCGCTGCTCGACGAGCAGCGCATTGTCGAACGCGCCCGAGCGGTCGCCGCTTTGCGCCTGCGCCTCGGCGAGATCGCAGCGCCAGGCGAGCAGCTGCGGATGGTCGGTGCCGGCGGCAGCTTCCTGCTGCGCGACCGCTCCTGCGAGCATCTGCGCCGCGCCGGCCGCGTCGCCGCGGCGCAGCAGCACGCGGGCGAGACCGCGCAGCGCCGGCGCACCTTCCACATGTTCAGGACCGAGCTGTGTGGCGACGATCGCGAGCGCGCGGCGGAAACGCGCTTCGGCTTCGTCGAGCAGGTTGCGCTCGTAGGCGATCTCGGCGACGTTGATCAGCGGCGGCACCACGCGCAGGCTGTCGCCGCCGAAGCGCTTTTCGAGCTGGCCCAGGTTCTGGCTCATCGCTTCGTCGGCTTCGTCGTAGCGCTGCAGTTCGTAGGCGAGCGTGCCGAGATTGCCGAGAATCGCCGCGTAGCTGCCCGAGGCCACGGTCGCCGGATCGGCGGCGGCGGCCTGGGCCGATTCGCGCCACAGTGCGAGCGCAAGCTCGCGATTGCCGAGCTGGCGTTCGGATTCGGCGAGGTGGCCCAGCGTCATCGCCAGCTCGCGCTTGGGCGGGTCGGACAAACTGCGCAGGCGTTCGAGTTCGGGGCGCATCAGGTCCCGCACCGCGGTGAACTCGCCGCGCGAGATCAGGCTTTCGCTGAGCGCGCCGATCAGACGCCGGCGGAAGGCATTGTTCGGCACGCCGAGTTGCTCGGCCTCGGCGATGCCCTGGCGGGCGATGCCTAGCGCCGTGTCGTAGTGGCCGAGCCGGTCTTCGAACAGCGCGTTGAAATACAGCGCGCGCAGACGGCGCACGCGCTCGAGCATGCTGCGCGGGGTTGGCAGCAGCGCGACGGCCTCGCCGGCAAGCTGCGCGCCCTGCGCATAGTCGCCGTGCAGGCCGCGGATCTGCGCGGCAAGGGTGAGGACATAGACGTGCTCGGGAAGCGAGATACGCCCCTTGCCCTCGCGCAGCAGCCGCAACGCTTCGTCGACGCCGGCCGTGGCCGCGTCGCGCTCGTGCGCCTGGAAGGCCTGCTGCGCGCGCCACATTGCGAGCGTCGCGAGCGAACGCGCATTCGCATCGTCCGCAACTCGACGACGCTGCAGCTCATCACGCCACGCGGTCCACTCCGTTTCGCTGAAATCCGCCGGACTTTCCAGCACGAGGTTGAACAGCAGTTCCACCACTGCATCGTGCTCGCGCGCGTTGGCCAGCGCGGCGATGCCCAGCGACTTGGCCTGGGCATAGCCTTCCGACGGAATCAGCGCATCCATGTCGGCGAGCGTGCCGGCCCGCGCCAGTGGCGTGAGCAACACGGCGAACAGCACAGCGATCCAGCGGCACGGCATGCGGTGATCCTTGCAGGCAAGCGCCTCAGCGCGACAACGCCGGCACCGCTCGACGCGGCAACCTGGCGACCCTAGCAGGTTGTTGAGACAGGAGCGAAAAGCTCCTTTCTCAATCGAACGGTGCAAGCGGAGCTTGCCCACGTTCTCCGAGAATCAATCGCTTGAGCGATCGACGTCCTCCTTCCCGAGTCTATCGCTCGCGCGATCGACTCTCGGGCGATCCTTGCTGGATCGCACCAGCAGTCTGTTTCTCAACAGCCTGCCAGGGATCTTCGCCTACCGGCGCGTGTGAGGAAACTCGAAACGTTCACAGCGCAGCGTCGGCGTCGCGCCGTCGCAACCGATGCGCTGCAGCAGTGCGGCAAGGCCGGCACCGCCCGTCGCCGTGGGCGTGGTCACCGGCGCCAGACGCCCGACGCCGCGGGCGACCAGCGCCGCATCCGGACTGACCGCACGGCGCCACTGCACGATGCTGTCTTCCACGCCCGTCAGCGGTTCGGCGGACGCGACCACGACGAAGGTGTCGCTGGCCGCTTCGCGATCCACCTGCCAGCTCAGCGCGGTCACGCCGTCATGGCCCGGCAACTGCCAGCGCGTGCCCGGCCGCAACGGATTGGCCGGCGCGACGCCCGGCAACGGGAACAGCACAGTCGGGTCGGCCGCGCCGTCGTCGTTGAACACATAGATCCAGGTCGGCTGCGCCGCCGCGATTTCCAGGCGCAGCCGGTCGCCGACGGCGATCGGCGTGCCGTCGGCCAGACGTTCGCGCTGGCCCGCGGTATCGCGGAAGAAACCGCTTTCGAACTTGAACAGCGGCGCCGGCATGGCGCGCCAGAACAAGGCCGCGAGACTGAGCACGACCAGCGCGGCCAGCCCGGCCCAGTGCAGCGGCTGCATGCGCCAGGGCCGCAGCGACGCTTCCAGCGCGGCCAGCAACACCAGCACGCCCGCGTGACGCCGTGCCGGATCCGGCGCCAGGGCGCGCTCGACCGCCCGCGCGAGCGCGCGCGGCAGATCGGGCCGCAGTTCGCGCAGCGGCCGGCGTGCTTCCGCCATCTGCTGCAGGCGCAGGCCGGTCAGGTCATCGGCCGCATACGGATAGCGCCCGGTCAGCAGCCGGTACAGCAGCACGCCGACGGCGAACTGGTCCGATGCCGGGCTCGCGGAGTCACCGGCCAGCACTTCGGGCGCGAGGTACTGGCGTGTGCCGGACACGGGGTCGAATGCGCCGCAGCGCTCGAATTCCCGCGCCGCACCGAAATCGGCGAGCACGACACGGCCGCTGACATCGCGCAGCACGTTCTCGGCCTTGACGTCGCCATGGGTCAGCCCGACGCGATGCACGGCAGCGAGTCCACGGCACAGCTCGATACCGATCTGCACCGCGTCGGCCGCGCTGAACTCACCCTCGGCCTGCAGCACTTCGGCCAGGCTGCGCCCGCGCACCAGCTCGGTCCACAACCCGACGCGACCGTCCTGCGCCGCCGCGCCGTAGACGCTGACGATGTTCGGATGGCGCAGCTTGGCCAGGCGACGGCCTTCGGCGAGGAAATGGTGCGACAGGGTGTCCGAATCCACGTGGCGCAGCTTCAGCGCGACTTCCTGGTCGAGCATCGGGTCGTACGCGCGCCAGACTTCACCCTGGGCGCCGCGGCCGAGCTGCTGCAATACGTCGAGCCCCGCAAACCGGAACTGCACCGGATCCGCCGCGGCACGCTCCGGCTTGAGCTGCAGACCGCGGAACACCTGCGCCAGCTGCGACAGCTCGCGCAGCCCGTCGCCCGCTTCCGCCGCATCGGGATCGAGTTTGGCCAGCAGGCGCCAGTCCAGTGCCGCGTCGTCGGCAATGCCGGCCGCGATCTTTTCGAGATCCTGCTTATCGCCCGTCATGGAAATCCCCTGCCCGTGCTGTGCGGGCGACCCACCATCCAACGACGGCGGGCGTCTTATCAGAACACGTACGGGGTCAGCTTCGTGAATTTCGTCACGCATTCAGTGGGATCGCTTGCAACGGTCACGCCGCGGCGCGCTTTGGCGCTGCCCGAACGCCAAGCACCGGCAAGACAACAGCGAAAGTACAGGCTACGGTGACGGCAACAGGCACGACCGACGCCCAATCCGCTATACCTACCCCTGGTGCGGCTTCAGCGCCGTAGCCAACTGCACCAGCGCCCGCGCCACCATCACGCGTACCGCGTCCGGGGTGCCGCCGACTTCGGTCGCGATCTCCGGATAGCTCATGCCGAACTCCAGGCGCATGACGACCAGCCCCTGCTGCCGCTTGGGCAGGCTGGCCAGCGCGGTCTCGTAGGCGCGCAGGCGTTCGTGCCCGACGAGTTGCTCGACCGGCGACGGCAGGTCGCTGTCGGCCATTTCCGTATCGAGTTCGGAGGACTCGGGCCGGCGCATCAGGCGGCGCACCTCGTCGCGCACCTGGTTCAGCAGGATCTGGCGCAGGTAGGCGAGGAAGCTGCCGGGGCCTTCGCATTCGAAATGATCGATCTGGCGCAGTGCGCGCATCAGCGCCAGCTGGACCAGGTCTTCAGTCTCGTGCAGGTCGCGCGCGGCGCGCGGCAGACGGCCGTGCGCCCATTGGCGCAGCAGCGGCAGGAAGCGGCGCATCAGCGTGTCGCGGGCAACCCCTTCGCCGGAACGCACGCGCCGGATCAGTACCTCGGTCGGTTCGCTGCCGCCAGCGTTTGCCGGTCGCTCGACATCGCGCCGGCCGAATGGAAGAACTCGCGCAAGACTCGAAGCTGGCATTGCATCCCTCGCCGTTGACAGGCCCCGATTTGTACAGTGACACAGGGTTGCGAACGCCGACCAATGAAAGCTGGTACAGCCAGCGATAACCTGACGTTATAGTGTGCGGGAGTTCATGCAAGGACTGCCAAACCGATGCGCCTTCCGCTGTCCTCGCCCTTGCTGGAATCGTTTCTCGTGCTGGCGCGCGAGCTGAACTTCTCGCGCGCGGCGGACCTGCTGCACATCACCCAGCCGGCCCTGACCAAGCGCATCCAGAACCTGGAATCGCTGCTCGGCCATGCGCTGCTGATCCGCCAGTACGGCTCGCTGGAGCTGACCGAGTCGGGCCGTACGCTGCAGCGCTACGGCGCCGCACTGGAACACCAGGAAACCGAACTGTTGGCCAGCCTGGTCGGCGACCGTACCGGCCAGCTCGCCGGCTTCTTCCGCGTGGTCACGTTTTCCTCGGCGCTGCGCTCCGTCGTGCTGCCGGCGCTGGCCCAGCTGCTGCGCGGTGCTCCCAAGCTGTCCTGCCACGCGTTCAAGGCCGAAGTGGAAGCGCTGCACGAGATGCTGATCGCCGGCAAGGTGGATTTCTGCGTCAGCCTGTCGGAGTGTGAGCGCGCCGGGATCGAGAACGTGCAGATCGGCATCGAACGCGACGTGCTGATCGAATCGTCGATCCACACGGGCCGCGACGCCTGCTATATCGATCACGATCCGCGCGACAACTTCACCGAGAAATTCTTCCTGAGCCAGACCGGCTCCACCGTGCCGCGCATGGAGCGCGCGTATTTCGACGACATCTACGGCCTGATCGACGCGGTCGCCGCCGGCGTCGGCCGCGCGGTCGTTCCGGTGCACCTGCTCGACCCGTCGCTGCCGGTGCGCATCGTGCCCGGTTTCATGCCCATCGATGTGCCGGTCTTCCTGCACTACCACCATCAGCCTTATTACACGCGGCTGCAGCAGGCGGTGATCGAAACCCTGCTCGTGAACTGCCCGCCACTGCTGCGCACCAACCGCACCGGCGTTGCACAGGAGCCGGCAATGGCCGACGACGCGCTGGTCGCCGCGCAGTCGCGCCAGCGGCAGCGTGCGCAGCAATAGCCGCGTGCGATGCGGACACACTGATACCGGCGCCAGCGGCAACCGCGCGCCCTCCCCTGGTGGCCTGTAACCGAAGAACCGGCAGTGAATGGCGAAGGGCTGGTCGTGTTGGGCGCGGCTTCGGAGTAAGGGCTGTAGCCGGAGCTGCAGGCCGAATGAGAAGCAAGCCCAGCGCGGCCAGAACGAGTCAGTCACTGTCGGTTCGAGAGTTACAGTCCACTAACCTGCCTCATTGCCGGAATCCGTCATGCGCCTGCTGCGTCGCCTGCTGAAAGTCCTGTTCCTTCTGCTGTTCGCGGCCGTTGCGGCTGTGTTCGTGCTGCTCTGGGGCAGCCTCGCGAGTCTCGACGGCGAAAAGCAGGCCGGCGTCGGCCAGCCCGTGCTGGTCGAACGCGATGCGCTCGGCACGGCGACGCTGGTCGCATCGAACCGGCGCGATCTGGCCTACAGCCTCGGCTACGTGCACGCGCAGGAACGCTATTTCCAGATGGACCTGCTGCGCCGCGCCGCCGCGGGCGAACTGGCCGAGCTGTTCGGCGAACTCGCGCTGCCGCTGGACCGGCGCCACCGGATACATCGCTTCCGCAGCCGAGCGGCCGACGCGATCGCGCAGCTGCCGCCGGAACAGAAAGCCTTGCTGGACGCCTACCGCGACGGCGTCAACTACGGCCTGGCCGCGCTGAACGTGCGTCCCTGGGAATACCTGCTGCTGCGCCAGGCGCCGCGCGTCTGGGCCAGCGAAGACACGCCGCTCGTCATCTACGCCATGTTCTTCGACTTGAACGGCGACGGCACGAACAAGCGCGAGCTCAATCTCGCGCGGCTCAAGGACAGCGTGCCCGAGCCGCTGTACCGGTTTCTCGTGCAGCCCGGATCGAGCTGGGACGCGCCGCTGCGCGGCGAGGCGCTCGCGCCGGTCACGATTCCCGCAGTCGACGTGTTCGACCTGCGCCGCAGCGCGGCGCTGCCGCCGGACTACACCCGCTTCGCCACGCTCGCGGCGGAAGACCTGGGCCTGCGCGCGGGCAGCAATAACTTCGCCGTCGGCGGCGCCCTGACGCACAACGGCGCCGCCCTAGTCGCCGACGACATGCACCTTGGCTTGCGCGTGCCCAACATCTGGTTCCGCGCGCGGCTGCGCTATCCGGATCCCGCCGATCCGGCACGCACGATCGACCTCAATGGCCTGACCCTGCCCGGCGCGCCGGCCCTGCTCGCCGGCTCCAACGGCCATGTCGCGTGGGGCTATACCAACAGCTACGGCGACTGGCTCGACTGGGTGCGCATCGAGCTCGATCCGGCCGACCCGAAGCGCTATCGCACGCCCGAGGGCTGGGACAATCTGGTCCGTCACGCCGAGGTCATCGAGGTCGACGGCAAGCCGCAGGAAACCCTGCTCGTCGACGAGACGCGCTGGGGTCCGCTCATGGGCCGCGATGTCGACGGCACGCCGCTGGCGCTGGCCTGGACCGCGCACCGGCCGCGCGTGATCAATCTGGATTTGTTGAAACTGGAAACCGTGCGCAGCGCCGAGGAAGCACTCGCGATCGCGCCCGGCATCGGCATGCCGGTGCAGAACTTCGTCGTCGGCGACAGCGCCGGCCACGTCGGCTGGACCCTGACCGGCAACGGCCTGCCGCGGCGTGCCGGTATCGACGCAAGCCTGCCGGCCAGCTGGAGCGAAGCCGGCCGCGGCTGGCAGGGCTGGGTCGAGACGGCCGACTTTCCGCGCCTGCTCGATCCGCCGGACGCGCGCCTGTGGAGCGCGAACGCGCGCACCATGGACGGCGACTGGCTCGCGCTGCAGGGCGACGGCGGCTACGACCTCGGGGCGCGCCAGCAGCAGATCCGCGACGGCCTGCGCGCGAAGGAACGTTTCGGACCCGAAGACCTGCTCGCGATCCAGCTCGACGACCGCGCCGTGTTCCTGCAGCGCTGGCAGCAGCTGCTCGCCGCGACGCTGGCCGGCAACACCGATGCGGATCTCGCCGAACTCAAGCGCATCAGCGCGGGCTGGAGCGGCCACGCCGGCACCGATGCCGTCGACTACAGCGTCGTACGCGAATTCCGCCAGCGCGCCATCGCCGCAACGCTGGCTCCGTTCGAGGCATTGGCCAAAGCGCGCCACACCGACTTCGAGCTGCCCTCGGCGCAGGGCTACGAAGCGCCGGTCTGGAGCCTGCTGCAGGAAAGACCGCCGCACCTGCTCGACCCGCGCTACGCCGACTGGAATGCGCTGCTGCTCGCGGCCGCGCGCGCCGCACTCAAGGACTCAGCCGGTGACAGCACGCTGACCCGCTGGGGGGTACGCAATCCGGCACGCGTCAGCCATCCGTTGTCGCGCGCGCTGCCGGATGTCCTCGGCCGCTGGCTCGACATGCCGGCCGATGCGCTCGCCGGCGACCACAACATGCCGCGCGTGCAGCGCCTGGATTTCGGCGCCTCGGAGCGCTTCGCGATCTCGCCGGGCCACGAAGACCAGAGCTATCTCAACATGCCCGGCGGCCAGAGCGGTCATCCGCTGTCGCCGTTCCATGGTGCTGGACACGCCGACTGGGTAGCGGGGAAGCCCACGCCGCTGCTGCCGGGTGTCACGATCCATCAGTTGCGGCTGGTGCCGGCGGAGTAACGGGATCACGCCGGAACACGCCCTCTCCCCCGACTCTGTCGGGGGAGAGGGCTCAAGCCCGCCGCAACATCACGGCGCTAAGTCTGGCTTACGGTTGTGCTTCGAAATCGTCGGCGAAGATGATGTCCACGACTGGCGTGGACGGGGCAAGCACAATGGCCGCATACGACGCCGGCGTGCTGTTCTGTGCGACATGCAGGTCGATGTTGGCTGCTGGAGTAATCGGATCTGCCGGAACGCTCCCTCTCCCCCGACCGCGTCGGGGGAGAGGGTTGGGGTGAGGGGGAGAAGCCAAAATCGACGGTGATGCCGGATGTTCGGCTCAGTGCCGGTGAGTGAGGCGGCGAAACGCCATTGCGGCGCCTCGCGGATGTTTCTCCCCCTCACCCAACCCTCTCCCCCGACGCAGTCGGGGGAGAGGGCTCAAGAGTGCCTCTTCGCGAGAGTGGAGTGCAGCGCTGCTACGGCGCTGTACTCCGTTACGACATTTTTTACAGTTGCTCTTCGAAATCGTCAGCGTAGATCAGGTCCACGACCGGCATGGACGGAGCGAGCACCGTGGCCGTATACGACGCCGGCGAGCCGCTCTGTGCGACGTGCAGGTCGATGTCGGCCGCGGTCGGCGCCTGGGTCGTGATGAACGAGAAGCGGAACATCGTGCCCCAGTTGAGCGGATTGAGCACGGCCGGCGTGTTCGCCGGCGGCGTCGGATTGACCGGCGCGGTCCAGCTCAGCGTGCCGGCGG
>JBBQZR010000091.1:0-14671 GCA_038207515.1 Lysobacterales bacterium | reverse complement strand
GCGATCATTCTTCGTCCCGGCCCGTTGGGCGTTCAGAGTGATCAGAACCTGCGGTTCTGAGCGATCACTCTTCGTCCCGGCCCGTTGGGCGTTCAGAGTGATCAGAACCTGCGGTTCTGAGCGATCACTCTTCACCCCCTTAACTTAAGGGCGCTCCAAAAGCTAGGGTGCTTGTCGGCAGCGTTGGACTTTCGTTGACCTTCGATGACAGTGGCCTATGCGCCGGAGGCCGGGTCGCCGATAATCGCGCCCCCCTCTGCGTACCGGCTCCGGCCTCTCCATGTCTGAATTCCTGCATCACCTGCCCGAGTTCATGGGCAAGCATCCCATTCTGTCGATGGCGTTCTTCGGCATCCTCATCGCCGTGATCGTGAACGAATCCAGCCGCTGGTTCCGCGGTTACAAGGAACTCACGCCGGCCGAGCTGACCCGGCTCATCAACGCCGAGAATGCGCTCGTCATCGATGTCTCGGCACCGCCGGATTTCGAGAAAGGCCACATCACGGGCTCGAAGAACGTCGCAATGGCGCAGTTCGATCCCGAGCACAAGGATCTCGGCAAGGTGAAGGACAAGCCGGTCGCGGTGCTCTGCCGCAATGGCCAGACCTCGGCCCGCGCGGCGTCGCGGCTGACCAAGGCCGGCTTCAAGCGCGTCTATACCCTGGCCGGCGGCGTCGGCGCGTGGACCGCGGCCGACCTGCCGCTGATCAAGGGCAAGAAGTAGCCGGCCAGCGTGTCTGATCGGGGCGACCGGACTGCCGGAACGCCCCGCCACGCTGGCGCCGTCGATGGCGCCGACCGTTCAACCGGCGACGGAGTCATCGCGTGATCCTGCGTTTCATCAAGTCACACCTGCGCCGCCTCTCGGCCGCATATGTCGTGTCGACGGCCGGCAGCATTGCCGGCCAGCTGTATCCGATCGCGACCGCGCTCGCGATCAATGGCGTGCTGGAGCGGCGCTACACGGCGATAGTCTGGCTCGTCGCCTGTCACTTCGCCGCCCTCGTGCTCGAGGTCAGCGCCAAGATGCTGGACACGCGCGTGTTCGCGCGCCTCTATGCCGACATCGCCGGCAGCTTCGTGCGCCGCGCGCATGAGGAAGGCATGGATCCGTCGATCATCGCCGGACGCAGCGCGCTGTCGCGCGAATACGTGACCTTCCTCGAACGCGATGTACCGGCCGTGCTGTTCGCCCTCGTCGGGCTGACCGTTTCTCTGGTCGCGCTGTTCTGGCTGGACGCAGTCATCGGCGCGGCCTGTCTCGTGCTGGTGCTGCCGCTGCTGGCGATCAACCGCTGGCTCGCACGGCGCTCGCTGGCCCTGAACCGCGGCCTCAACGACCGCCTCGAACGCGAGATCGACGTGCTGCGTCGCGGTCATCCCGATGCGGTGCGGCGCCATTTCCGCGCGCTCGGCGGCTGGCGCGTACGCCTGTCGGACATGGAGGCGAAAGCGTTCGGCGCGATGGAGATCACCGTGATCGCGCTGTTCGTCGTCGCGCTGACGCGGCTGGCGCAGGGCGACGCGGTGCGCGCCGGTGATATCTACGCGATCTTCGCCTACCTGTGGAAGTTCGTCATGGCGCTGGACCAGGTGCCGCAGCTCGTGCAGCAGATGGCCAAACTGCGCGACCTCAACGAACGCCTGGCCCGCTGACGCGCCGCCGTTGCGGCATCACGCTTTCGCCGCGTAGGCCGAGCACCAGCCCTTCGCGCTGACCGACTTGCCCGGGAACAGCTGGCAAGGCCCGGTCCCGCCGGTTCCCTGGAAGAAATTGCAATTGGCGCACTGCTGCTGCGGCGTGTGCTTCGGAAACTTGATCGTATCGACCTGGCTGCCGTCGGCCTTGTAGCCCAGCGCCTGCGCGGTCGGGTCGGTTTCCGGCAGCGGCACGACATCGGCCATGGCCGGCAGCGCGAAGATCGCGCCGCCGGCGGCCAGCAGCGCGAGAAAGCGGCGGCGCTCGGCGGAGCTCGGGAAATCGTGCGGAGCATTGCCTGTAGTACTCATCGGTAGTCTCCGTTGAAGGTTCAGCGCGGTGTCGCGGCCAGCCAGGCGGCCAGCTCGGCGATGGCCGTGTCGTCGAGGTTGCGCGCGACGCCACGCATGATGAATGCATTGCTGGTGTCGCCCGGCTTGCCGTCGCGATAGTGGCGCAGGCGCGCGGCGATGTATTCCGGCTGCTGCGCGGCCAGCGCCGGGTAGTAGTCGTAGCGCGCCATGTCGGTGCGCAGCGGATGGCCTTGCGCGGCCGGGCCGTGGCAGCCCTGGCACGGCGCGATGCCGCGCGAGGAATCGCCTTCGCGGAACAGGCGCGCGCCCGGACTGTCGCCCGACGTCGCGACCGCCGGTGGCGTGCGCGGGCGCGAGGCGAAATACGCGGCGATGTCGCGCAGGTCCGCGTCACTGAGGTTCTGCACCTGCGGCGTCATCGGAGAGGCCGGATCGGCCCGGCGGCGGAAGCCGTCGAGACTCTGGTACAGATACCCCGCGTGCTGGCCGGCCAGGGCCGGAAACGCGGGAACGACCGCGTTGCCATCGGGTCCGTGGCAGGCGACGCAGACGGTGACTTTAGTGGCACCGGCCGCAGCGTCGCCCTCGATCGCGGCGGCGCGGCGCAGGTCGACGAACTCGCCCGCGACCGCGCACCACGAGGCCAGCAGCAGGGCGAAAGCGCACAGGCGTTTCATCGGCATGCTCCGCGTGACACGGGCCGCACTGCGGCATCCACCGCAGTGCGGCGGCAGGTCAGTCGATATCGAAGGACTGCAAGGTGACCGGCACCGGGTTCACCACGATCGTGCCGGTCATGCTCTGCCCGTGCACGTCGCAGAAATAGCCGATGGTGCCGGCATCCGGAAATGTGACGGTCTGCTGCCAGGTCCCGCCGCCGGGATCGCCGTTGCCGGCACCGACGCCGTCGCAACCGCTGGGGCCGCAGCGGAACGCCGTGATCGCGCCCGGATTCGACGCCACGTTGTGGAAGCCGCCGACCTGTCGGAAGGTCACCGTGTCGCCGACCGAGATCGTGACCGTGCCGGGAACGTAGGCGTTGCCGCCCTGCCCGACGAGGACTTCGTGATCGGCCGCACCCGCCGTGAACGGCAGCGCGGCGGCAAGTATCAGCAGGGTGTTCATGAACCGCATCGTCTCTCTCCTATTTTTTTTAAACTAAGTAACATTTACCGCAAACACGTCTGCGCCGGCGTACCGCGTGCTCCCGGACCGCGCTACAGGCGGACGTCGAGCAGCACGCCGATCAGGTTGGTCGTATAGCCCTGCGGTCCGCCGTCGCTGTAGACGCGATGGTCGATGACGCGGGCCGTGTCCAGGCCGAGGTAGTGCCAGTCATCCACACGGCCGCGTTCGTAGTAGTCGAACACGCGCACGGAAAACCGCGGCGACAGCGCGAAGCTCAGCCCCAGGGTCAGGCTGTCGACGCGGTAGCGCGTGGCCGGAAAACTGCCGCTGCGCGCGCCGTCGAGGCCGTCCGCGAAATACGCCAGCGCGACCGGTGAATCGAAGCGATACGTGGTCAGGCCACGCGCGTCGACCAGGCTCCAGCCCGCGTCGATGCGCACCGGGCCGAAACGGTGGTCCAGCGTCGCGCCCGCCGTGCGGTTGCGCTGCTTGTCGTAAGCCCACCAGCGTGCGTTGAGCGGATAGTCCGGCCCGCCGAGGCTCCCGTCGGGACCGAATACGACGTCGGCGACATTGGCCATGCGCAGGCGCGCGCGATCGATGCCGTAGTGGACGCTGGCGTGGGTCAGCGGCGACGGCTGCCATTCCCACTGCAGGTGAGCCCCGGTGCGGTCGTAGGCCTGGCGGCCGATCTGCGCGCCGTAGTCGTTCCAGTCGCCGCGCAGGCCGGCGCTCAGGGTCATGTCGTCGGCCGGCGCCACGGTCGCCATGAGATCGAGCTTGTGCTCGCGCCGGTCGGCCAGGTCGTACTTGCGCATCGCATCGACCGTGAACGCGGGCACGCCGCCGACCGGCGCGACGAAGCCCGGCAGGCTGGTCGAATACGCCGACGCGTACGGATCGGGCACGTAGCGATCACCGTGCTGATCGAGCCAGGTGTAGTTCGCGCGCAACGTCAGCCAGTCCAGGCTGCGGTCGACAAAGCTCAGCTTCGCGCTGTCCTCGACGACGCGGCGGCGTTCGCGGTGAGTCGGTTCGTTGCGCTGCGTGGTCAGGCTCAGGCCGAGCGTGCGCCGCTCGGCGAGGCGCCAGTCGGCGCCGAGGTCGGCCGCGTGCGTTTCCCGGTCGAGCGGCAGGCTGCGCACGCGCGTGATCACCGACGGCGACGTCAGCGGGTTCCAGGTGCCCAGCGCGCCGGCCTGGATGCTCGCCTGCGCGCCGTTCTCGGTTATGTAACCGTAGTCGCCGGTCAGCGGGTTGTAGGCGAGGTAGGTGTTGCGGTAGTCCTCGCGGTTGAAGCGCACGCCGCCGCGCAGGTTGAGCCGCGACGACGGCTGCAGCGTGACGCGGCTGTCGAAGGAATAGGTGTCGATGCGCAGGTCCGCGCTGTCGCGCGACAGCGCGGCGGGCGTATTCCAGTCTGAGCAATTGTGCAGAAAGCGATTCGTCGCGCTCGGCACACCGCTGCCGTCGATGTCCACGCCGAACGTGCCGCTGCAGTCGATCGGCGCGATCAGGCCGTCGTCCTGGCTCATGCGGCCGGCCGCGGCGCTCACGCGCAGTTCACCGTTCCACGGCAGGCGCCGCGTGAAGCTGCTGCGCAGGTTGTGATAGTCGTTGTCGGGTTCAAGCGCGAACTGACCCTGGTAGATCGGCGCGGACGTGGCTCCCGGCCGCGTCGGCGTCAGCGCGAACGGGCTTTCGAAACGGAAACGCCGGTAGGTATCGCGGTAGAACGACCCGTCGTAGGCGACGTCCATGCGCCAGCGCGCACCGACGAAGCGCAAGCCGCCGTTGAAATTGAGCGTGCTGTCCTCGACCGGACGCAGCGTCTCCAGCGCGCCGGCGTTTTCGGGAAAAAGAAAATTGTAGAAAAACGCACCGCCGAACGGCCGCGCGCCGGAACGCTGTTCGTTGCTGAGCTTGGCGTACGCCGTCCAGCGCGGCGTGAGATAGGCGTCGAAGCCGAGGCCAGTCTTGCTGCGCACGACCTGCAGGCGCTGTGGCGTGACGCCGGCGGCGACCGCGGCGACCTGCCCGCTGCTGCTGGCGCCGGGCGCCAGACCCGGCAGCAGCGTGAGTTCGTTGCTGCCTACGCCGTTCCAGATCGAGATCGCCGAATCGCTCGTGGCGTTCGGCAGTTCGCGCAGGAAGGCCTGCACCTTGTAGCTGCCGGCACGGCCGAACGCAGCGTCGAAGAAGGCGTCGTCGCTGCTGATGCGGCTCGCGCGAACGTTCGCGTAGCTGCCGTCGGCCGGGCGGCGCAGGGCGAGGTCGAGCAGGCCGAGGATCAGGCCGCTGTCCCAGCGCACGTAGCGGCTCCACAGCGCGTTGTCCTCATCGCCGTACGTGCCTATCCAGCCAAACTGCACATGACCGTCGATTTCCCACTCGCCGATCTCCTGCAGCGTCGGCGGCTCCAACGGACAGGAATACAGATTGCCGCTCGGCGAACGGCGCTGGCCTAGGCGCAGCCAGCTCGTGCCGCGCGCGTCCGGCGTTTCGTTCGCGCCGCCCGCGCGCGTCAGCAGCGCGTTGCCGAATTCGAGGTCGACGCCGCGGCCGCTGTCGGCGCGGCTCGCCGCGGACAGGACCATCAGCACGGCCAGCGGCAGTGCAGCGCGCGCGAATGACTGTAATGGCATCGCCGTCCTCCCTGCGCTACTCGTGGAACTTCGGCCCGGAGGGCGCGTTGGAGCCGTGGATCTGGGCGTGGCAGGTCAGGCACGCACGACCCATCAGGCGCTCGTCCGGATGGGCGCCGTTGGCCAGCGACGCGGGCGTCAGCAGATCGTTGGGATGACCGAGCTGGCTGTGACACTGCTGGCACAGGAACGGCACCGGCGCGACCAGCAGCGCATGCTGGTTGGACCCGTGCGGCGTGTGGCAGGTGAGGCAGTTCTGCCGCACCGGCGCGTGCTCGAACAGGAACGGGCCACGCTTTTCCGCATGGCACTGGTAGCAGGTTTCGTTGACGGTCGCGGTCTTGAGCAGCGGCGCGGTCAGCGAGCCATGCGGGTTGTGGCAGTCCACACAGCTCATCTGTCCTTCGGCGAGCGGCATGTGCGAGCGCCGGCTGAACTGCATGCGCACGTCGTTGTGGCACTGCGCGCAGGTGTCGTTGATCGAGCGTTTGGTGAGCAGGCCGTCGCCTGAGAACCTCGCCATCGGGTTGTGGCAGTCGCTGCACGACAGGTCGTTGCGCTGGTGGATGGAACCGGCCCAGTGGTCGCGCGCACCGCCTTCGTGGCAGGTCAGACAGGTTCGGGTCTGCTGCGCGACCGGCGTGGCCGAGCTGCGCGTAAAGCCGAGGATCAAACCCTTGCCGGCCGGATCCCGCGCATGCGCCGAACCCGGCCCGTGGCAGGTTTCGCAGACCGGTATCGCCGGATCGGCTTTCGCCGCCGCGTGCAGGCCGAGCGCGTGCACGGTGTGCGTGAAGTGCTCGCTTTCCAGCTGATGGCAGGCGATGCAGACCTTCTCGCCGACCGGCGTGGCCTGGGGAGCGAGCGGGTTGTCGGCGACGCGGGCCAGCGCGAAACCCGGCGCGGCGAGGAACTGCCGGGCGCTGCGCTGCGCCTGCTCACCGGACAGATCCGATGCGGGCAGCTGGCGTGCCAGGTCTTCGCGTGTCTGTTGCGCGTGGACCGACGGCAGCGTCAACACCACGAGCAGCGCGAGGCGGTATACCCATGTCCCGGCGAGCGTAACCGCGCGTGTCGTCATGCCTAGCGCCCTTTCATGGCGGCGGGTGCGGCAGCACGCAGGCCGCACGCCGTCGTCGCGCCGCGCAGCCCGGCGACGGCGCTGCAGATGTCGATGGACGCGCCGCCCTCGCCCTGGCTGCGCCGCAGACGCGCAGCGAGTTCCGCGGCCGATTCGCCGGGTTTCAGCGCGAGCAGCAGCGCGAGCGCTCCGGTCACATGAGCGGTCGCGAGCGAGCTGCCCGAGGCGTAGTCGTAGTGTCCGCCCGGTTCCAGCGTGAGAATGTCGCGCCCCGGTGCACGCAGCACCCCGGCCGCGGCCTGCACATCGTCGTTCTGCACATCCTCGACCGACGCGACCGCGATCACGCCGGGCACACCGACCGGAAAGCCATCGAGGCGCCGGTCCGGCGGCACGGCGCCGACGACGATCGTGCCGCGGGCCAGCGCATGCGCAAGCAGTTCCTGCAGCAGCGGGTCGGCGGGGCCGCCGAGGCTCAGATTGATGATGTGCGCATCGGAGGCCAGCGCCGCGCCGAGCGCCAGCGCCAAGGTATACGAATTGCAGCGCGCGCCCATGGCCGGCGGCGGCGACGTCCAGCACGCGCGGTAGGCGAGCAGCTGCGCCGCGGGCGCGATGCCGACGATGCCGAGCTCGTTGTTGGCCACCGCCGCGATCACGCCGGCGACTTCGGTGCCATGGCGTTCGGCCACGTTCTGCGCCGCCGCGCCGACGAAGTTGCGCTGCAGCGCGATGCGGCCGTCGAGGTCGGGATGGGCCGCATCCACGCCCGCGTCGATCAGCGCGATACGCACGCCGTCGCCGCGCGTCGTGCGCTGTGCGCCGGCCGCAGCGATGGTGGAGAAATTGTGCTGCAGGCCGAGGTAGGGATCGTTGTAGGCCGCATCGGCCGCGCCGGCTGCGGGCAGCGGCGCAGCGCCTTCGGCGGCGCCCGCGCCGAAGGTTTCGAATTCCTGCAGCGGCTGCGCGATGCGTACGCGCCGGTCGCGCTTGAGCTGCGTGAGCACGGCGTCCCGGTCGGCTGCCGGCGGCAGCGCGAACACCATGCAGCGCAGGCGCAGCGGAGCTATGACCCAGGCCGACACTTCACGCAGGTGGTAGTCGCTCGACAGGTTGGCCGCGGTCGCGACCGCGCGATCGCCGCCGGCGTAGTTCGGCAGCGCGTCGTAGCCGCGCGGCGTGGCGCCGGCTGAGGGCTGCGGATCCGGCTTGTTGGCCACGGCGACGACGATCATCTGCGCGGCGTCATAGCCCGCCGCCCAGTCCAGCTCATCCGCCGCAACCGGCCCGATGCCAAGACCCAGGCCGAGCAGCAGCGCCGCGCCGCGGAGAATCAAGCGTGCTGGCAGGAAGGCTGGCACGGGATCAGTGCGCCGTACCAGGACTGACGATGGGCTCGACCAGCAGAACTCCGGGCTGTTCGCGCAGCCACGCGACCGAGCGCGCCGTCCGGTCTTCGCTCGTGGACAGGGAAGCATCCGACGGCGCCAGGCCGAACGCGGCGTTGTCCGCGGTGCTTTCGACGATCTGCAGCCGCGCCTCGCCGAGCAGATGGCGCAGCACGGCCAACGAGGTATCCGGACTGACGACCAGGCGGATCGTCGCGCCGCGTTGCGCGGTCGCGCTGCTCAGGGTGCGGTAGCCCGCGTCCGCCGCCGGCTGCGCCGCGAGTTCCGGCGCGGGCCTGCCCAGCAGCATCCCGGCCAGCAAGGCCAGGCCGATGGCCTGCACGATCACGGCCGCGGCCAGCCACGGGGTCCGGCGCCCGCCGCGCATCGATGGCGGGCGGCCGCTGTCCAGGACGGACGGCTCGGCATCGATGCGCGCGAACAGCCGTTGCAATCCCGGCTGCGGATCGTAGGCGCCGGTGGCAGCGGCCTGCATACCTGCCTGGAACTGCTGCTGCAGCGCGAATTCGTCGCGGCAGTCGGCGCATTCGCGCAGATGCTGCTCGACGCTGTCGCATTGCGCCGCGGTCGCGCTGCCGTTGACGATCCAGGGGATCAGGTCCCAGGTCTCGCGGTGCGGATTCGGTGCGTGGTTCATGAGTTCACTTCCGTACAGGTGCATTGGCGGCAAGGTCGTCGTCGCCGCCGAGCGCGGGCAGCGAGTTGCGCAGGCGCAGGCGGGCGTGGAACAGGCGCGCCTTCACCGTGCCGCTAGCGCAATTCATGATGCTGGCGATCTCATCGCAGGACTGGCCGAGGTAATAGGCCAGCTCCAGGGTCATGCGCTGCTCCGGCGACAGCAGGTCCAGGCCGCGGCGTACCCAATCGCTGAGTTCACGCTGCTCGGCTTCGCCGGACTCCGTGCCGGCCAGTTCGAACCCTTCGTCCATGTCCTGCTCGACCGGCGGCACGTTCTGGCGCAGCGCCTTGAGCATGCAGCGGTAGGCGATGCCGATGATCCAGGTCGCGACCTTGGACTCGCCGCGGAACTCCGCCGCCTTGCGCCAGACCACCCAGAATGCGTCGTTGATGATTTCGTCGATCAGGTCGCGCCGCGCCGTATGCCGCGCGATGAAGCGGACGAGCAAGGCGTGCTGGCGCAGGTACAGACGCTCGAACGCGATGCGGTCGCCGCGCCCGACGGCCGCGAGTAGCCGCTGCTCGACCGCGTCGCCGTCGGCATCGCTCGCCGCGTCGGCGTTGCGCGGGTTCCTGTCGTCGGTGATAGATTTCATCGGCTCCGCATCGTTGCGACCTGAAACCTGAGTGCCGCCCCGGCACGAAAAGGTTGTGCCCGCGGCGGCATCGCGGGCACCGCGCGTGATCCTGGCCGCAAACACTGCTGCCACGCGCGGTGTAAGTTCACGTATCCACCCACCTTTCAGGTCGATTTTGCGCCATGGCAGGCACCCGCGACGAACGCCCTCTCCACCGCGCAACCGCTTGCCTGCTGCTGTGGCTCGTGGCGCTGCCGCAGACGGCACCCGCCCAGGGATGGGGCGCTGCGCTCGGCTACGGTACCGACAATGTATACCGCGGCGTGAGTCTGAGTTCGGGTCAGCCGGCCTGGCTGGCCGACCTGCACTACGAATTCGGTACCGACTGGGTCGCCGGCATCGGCGCGTCGCAGGAACGTCCGCCGCTCCAGTCCAGTGGCGCGCAGTTCACGCTGTATCTCGACCGGCGCTGGCAGTTGGGCGAAGACTGGTCAGCCAAGCTCGGCGTCGTTCACTACGAATCGCCATGGAATGTCTGGCGCGACGAGCTCAACTACAACGAACTGACTGCCGCCATCGGCTGGCGCGGCCGCGGGCGCCTGAGCCTGGTGCTGTCGCCGGACACGCCGGGCGTCTTCACGCCCAACGGCGTGGGCACGGATGTCGCTGCTACCGCCGAGCTCAGCTACCGCCAGCCGATCCGCGGCCGCCTCTCTGCTGATTTTGGCCTCGGCCATACCCGGATCAGGAACGCGATCGAGGTAACCTATCAGGGCAATTCCCGCCGCCCCCAGACGGCCGACCTCAGCTACGCTTACGGCAGCGCCGGCCTGAGCTACGGCCTCAGCGATATCCACATTTACTCAGCGCTGTTGTGGGCATCGCCTGCGGCGCTGCAATACAGCCGCGGCTCGAAGGAGCGCACGCGGTGGGTGACCACGCTGGTCTGGAGTTTCTGAACCACGTTCGCGCGCCGCACAACCATTTCTCGCGCAGCCCGCACTCACGGCCTATGCACCGCGCAACCGGCGCGGCGTTTTCGCTAGGAGGCACACTCATGAATCGGCGATTTGCTCACGTAGTGGCGGGCGTCTGCCTGTTGCTCGGCTCTACCCTGGCCAGCGCGGCCAACCGCATCGTCACCGTCGGCGGCATCGGCAACGGCTTCACGCCGTCGAACCTGACGATCCAGGCCGGCGACACGGTCACGTTCCGCAACCAGAGCGGTTTCCACAACGTGGTTGCCGACGACGACTCGTTCCGCTGCTCCACCAACTGCGCCACCACCGCCAATCCCAATGGCGGCGCGCCGAGCTCCGCCGAATGGTCGCAGACCATCACCTTCAACACCGCCGGCGAGATCGGCTACTACTGCACGGCGCACGGCGGTCCCGGCGGCATCGGCATGTCCGGCAAGATCAAGGTCGAAGGCGGCGGTCCGCCCTTCTCGATCGGCAGCGCGGTCAGCGGCAACTGGTTCAATCCGGCCCAAAGCGGTCACGGCTTCCAGCTCGAGAAGGTCAATGACACGACGGTGACGGCGTTCTGGTTCACCTTCGACGCGAACGGCAACCAGGTCTGGATCCTCGGCGTCGGTCAGATCGTCAACAACCGCATCGAGATGCAGGCCGTGAAGAGTCGCGGCGGCCGCTTCCCGCCGAATTTCGATCCGACCCAGATCACCAACCCGCCCTGGGGCACGCTGACCTTCACCTTCACCGGCTGCAACGCCGGCAGCGTGGCCTGGACCTCGACCGATCCGGCCTTCACCGCCTCGGGCACGCTCGCGCTGGAACGCGTGACCTCGGTGGTCGGCACGACTTGTCCGTAGACCCAGGCGATGAACCGATACCGGCTGCGTGAGTGCAGCCGGTATCGGCGGAGACTGCCAAGCCGCACGTCTGCCTTGCCGGCGACGTGCGGCTTTTTCTTTCCGGCAGTCGCTGCCGACGACACCGTCACCCGACGCGGAAGTGACACCTTCGACTTCACGTCGATGAACAGCACGACGCGAGACCGGTGCTGCATGACAGCATTGCGACGACGCGAACCGAATGGGGAAATTCCCGGGGATCCCCGGCTTATTGCCAGTGCTATGCTCGCGCCGTGCAGCGTCCGTTCATGGATGCCTGCCTGGGGAAATTCAAATCGTTGTCACGGGGGTAGTCATGCTGGCCCGCCTTCTCGCGCTCGTCGCGCTGTCGTTCTATTCGATGACCGCCGCAGCGGTCATCGGCACCATCGATCAGGTGCCCGGATCCACGCTGCTGTTCCCGCATTTCGAGGTCGATACCAGTTCGCCCCAGGGGGTCAACACCCTGCTGACGGTGCAGAACGCGAGCGCCTCGGCCACCATGGTCAACGTGGTGCTGTGGACCGACTACGGCCTGCCCACGGCGAATTTCAACGTCTACCTGACCGGCTATGACCAGCAGGTCATCGACCTTGGCCTGGTGTTCCGCCGCGTGCTGCCGCGCACGGCCAGCGACGGACAGGATCCGACCGACACGATCAGCCCGCAGGGCCCGATCTCGCAGGACATCAACTTCGCGAGCTGCAACAACTTCCTGCCCGACATCGAGAGCGGCAGCATCGTGAGCCGCGACATCGTCGGCGCGCACAGCGGCCAGCCCAGTGCCGACTACTTCGGCGGCCAGTGCGGCTCGATGAACTACAGCGACGGCATTGCGCGCGGCTACGTGACCGTCGATGTGACCAACCAGTGCACCGGGGACGTGCCCGGCTCTCCCGGCTATTTCGTGGCAGGCGGCGCCGGCGTTGCCGGCAACCGCAACATCATCCGCGGCGACTACGCGATCATCGATGCGGCGAACCGGCGCAACCTCATCGACGATGCGGTTGCCATCGAAGCCAACGGGGTTGATCCGCTGACCTCGGCAGGCCCGAACAAGCAGAGCTTCTACGGCCGACTGATCGGCCACGGCGCCATCGACAACCGTGAACCATTGCCGACCGCCTGGGCGGGCAAGGTGACACTCGATCGCACCGACATCGACTACTGGCGCGACCCGGGCGTACCGCTCGCGCCGTTCGCCTGCGGCACCGGCCCCGTCGGCCTGCCGTCCGGCCAGCAGCAGCTGGCCCAGTTCAATATCACGGGCAACATCACTGCCACGCCGGTCGGCAATCCGTTCGCGTTCGTGTCGGGCACCGTGGCCGGCGCCAGCCTGCCGATCACCGAGCCGCTCGGTTGGCTGTTCGCCAACCTCAACCTGAGCGCGCCCAGTGGTCCCTACGGTGCCATCCGCCAGTCCTGGCTGAGCTTCCGCTCGGCACCCCAGGCCATCCCGGCGAACGGTGCGCGCTATCTGGTGCCGGGCATACAGCTCGGCAACGCCGCAACCGCCGGCAACCCGTCCGTACCCTGAGCCTGGAGCACAGAATCATGAAAAAGTGCACTTCCCTGCTCGGCCTGGGCGCGGCCCTGCTGCTGGGCGCCCTCGCGCCGGCCCACGCCGCCATCAATGCGCTGGACAACGTCCCCGCGGCCACGCTGCTGCTGCCGTATTTCGAAGTCGACGCGGCCAATCCGACCGCCACGCGCACCGTGCTCAATGTCGGCAACCGCGCCGCGACGGAAACGCTCGCCCACGTCACGCTGTGGAGTGACCGCGGCGTTCCGACCTACAACTTCAACGTCCGCCTCGACGGCTACGGCATCACCGAGATCGATCTGAGCCAGCTGTTCGCGACCGGCACGCTGCCCGCGTCCACGCCCGGCGGTTTCGGTACCTGCGCCGGGGCGCTGCCGCCGCCGGCGCTGGACGGCACCCAGCTGGCCGGCCTGATCGCCGCGCACAGGGGCCAGCCGTCCAGCCTGCTCGGTGGCCAGTGTGCCAGCACGCCGCATGGCGACACCCTGTCGCGCGGCTACGCGACCATCGACGTAGTCGGCTCATGCACCTCGCTGGTTCCGGGCGACGCGGGTTATTTCGTCGCCGGCGGCACCGGCATCGCGCGCAATGACAACGTGCTCTGGGGCCAGTCCTCGGTCTCCAACGTGTCGCAGGGATACACCTACGGCGACGCGCTGGTGCATATCGAAGCCAGCGCGACCGACGCAGCTACCAACGGCGCCGGTGACTACACTTTCTACGCCCGCCGTATCGGTACCAGCGGTGCAGACAACCGCGAGGCCCTGCCGACCGGTTGGGAAGGCCGTTTCTCATTCGCCGACGTGCTGTTCCGCACCACGGCGCAGGTCTGGCGCGATCCGGGCAACGTGGCGCCGTTCGCCTGCGGCTCGCCGCCGGCGGCCATCCCCAGCGGCGGCATCCTCGCGTTCGACGAGCAGGAACAGGTCTCGGTCGCCGGGTACGCCACGCGGCTGCCGCTTGCGACCCAGTCGATCCGCCTGGACGACCCTGCGCTGGCCAGCGTCCCCTACACGAAGGGCTTCATCAGCTACAACCTGTCGCTGAACGGTGATGGCCAGAATTCGCCGAATCATTCGTTCGTCAGCCACATTTCCACGTCGCTGTACGGCGATCTGGCCCAGGCCGCCGCCTGGCCGCACGCGAAAAACGAAACCTTCAACCTGCCGATCACCCCGATCGAATGCGCCGACGGCATCGACAACGACGGCGACGGCCTGATCGACTTCCCGGCCGATCCGGGCTGCCGCAGCGCCGACGATGCGCTGGAGGCACCCCAGTGCAGCGACGGCGTCGACAATGACGGCGACAGCCTGATCGACTTCCCGAATGACCCGGAGTGCTCGAGCCTGCACGACCAGTCCGAGGGCTTCATCGCCGCCTGCGACGACGCGGTCGACAACGACGGCGATGTCCTGATCGACTTCCCTGCCGATCCGCAGTGCTTCTTCCCGAACGACAACACCGAGAACTTCGGCCAGTGCGACGACGGCGTCGACAACGACGGCGACGGCCTGATCGACTTCACGGCCGACCCGGGCTGCACCGCACCCAACGACGGCAACGAAACCGACCCGCAGTGCCGCGACGGCATCGACAACGACGGCGACAGCCTGATCGACTTCCCGGCCGACACGGGCTGTACCGATCTGAACGACAACAGCGAAACCAGCCTGCAGTGCAGCGACGGCATCGACAACGATAGCGACGGCCAGATCGATTTCCCGGCTGACAACAGCTGTCT
>JBBQZR010000090.1:0-14722 GCA_038207515.1 Lysobacterales bacterium | reverse complement strand
CGGCTCGCCCGCGGGTATCTCGGCCGAGCCGCGGAGACCGCACGCGCGTTCGTGCCTCATCACCTCGACGCCACGCCCGGAGCCCGCCTCTATCGCACCGGCGACCGCGTCCGCTTCCTCCACGACGGCACGCTCCACTTCCTCGGCAGAGTCGACCACCAGGTCAAGATCCGCGGCTTCCGCATCGAGCTCGGAGAGGTGGAGCACGCGCTCGGCCGTGAGCCCGCCGTCCGCGACGTCGTCGTCATCGTTCACGGCGACGGCACGGCTGCCCGCCTCGTCGCCTACGTCGTTCCGCGAGACGGCGCGACCATCCCTGCTCCCGCGGACCTCCGCGCGCGCCTCGCCAGCGCACTCCCCGATTACATGCTCCCGGCGGTGTTCGTGCCTCTCGACCGCATGCCCCTCACTCCCAACGGCAAGGTCGACCGAAAGGCACTTCCTCCGCCGGAGGTCGCTCCGCGGCACGCCCACGTCGCGCCCCGGACGCCGACGGAGGAGACGCTCGCGGCCATCGTCGCCGACGTCCTTCGGCTGGATCGGGTCAGCGTGGAGGACTCGTTCTTCGACCTCGGTGGCCACTCGTTGCTCGCCACGCAGGTCATCTCTCGAGTTCGCGCGGTCTTGGGCGTGGTCTTACCGCTCCGCACTCTCTTCGAGGCGCCGACCGTCGAGCGCCTCGCGGCACGCCTCGAGACCGCGGACGTCGGAGAAAGCGTCGATACACCGAGCATCGGCAAGGCTTCGCGCCGCACCATCTCCCGTACACTTGCCGACAATCCACGCCGGACCGCGAAGCCACGCAAATGAACGACGACGCCGATGGTATTGCTCTGGATGCGTCCGAGGCGGACGAGCTCTCCGCCGTCGCGGCGAGCTACGCGCAGGAACGCCTGTGGTTCATCCATCAGCTCGATCCCGACGGCAGCGGCTACAACGTGCCGTGCGCCGTGCGCATGGTCGGCGCGCTGGACATCGACCGGCTGCAGCAGGCCTTCGCGCTGCTCATCCAGCGCCACGAAAGCCTTCGCACCGTGTTCGGCAGCGATCAGGGCCGGCCGTACCAGCGAGTGCTCGATGCGGTGGATTTCCGGCTTGGCCGCGTCGATCTTTCGGCGCACGAGGCTGCGTCGCGCGAGGACCGCGCGCGCGCGCTCTGCGAGGCGGAAGCCGCGGTGCCTTTCGATCTGGCGGCCGGGCCGCTGATCCGCGGCCGGGTCATCCGGCTTGCCGACGACGACCACGTGCTGATGCTCAACCTGCACCACATCGTCTGCGATGGCTGGTCCATCGGCGTGCTGGCGAAGGAGCTGGGCGAGGCGCTGCACGCGTTGCAGCACGGTACGGAGCACGCGCCGTCACTGCTGCCGATCCAGTACGTCGACTATGCGATCCGGCAGCGCGAATGGCTGGAGCGCGACGGTGTCCTGGAACGCCAGCTCGCCTACTGGCGCGACCAGCTTGCCGGCATTCCGGCCTTGCTGGACCTGGCGACCGACTACCCGCGTCCAACCGTGCGCAGCGTGGCCGGCGCGACGCTGCGATTCCTCATCGATGCGCCCTTGACCGCGGCGCTCAGGCAACTCGCCGCCCGCCGCAACGACACGCTGTTCATGGTCCTGCTCGCCGCCGTGAAGGTCCTGCTGTACCGCTATACCGCCGAGGAAGATATCTGCGTCGGTACGGCGGTCGCCAACCGCCGCCAGGCCGAGACGGAAGGCCTGATCGGAATGTTCGTCAACACGCTGGTGCTGCGTACGCAACTGCGTGGCGAGGCGTCGTTCGCCGAGGTGCTGGCGGCAGTCCGGCAGACCTGCGTCGCGGCCTACGAACACCAGGACGCGCCCTTCGAGAAAGTCGTCGAAATCGTGCAGCCGCAGCGCAACCGCGCGGTCAGCCCGCTGTTCCAGGTCGCGGTGGCGCTACGCAACGCCGACGAAGAAGTCGCCGCGCCCGGACTGCGCGCGTTTGCTCTCGAAAGCGGCATCAGCAATTTCGATCTGAGAATCGAATTCCACGAAACATCGGCCGGCATCGGCGTTGCGCTCGAATATTCCACCGCACTGTTCATGCCTGAGCGCATCCGGCGTATGGCGGCACATCTGCAGGCGCTGTGCCGTGCCGTCGTCGACGCGCCGCAGATGCCGGTCGCGCAACTGGACTATGTTGCCGCGGACGAATGCCGCGAGCTGCTGCGCCTCGGCCGCGCCGCTCCGCCTGCGATTGTCACTGGCGAGCCGAGGTTGGTTCACGCGTGGTTCGAAGCGCAGGCCGCCGCGCAGCCGCAGGCGATCGCGCTCGAATGCGATGGAGAGGACGTGTGCTTCGCCGATCTGAACCGGCGCGCGAACCGGATCGCCCACGCCCTGCTGGCACTCGGTGTCGGGGTGGACGACCGAGTCGCGATCTGCGTCGATCGCGGCGTTGCCCCGATCGTCAGCCTGCTCGGCGTGCTCAAAGCCGGTGCGGCCTATGTGCTGCTGGATCCCGACGAGCCGGCCGACTGGTCGGATTCACTGCGCGACAGCGCGCTGCGCGTCCTGCTCACGGCATCGGCGCTGCCGCAGGGCGCCGTCGTGCAGCAAGCCGAGGCCCAGGGCATTGATGTCATCGCGCTCGATGGTGATGGCATCGCATCGCAGGCGACGCACGATCCGGCCGTGGCAGTTACGCCGCAACAGCTGGCTTGCGTCACGTACGCCGCCACCGGCGCTCCCGGTCATGACCACGCCGGTCGGCAGGGCGTGATGATCGGGCATGGCGCCCTCGCCAACTACCTGCGCTGGGCCGTACGCACGTACGCGGACGACGCACCGTGCGATGCGATCGTGTCGTCGCCACTCGCGTCCGCTGCGGCGATCACGTGTCTGTGGGCGCCGCTGCTGACCGGCGGGCGAGCCCTGCTGCTGCCGCAAGGCGACGAAGCCGGCAGCCTGGAAATGCTGCTGCGCAGCGGCCGTCGTTTCGATCTGCTGAAAATTACCCCGGCACAGTCGCGCGGGCTCAGTCAACGCCTGAGCGCCGCTGGCGTGCGCTGCGACGTCGGCCGGATCGTCGTGGGTGGAGAGGCAACTTACAGCCCTGTGGTCTGGCAGTCCCTCGCGCCGCAGGCGCGTTGCTTCAGCGAATACGGCGTGGCGGAAACTGTCGCCGGCTGCTGCGTCCACGAACTGCAGCCAGACGATCAGCGCGACGTGGCCACCCTGATCGGCGTACCCATCGACAACACGCAGCTGTATGTCCTCGACGCACAGCGCAGGCTGCAGGCGCGCGGCATGCCGGGCGAGCTGTTCGTTGCCGGTGCGAGTCTCGCACGGGGCTACCTCGGCAACACCGAGCTGACCACGCAGCACTTCGTGGCCGATCCGTTCGCGCCACACGCGCACATGTACAGCAGCGGCGATCGCGTGCGCTGGCGCGAAGACGGTCGTCTGGAATACCTGGGCCGCATCGCCGGGCGGGCGACAGTGCGCGCGTCCTGCGCTGAACTCGGCGACATCGAAGCGAAACTGAGCGACCATGCGCAGATCGAAACCAGCGTCGTGCTCGTGCACGGCGAATCCAACCGCAGGCGGCTCGTCGCCTATTATCTGGCCCGCGACAGCCGACCCGGGCATTGTGTAGAAATTCCCGCCGACAACCTGCGCGCGCATCTGCAGGAAACCCTGCCGCACCACAGGATCCCGGCTGCCTTCTTCAGCCTCGAAGCGATTCCCCGCACGCCGGACGGTGACATCGATCGCGAGGCTCTACGGCGACTCGCGCAGACAATCGGCGACACTGCGCGTCACCACGCCCCGCGCACCGCAACCGAACGTGGGCTCGTCGATATCTGGGCCGAGGTATTGCAGCTCGCACCGTCGGCGGTAGGCATCAACGACGATTTTTTCGAACTCGGCGGACATTCGCTGCTCGCCGTGCGCCTGATGGCCAGGATCAGCGACACGTTCGAGCGCTTGCTGCCGCTTGCCGTGCTGTTCAATGCGCCGACCATCGGCGCTCTGGCCGAACTTCTCGCCGACCGCACCGACGCGGTCGCGCAGATCGTCGTACCGATCCAGCCGGCCGGCTCACTGGAGCCCGTGTTTGCCGTGCCCGGGGTAGGGGGCAACGTCCTGTCGTGGCGACCGCTGAGCCGCGCGCTGGGCGCGCAACAGCCGTTCTACGCGCTGCAGAGCGCGGGTCTCGACGGCCGCGCGCCGCCGCACACGAGTGTCGAGGACACGGCGGCGGCGAATATCGCCGCCCTGCGCACGGTGCAGGCACACGGCCCGTACCGGTTGATCGGCCACTCCTACGGCGGCGTCGTCGCGTTCGAAATGGCGCGGCAGCTGATGGAGCACGGTGACGCGATCGCTTCGCTGGTCCTGCTGGACTCCCTGGCGCCGACGGCGGATCTGCGCCTGCCGGATGCCGATGACCTGTCCGGGTTGCTGACCACGCTCGCCGCCGCGAACGGCGTGCCGCTGCGGCCGGACACGGCGGCCTTGGGCACGCTGTCGAACGCCGAGGCGGCGGATCTCCTCGACGCCCACGGGATCCGTATCGACCAGCAACAGTTCGCTATTTTTCACGAAGTATACAAGGCAAATCTTCGCTGCTACACGCAGTACAGGCCCGGCCGTCTGGGTCGCGCCATCGAGGTAAGCCTGTATAGGGCCACACAGCGCAGCGACGACGCCGGATCGCCGGCTTCCGACTACGGCTGGAGCGCGCTGCTGGCGCAGCCGCCGGCGGTCGCCGATATCGACGCCGATCATTTTTCCCTGCTCCACGAACCCGCTGCGCGGCTGCTTGCGGACCGCTTGCGCCGCAGTAGCGCCGTGCAATCCGCTGCGACCACCGACGCATCTCCCACCGCGGCAACCGCCGCAATAGCTCCCATCGCAACCTTGGCTGACACTAGGGGTATGACGTGAAACTGAAACTCTACGAAACCGTCGCGCGCTATCTGCTCGGTATCATTTATCTGTTTGGCGCGGTCGACGGCGCGCTCGCGATTTTCTTCGGCATGCACATCACCGGAAAATCGAATCCGGCCTCGTTCCACGGCGTACTGCAGGACACGCTGTTCTTCTGGGCCTTCATGAAGTTCATCGAACTGGTCGGCGCACTGAGCCTGCTGCTCAACTACAAACCCGCACTGGGCACGGCGCTGCTGACACCGATATCCGCCGTGCTATGCCTGTTCTACGTGTTCGACATCCATTGGTACTACGCCTTCACCCTCGTCGCCGTGCTCAACGCCGTGCTGCTGCGCGCGTACTGGCCCAGCTACCGCCCGATGCTGGACGCGTATCCGATGCGCGGCCATCGGCTGCCTGCGCCGGCTCCCGCGCAGACGCTGACGCCGGGGCGCCCGGTCGGCGGCGCGCTCGCCGAATAGGCGACAAAGCCTCGCGGCGCGAGCGGTGCGCCGGGAGGCTGTTGGCTGCACGTCTACCGGTCGTGGCTGGATTCGGGCGCTGCTTTCATGGGGTGGTTTCGGGCGTATGGCGACAGACCCCGTTGCGCTGCAGCCGAATCTGCGGCGCGAGTGCGCCACCGCGGGTTGCCTCTGCGGCGGTGCCAGGAAGCTGCGTGAGTCGGTTCAGACCCGGCGCGGCCACGGCCGCCGACGGCCCGACGGCTGCTCAGGCACGCTCATGAGACCGCCGCGGTCAGTTACGTCGTGCACGATTTCGGGCAGTTCGTCGAGGCGCCGCTGCAGCATCTTGACCTTGAGCGGATCGACCGCGATGACGTTCTGTACCGCCCAGTCGGGGTCGACAGCAATCCGGCGATAGCGTCGTGTCGTCGGTTCGAACAGCCAGATGCAGCTACGATGGATGTCGATCGCGGCGTAAAGGCCGGCATCGAGGTGCAGCACGTTCTGCAGCCATTCGCCGAGATCGGCGCGGCTCCGGGACGGCTCGCAGGCGTCGAAGGTGAGCACGTATTTCACGTCGAAATTCGGGCCGAAGAAGATCACCTGGCCGCGACGCGTATCGGTGACCGTGTACTCGCCGTTCCAGCCCGGCTCGAATCCATGCGGGTTGAGCAGGCCGATCATGACCTCGCGCGCCGAACCGGAGTTGCGATCGACCGTGACCGCGCGGCCATGGTGGAACAGGGTCACGAAGATGCTGTCGTGGTGCTGATAGCAGGCGTTGTTCAGATGTACGGCGGTCAGCGAGGTCGGCAGGCCGAAGCCGTTCCAGTCGCGCGGATCGTCGACGACGATGAGGTTCGGTGAACGGGCGCCGCTGTCGGCGGTGCCGCGGCGCACGCGCATGCCCGCCGGCGAAACGTCGTAGCCGTGGTCCCAGGCATTCCAGGTCCAGGTCAGGTTCTCACGCGCGAGATCGAACTCGATCACCGTGTCAAAGCCGGTCGAGACTACGAGCAGGCGCGAGTGGTCGGCCGAGAAATAGACCGAATGCAGCTGCGCAAACCAGGGATTGCGGTAAACGTGGATGACTTCGGCCTGCGTGTCGTAGACGCGTACCTCATCACCGGCCGCGACGGCCAGACGCATGCCGGACTGGTCCAGGCCGAACGGCTCCTTGATCGGCATCTGCTGCACGAAATTGTTGCGCAGCGCCCAGTGGACGAGCAGACCTTCCCGATACGGGCGCGGCGTGCGCCCGCCCAGGACCTTCATGGGCTGGCCCTCGCGCAGGCGGCTGCGCATGATTCGGTTCAGCGCGCGCTGCTGCTGGTGCTTGACCGTGAACACGAGGTCGAGATGATTGCCGAGGGTCTCATCGGCGTTGTAGTCGGACAGACGCTGGTAGTCGCGGGCGTTCGATGTCATGCGCAGGCTGGACAGCATCTTGCGCAACCACCCCTCGCGGGGAAACTGGCCGGCTCGCAGGACGCGTCTGAACATGAGGTCTGGCACTCGCCGATCGGGAAGCCTGGGCAGCGCAGCGGGTCGCACTCGCCGCGGAATTGACGGGCTGCCGCGGCTCGCGGCATCGACCGCAACACCGCCGCGATCCAAAAAACAAAAAGCCACAAATCCGCATTTTCACGAGCGCCGGATTGCAGACGTGGCTGCAATGGCAAATTAGCCTTTGGCTACGCCCACCACAGCTTCTGTCCGCAACGGCGGCGGCAAGAGAGCCGCGGACGACTCAACCCTACACCAGGAATTGCGAAAGCGGCAAGCGCGCATTTTGCGCTTCTCACCGCAAAACGTTGCGCGATATCTACGGTGGCCGCGCCGGTCCGGCCTGGCTCAGCGCGCCCGGCGGAATCCGCGTCACAGCCGATCCGCAGCGTGCCGCTCGGATGTTCTCTAGCAGGGTGTTGAGAAAAGGGCTCCTGCCCTTTTCTCAATCGAACGGTGCAAGCAGAGCTTGCCCACGTCCTCCGAGAATCAATCGCTTCCGCGCTCGACTCTCGAGCGATCCATCCTGGATCGCGCCCGCAGGCTGTTTCTCAACAGCCTGCTAGGCACTGCGCGCACCAGCCGCTACGCTTCCCGGATAGACGTTTTCATCAGGAGCTCCGCCCGCGCATGAAGAGGGATGCCATATCCATCGCCCGCCGGTCACGCCGTACGTCCGTTGCGCGACGCGGCGTTCCGCCGCGGTTGGCGCAGCCACCGCCCGATTGCGCCGCACCATCGGCCTGGCCGGGCTTGCCGCGCAGGTCGCCGCCGGGCGTGACCTCCGGCCCGCACGCCTGCGGCAGCGCAGCGGCGGCGCTGCGGAGGAAGGCCGCATGAACGCACTCGCCAGACCGCGCATCGTGTTCCTGTTCTCCGGCCAGGGGGCGCAGTACTACCAGATGGGCAAGGACCTCTACGACGCGCACCCGGTATTCCGGCGCGTGCTCGATGAGGCCGAGACCGTCGTGCAGGAAGCTGCCGGTTTCTCGCTGCTGGGCAGGGTCTTCGGCGCGCCGCCTAGCCAGCCGATGGATGATCTTGCGATCAGTCACCCGGCTCTGGTTGCTATCGGACTCGCGCTGTATGAAACCCTGCGCAGCGAAGGCGTCACGCCGGACCTGCTGCTGGGCAGCAGCCTCGGCGAGCTCATTGCGGCGACCGCCGCGGGCTGCTGCACACCGGCGACAGCGCTGCGCTTCGCCGTAGCGCATGCGCGCTGTGTGGCGGAACACTCGGGTGAAGGCGGCATGCTCGCGGTGCTCGGGCCGCTGGCGACGTTGCAGCGGCTCAGCGACGGCGGGCGCGAGGCCTATCTCGTCGGGGAAAACTTTCCGGGCCATTTCACGATCTCGGGCAGCAACGCGGTGCTCGCTCGCATCGAGACCGAACTCGCCGCACTCGGTATCAATTTCGTTCGACTGCCCGTGCGCAGCGCGTTCCATTCGCCGCAGGTGCAGCCTTCGACCGCGCCGTTCCTGGCCGCCTGCGCGCAGTTCGAGTTTGCCTGGACGCCGCGCATCCCGCTGGTCTCGACACTGACCACGGGCCGTGTCGCGCGCTTCACGCCCGAGCATTTCGCTGCGGTCGTGAGCGGACCGCTGCGGTTCCGCGACACGCTGCTGGCGCTGGAGCGCGAAGGGCCGGCGTATTACGTCGACTGTGGGCCGGCCGGCACGATGGCGACCTTCGTCAAGCACAACCCGGAGGCCGGTGCGCGCTCGCAGCCGTTCCCGATACTGACACCATTCCGTAATGGACGACGTAATCTCGACAAACTCATCAGCCAGCTGCACACGCAGGCCTGAGGTAGCGAGCAGGAGCGTTCACAGCCCGGCGCCCGGCTCGCCGTGCGGGCCGCGTTGTGGACGTTTGTGGGTGGACCGCACCGGTCCTGTCGTGCCAGCATTCGACTTGCGTGCCCGCAGCGGAGGGCATGGCCGCGAGCCGCTTACTTCTTCAAGCCCAGCCAGGGGCGCCCCCCGGAGCAGCACATGACCTCGTCGCAACGTGACCCGATTCCTCGGCCGACCCTGTTCGAACGCGTGCTGCGCGAGGTACTCGACGTCGTCGATGCGCGCAGCGGCGGACGCGTCCACAGCGCTTTCAGCGAATGGCTGGATGGTGCTGGCCGGGTTTGCGAGCAGGCCAAGAATCTCGACCCGAACTGGCGGCTCAGCAGCAGTACCCGGACACGCGCCGAGATTGCCGCGATGGTGCGCGCGACCGTTCGCGGTACGGACCAGGACCTGCGCGTGCTGAAGGATGCGGCCGGTTCCAGCCCACTGCCCGCCGCGCGCATACGCAACGTAGCCGAACAGGTCGTTGCCTGCTCGCTTGCAGCTTTCACGCCGCGTCAGGTGCTGCGTGCACTGTCGCGGCACACGACCCGGGCGCGCTCGACCATCGCACGGTCCGCGCGAACCGACGATCACGACAAGCCATAGTGAAGCGCAACCCGACCGCAACGGCGGCCCTGCCGCCGCGCCGTGAGCAGCAACCGAGGCCGGCCGTTCCGGCGCGACGGCCCAGTGCGAGTCCGGTAGGGCGAGCCGCGTTGCCTGTGCGTCTGCGCCACGCCGCGGCACCGCATTCCGCATGAGCCAGCCGTCGTTGCTCAATACGCCGCTCACCCTGGAGCCCGGCGAGGTCCACGTCTGGTACTGCTGGACCGCACAGTGCCTGCAGCGCGGCCTGGCCGACTACTACCGTTCCCTGCTGAGCGCCGATGAGCACGCGCGCATGCTGCGCTTTCGTTTCGAGTACCTGCAGCACGAGTACCTCGTCACGCGCGCGCTATGCCGCATCACGCTGTCGCGCTATGCGCCGGTACATCCGGCCGACTGGCGCTTTCGCGTCAACGCTTACGGCAGGCCCGAGATCGACATGCCGGAGCACCGGGCGCCGCTGCGCTTCAATCTGTCCAATGCACGTTCGCTCGTGGCTTGCGCGGTCACGCGCAGCGCCGACGCGGGCGTGGACGTGGAGGAAACCGACCGCCACGGCGAGACGGTGGCGATCGCCGACCGCTTCTTCTCGCCGGCTGAAGTCACTGCGCTGCAGGCTCAGCCGCCCGAGCGTCAGCGCCAGCGCTTCTTCGAGTACTGGACCCTGAAGGAGTCCTACATCAAAGCTCGCGGCATGGGCCTGTCGATACCGTTGGAGCAGTTCTCCTTCGACCTGGACCAGGGCATCCGCATCCGCTTCGACCCGGCGCTGCAGGATGATCCGGATATCTGGCAGTTCGAGCTGCACCAGCCCAGCGCGCAGCATCAGCTCGCGATCGGCGTGCGCTGCGGCGCCCAGCCGCATGCGATTCGCGTGCGCGAGGTCGTGCCGGCACCGGAGCTGCTGGGTGTGGCGGTCTGAGCCGGACGCTGTTGTACCAGTGCAAGCGCGGTGCCATGGCGTAGTGCCAGTGGCGCGCTGAAGCCGGGCATCGCATCGCACTGCGGTTTTGACGATGATTACCGGTCCGTGGCAATGCGTGGAGAGAACGAACGTGAGTAGCAAGGAAGAGATTTTCGGAATCATCGTCGGGCATACGCAGGAAGTCGTGCCGGGGCTGGACACGCATGCGTTCCAGCCGACCGATTCGCTGCGCGCGCTCGGCGCGAACTCGGTGGATCGCGCCGACATCATCATGATGACGCTGGAATCGCTGGGGGTACGCATCCCGCTGGTCGATCTGGCGAAGGCCGAGAACATCGGCGAACTTGCCGCGATCATTCATGGCAAAACTTGAGGCGCTGCTGTCGGCAATATCGGTGTCGAGGCCACGCCGGGCCATGCACGCTTTTCTCGACGTTGCCGGCGGTCGGCATGCTTTCGGCCTGAGGCGACCGCCGGGCCTCGCGACCCTTCCGGCAGCGTGTTGCCTGCTGAGCAATACGCGCTACTATCCCTGAGATATCTTCGTCGCGCGCCTGCTTCTTGAACCAGCCGGCAGCGGCCACAAGATCCACATTTCGTTCACTCCAGTTTCCCCAACAGCGGCGGCGGACATGCATCGATTTTCGTGCCGCACCGCCAAATCGCGAAGGTCGTTTGCATGAAGGATTGGTCGCGTGCGCTGAGCCAGGCGCTGGCGTCCGGCGATGCCGGCTACATGAAGGCGATGCTTGCCGAGGTACCGCAGGAAGTACTGCATCTGGCGGCGCCCTACATCGCGCAGCTTGCTGCGCAGCACAGCGCACAGGGACGCTTCGACGAAGCATTGACCTGCCTCGACCAGCTGACCACGCTGGAACCCGGACGTAGCGACTGGGCCGAGCAGCGCGCACTTGCGTTGCTGTCGCTGCGGCGTCACGCCGAAGCCATAGATGATCTGGACCGCATTCTCGCGCGCGAGCCTTCGCGCGTTGCCGCGCGGCGCCTGCTCGCCGATGCGTACGAACACCTGGGCGACACCTCCGCGGCGCTCACCGAATATCGCAAGGTGCAGGAACAGGACAGGGCCGACGCGGCGATCCGCGAAAAAGTTGCCGAACTGGAGACGCGACTGCGCAATCAGGCCGTCATCGACGGCCTGCTGCAGTCCGAGGATGCCGCGCCGGCCGCCGCGCCCGTCGAGCCGCCGGCGCTGCCCCGCATCGCATTCGATCCGGCGCTGCTGGCCGATCCCGCGCTGCCGGCCGATATGGATCCGATGATGGTCCAGGGCCTGACGCGGCATCTGCAGCGCTACGGCAACCTGCAGTCCTCGCGCAATGTGCTCCAGCGGCTGGAGGATCCGGTCTGGCTCGCGGCCTGGGACCAGGCGCTGCAGGCGACCCGTGGCGGCAAGGTGCTGTTCCTCGGCGGCGCGCTCGGTGTGCTGCCGTTGCGCGCGCTGGCCCACGGCGCCGGCGAGTGTCTGGTCGTGGAAGCGCAGCCGCTGGATGCGCGCATCTGCGCCGGGGTCGTGCAGAAGAACCGGCTCGCCGCGTGGCATGCGGCCCATGAGCAGACGCGCGACACGATGTCGGTGGAAGAAAAGCGCGCATCGTTCGAGGCGTTTACCGCGAACGTGCGCATCGTCGCGCCGGATGCGCCGGAGATAGCCGACTTCGCCGCCGACTGGGTGGTCTGCAGCGAGATCGATCACACGCTGCTCGGCGCGGGGCTGGTGCGCGCGCTGCATCAGCATGCGCAGGCGGCAATCCAGCGCGGCGCGGGCGTGTTGCCGCGTGCCGCCCGTGTATTCGTGCAGGCGGTGCAGTACGCCTATCCGGGTGCGCCTTACGATCTGCAGCCGCTGGATGAATTCCGCTGGAGTCCCTATCCGGAGGCCCCCGAGCTGCCCGAGGAAGCCTGCTTCGCGCTCAGCGATCCGGTCTGCGCGGGCACACTCGCGTTCGCCGAATTCGCACCGGCGGCGTGGGCCTGTGCCTTGCCGCTGCAGGCGGACGGCCGCGTCGACGCGCTGCGCTTCTGGTTCGAACTGGATCTGGCAGGAACGCTGCTGTCCAGCGCGCCCGGGGCCGGACGCGCGCTGAAGCCGGCGTTTCAGCATGCCGATTCGCACGCGGTCAAGGCAGGCGAGGTACTGGCTTTGACTGCACAGATCAGCGAAACCCGATTGTTCTTCGCGTCCGAGCCGCCGCTGCAGCGCCTGCGCAGTGCGCACCTGCCGAGCTGGTACGTGCCGATGCTGCTGGACGGCCGCCGCAACGCCGCCTATCGCGCCGCTTTGCAGCGCTTGCTCGCCCAGCGCGCCAGCACACTCGCGCTGGACATCGGCGCCGGTTGCGGCCTGCTGTCGATGATGGCCGCCGAGGCCGGCGTGCCGCAGGTCATCGCCTGCGAACTGCGCGCCAGCCTGTGCCGTGCCGGCACCGAGATCGTCGACCGCAACGGCTATGGCGACAGCGTGCGGTTCGTCGGCAAGGATCTGCGCAAGCTCACGGTTCCCAACGATCTGCCCGAGCGCGCCGATCTCGCGCTGTTCGAGATGTTCGACTGCAGCCTGATTGGCGAAGGCGTGCTGCATTTCCTCGCCCACGCGCGCGAGCACTTGCTCACCCCCGACGCGCGCTACCTGCCGGTGTCGGCCGTGGTCAGGGCCATGGTCGTCGAGTACCGCGTGGACCGGCTGCACGATGTGGACGTGAATCTGCTCAATCCGTATCGCTTCTCGCCGTCGTTCATCAACGTCGATGCAGGGCAGGCCGGTGTGCGCGCGCTCAGCGCGCCGGTCGAGGTGTTTCGCGTCGATTTCGCGAGCGCGACGCCGCAGCCGCTGGAAGCCGACCTGACCTTGCCGGCGACCGAGGCGGGCATGGCCGGCGGTGTGCTGTTCTGGTTTGATCTGGAAGTCGAGCCCGGCGTCTGGCTGTCCAACGCGCCGGATTCGCCGGACCGCCTGCACTGGAAGCAGGGCCTGCAGTTCCTGCCCGAAGTCCGGGTCGAGCCCGACATGCCGCTGCCGCTGCAGGTGCGCCACAATGGCAGTTCGCTGGGATTCCGCTGGCGCGAAGCCGAGATTGCGCAGAGCGCGCGATCGGAACTGCCGCGCGTGGATCCGCGGGTCTGGCAGCAGATGACCGAGATCGAGACCCAGACCCAGCAGTTGCTGCAGCATTGCGCATCCAATCCGTCCGAATATCTCAAGGTGGCCGAGCTTGCCCAGCGCATCGCCGTGGATCCCGCCGCCCATGACGTCGACGCGACTATCGCGCAGCGCTTCGTGGCCACGTTCTTTGGCGACTGAGGCAGTGATGTCGACCATCGCGCCGGACCCGACCGCAACCGATGCGCCTGCCCGCGACGCGCGGCGTGGTGTGGCGGTTGGCGCGTTGGGGCGGGACTGACCCGGCCATGCGACTGCTCGCGATCAGCGACCTGCATGTGCGGCATTCCGTCAACCGCGAGGCCTGGGCGGCGCTCGCCGACCATGGCGACGACTGGCTGATTCTCGGCGGCGACATCAGCGACACCGAGGAAGAGCTGGCCTGGGCGCTGGACATTGCGGTGCGCCGGTTCGCGAAAGTGTTCTGGGTTCCCGGCAACCATGAGCTCTGGACCACGACGCCCGACGGTCGGCGCGGCGAGGAGCGCTACCGTGCACTCGTACGGATCTGCAACCAGCGCGGCGTGTCGACTCCGGAAGACCCGTTCGTGCTCTGGCCGGGGCCCGGCGGAGCACACCTGGTCGCGCCGTTGTTCGTTCTCTACGACTACAGCTTCCGGCCGTCCGGCGTAACCCTGGATGGGGCGCTGGACTGGGCGCGCGAGAGCGGCGTCATGTGCGCCGACGAGCTCTACCTGCACCCGGATCCGTATTCCTCGCGACAAGCCTGGTGCGAGGCGCGCTGCCGCTATTCCGAGGCGCGTCTGGAGCAGGCCGCGCAGCGCGCACCGCTGGTCCTGATCAACCATTTTCCACTGCGCCGCGAAGTCGCCAATGTACCGCTTTACCCTCGCTTCGTGCTCTGGTGCGGCACCACCCGTACGGCGGACTGGCACCGGCGTTTCGGCGCGCGCGTGGTCGTGTCGGGACATTTGCACATTCCCTCGACGCGGCTCATCGACGGAGTGCGCTTCGAGGAAGTTTCGTTCGGTTATCCTAACCAGAGGCGTCACAGGGGAGACGCCGGCCTCGATCGCTATCTGCGCGAAATTCTGCCTGGTCCCGCCTTCCTGCCGGACCGGTCATCGGGCCAGCAATCGTCGTCGCCGGGTGGCGGCGACCGTCCAATCTCAGTATCAGGATCGATCCAATGAAACGACCGACGCGCGAAGAGCTGCTTTTGGAAATCGGCGAGTGGAACCGGCGCCATCCCGTGGGCACGGCTGTCCGCTCGGCGCTGTATCCGGACCGCGTGCTCAAGACCCGGGCGGTGGCCACGACCCTGTTCGATCAGAAGG
>JBBQZR010000089.1:0-15989 GCA_038207515.1 Lysobacterales bacterium | reverse complement strand
GAAACTCTGCTGCACCTGCGGTGCGGCATTCCAGTTCGCGTTGCCGGCCTGGTTGGCGTTGATCACGCAGGTGCCCGCGCCGGTGAAGCTGACCATGCTGCCTGCGATCGAACACACGCCGCTCGCGCTGGGATCGATCGTGAACGCGACGGGCAGGCCCGAGGTCGCGGTCGCCGTGACCGTGTACGTCGCACCGGCGACGGTCGCTGTGGCCGGCGCGGTCGAGGTGAAGCTGATCGTCTGGCTGCCGCGTGCGACGGTGAAACTCTGCTGCACCTGCGGTGCGGCATTCCAGTTCGCGTTGCCGGCCTGGTTGGCGTTGATCACGCAGGTGCCCGCGCCGGTGAAGCTGACCGTGCTGCCTGCGATCGAGCACACGCCGCTCGCGCTGGGATCGATCGTGAACGCGACGGGCAGGCCCGAGGTCGCCGTGGCCGTGACCGTGTACGTCGCACCGCCGACGGCCGCCGCAGCCGGTGCGGTGGAAGTGAAGCTGACCGTCTGGCTGCCGCGCGCGACGGCGAAACTCTGCTGCACCTGCGGCGCCGGGCTGTAGTTCGCATTGCCCGCCTGGTTGGCGTTGACCACGCAGGTGCCCGCGCCGGTGAAGCTGACCGTGCTGCCTGCGATCGCGCACACGCTGGCCGCGCTGGCGTCGATGGTGAATGCGACGGGCAGGCCCGAGGACGCCGTTGCCGTGACCGTATAGGTCGGGCCGCCGACGACCGCGCCGGCTGGCGTAGTAGACGTATAGAAAACCGTCTGGCTGCCCGCGGCGACCGCGAAGCTCTGCTGCACCTGAGGTGCGGCGTTGTAGTTCGCGTTGCCGGGCTGATTGGCGTTGATCACGCAGGTGCCGGAGGCGAGGAAGATCACCGTCGAACCCGTGGCCGAGCACACGCTCGCCGCACTCGCGTCGATCGTGAACGCGACGGTCAGGCCCGACGTTGCCGTGGCCGTGACCGTATACGCCGCGCCACCGACGGTCGCCGCTGCGGGCGCCGTCGAGGTGAAGCTGATGGTCTGGCTGCCGCGGCCGACGGCGAAACTCTGCTGCACCTGGGGTGCGGCGGTGTAGTTCGCGTTGCCGGCCTGGTTGGCGTTGATCACGCAGGTGCCTGCGCCGATGAAGCTGACGCTGCTGCCGGCGATCGCACACACGTTGCTCGCGCTGGCGTCGATGGTGAAGGCGACCGGCAGACCTGAAGTCGCCGTGCCCGTGACGGTATACGCCGCGCCCGCGACGACGGCCGCGGCCGGCGAGGTCGAGGTGAAGCTGATGGTCTGGCTGCCTGCACCCACGGCGAACGACTGCTGGATCTGCGGCGCCGGATTGAAGTTAGCGTTGCCGGCCTGGTTGGCGTTGACGACGCAGGTGCCGGTGGCGAGGAAGTTCACGCTGTTGCCGGTGATGGCGCAGACGCTGCTCGCGCTCGCATCGATGCTGAAGGCGGTGGCCAGGCCCGAGGTCGCCGTCGCGCTGACACTGTAGGCGGCGCCGCCGACCGTGGCCGCGGCCGGCGCGGTGGAGGTGAAGCTCAGCGTCTGGTTGGCGCGGCCGACGGCGAAGCTTTGCTGCGCCTGCGGCGCGGCAGCGTAGTTCGCATTGCCGGCCTGGTTCGCGTTGATCACGCAGGTGCCGGGACTCTGGAAGCTCACGCTGGAGCCCGCGATCGAACACACGCTGCTCGCGCTGGCGTCGATGGCCAGCGTCACCGGCAGGCCTGAGGTAGCCGTGGCCGATACGCTATAGGCCGCGCCGCCCACGGCCGCGCTGGCCGGTGGCGACGAGGTGAAGCTGATCGTCTGGCCGCCCTGCGCGACCGACAGCGCATAGGTGCGGCCGCCGCTGCAGCCGAGCGTGTCGGTCGCGGTGATCGTCACTAGATAATTGCCGATCTGCGTCGGTGCGCCGGTCAGGTTTGCCGATGTTGCGCCGGTCGACGTCATGCCCAGGCCGAAGCCCGCCGGCAAGCCGCCGGTGATGCGGAAATCGAAGGGCTGTGCGTTGCTGTTGCTGGCGCCGAACGCCTGCAGATAAGCGATACCGACCGTTGCCGCGGGCAGGGTCGTGGAAGGTGTGAGCGACGTCGTCGGGCACGGCGCTGCCTGGGCGGTGAAGCCCGCAGCGGCCAGCAGGCCCAGCGTCGCGAATCGCAGGTAACGATGGATCACGAGGCGGTCCCCTTAGTTGACGTCGAAGTGCATCAGCGAGACCGGCGTCGTGCTGTTGAGCACGAGCACGAACTGATCGAAGTTGATGGGATAGTTCGTCTGGGTCGGGGAGCCGCTCTGGCGCAGATAGCCGCGCACCTGGGCGCTGGCTGCCAGCACCGGGCTGTCCATCGGCTCGAAGCTGGTGTCACTGAGCGTGTACCAGGTGCCGTTGGTGACCTGCGCGGCCGAGAGCACCTGGCCCTGCGAGCCGCCGCTGAGGAAGCCATTGCAGCCTGCGCCGGAGAACAGGCGCACCTCGACCGTCGCGGCGAGGCTGCCGTCCGTCGCCATCGCCGGCGGCGCGCGGAAGGCCATGCTGTAGTTGAAAAAGGTGACGCTGGTCGGCGCCGCGAAATCGACGCACTGCGCGATGCCCGACGCCGCATTCACCGCCGAGGCCGCTGCGTTGAAATTCACCAGCACCGAGCCCGACGCGGGGTTGCTCTGCAGGTCCGGCGTCGCCGCCCAGGCTGGCGCGGTGCCGCTGCCGGCCGGATCGGGTGCCGCCGAGACGAACGCCGCCCACGGCGTCAGTTGCGTGTTCAGGTACGGATTCGGGACGATGGTCTGCGCCTGCGCCCAGGGGGCGGCGGAAACCAGGAGCAGCGTAGCAAACGAACGCAGCCAGGCGTTCCTGTACGCAACAGACAGCGGCAAGCCGCCGCCGAGGCGGGACAGTCGAGACATCGGATTTTCCCCTGTTGCTGAAAAGCGGATAGGCATACGGGATACGTATGCGTATTTCTGCTGGCGAGTCTATCAGGGGGCGTGCGAAACAGGCTGTGGCGTACGCGATAGGGTGTCCGGCTGAACGGGCAGCACGACTCGCACGCGATGCGTGCGCGCCGCGCCGTCACCGCGACAGCAGCGGTCGCGGCGACGGCGTCGCTTCATACCTTGAAGGTCATCGCGTTGCCGGCCGCCGCGATCTGCGAGATCTGCAGGCCCCATGACGTTCCGTCCCACCAGCGGCTGCCCGGCTGTGTGGTATCACCAAAGGTGGCCGCGGTGTCGGCGGCGTAGAGATCGCCTGCATCGCCGTCGTTGCGGCCATGTTCCAGCGCGAACTCGCCGTCGGCCTGTTCGAAAACCGCATGGTTCTGGTCGCCCCATCCGACCACTTCCAGCGGCGAACCGTCGGGCTGGGTAAACGTATACTTCTTGCCGAAGAGTGGCATGGACATGGCGCTGCCCCCGATGGAGGCCGGCGCGCACCGTGCGCGCTGGTGACCAGTAGTGCGCCAGGCCCGCCGGTTCTCGCGGGCAGTTCATGGGAATTCGCGGCCTGCGCCGGTGCCGTATCGCAGGCAGGTTTCGACTTTGCCGATTTCGCGACAAGATAAACGGCGTGCATATCCGGCCGTGGGTGCGAGAAAGCGCGGGTATGCAGCACTTCCGGTTGAGCCCTTTTCAGGAGACGCCCATGCAGACGATCGACAGCACCACGCGTCACGGCCTTTCGCCTCTGCCGGCACCCGGCGCGCAGTTGCGCCGCGTCCTCTGCGTTGCGATGCCGCTCGGCACGCTGCCCGCTACCGCCTTCGCGCAGGGTACCTGGACGCCGCCGCCGGACTGGTTTACCTACGCCGTGATCGGCATCGTCGTCATCGGCGCCATCGTGTCGATGCTGCTCGTGCGCGCTGCACTCGCCGCGGCGAAAACATGGTCACTGTCCGACGCGCTTTCCGAAGACACCAAAGTGTCTTCGATCGTCGACGGAAAACCGCAGATCAACGCGGCGACCAACGAGCCCGTCACCGTGATCGTCATGAAGGCCAGCACCAGCCGCGTCATCGCGTTCATGGGGATGCTCGTGCTCATCCTGATGTTCGTGGGCTTCGGCAGCTTCGCGTTGTATGGCTTTGCGGTCAGCGGAACCTTGCCCGCATCGCTCGACCAGGTCGGCAAGTTTCTGCTGGCCGGCATGACGCTGTTCGCGCCGTATGCGGTCAACAAGTTTGCCAACATGTTCGAAAGTCTCGGGGGCGGCAAGAAGAGCTAGGGCGATCCAGAATGGATCACACGAGAATCGATCGCGTAGGCGATCGATTCTCGGAGAACGTGGGCAAGCTCGGCTTGCAGCGCTTCCGGTGCGCGGAAAACAAAAAAGGCGCCAAGCGCCTTCCGTGATGAATTTATATAAGACCCGGGGGATTGCGGCAAGGCCCTGTGTGTCATGCAGCATCGCCGGCCTGTCGAAACGGCAGGAAAACCGGAGTGGCGCCATGACTGCTTCGCCTACGTACTATCACGGCACCAAGGCCGAACTGATGCCGGGTGATCGGATTGAGCCGCGCTACTATGACGACAGCGCATGACGCGGTCAGATCTTGCCTGCGAGCCACTCATCCATGGCCTGTGAAAACCCTCACGGCAACTGATCCCGAGTCCGTTGCGCGCAGTCGATAGCCGGGTCCGGCGATCGGCGAGCGACGGCATGCCGGAAGCTGCTACAGTCTGTACTAAATTGTTAAAAGTATACTCGTTGCGTTTTGTCGAGGCCGCTTTGGACGGTTCCTGTCGAGACGTTTCCTGCGGTGTCGTATGCGACCGGTTCAGCGTGGCGGCGCAGCGCCCCGCAGCGCGTTCAACAGCAGGTTCGCCGAAGCCGCCGCCGATCCGTCGCCGGTCAGCGCAACGGCGACGAACGCGTGGTCCTGCGGCGACCAGATCATCAGCGCGCCCGCGCCGGGCGTACCGCCGGCATGGCCGATCCACAGCAGGCGCGTGGTGCCGTCGGGTACGTCGAACACCATCAGGCCGAGGCCGTAATACGTGCCGGCGTCGAACATGGGATAGGGCGTCGCGACCATGTCGGTGACGCGCGCGGTTGGCAGCAGGTCGCCGTTGAACAGCGCGGCGAGGACGCGCGTCATGTCGGCCGCATCGGCGGCGATGGGGCCGGCGGCGCCGGGCCAGCGGGGATCGATGGGTTTTTCTTTCGTCGAGGTCAGCGGCGCGATGTCGCGCGTATCGCTGCCGGCGTGCAGGGCGCGGGTATGTTTCAGGCCGAGCCTGTCGATGATGCGCGCGGTGATGGCCTGGTCGAGCGGGCGGCCATCGACCTGTTGCACGATCGCGCCGAGCAGGTCGTAGCCGGTGTTGCTGTAGCGCCAGTCGGCGCCGGCGCAGAACATCGCGCCGTGCCGCCGCGCGATGGCGAGGTTTTCCTCCAGGGTGCGCTGGCGCGGTTCCGCGCGCGCCTTGCGGTCTTCGTTCGCGCTGAACAGGCCGCTGGTATGGGCGAGCAGATCGCGCACGGTGATCGCGTCGCCGTTGGGCACGTCCTCGATCCAGCGGGACACGGGCGCGTCGAGATCGAGCTTGCCGTCGGCGGCGAGTTGCAGCACGACCACGGCGGTGAAGGTCTTGCCGGCGCTGGCCCAGTACAGCAGCGGGGCGTCGGCGGGTGTGACGGACTTTGTCCACATTCCGCGGCCGGGCGCGGCGACGGCGGCGCTGACGGCGGTAGCGCCACTGGCCTTGTGCAGCGTGGCGAAGGCGTCGTCGAGGCGCTGTGTCGTCGCGGCGTCGAACGCGTCGTCGTTCAGCGGGCCAGGCGCGGGCGTGACGCTCACGGCGTCGTGGGGCAGACGGCCGGCGTAGGTCGCGCGCGTATCGCAGCGTACGGGCGTGTAGTCGGCGGCAGTGGCACCGCTGATCGGGAGCAGGGCAAGCAGGCATGGTACGAGACGGGCAAGGGACGCGGGCATGCAGTGGGCTCCGGCACAGGACGAGGTTGTCCGGCAAGCGTACACGGCGTCACGGACGGCGATGGCGGCGGGCGGTGTCGATGTGCGCCGTCAGCGAGCGGCGATTCAGGCGCCGTTACCGCTGTCGACGCAACGCCGGCGCGCATCGTCGACGGGCCGCTTCGCGCAGCGATGGCATCGTCTCGCGCTGGCGTGGATGGACTCGGCCGCATGCCATACTCGTCGCGACCCTGCGGCAGCGACGCCGCATGCCCGCTGGTTCGACTATCCATGATTCGTTGCCCGCGCGTGTTGCCGTGGCTTGTCCTGTTGCTGTCGCCGCTACTGTCCGCGCAGGTGGCCGAAGCCGTGCCATCGCCCGTTGCGCGCGAACCCTTGCCGTTCGTGGGCGCCAGCGGCGTGGTCGAGGACATCGTGCCGTTCTCGGCACTGATCCGCACGCTCGGGCAGGCCGATCGCGATACCAGCAAGTCCATTGCCGACCACCCCGGCAGCAGGTCGAGCACCGAGCTGCAGACATTGGAATACCCGCAGCGCGGGCTGACCTTCCTGGTCCGGCGCAGCGGACGGTTCGACGCGGACGCGCCCGTCGATCTGATGGTCGTGGAGGCGCCCGCGACGGGCGTCACGCCGACGGGACTGTTCGTCGGTCAGCCCGAAGCCGCGGCACGTGCGCTGCTGTCAACGCATTATCGATCGGTTCGCGAATTCAACTTCACGGAGTCGCAGCAACTCACGGTGAAGCCGCTGCACGGCAGCCGCACGCTGACGGTGTCGCTGCGGCAAGGCCGCGTGGAGCGCCTGGAATTTGCGGTCGACGACCCGCCGTGGCTGTCGCGTTCGACGCGCAAGTTCCTGGGCACGACGCTGTTCTACGCGTTTCTGATCGGCATCTGGTATCTCGTGGCGCGCTTCCGCGGCAGGCTGCCCTCACAGGGTTACGACTATGACGCGGTCCCGTCCGGGCTATCCTACGGCGCGCGCTATGTCGGCGCGCTGGCGCTGCTGCTCGTGGGCGGTCTGGCGGCCGTGTTCGGCTTGTTCACGAAAAGCGGCAGCGATGGCTATTCGCTGCTGCTTGCCCTGATCGCGATGGTCGTGGGCGCGGGCTGCGTGCTGCTTATGCTGCTGGTGCTGTCCGGCGCGAATAATCGCGCGGTATCGCTGCCGGCCAAGGCCGTGGGCGTGCTGGTGCTGCTGGCCCTGGCTGCGTCCAAGCTGTTCGGCTGAGTGGCGTGTCGTTACGGGTTGTCGTGGCGACGGCGCGAACGCAGAATGAGGGGGATGCCACGGCAAGGGACGTGATGACTGTTTTTTCGACGCGATGCGGCGTGGGACCCGGTGCGACCTCTGGCGCTGCACCGGTTCGGCGCGGCGGTCGTCACGCATCGCAGGCCGCTTCGGCGCGCCGGTTCGACGGATCCCGGGTCGCATGCCGCTGACCTCCGCCGAATCGCTGCGCTTCGATATCCGCGGCCTGCGCATCGTCGACACGGGCAGCGCCCTGCGTGAGTGGGTCAGTGGCGCCGATGATCACATCGCCCTGCATTTCTTCGACAAGCCGCCGGATATCGCGGCCAGCCTCTCGGACATCACCGGCATCCGCCACTTCTATCGCGAGCGCGCCGTGGCGGCCGGGTCCGGGCTCGTCGAGGCCGAGGTGCTGCGCGTCGCCGGCTGTGCGGCGATCCGCATCATCGTCAAGACGCCGCAGGCCGCCGGCGGCATGAACTACCTCGCGTCGCTGACCTTGCCGTTCCGTGACTTCAGCTATGTGATCAAGGTCAGCTGCCTCGCGCGCGGCATCGCGGGCACGCGCGAGGCTGTGGTGCTGAACCAGGCACTGGCCGGCGGCGAAGTCACGCTGTCCCCGCAGGGCGTGGCGCAGGGCTGGGCGCGCGATCCCTACGGCGATCCGGGCCTGCATCCGGTGCTGTGGAACCTGTCCGATGCGCAGCGCCACGACGTGCGTTTTCCGGACCATGCGCTGTCGCGCGCGCGCGCGCTGCTGGCTCGGATCGAGGCGACAGCGCGACTGGACGATACGGCGCGGCGCGCGGCACCGTTCGTGTATCGCGGCGGTCGCGCGTGGTGGAAGTTCTGGTAGCCGGCCGCGCCGCAAGGCGGACCTGACGGCTCATTCGTAGATCAGGTCGCCCGAGTCGCTAGTCCGCGGCGACCTCGTCGGCAATCAGCGCATGGTGCAGCGACACGCCGGCAACGACGCCGTCGGCGGCGGCCAGCGTGATGTTGGTGCGCGCGAGTGCGGCGTCGCCGGCCGCGTAGACGCCGGCAATGCAGGTCGCCTTCTGCGCGTCGGTGCGGATGATGGTGCCTGCCGGGGTGGAATCGAACTCGCAGCCGAGCTGCGCGGCGAGGGTTCCCGCGGGCCGGCTGTTCAGCGCGACGAACAGCGCGCGCACGGCGATGCGGCGGCCGTCATGCAGTCGAACCTGTTCCAGAGTGGCGCCGCGGCCCTCGATCGCGTCGATCGAGACGGTTTCCACGGCAACATTGCGCCGTCGCAGCAGCGGCGCGTGTTCGTCACCGGGCGCGGGCTGGCCCTGGGTGAACAGGGTCACGTCGCCCCAGTCGGCGAGCAGCGCGGCGTGCGGCGCGGCGGCAGGTCCCGAGGACAGCAGCCCGATCGGACCGCCGCCGATTTCATAGCCGTCGCAATAGGGACAATGCAGCACGCTGCGGCCCCAGCGTTCGGCGACGCCCGGGATATCGGGCACGGTATCGGTCACGCCGCTCGCGAGCACCAGCTTGCGGCCGCGGAACTCGCGCCCATGCGTGTCCGTGACGACGAAGTCGCCGTCGAGGCCAGCGGCCGCCTCGATCGTGGTGTCGACGAATTCGACGGTGGGATACGCGGCCAGCTGCGCGCGCGCGTCGGCGAGGATCTCGCTGCCGGCGCGGCCGTCCTGGGCCAGCACGCCGTGCGAATGCGTGGCGAAACGATTGCGCGGTGAGCCGGCATCGAGGATGAGGACGCGACGGCGCGCCCGCGCCAGCATGATCGCGGCTGAGAGTCCCGCATAGCTACCGCCGACGATGATGGCGTCATGGGAAATCATGGTTTGTTCTCCGCAAGAGAGGGGTTGGATCGGGTCGGTGTGGGCTATTCGACACTTCGTGAGTTACATATTGCGGACGCTTGCGGAAGATTGCAACATCTGCTGTTACGTTAAGCGCGATCTGCTATGGTGCGGCGCACCCGCCGAGAATCCCGCACGATGGCTCCTGCACGATGATCACTGACCGATGAAGCGCGACAGCCGCCTGTCCCGCATGCTGCATGTGCTGGTCCATATGGAGCAGCACGACGGCGCGGCCACGTCCGACACCATCGCGCAGATGCTCAACACCAATCCGGTCGTCGTACGCCGCACCATGGCCGGCCTGCGCGAGCACGGTTACGTGCGCTCAGTCAAGGGGCCGGGCGGTGGCTGGACGCTGGCGAAGAAGCTCGACGAGATCAGCCTTGGCGACATCCACCGCGCGCTCGACTCGCCGGCACTGTTCGCCATCGCCGCCGCGGTCGATCACCCCGGTTGCCTGGTCGAGCAGGCCGTGAACGCGACGCTCGAAACCGCGTTCGCCGAGGCGGAGCAGGTGCTGTTCGCACGATTGGACAGCATCAGCCTCGCCGACGTGGCGCGCGATTTTGCGAAACGCGCGCGGCGGAAACTGGCGCGGGGATGAGCGGCATTCCAGCAGCTCGCTCAGAACTTCCTTGGAACGTCCTACCAATGCTCAGCCAACCAACGAGCCGTAGTAGACCTTCCGGCCCGTTGGGCGTTCAGGACGGCCGCGTTCCCGCAGCGTTTTCCGGCGCGCGTCGGCCGCCGCGTCGTGGTCGTGCATGTCGCCGACATCGACTGGATCGAAGCGATCGGCGACTACTGCGGCCTGCATGCGGCGGGGCGCGTGCAACTCGTGCGTGAGCCGCTGCAGACGCTGGAACGCCAGCTCGATCCCGCGCAGTTCCAGCGCATACACCGTTCGGTGATCGTGCGGGTCGCGCGCATCGCCGAGTTGCGCGCGGCGACGAATCGCGATGCGGTCGCGCGGCTCGCGGACGGCACCACGCTCAAGGTCAGCCGCACCTACAGCGACGCGCTGCGCCGCGCGCTGGCGTCGTAGCGGCACGCCCGGTATCACCCGCGTACCGGCGCACGCCGCGTTGGCGGCCGTTGCGGCGCATGTACCGTTCCGGGGACGACGCCTCGTTCCGGCCACCGCTGGCCGCAGTACCCTCAAAGCCTCGACCCAGGAGTTCGCATGGCATCGTCTGCGGTACAGAAAGCGTGGCTGCAGCTGATCTTCGTGCCGCCGCTGATCGCGGCGGCGATCGCCGCACTGACCCGCACCTCGTCGAGCCCCGTTCTCATATGGCTGCGCGCGTACTGGTGGATCGTGTTCTGCCTGTGCGCGCTGCTGTATCTGCTGCTGCGCGGCGTGCTGTATCTGCGCGACCGGAGACGCACGCGCGCGTTGCGTCTCAGGCCGATGGCTCTGCCCGGGCGCCGGCGTGCGCGGCGCTGACCGGTGATGCGCTATTCGAACCCGTCCGCGAACAGGCGGTCGTTGCCGACCTGGATCGTCCAGCTGCGGCGGTGCACGAGCAGGTCGCTCGCGGCGGCGGGTATGACCAGGCCAGTCAGGTCGGTCACACGCAACTCCAGCGTGGCGTGACCGTCAGCCGGCGGCGAGCGCGCCGCGGCGCAGCGCGAGCCAGCGCGTCGCGGCGGCTCCGATCAGCACGATCAGCGAGCTGTAGTAGACCCAGACCAGCAACAGCACGACCGAACCCGCTGTGCCGTAGGCGTCGGCGGAACCGCTGTTGGCGAGGTAGGCGCCGAGTGCCCATTTGCCGGCGTCGAACAGCACGGCCGTGATCAATGCGCCTTTCAGTAGCGCGGGCCACGGCGCGCGCCGGTCCGGCACGAAACGGAACAGAGCCGCGAACGCGGCCGCGAATACGAGCAGCGCGATCGCCTCGTTGAGCAGCGCCCAGGCCCAGCCTTCGCGCACCAGCGAGGCCGACAGCAAGGTGCTGACGACCAGCGTGATGACCAGGAAGAAGCCGATCACCGCGATCATGCCGAACGACAGCAGGCGTCGGCGTACCCAGGTCCACACCGCGCTGTTCGTGCGCGGCACGACCGACCAGATCCGGTTGATTGCATCCTGCAGCTGGGCCAGCGCGGTCGAGGCGGATACGAGCAGCGCGATCAGACTGACGAGGCCCGACACGCTGAAAGCGAAGCGCGGTCCGGTGCCGCTGGTGACAACGAGTTCGGCGACATCGCGCACCTGCGGCCCGAGCAGCGCGCCGAGCTGGCGCACGAGGCCCATCTCCGAACCGGGCCAGAATTCGGCGGCGAGACTGAGGCTGAGCACGATGACGGGCGCGAAGGAAAGCGCGCTGTAAAAAGCGATCGACGCGGCCAGCGTCATAGGATCGGCATCGTAGAAAGCAATCGCGTTCGCGCGCAGCGAGGCGGAAGGGGCGGAAGTTGCCGTCGATGTCGCGGAAGTGTTCACGCGATCGGCAGTGGCGGTTTCGGCGTCGGGCATCAGTGCGGATGGCTGGAGAAGAGTTTCTGGAACCTCTCCGCCACGGCGCGAAGGCCGTGGCGGAGGGTATCGGTCAGCGCACGAACAGCGCGATCAGGATCACGATGGGCAGCGGAATGCCGATCAGCAGCAAAAGAATGGATCGCATGTCAGTCTCCAATAGTGGGTTGGTGAACCGTGGGGCTGTCGGGCAAGTGCCGGTCAGCGCAACATCGCTCCCGGAACTTGCCCGCACACCTGCTTACAGATCCCGCTGGCGTCCACCGAAGGTGGCGCTGAGGCTGGCGAAGAACGCGCCGCCGAGCAGGGCGATGAACAGCCACAGCGATGCGTAAGCGGCCGCCTTGCGTGCCTTGTCGGCGGCTTCCTTGGCCTCGGTGGCAGCCTGCTGCAGCTTCGCCTGTGCGCCACGTACCTGAGCTTCGGCTTCCGTAGCACTGACGCCGGTGCGCTGCGCGATCATCTGCGCGATGTACTGCGTGTCCGCGTCGGGCAGGGCACCGGTACGCGCCGCATTGGCGAAGATGCGCACGACTTCGGCGCGACGGCCCGGCGCAGCGCCGCGGTTGGGATCGGCCGGGCCGGGTGCCGCCGCGTCCATGCCCGCCGGGTCCGGCGTTGCCGGTGCCGTGGCCGGCTGGCGCAGCAGCCCGTCGATTACGTAGCCGAGGTTGCCGTCCTCGCCGTCACGCGACAGGGAGGCACCGGTTGCGACGGCGGCGCCGGCGGTGGTCGCCACGGCCTGTGCGCCGATCTCAGCGCCGGCCTTGCCGATGCGGCCCAGCGTCATGCTGAGACTGGTCGCGACGACGAGCGTCGCGACGGCCCAGGCCAGAAGACCATGGGCGGTATCGCGAAAATACACTTCGTCGCGTTGTACATCGGTCCAGCGGGTGCGCAGACGGCCGGCGAGATAGCCGCCGAGGCTGGCCGCGGCGATCTGGGTCAGTGTGACCCAGACGATGGAGCCGACACCGAGCGTCGTCGCGCTGGCGCCGTCGCCGGCCCAGGGAGAGATGGCGCTCATGCCCAGGCCGAAGCCGAGGAAGGCGAGGATCAGCGACAGCGCGCCGGCGGCGGCCGCGCCCGCAAGCACGGCGCCCCAGGCGACGGCGGACGTCGAATTGCCGGCGACGACCGCAGTGCCGGCGGCGAGAGGACGGTTGGGATAGGCGACGGGTTCCATGGTGTGTGGCGCTCCTGCGGTGGCGGTGGAAGTTGTGTGGGTTCGTCATGGCAGGAGCCGTGCCAACGGCACGCCTGGGCACGGTAGGCATTGCGGGTCGTTTTCGCGCCGCGATTTGCACGCTGCGGCATAAGAGGCTTGCGTAGCGCACGGAAAAGGGGTGCTAGGGCGCGGATACATCGGGGGCTGCGGCTACAGGTACGGCGGTCGCGCTTGCTTCACGAAGTGCCGGGGAGACGCCGCGCAACCGGCGGAGGGACTTCATGGACGCGGACAAAGCACGCGCGTATCGTCGGCGCGGGGGACCCGGGCTGCGGCGTGGCCGGCGTCTGCGTCACGCAATGGGATCGCGCCTAAGCGGCGCACATATCCAAGGGGAATACGAAGTGTTCAAGCGAAGCGGCAGCCTGCGCGCAGGCCTTGCGTTGTGGACGATGTTGGGTGTGATCGCGGTCGGTGCGGCTCAGGCGGAATCACCGCCGGCGACGATCGAAATCTCCGTCATGGCCGCGCCTTCGCCGACCACCGAGCGGCAGGCGCCGCCGACGCAGTCCTCGGCACCGGCCCGCGGCAACGCGCTGTTCGCGTTCTCCAGCGAATTCCCGGCCGAGGTCGAGCCCAACGGCACGTTCGCGACCGCCACGCCGCTCGGCGCCGGTGCCTATGTGCAGATGCAGGCGAACATCCTGCCCATCACCGACGTCGACTTCTTCAGTTTCACCGCCAATGCCGGCGACCGTGTCTACGCCGCGCTTATCACGTCGGCCAGTACGAGCACGAGCACGGACAGCCAGCTCAACCTGCTCGACACCGACGGCCTCACGGCCCTCGAATTCGACGATGACGACGGCAGCCTGTCCGGCACGTCCTCGTCCATCGCCGGGCGCGTGATCCCCGCGGCCGGCACCTACTACCTGCGTGTCAACCAGTTCAACAACAACAACACCATACGTCCTTACTTCGTGCATTTCCGCCTGCAGAGCGCCGCGCCGACGCCCGAAGTCGAAGCGAACGACACGCCGGCCACGGCCAACGTCCTGCCGGCCAGCGGCCATGTCAGCGGCACGCGCAACCCGGCCGCGGCGACCGAGCAGGACTGGTACAGCTTCACGGCCAACGCCGGCGACACGATTTACCTGGGCCTCGACGCCGATCCCGAACGCGACAACGTGCAGTGGAACGCGCGCATCGGTCTGGCGCTGTTCGGCGATTCGGGCAACCAGATCCTCGTCGTCGATGACGCGAGCACCGGTTCGGTGGCCAACCCGCTGTCCGAGGCGGTGGTGTTCTCGGTCAAGACCAGCGGCACCTATTTCGCGTTCGTGGATTCGGCCAGTGCCGCCGTCGGCGGGCCGACAGCGACCTACAACCTCAGCGTCAGCGTGCAGAGTCCGCCGTCGCCGCTGCCCAGTTGCTCCACCTATACGAGTACCGACGTGCCCAAGACTCTGGGCCCGGGCACCGGCCTGTCCAGTTCGGTCATCACCGTGCCGGGCAATCCGCGCATCAGCGACGTCGACGTCGACATCGTGCTCAACCACGCGCTGATGCAGGACCTCGACGTTCACCTGCGCTCGCCGGCTGGCAATGACATCGGTCTGTTCACCGACATAGGCGCCGCGGCGACCGGCGGCCAGGCGCAGATGGACATCGTGTTCGACGACGAAGCGGCCGCGACGCCGACGTTCACCGTGCTCAAGGGCCTGCGCGTCAAGCCGGAAACCCCTTACCGCCTGAACTGGTTCGACGGCGAGAACGCCGGCGGCACCTGGACGCTCGACCTGCGTGACGACACCGCCGGCGCGAACGGCGGCACGCTGACGAGCTGGAGCCTGCGCATCTGCGAAGCGCCGCCGCCGCCGGCGTGCGCCCCGGGCTTCGTGCCGACCACGGTCTTCACGACTGATTTCGAATTCGGCGCCGCGGGCTTCACGCATAGCGGCACGGCCGATGAGTGGGAACTGGGCCTGCCGGCGACGCTGGCGACGACCACGGCGAACCCGGTTGCCGATTTCACGACCTGCAACAGTGGCGTGAACTGCTGGAAGACCGATCTCGACAACACTTACAACATCAGCAGCACCCAGGACCTGTTGTCGCCGGCCATCAACCTCGCCGGCCTGTCCGCGCCGATCGTCGTCCGCTGGGCCCAGCGCTACCAGATGGAAAGCGCGAGCTTCGACCATTACTCGGTCGACGTGCAGCAGGTCGGCGGCGCCACGCCTGTGCGACTGTACGAATGGACCGGCGCCACGATGACCGACGTGCCGGGCAATCCTGCCGTCAACATCGGCGCGAGCGCCGGCTGGGGCGTGTTCGAGGCGCGTGCCGATTCGCTCGCCGGTCTCAACAGTGAGCTGCGCTTCCATCTCGACAGCGACAACACCGTCAATTTCGGCGGCGCCGCGATCGACGACGTCAGCGTGACCGCCTGCCGCGCGGCGAGCGCGGACCTGGCCATCACGAAGACCGACGGCGTGACCACGGCCGTTCCAGGCGGCAGCGTCACCTACACCATCACCGCGAGCAATGCCGGTACCGACGGTGTCACCGGCGCGACTGTCGCGGATACGTTCCCGGCGATCGAAACCTGCACCTGGACCTGTGTCGGCGCCGGCGGTGGCACCTGCACCGCAGCGGGCTCGGGCAACATCAACGATAGCGTGAACCTGCCCGCGGGCGGCAGCGTCACGTATACGGCGAGCTGCGCGATCAACGCGTCGGCGACGGGCACGCTGACTAATACGGCGACCGTCTCGTCGAGCGTCACCGACCCGAACCCGGCCAACAATTCGGCGACCGATACCGACACGCTGACACCGCAGGGCGATCTGAGCATCACCAAGACCGACGGCGTGACCACGGTCATCGCCGGCGGCAGTGCCACTTATACGATCACCGCATCGAACGCCGGCCCGAGCAATGCGACCGGCGCGACCGTGGCCGATACCTTCCCGGCCTCGCTGACCTGCACCTGGACCTGTTCGGGAGCCGGCGGTGGCACCTGCACCGCGGCGGGCTCGGGCAACATCAACGACACGGTCAACCTGCCGTCGGGCGGCAGCACGACGTATACGGCGAGCTGCACGATCAGCGGCGCGGCGACCGGTACGCTGAGCAACACCGCGACCGTCACCGCGCCCGCCGGCGTGACCGATCCGACGCCGGGCAACAACAGTGCGACCGACAGCGACACCATCGGCGCCTCGGCGGACCTGGCCATCACCAAGACCGACGGCGTCACCACGGTGACCGCGGGCGGCAGCACGACGTATACGATCACCGCC
>JBBQZR010000088.1:0-16027 GCA_038207515.1 Lysobacterales bacterium | reverse complement strand
TGGCTGGCACGGACATGGGCAGGGATCCGGTGGCGCGCTGAGGGAAACGTGGAGTTTAACGGCCGGGGCATGGTGCCACGACGAGGCCAGGTCCGGACAACTGGCCTCGCGGCCGCCGCGGCGGGGGGGGGGGGGGCGGGGGGGGCGGGCGCCCCCCCCCCCGGGGGGGGCCCGCCGACGCCCCCCCCCCACGAGGGAGCGGTGGCGGGGCGCCGCCCACCCGGCCGGGCCCCCCGCCGCCGCGGCGGCCGCGAGGCCAGTTGTCCGGACCTGGCCTCGTCGTGGCACCATGCCCCGGCCGTTAAACTCCACGTTTCCCTCAGCGCGCCACCGGATCCCTGCCCATGTCCGTGCCAGCCATACAGCCAGCCGTAGAGATCGATCGCGACTACAGCCTGGAGCACAAATACACGCGTAGCGAAGGCCGCATCTATCTTTCCGGCGTGCAGGCTCTGGTGCGCCTGCCGCTGATGCAGCAGATGCGCGACCGCGCCGCGGGACTCAACACCGCCGGCTTCATCTCGGGCTATCGCGGCTCGCCGCTCGGCGGCTTCGACCTGGAACTGTGGAAGGCGAAGAAGCACCTGAAGTCCTCCAGCATCGAGTTCACGCCGGGTCTCAACGAAGACCTCGGCGCGACCATGGTGTGGGGTTCGCAGCAGACCAACCTTTTTCCGGGCGCCAAATACGACGGCGTGTTCGCGATGTGGTATGGCAAGGGTCCCGGTGTGGACCGCTGCGGCGACGTGTTCAAGCACGGCAACGCCGCCGGCACGTCGAAGTACGGCGGCGTGCTCGCGCTGGCCGCCGACGACCACGCCTGCCGCTCGTCCACATTGCCGCATGGTTCCGAACTGGAATTCGTGTCCGCCATGATGCCGGTGCTCAATCCCGCCGGCGTGCAGGACATCCTCGACATGGGCATGCTCGGCTGGGCCATGTCGCGCTTCACCGGACGCTGGGTCGGCTTCAAGACCATCGCCGAGACGGTCGAGTCCTCGGCCTCGGTCAACGTCAATCCGCACCAGCTCGACATCGTCATTCCAGAAGACTTCGTCCTGCCGACCGGCGGCCTGGGCATCCGCTGGCCGGATCCGCCGCTCGACCAGGAAATGCGCCTGCACCAGTACGCCGTGCAGGCCGCCGTCGCGTTCGCGCGCGCCAACCGCATCGACCGTACCGTGATCGATTCGCCCAAGGCGCGCCTGGGCATCGTCACCACCGGCAAGAGCTACCTCGACGTGCTGCAGGCGCTGGAATACCTCGGCATCGGCGAGCGCGAAGCGGCCGACATCGGCCTGCGCGTCTACAAGGTCGGCATGACCTGGCCGCTGGAGCCGATCGGCATTCGCGAATTCGCGCGCGGCCTCGAAGACATCATCGTGGTCGAGGAAAAGCGCTCCTTCATCGAATCGCAGATGAAGGAACACATGTACAACTGGGACCACCACACGCGTCCGAGCATCGTCGGCAAGTACGACGAAGAGGACAACTGGATCCTGCCGTCGACGAACGAACTGACGCCGGCGCGCATCGCGCGCGTCATCGCCAAGCGGCTCGCGCGCTTCTTCACCTCCGAAACCATCGAGAGCCGCCTCGCCTTTCTCGCCGCCAAGGAAAAGGAGCTCGCCCAGCCGCGCGCCAGCTTCCCGCGCGCCGCGCACTACTGTTCCGGTTGCCCGCACAACACGTCCACCGTGGTGCCGGAAGGCTCGCGCGGCCTCGGCGGCATCGGCTGCCATTACATGGTCACCTGGATGGACCGCCGCACCGAGACCTTCACGCAGATGGGCGGCGAAGGCACCACGTGGTGCGGCCAGGCGCCGTTCACCGAAACCAAGCATGTCTTCCAGAACCTCGGCGACGGCACGTATTTCCATTCCGGCTCGCTCGCGATCCGCCAGTCGATCGCGGCCAAGGTCAACATCACCTACAAGATCCTCTTCAACGACGCGGTCGCGATGACCGGCGGCCAGCCCGTCGACGGCACGCTGACCGTGCCGGACGTCGCGCACCAGGTGCGCGCGGAAGGCGTGAAGACCATCGTCGTGCTGTCCGACGACATCGCCAAGTGGACGCGGCCGGAGATCTTCCCCGAAGGCGTGGAATTCCTCGACCGCAGCGAACTCGACGCGGTGCAGAAGCGCCTGCGCGAGACGCCCGGCGTCACCATCATCATCTACGACCAGACCTGCGCGACAGAGAAGCGCCGGCGCCGCAAGCGCGGCAAGATGGAAGATCCTAAAAAGCGCGTCTTCATCAACACCCAGGTCTGCGAAGGCTGCGGCGACTGCGGCAAGAAATCGTTCTGCGTGTCGGTACTGCCGAAGGAAACCGAATTCGGCCGCAAGCGCGAGATCGACCAGTCCAACTGCAACAAGGACTATTCCTGCGTCAAGGGCTTCTGCCCCAGCTTCGTCACCGTACACGGCGGCGGCCTGAAGAAGCGCAAGGGTGTCGGCAAGGTCGATTTCGACGCGCTGCCGCATCCGGTGTTCGCGACCGATCTCGCCCAGCCCTGGAACATCCTCGTCACCGGCATCGGCGGCACCGGCGTCGTCACGATCGGCGCGCTGGTCGGCATGGCCGCACATCTGGAAGGCAAGGGCGCGACCGTGCTCGACCAGACCGGCCTGGCTCAGAAGGGCGGCGCGGTCACCTGCCACCTGCGCGTCGCGCGCGATCCGTCCGACATCCACGCCGTGCGCATCGCCGCGGGCGAAGCCGACCTCGTCCTCGGCTGCGACATGGTCGTGGTCAACGACTACTGGGCGCTGTCGAAGATCCGCGCCGGCCGCACGCACGCGGTACTGAACACCTACGAAGCGATGCCGGGCACGTTCACGACGCGGCCCGACATGCAGTTCCCGGCCGCGCAGATCGTCGACGCGGTCCGGATCGCACTCGGCGACGAAGCACCGGAACTCGTCGACGCGACCAACCTCGCCACGACCTTGCTCGGCGACTCGATCATGGGCAACCTGTTCATGCTCGGCTATGCCTGGCAGAAAGGCTGGGTGCCGCTGAGCCTCGACGCGCTGATCCGCGCGATCGAACTCAACGGCGCGGCGATCGAGCAGAACCGAGCCGCGTTCAACTGGGGCCGCATGGGCGCGCATGACATCGCAACCGTGCTCGCCGCGACCGGCAAGAACACGCAGCCGGACATGCCCGATGCATTGGCACTCGGCGGCGACAGCCTGCTCGACGACCGCAAGATCTCGCCCGACCTCGACACCGTGATCGCGCGCCGCGTCGCGTTCCTGACCGAATACCAGAATGCGGCGTATGCGCAGCAATACCGCAGCCTGATCGACCAGGTGCGCGCCGCGGAAGCGTCCCGTGCTCCCGGCGCGAGCACGCTGAGCGAAACGGTCGCGCGCTACGCGTTCAAGCTCATGGCCTACAAGGACGAATACGAAGTCGCACGCCTGTACACCCAGCCGCAGTTCCTGCAGCAGATCCGCGACACCTTCGACGGCGACTACAAACTGCACTTCCACCTGGCACCGCCGCTGCTCGCGCGCCGCGACAGCGAAGGCCATCTCGTCAAGCGCGAATACGGCGGCTGGATGCTGACGGCGTTCAAGCTGCTGGCCAGGTTCAAGGGCCTGCGCGGCGGTGCGCTCGATGTCTTCGGCAAGACCGCCGAGCGGCGCATGGAGCGGCAGTGGATCGCCGACTACTTCGCCACCGTCGAGGAACTGCTGCGCACGCTGAATGCGGAAAACCGCAGCCTGGCTATCGAGATCGCAAGCGTGCCCGAACACATCCGCGGCTACGGCCACGTCAAGGAAGAACACGAAGCCAAGGCCAAGGTACGCTGGAACGAACTGCTCTCGACCTGGCGCAATCCCAAGGCGCTGCCGGTCAAGCTAGTGGCCTGAGCACGTGCGGACACGCTGAGCTTCGTCCCCTGTATGCTTTGACCGATTGAACGGGAGCAGGCATGGGTACGAGGCTCAAGCGGATCGTCCTCAAGGGGTTTCGCTCGATTCGCGAAGCGGATATCGCGTTTGCGCCGATCAATGTGCTGATCGGTGCGAACGGCGCCGGAAAATCAAATTTTCTCGGTTTCTTCGGCTTCATGCGGCATGTAGTGCAGAAGAACCTGCAGTTTTACGTCGAGGACCAGGGCGGACCGGACAAATTGTTGTATTTCGGCCGGAAGCATTCTCCCGCGCTGAAGTACGAAATCGAATTCGACAGTGGTTCATACGAAGGAAACTTGGCTGCGACCACTGCAAATCAACTGATCTTCACCAAGGAACTATGTCGGCGGTTCGGGCATGGAAACCCTGAAGGCGTGTATCTCGGGTTTAGCGGCTACTTGGAAACGCGAATCCAAGGCGACATTGCTGACGATCTTTTTGTTGGACCCGTCTACGCCCATATCGAAAGCTGGCGTGTTTACCACTTCCACGACACGTCTTCTGGCGCGCGCATCAAGCACAAAGGCCGACTGGCCGACAGCGACGAACTGCAGTCCGATGCAGGCAATCTCGCTGCCTTCCTATTGCGCATTCGCTCAACACCAGGGTATGCGGCGATAGTCTCGACCGTTCAGCGCGTCGCGCCGTTCTTCCGCGACTTTGTACTCGCGGAGGAAGGCAATTCCGGCGAGTACGTGCGCCTACGCTGGGCGCATCGCGGCAGCGAGGAAATATTCGAAGCGTCCGATCTGTCCGACGGCACGCTGCGCTTCATCTGTCTGGTCACGTTGCTGCTGCAACCGGAGCCTCCCGAGGTCATCATTCTTGATGAACCAGAGCTCGGCCTGCACCCCTTCGCGCTGAGGATACTGGCCGGACTCATTCGCTCGATTTCAGCACGCACCCAGATCATCGCCTCGACGCAGTCGGTCACGTTCGCCAACCAGTTCGTGGCTGACGACATCATCGTCGTGGACCGGGTGGACGAGTCCACCCAACTCCGCCGCCTGCAGCCGCAGGAGCTGGAGGCCTGGATGGGCGACTACGACTACGGCGTAGGCGATCTCTGGGAGAAGAACATCATCGGGGGAACGCCCTGATGCTGCGTCTGGCCATCTCGGTCGAGGGTCAGACGGAGAACGAATTCGTCAGGAATGTGATCACACCGCACCTGTGGGAATTCGGAATCGACGTTCGTCCTAAGATCGTCGTCACGAAGCGACGCGCCGACGACACCAACCTCGTCGGTGGATCGGTTTCGGTGGCGCGCGTGGCGCGCGAGGTCAGGCCGCTGCTGCATTCATTCGATCAGGTCACGTCGCTTTATGACTTCTATGGCTTCCGCGAGCGTCTTCCGTTCGAAACCGTGGATGCACTCGAGCACAGACTGGCGGCCGTCGTCGGCAATGCCAGATTCATTCCTTACGTGCAGCGCTATGAATTCGAGAGCCTGCTGTTTGGCGGCAACGGCCTACTGCCGCCAGGAATTGAATCGGTGGCCGCCTCAACCGGAATTCGGCAGACAGTGAGCGACGTCGGCGATCCCGAACTCATCAACGATGCCCCCGACACGGCCCCGAGCCGCCGGCTCAGTCGTCTGTTCGTCCAACATTTTCGTCTGAACTACGACAAGACCCGATTCGGGCCTCAGTGGGCCGCGCACATCGGATTGCCCGCGCTGCGCGCGAATTGCAGTCGCTTCGGCGGCTGGATCACGCGGCTGGAGCGATTGGCCCAGCCGTAGTCACAGCGCGGCGTTCCGGGCCCCAGAACGCGCCGGCGACAACTCGATTCATCGCGTCGGATTGAAGGCATAATCGGCGTTTCTCTGTCGCAGCGACCACGCCCGTCGTCGTTGCTGCGAAAGCGCCGGGAGGCCCATGGATCGGTCGCAGTTCATCCAACTGCTAACGGATTTCGACTTCGACAGCGTGTTCAGCCTGCGCGTGCTGGAACGCGGTTCGGACTACGTCGACAGCGGCCGCGTGCTGGAGAAGAAGTACACCACCGAGGGGGCGGCCGGCCTGCTGATCGGGCTGGTGCAGGGCAATTCCACCCAACCCTATCGCTGCGGCTTCCGCATGCTGCCGCGCGGCCGTCGCCTCGACGTCGATACGTTCTGCAGCTGCCCGGTCGGCAGCGACTGCAAGCACGTGGCCGCGCTCGTGCTCGAGTCGCTGGGCGAGGACTGGATGACCGACGACGACGCGCATCCGTTCGCGTTGAGTCCGCCGCCGTCGCCGGCGCAGACCAAGCCGGACCTGCGCCCCTGGGAACAGTGGCTGTCCAGTCTCAACCTGCCGGCGGCGCCCAGCGGCGCGAGCGAGAACCGCGTGCTCGGCTTCCTGTTCGAGACCGCGACCGGTTCGCCGGCCGGACTGTGCGCGCAGGCCATGTGGTTCCGGCACGGCAAGCGCGGCGGACTCGTGTCGCCGCGACCGGTGCAGCCGGTGCCGGGACGCGGCGATCCCTGGGTCGGCCTGTCGCCCGATGAATTCCAGCGCATCGCGGAACTGCGCATGGCGCAGGCCGAATACCTGCGCAACGGCAGCTGGCAGCGGCTCGCCTCGCCGCGGCACGAAGCCTGGCTCAACGACGTGCTCGCGCACACGCCCTGCTATTTCGGCAAGCCCGGCAGCGCCGCACTGAAGCGCGGCGCGCAGCGTGGCGTGGAATGGGCCTGGCAGGCGCAGGCCGACGGCACGCAGCTCATGTCCGCCATCGTGGTCGGCGCCTCACCGACCACACAACTGCTGCGCATCGCGGGGCTGTGGTACTGGGATCCGGCCAGCAACGAGATCGGTCCGGTCGACGGCGACGTGGCCATGGCCGAGCGCCTGCTGCGCGCGCCGTCGGTGCAGCCCGAGCAGGCGCCGCTGCTGCGCGAACGCTGGAAGAACACCGAATCGCTCGCCGACGTGCCGATGCCGGCCGATCACGGTCAGATCGAAGTGGTGCACGCCGCGCCGGCGCCGGTACTGCGCCTGGGCACGCTCAAGGCGCGCCAGCACGGACGCAGCGGCAACGCGCGCTATACCGCCGGCTGCCTGTTCCTGAGCTTCGACTACGCCGGACAGCGCGTGGACTATGCCGCGACGGCGCAGCGTGAACGCCGCTTCATCAACGGCCGCGTCATCGACATCCATCGCGACCGCAGCGCCGAGATCGCCGCGTACGAACGCATGGACCGGCACAAGCTGGTCGAGGCCGACGACGTCGCCTATGCCCATGACATCGAGCCCTACGGCCCGGGCAGCGCGTTCGTGCTCGAGCGCGGCCGCAACGAACTCGCGCCGCCGGATCATCTGCTCGCGCTCGCGATGCGCCTGCAGGCCGACGGCTTCCAGCTCGAGTTCGACGCCGGCTCGCCGGTGGAAATCCTGCCGGCCCCGGAAGCTTGGCACGCGGACGTCAGCGACAGCGGCAACGCCTGGTTCGACCTGTCGCTCGGCATCGACATCGCCGGCGAGCGCGTCGACCTGCTGCCGATCCTGCAGCGCGCGCTGACCGATCCCTCGTTTCCGCTGACGGCGCCGGCGAAAGAATCCTCCGATGCGATCTGGCTCGCGCCGGTGGACGCGCGCCGCCGCGTGCCGCTGCCGGTCGCGCGCGTGCGTGCGCTGATCGCGCCGCTGCTGGAATGGCTGGAACAGGGCAACGCGCGCGAAAGCCTGCAGCTGCGCCGTGCCCAGGCCGGCGTCGTGGAAGAACTCTCGCACGGCGTCGCGGCGTTGCCCTGGCGCGGCGCGAGCCGGCTCAAGGACATGCTCGTGCAGCTGCGCGCCGAGCGGCCGCCGGTCAGCGAACCGGAAGGATTCGGCGCGAGCCTGCGGCCGTACCAGCGCGATGGCCTGGCCTGGCTCGAATTCCTCGGCCAGTCCGGGCTCGGCGGCATCCTGGCGGACGACATGGGCCTGGGCAAGACGGTGCAGGTGCTCGCACACCTCGAGGCTATGCGCCAGCGCGGCGAGTTGAATCAACCGGCCCTGGTCGTCGCGCCGACCAGCCTGGTCTGGAACTGGCGCGCCGAGGCGCAGCGCTTCGCGCCGAAGCTGCGCGTGCTGATCCTGCACGGCTCCGCGCGCGACGCGAATTTCGCCGCGATGCCCGACCATCATTTGATAATTACGACCTATCCGCTGCTCGCGCGTGATCGCGACGTCCTTGTGCAGCAGCCGTTCTCGCTGCTGATCCTCGACGAAGCCCAGGCGATCAAGAACGCGCGCACCCAGGCCGCGAAAGTCGTGCGCGAACTCGACGCGCGCCGCCGCCTCGCCATGACCGGCACGCCGCTGGAAAACCATCTCGGCGAGCTCTGGGCGCAGTTCGACGCGGTCGAACCCGGTCTGCTCGGCGACGAGCGTGGCTTCGTGCGCCACTACCGCACACCAATCGAGAAACACGCCGACCCGGACCGTCAGGCCAAGCTGCACAAGCGCATCGCGCCGCTGATGCTGCGCCGGCGCAAGGAAGACGTGCTGCTCGACCTGCCGCCCAAGACCGTGATCGAACGCGGTGTGGAACTGGTCGGCAAGCAGCGGGAACTCTATGAATCGCTGCGCCTGGCCCAGCACGAACGCGTGCGCGAGGCGATCCGCGAACGCGGCCTGGCCCAGTCCGGCATCGTCGTGCTCGACGCGCTGCTCAAGCTGCGCCAGGTCTGCTGCGATCCGCGTCTGGTCAAACTCGAACGCGCGCGCAAGGCGCCGGAGTCGGCCAAGCTCGACCTGCTGCTGGACCTGCTGCGCGAACTCGTCGCCGAAGGCCGCCGCGTACTCGTGTTCTCGCAGTTCGCCGAGATGCTGGAACTGATCGAGCGCTCCCTCGACGAGGAATCGATCAGCTACCAGACCCTGACCGGGCAGACGCGCAACCGCGCCGAACTCGTCGAGAACTTCCAGTCCGGCCACGTGCCCGTGTTCCTGATCAGCCTCAAGGCCGGCGGCGTGGGACTCAACCTGACCATGGCCGACACGGTCATCCACTACGACCCGTGGTGGAATCCGGCGGTCGAAGCCCAGGCCACCGACCGCGCCCACCGCATCGGCCAGGACAAGCGCGTATTCGTCTACAAGCTGATCTGCACCGGCACGGTCGAGGAAAAGATCCAGGACATGCAGCAGCGCAAAGCGGACCTCGCCCAGGCCGTGCTCGAAGGCGGCACGACCCAGGCGCTGCGCTTCGACGAAAGCGACCTCGCGGAGCTGTTCGGGATCGAGTGACGCGGGGCGCGGCGCGGTGGCGCGCTTCGCTCGACGACTCAGGCACGCAGCCGGGCTTGATCCACCGGCACGAAATCGATCCGCGACCGCGCGGAGGAAATGCGCTCGTTCTGCGTACAGCGGAACAACGCCCGACCGCCGAAGCCTTCCGTGAACCCGACCGCCGAACCCGTGCTGCCCTGCGCCGGCTATTTCGCCGCCGCGGTCTGCCGCAACTGCGCGGCCGCGCTGCACGGGCCGCACTGCAGCCAGTGCGGGCAGAAGAAAGCCGCCCGCATCGGCACCGCGTCGCTGCGCACCGAGGTCTGGGAAAAGCTGCGCGTGTTCGAACTCGACCAGCTGCAGTCCGCGCTGCGGCTGGTGACCGGTCCGGGTCGCGTCGCGCGCGAGTACGTGCTCGGCGTGCGCAAGCGCCATACCCATCCGCTCAAGCTGCTGCTGCTCGCCATCGCCGTGCTGCTGCTCGTGCTCGCGCACACGCGCTATCTGCATTCTTCCAATGTGCAGGTTTCCAGGATCATGGAAACCGTGCGCAAGTACGCGCAGTGGTCGTTCTCGCTCGGCCTCGCCGCGATCTGGATCGCTTCGCTCGCCGGTTTTCGCCGCTGCCGCGGCTACAACGCGACCGAGCATCTCGTGCTGGCGCTGTACGCCCACTTCCTCATCATCCTGGCCAACATCGCGAACCAGCTGCCGCTGCTGCTCCTGCGCTCGCCCGCCTGGCTCGCAGGGCACAAGCAATGGTCGGGCTGGTACATGGACGTGGCCGAACTGGGCATCGTGCTGCTCGCGCTGTCGCAGTTCTTCCTGGTCGACCTGCGCCGGCACTGGTGGCGGCTGGCGCTCGCCGGCGCCGCTTTCGTCATCGCTAAAAAGCTACTTCTCTATTTCTACGCCTTGCTGCTGGTCAAGCTGATATTGGCCCGCGCCGCGTCCTGAAGAACACCACGAACCTACCGGGGAACCGTCATGTCCTGCGCCCGACCGCTGCACCGCAACCTTCTTTGCACCGCCCTGATCCTGGCCCTGGCCGGCTGCGGCGATGCCGCCGACTCGCGCAGCGCCGGCGACGGCCGCACCGCCGCCGCCCGCATCGCGCCACCAACCGCACCGCTCAGCGCCGCGAACGAGAAAGCGCTCGTCGACGAGATCGCCCAGTCGCTCCAGGCCTGCTCCTACGACGGCTCGCCGCTGGCACTGTCGAAGTCGGCGCTGGACTTCAGCGCGCGCGGCGCGGGCGCGCAGGTGGTCGCGGAAATCATGAAATACACCGGTCTGCCGCAGAATTTCGACGTGATCGAAGGCCAGGTGCCGAATGCGGCCGCGGTCATCGTGCTCGGTCCCGACAAGCTGCCGCGGCGCGTGATCGCCTACAACCGCGCGTTCATGGACCAGGTGCGCCAGGCCACGCGCAACAACGACTGGGCACCGGTCAGCATCATGGCGCACGAGATCGGCCATCACCTCTCGGGACACACCATCACGCCGGGCGGCAGCCAGCCGCCGACCGAACTCGAAGCCGACAAGTTCAGCGGTTTCGTGCTGTACAAGATGGGCTCTTCGCTGAGCGACGCCAAGAAGGCGCTGGAAACGCTGGTGCCGGAACGCGACGGTCGCACGCATCCGGGCCGGCGCAAGCGCGTCGCGGCGATCCAGGATGGCTGGGCCCAGGCCTGTGCGCAGCAGTCCGCCGATTGCGGCAGCGGCGCGGCCACCGCAACGGCCGCCGCGAAGCCGGCCGTCGCGGCGAACGCCGCGCCGCTCACAGCGGCGCGCGTGCCCGACACGGGCGACAGCATCGCCGCCAACGTCGGCATGGATTCGCCGGCGGTGTCGGCGAATACGCACTCGAGCGACCGCGCCGACGCCGCCGCACAACCGCGTGCCGATCGGATCGCACGCGCGCAGGAACCGCAGGCACCTGCCACACCGGCCGCCGTGGGCACTGCGGCACGCGCCGACGTATTGCCGAAGCCCGACGCCAATGCGGTCGCCGGCAAGTTCGACCGCTTCGTTTACGACGAGACCGGCCTGCTCGATCCGGCCGCGCGCCGCGCATTCGAGGCGAAGATGTTCGACCACGCCAACAAGCACCATGTGGAAATCGTGAGCCTGCTCGTGAAAGACCTGCACGGCCTCAGCGCCGATGAGTACGCCTACGCGATGCTGCGCCAGCTGCGCGTCGGCAAGCTCGACGTCGGCAACGGCGCGGTGCTCGTCGCCGCGCCAGGCCAGGGGCAGGTCGGCGTCGCCATGGGCCCGGGCGTGCAGCGCCAGATGAAGTCGTACGTGGAGCTGGAAAAGCGCCGCCTGACGAGCTTCGTCGACAGCGGCTATGCGAGCTGCACCCGCAACGGCGCCTGCAACGCGGCCTGGACCGAACGCTTCTTCGCCGCCGCCGATCACATCGCCGACGACACGGATTTCCAGCTCTGGGTCATCCGCTACCAGAGCCTGGCCGAACTCGCCGCGGCGGACGCCGCCGACAAGGCCGAACGCGAATCGCAGAACCGCCGCTACGATCCGGCCAAGGATCCGGTACGCGGCCAGATCCTGCGCCTGCAGGGCAGCCTCGCCGCGCTCGATGCCAGCCAGGGCGAACTCGCGCGCTACGTGCTCGACCACTCCGACGGCGACGACGCGGACCTGCGCACGCTGCACGTCACCGCGGACGGCCGCAACGTGCTGCTCGAGGTCGATCCGCACACGGAAAAGCTCATGCCGACGAAGCTCGTCGCCGGCGCGCGCTACGATTTCGTCGTGCGCGTACGCGACGCCACGTTCCACAATCCGAAAGATCCGATCCGCGTCGAGCTGCTGAGCTATTCGACGCTCGATTGAGGCGCACAGTCCGCAGCGGCCAGCGGCGCGGGCGCGGCGGCGCGCAACACGACGCGGTCGGTAAGCGCCGCCAGCCGCCGCACGTAGGCATCGGTGAACACGGTCGAGCACGCGCGCGACAGATGGGAGTTCTCCGGCAGCACCAGGCCTTGCATCGCCGCATCGTCGTCGGCATGGATACCGCGCACATCGGCAGCGGCCAGCAGCGCATCCCAGCCGCGCGAGCGCGGCAGGCGCTTGTCTTCGACGACGCGCAACGCCGCCGCCGACGGCGGACGAATGAATACGACGTCGCCGCCGCGCGCGCGTATCTTCGCGACCGCGTCGCGCGTCGCGGCCTGCGTGCGCGCAATCAGGTCGTCGGTGACCGGCGGCAGACGGCCCCACGCATCCCAGATAGACACGGCATGCGCGGCCAACCGCGCGTCATGTTCAATCCGTGGCCACAGCCAGGCCTGACGAGCGTCGGTAGCGGAAATCATCTTCCACGGTTCGTCGGACGGCCCGCGCGTGCCCGCGCGCAGACCCGGATCGAGTCGGCGCACCAGCTTGCTCAGGCGATATTCCTCGTCGATGAAACCGAATACGCGCGACAGCGACCGGTGCAGCACATAGGAACTGCGGTCTGACGGTGATTCGTGCCGGTAGCGTTTCAGCACATCGCCCTTGAGACCGATCGCATCGCGAAAATACGAGACTTCCGCGATGCCGACGATCGCTAGCCCGGTGAAATCCGCATCGTCGGCAAGGTCCTGCAGGAAGGGCCGACCGTTGGTGCCTTGCAAGGCCAGCTGCACCGGCCGTATGCCGGCGAGTGCTTCGAAGCGGTCGAGATCGGTGTCGAACAGGATGCGCGAGTCGCCGACGATCGCCATCGCGCCGGGTTCGGCGTCGATGCGGCGGCGCTGTTGGGCCCACGCCGAACTGTCGTCGCCGAGATCGCCGGGCAGCAGCTCGAGCGTGCGCAGGCGCCATTCCCACGCGCCGATGGCGAGTACGAAAACCACGACGGCCGCGCCGAGAATGCGCCCCCACGGATGGGCCGGGACATCACGATCCGGTACGGGCTGCGCGACGCCGGGCCGGTCCGACGCCGTCGGCCGCAGGAAACCGGGACGCGTCGACGTCTCAGAACTGGAAGTAGATGAAGGCATTGCCACTCCCCTGTTCGATGACGATCGCGAACGCGAGACACGCCCACAGTGCCGCGAGCAGCGGCGCGGGCGTACGCGCGATGACGGACTCGAGCGTGCGCTCGCGCATCAGCCAGTGCACCGCGACGATACCGCTGACGATCACCGCGACGGCGATCAGATCGACAGCCGGCAGGATCGGCACCGCACCCGCCTGCTGGCCGGACATCGCGACGAGCATGCGCCACGCCGTGCCGAAATCCCGCGCGCGGAAGAAAACCCAGGTGATGTTGATCAGCGCATACGTCAGCAGCGCGATGCCGAACAGCGCGAGCGCGCCGGGTTTGACGCCCGCGAAGCGCCGCCGCAGCAGCCGCTCGATCGACAGATACAGTCCGTGCAATCCGCCCCATAGGACGAAGGTCCAGCTCGCGCCGTGCCACAGCCCGCCGAGCAGCATGGTCGCCATGAGAGCGAGATACGTGCGCGCCTCGCCGTGGCGATTGCCGCCGAGCGGGATGTAGACGTAGTCGCGCAGCCAGGCCGACAGCGTGATGTGCCAGCGCCGCCAGAAATCCGAGAATCCGATCGCCGCGTAGGGGAAGCGGAAGTTGTCCGGCATCGCAAAGCCCAGGCACATCGCCGCGCCGATGGCGGTCGTCGAATAGCCGGCGAAATCGCAGAAGATCTGACCGCTGAAGGCCAGCGTCGCGATCCAGGCGTCGAGCGCGCCGGGGATCTTGGCGCCATCGAACACCGCCTCGGCCGGCCCGGCCAGAAAGCCGTCGGCCAGCACGACTTTCTCGAACAGGCCGAGCGTCATCAGCGCGAGCCCGAAATACAGCTGGTTCGCGCTCGCGCGCCGCGGTTGTTCGAACTGCGGCACCAGTTCGGTCGGACGCATGATGGGACCGGCGACGAGGTGCGGAAAAAACGTTACGAACAGCGCGTAGTCGAGGAAACTGCGCGCCGGTTCCGCCCGACGCAGGTAGATGTCGAGCGTGTAGGACATCGTTGCAAAGGTATAAAAAGAAATACCGACCGGCAGCACGATGTCGAACGCCGGCGGCTGGTAGTCGACGCCGACCGCGAGCATCGCCACGCGGAAATTGTCGAGCAGGAAAGTGCCGTACTTGAAGTACGCGAGCATGCCGAGGTTGGCCACGACCGACAGCAGCATCCAGGCACGCCGGCTGCCCTGACGGCGTGCCTTGACGAGCCCCTGCGCCGCATACCAGTCCACCACGGTGGAAATCCACAGCAGCAGCACGAACGGCGGATTCCACGCGGCGTAGAAAAGATAGCTCGCGACCAACAGGTTGGTCTTGCGCACCGCCCAGGGCAGCGGCAACGCGTGCAGCGCGAGCACGCACGCGAAGAACACGGCAAACGTGAGCGAGTTGAAGACCAAAGCCTTACCCCGAAAAGCGATGCTGCGAAGGAAACCGGTCCGGCGCAGCGCGCTGAGCGCAACCGCCGTGCGTATGCAGACTGCCGTCGCCTACCCGTGCCGGCGAAGCGCGATTGTGCATTACTGTAAGTCAGTGCCATTCCAACCTAACCCCGTTCTAGTATGGACGGACACCAAGAGTCTCGCTACAGCTATTGAGCAGCAGTAATGATGTCGGCACCGTCGTACTCGGCAAAGTGGGACATGATCGGCTCAATCAGTCCATCGCGAACCGATGCCCCAAACACGTATTGCTTTCCGGGAGCTTTCCAAAAAGCCTGATCGAAATTTGTGATCGCAAATTTCGTCTCACAGGCGATGCAAGGTTGATCTGCAACGTACCAGAAAATAACTAGCGGAAAACTCTGGAAGTTAACCTGACCCCGTTCTCGGTAGCTGAAGTTCCAGTTGGCTACGTACAGGTTCGACTGCCAGGTGCGCTCACCCGTCACCGCGTTGAAATCAATTGTTTTACCTGCCGATGGGATAGGCCGCGAAAATGGGCCACGCTCACTTGTTAAAAAGTTAATATGGCCACGTTCTACCGGTTCCGGCTCGTTTCAGAGGTAAGTGGCACCTAATGCTGAACGATCCCTCTCATTCATCTAAGGACAGCACCAGATGAAACGGCACATCTTGTTTTGCCCACTGTTGCGCGCAGAACAACCAAGTCTTGATGAGCCGGCCAACGGAAATGGGACTGTTCCGCCAGAACGTGCCGCAACGCCGAACCACCAGCAGAAAGCCGGTTGTCGGGAGCCACTCGAGATCCGACAAGCATTCGTCGAGCGCATCCCAGTTTCTTCCGAAGTAACTCGGAAATTTCATCGCGCCGGCTATCTTATCGAACAGCGTGCGTTCGTCTGTCACGCCATCGATGTCGCATACGTAGACGCCGACGCCGACGCGAGAGGAAGGATCGTTTTCTTCAACCGTTGACGCAGAAGAAACGACGTGAATGCATTCCCAAGAGGGAAGGCTGAATTCTGTTCGTTGTTCCGTGTTCATGGACTCATCTCCACAAAATTCTCGTAGTGATCGTCTGTATAAAACGTTCTTCCGCTGTCTTCGTCGACGACGATACGTCGTGATCCGCGGTTCGGACTTCCAGGTGTGTCCACAGTGTACTCACGATAATTTCCAGATGGCAGTAGGCCTTCCCTGTTTCTGAAAACGGTTCCATCTTTTTCGTATGGGAAAGGTCCGCCATCTCTGATCCTGTCAAGAGTCTTGTTGATTTCGTCAAGCCGGTCCTTGTCGGAGAACGGAAGTTTTCTGCCGGCACCGAGCGGCAAGTCGCCGGCTTCCGAAGCCTTTCTCAAATCACTCAATTCGTCTAGCGATCGACTGACAGCTTCGCCAGCCCTCTTCAAGTCTTTGGCCTTCCCGACCACGCCGATGGCATCTTCCGGACCCGGCGTGATCACATCGCCGAGTGCGTCCATGATC
>JBBQZR010000087.1:0-16110 GCA_038207515.1 Lysobacterales bacterium | reverse complement strand
GGCGAACTGTCGCCGAGCAGTGACGAGTATGTGTTGATGGTCGAGTGGACCGGATCCCGGCTGCATCCGGGCAAACGCGGCCGGATCGTCACTGACGTCCCGGCCTGGATGCGACAGCGGCGCATTGATCCGGAGGACTGGTCAGCCCAAGTAGCATCGATCGAAACGCGCTACTGGCGAGCAATCGGAAGCATTGAAGCATTGATCGAAAAAGCCCGCGCGATAGGACGGCGATGGCTGAAAGGCGGCGGCCAGCGGAAGACCATCCTTCGGCCACAGTAATCCTGGGCCACGATTGGCAACAGGCTCGACTATCTGCGATGAGACGGCGCCGCCGCTCGATTCGAGCGGCGGCTTCTGCTTTCAAGACCCGTTGCAACGAAGGCAATGGAGAATCTGTCGGGCAACCCTTTCCTCTAATAGCTACCGACCAGGCCATCCGATCGGAATCATGGATGTCCCGGAATCTTGCAATCTTGCCCCAGCGAATAGTGACCCAGCGAATAGTGGATGTCCCCGATCTTCGATGTCCCCGATCTTCCCCAAATCATGATCTTCCCCAAATCATGATCTTCCCCAAATCATGGCTGTCCCCGATCTCTCCCCGATCTCCCCCGTGAATCGTGGATGTCCCCGATCTCCCCGCCCCGTATGAATCGTGGATGTCCCCGATCAATCCTAATCACGATCTCCATGCACGAATCGTGGATGTCCCCGAATCGCCGCAGACCCGTTGCACGGAAGGCAACGTAGAAACTGCCGGAGAAGCGCTGTTGGGCGACCCTTTCCCTCCAGTAGCTACCGACTAGACCATCTGATCGGAATCATGGATGTCCCCGATCTTCGATCTTCCTTGGATGTCCCCGATCTTCCCAATCATTTCCTTCTGATCGCGTTAAACACCATTAGAACGAAAACAAGACCGCAAGCAATGGAATCGACGATGCGCCCGTTGGCGATCAGGAAAGGCCCGATTATTGCGCACAGAAGCATGCAACCTATTGCCAACGGTCGCGAGTCGTTCATAGCTCTCACCAGGGGTTTCAGGGGAACGAGCGCTTCTCACTAGAATGCGTCGTACGAGCATCGAGATACCGAGCATGACAACGAACAACCGATGCCACTGCCGACACCCCATGCGAACGCAGCCCATACGACAGTTCTTGCAACTCCAGCTTCAGTGAGGCTCATGCACATATTGGTCGGATGGACCACCTGGGGCATCGGATTCGGTCGCCAGCGGACGTTGCGCAGCTCTGAAGCACCAGTTGCCATGCCGATGGGATAAAAGACAATATCGGCTTGCGTAGTATCTATGCAGGTCCAGAAGCAGCCTGTCCATTCGGTCTTGCACTCGGGATTGTTCTTCATGGCACGCGAATAATCATCGCGAGCGGCGGTTCCGGGTGCATAAGTCCAAGATCCGATACCTTCAAGCCCAAGCGTATCTCTGATACCGAGCGGCGTGGATGACGCGTAACTATACGTTGTTAGACCCGACTTCAGTCCGATAGGATCACTCTCCACATAGCGCCCAACGCCGGGGTCGTAGTCCCGAAAGTAGTTGTAGTGAATTCCGGTTTCGCTATCCAGCCACTGCCCCGGATACCGCAGATCAACCGTCTCGCGGGTAAGTGACGTAATGGCCTCGTTGGCTCCGAACGCATCCCCCAGCAGATCCCACGCCCATTCCTGATCATTCGTCGCCGGCGTCGCCGACACCCGCGGCGTCCCGAGATGATCGGCCTCGATATAGCTCAGCGTCTTCGCCCGAATCTGCGCAACCGGTATCGCATCAACGAACAGATAGTCGACGGGCGTGTCGGCCGATGTGCCACCGATCGGCTCATGCTTCACGCTGTGCAGCATCTGCCCGGTCTCGTTGTAGATATACCGGTCGACGACTTGCGTGCCGTTATTGTCCTGCACCTTGTGCACGCGCTCGCCGCGACCCGAGTAAGCATATTCGGTCCAGTTGCCCGGCACGTCGGCGCCGTAGAGACGATTCTGGTCGTTGTAGGCCAGCGTGACGCCGTCGCCGCGGTCCGTCGTATTGCCGTTGTCGTCGTAGCTGCGGTTCACGCCGTCGACGGTGCCCAGCTGATGCGTACCGTTGAGGTAGGTGTAGACCTGCGCCGCCTGCCCCGCGAACTGCTTGAGCGTGCGGTCGCCGGTTTTGTTGTAGTCGTAGTCCTCGAGCATCGCGCCCGTGGCATCGTTGACGCGCGTCAGGCGGTAGAGCTTGTCGTAGACGTACTGGCGGTCGGGCGGCGTCGTGCCGAGTGCGCTGCTCGCGCTCGTGATGTTGGCCATGACGTCACGGCCGAAGTCGAGCACGAGACCGCCGAACGCGGAGCTTTCGACACTGTCGATCGCATAGTCCTGGTCGTAGGTCTTGGTCAGCGTGCGGCCGTTGCCATAGGTCAGCACGTGCGGCGGGCCGAACGGGTAGTAGCTGATGCCGCTGACGACGGTGATGGGCGTCGCGAGTGCATTGGACTTCCAGCTCAGCGTGAGGGTACGGCCAGCCGAGTCGTAGCCATAGGTCGCGATGCCTCCGCTCGGATACGTGATCGTGGCGATGCGATCGGCGAACGTATGGCTATACGCGACCGTCAGCGTCGTGCCGGCCGTGACCTGAGTCTTGCGCGTGACATTGCCGCGCTTGTCGTAGCAGTACGTGGTCGAGCCGGTCGCATCGGTCATGCGCGTCAGACGACCGAGTGGGGTCGAGGCCACGCAGCCGGTCGTCGTGTTGCCCTGGTCGTAGGCGAAGGCGACGTCGAGCGCACTGGTCGGATAGGCGATGCCGATCAGCCGGCCGAGCGCGTCGTAGGTGTAGCTGCTCGTGACGCCGCGGTTGTCAGTCTGACTGATGCGATTGCCGGCGCGATCGTAGGCGTAGTCGGTATGGCCGGTATCCGGGCTGTCGAGATCGGTCAGGTTGCCGAGGCCGTCGTAGGTATACGTCGTCGTCAGGTTGTCCGGATCGGTGACCGTGTGCAGGTTGTCGCGTGCGTCGTAGCCGTATTCGGTCGTCGCGTTGCCGGTTTCCGCATCGGTACCGGTGTAGTCCTGGATGGTCTTGACCAGACGGTTCAGTGGATCGTAGGTCTGCTGCGCCTGTACGTTGAGGCCGTCCTTCCACTGCACGCTGTTGCCGTTGGCGTCGTAGCCGTCGGCCAGCGGGCTGGTGTCGTAGGGCGTGGAATCGCGGGTCGCTGCTGCACTGGCGTTGAGATCCCGCACGAGCCGATTGAGCGCGTTGTACTGGCGTGCGAGCGAGCGCTTGAGTCCCTGCCCTGGCGTCAACGGATCGTAGTTCGCGTCGAAGGTCTCTTCCTTGATGCGGTTGCCCGCGTTGTCCAGGGTGTAGTGGATGCGGTTGCCGAGGCTGTCGACGATGTCGGTCAGGCGATGCGCGGCGTCGTAGATGTAGCCCAGCGCGACACCGTCGGGCTGCGTGACGAGCGTGACCTGACCCGTGCCGTCATACCCGAACGTAGTCACCGCATCCCCGGCCGATGTCGTCGGCGTGGCATTGGCGTAGACGCGGCGCGCCGTCAGCCAGCCGCGTTCGTTGTAGCTCAGGCCCGTCAGCACACCGTTCGCGTCCTTGGTCAGGACGACGCGACCGTTCTTGTCATAGGCCAGCACTTCGGCAATGTGACCCAGCGCGTTCGTGGTCTTCCACAGGTCGCCCTTGCGCCGGCACGGGCCGGCGAATGAGCCGCAGCCGGATTCGTCGGTCGTCGCGTAGTAGGTGAACGTCGTGACATCGTCGAGACTGCTCATGCCGGCTTCGCTGCTGTCGCGCGGGCCATTGATCGACTTCGTCAGGCCGAGGATGGGACAGGTCGAACCGCTCGCGGCGACGTCGCCGGCTTCGCAGTAGGTATAGGTCCAGCGCCGCACCTTCGCCGACGATGACGGCGAGGTCGTCTCGCTGCAGGTGTAAGCCATCGCGGTGCTGTCGGCCGGATCGAGTTCGCAGCGTGCCGTGAGCTGGCCGCGGGTGTTGTAGGTCCATTGCGATTTCGCTTCGAGCACGTTCGCCGAGTTGCGCACACGCCGTTCGATCGGCTTGCGGAAGCTCGCGTGCCAATCGGTCTGGATCGTGCGCTTGGCCGATGGCGTACCGCTCGCGTTGGCCGCTTCGATGCGCTGGGTTTCCAGCGCGCGCGCGCCGTAGTCGGCATTGGTCGTCGTGCCGCGGAAATCGGTGGTGACGTCGGGAAGGCCGTTCACGTCGTAGGTCTGCGAGGTCGTCTTGACGCTACAGCCCGGACAGGTCTGTTGGGTCAGGATATGGCGCAGGCCGCCGGCAATGTCCGAATAGTGGTAGGTCGTGGTCTCGCCGAGCGGCGTTTCGACGTATACGGCAAGCGCGCCGACCGGCGTCATGACATAGCGGTTGACGCCGCCCGCATGCTGCGTCGATTCGGCGAGATCCCCGGCGCGGTAGCCGAACTGGGCGTAGTTGATGCCGTTCTCGTCGATGATGCCCGACAGTTTCGGCGGTGCCGTGTTCGACGAATACACGTAGGAGCGGGTGCTGTCGTCGGGCAGAGTGACGGCACTGATGTCGCCAAACGCGCCGTAGGTATAGGCGACGCTCGAACCATCGGGCAGCGTCGCGCCGGATACGCGGGTCTCGCTGCCGTTGTAGTGGAACTCCAGCGTCCTTCCGGTAACGCTGTGGATCGCGGAAAGGCGGTCGCTGCTGTCGTAGTCGAACGTCGTGGACTGCCCCTGCTGCGTGATCCGGGACAGGCGGCCGGACAGCGTGTATTCCTCATCACGGTCGCTGCTATCGCGGTAGCGATAGCCGATCACGTTGCTGCTGCCGTCGAGCAGGGCGACAAAGCTGCCCGGTTCGTCGGGTTCACCCTGGAACGTTCCTGCCTGCAGATAGAAGTAGCGGACCTTGTGGTCACTGCGCACGAGTTGGGCCACGGTCTTGCCACTGACTGGAGAGACCGTGACGAGCAGTCGGTGATCGAACGACAGCGTCCAGCTGCCATCCAGCTGTGTCATCTTCTGGCCGGGCGGCGTACCGAGCGGCACGCGGAAACCGGTGCTGTTGTAGATACGGCTCAGCTGGAGCTGAAAGTCGGACGCAAGCGTGGCATCGATTTCGAGCTGCTGCTTTTCGAGCAGCGGAATCCGGATCGGATTGCCGGCAAAGCTCGAATTGTGCCCTCCGCCGCCAAAGCCACCGCCACCACCGAAGGGACCGCCGCCGAAGCTCTCGCAGGATTTGCAGTCGTAGCGTACGCAGGCAAGCTTGGAGGGGTTGGTTTCCACCTCGAGCTCGCTGTATCCCGGTGGACAGATGATCGGACGGTCCACGCACATGGACGTGCCGCCGGTCGACGGATCACTGCAGACGCCGTTCCATTTCCTTTGGACCGACCACTCGATTCCGTAGCTTGTGCCATGTGTCGGGTGCTTGCGGCACTGGAATTCCGGCAGAAAGCCCGGATCGGCCGGTTTGACCTCCCAGCCCTGCGGATCCGGAGACGGCAGCTGGCAGAACAACTGCGGATTGCCGCAGATTAGGCTGGACCGGGTGTATTGCTGCGCATCGTTTTCGTTGGTGAATTGCCCGGTATAGGGTGGCGGCGCCGGTGGCGGCGCTGGCACAACTGGGCAATTGTCGAAATTACCGGGAAGAAAACGATCTTCCAGCTGTTCGCGCTCGACGCAGTCGTAGCCGGGGTCGCTGGGGTCGTTCCTGTCGCGCTTGCAGGTGGTGGCCGAGGCATCGCCGGCCGGCGCCAGGGTCATCAGGCCGAACAGAACGGACAGGGAAGCGATTCGCAGCCACCGCTCCACTCGGAACGGTGAAATACACACTGAAACAACAGGATGGGCACAGACGTGCCGCCATGAACGGACTTTCATGGAAGTGGACTCCGTGGCAACCGAAATTGCCGGGTTGGGCGGCCCGAGGGTGGCCGTTACCTACCTCCACGGAGTTCGGTGCCAAACATGATCACGCGGTTTCGGCCGCGTGTCGCGTACGACAGGGCGATGCCGCGTGACAACTGCACCGTCTCGCCACACGGATACTGCGTGCGCAGATATCTGCCCGTCCGAACCAAGCGCAGCCAATGCGCTTTCAGCATTCCGAACGACGCACGCCGAACGACGCACGCCGAACGACGCACGCCACCCGACGCCCGGACACGGCGGACCGGCGCCATGCCTACCGCAGCAGCAGCTCCGCCGAGGGCGTCAACAACGCGACGAACTGTTTGGTCGGCGCGTCGACGGCACCGGCGCGCGCACGCGCCATCGCGTCCCGCAACGCGACACGATGCTCGTCGCTGGGCTCATGGCCCTGCACGGCGCATGCGCGCACGAAGCCTGAGAGCACATCGAGGTCGGGATCGTCGATCTCCGGATGCCGGACCGCCATACCCAGCGCGCGGTCGACCATCTCGATGGCTTCGGCGTAGTTCTTTGTGCGAACGAGATTGTGCGCGAGCAGCGCCCGGAACAGATACAGCGCGCCACTGGCGTCCTTGAGCTGCATTTCGCCAATGCGCAATGCTTCGCGGTAGTGTGTCTGAGCGACGATGTCCTCACCCATGCGTGCGTACAGGTTCGCCAGGTTGAAGTGCAAACCGCCGACTCCGAAAGCATCGTCACCGAGCAGCTGCCTGGAGATCCGCAAGCTTTCGGCCAGATGCTTTTGGGCTTCGTCAAAACGCTGCTCCGTCGATATCGCGGTCGCGTACTGGTTCAGCGCCGTGGAATAAGGATGGGTGTCCGGGCCGTAGAGCTGCCGGGTCATGGCCAGTGCTTCCGCGGTGAGCGCGATCCCATCGGCATTGCGCTCCGCGTAGAGCGCGATATCCGCCAGATAGTTGATCGTCTTGAGCAACTCGGGATGTGCGATGGTATGGACCTTGCGCTGGTCGGCGAGCAGGCTTGCCCCGGTCGCCCAGGCCTCCGGGCGGTTTTCCTTTTGCAGAAACGCGTCGGCAAGCTCGCGGCGTGCGGAGAACCTGATCTTCTCGCTGGCATTCGAGGCCGGCGCGATCAGATTTTGCAGCACGGCGATGGCCTCGTCGGGCTTGCTCTCGTACTTCAACAGCTTCGCATCGAGCAGTTGCAGTTCAGCGCGTTGCGCGGCGTTCTGCGCGTGCGCCGTTGCGGCGTCGAGCGCGGCACGGGCGAGGTCGAACCGGGAAATCAGCATCAGCGCCTCCGCACGCGTCGCTTCCATGTCCGCAAGAACGTCGTCGTGCGTCGACCCGGACTCGGAATTCGCCGTATCAAGCAGCGAAACCGCCTCCTTCGGCAAACCCAGCTGAAGGTTGATGCGGGCAAGGGTGGCAAGAATGCGCGTCCGGGTCGCCGGCTGATCATACAAAGAAGCGAGAGCCCGCTTGCCGACCTGATCGAACACTTCGCGCGCCGTCAGCTCCTTGCCCTGGGCGTTACTCGGATCGACCGATTCCAGTGCGTCGAGGATCACCCCGGTGACGCTTTCGGCGCGCACGCGCTCGGACTGCGTGCTCAGATACTGCCGCGACAGCAACGTGGCGGCGGCCAGGACCAGTGCAACGAACATCGACGTCGTGACGATGGCTGTGCGGTGTCGATGGAAAAAGCGCGTTGCACGGTAGAAGCCAGTGCCTTCGCGCGCGTCGACCGGATAGCCTCGCAGATGGCGTCGTACGTCGGCAGCAAACTCATCGACGCTGCGATAGCGCTGCTGCGGATTCTTGCGCAGCGCCTTCGCGGTTATCGCGTCGAGATCGCCACGCAATTGCTTTGCCTCCGGCGCCGCGGCGCGCCGGCTGGGCGGCAGCGGCTCTTCTTCAATGACCCGGCGCTGCGCCTGCGCGGGAGCGAGGCCATCCAGATCGTGGGCCGGGTGACCGGACACCATCTCGTACAGCAAGGTGCCGAGACCGTAGACGTCGCAGGCGACGGTGATTTTCTGACCCAGCAGTTGTTCCGGTGCCACATTCCTCAGCGAGAAATACTGTTGCGCCGTACCTGTTTTCTCGATGTCGATATTGCCCAGACGATCGACGAGGGGTTTTGCGATACCGAAGTCGAGCAATTTGGGCATCCCGTTCTGGTCTACGAGAATGTTGCTCGGCTTGATGTCGCGATGAACGACGAGATTTCGGTGCGCATACGACACCGCTTCGCAGATGAGCAGAAAAAGTTGCAGCGTGTTTTGCACATCAAGATTGTGTTCCCGCTGGAATTCGAGAAGCGGGGTGCCGCGCACATACTCCATGATCACGTAAGGCGCGCCGTCCGACAGTTCGCCCAGGTCGTGAAGCATGGCGATGTTCGGATGCTGCAGCAGCGCCAGTACCTGCCCTTCAAGTCGGAATCTCGCCAGACCGGCCGAGTCGAGGCGCCACGCGTGGAGCGTTTTGATGGCCGCCTGCTGCACGGCGCCGCCGTCGACACGTTGAGCCAGAAAGACATTGCCCATGCCGCCGTGGCCCAGCACGCGCTCGATCCTGAAGCCGCCGATTTTCTGGCCGATCCAGCCCGATGGCGACGTCGCCTTTGCGTCCATGGCGCGCCGGGTGGTTGCGTTGGCGTGGCGGCCGTCTGCGCGAAGCAGGTCTTCCAGCTGTCGGCGCATCTCATCGTCGATGCCGCTTTGCGCGTCGAGATAGCCCTCGCGCTCGTTCTCCGGCAGCTCGATGAGCGTGTTGAAGATCTGCTTAAGGCGAAGAAACGGATTTCCGGTCATGAGCATTCCGCGGATAGGGCTGAGCCGGTTGTGAAATGGCGACCACCGTCGCGCCGCTTTCTCTGGCGCAACTCGTCGTTCGTAAGTCAGGCACCGCTGGCGGGTTCGAGTCGACCCGCCAGCCACGCCTTCGCAAAGCGCCAGTCGCGCACGACGGTCGCGCGGGAAACGTCCATCGCCTGCGCAATCTCGTCGGTCGTCATGCCGGAAAAGAACTTGAGTTCGACCACCTGCGCGCTGGATGGATCGAGCTGTTCGAGCACGGCCATCGCCTCGTCCACGGCGAGCCAGTCGACACTGAGGTCGATGCGATCCTCCGCGACGTCGTCGGCAATTTCGTCGAGCGTGACGAAGGGCAGACCGCCGCCGCGCTTGTCGCTGTCGCGGCTGCGCAGGTAGTCGATGACGAAGTGGCGCGTCGCGCGCGCGGCGACGGCGAAGAAATGGCCGCAGTCGCGGAACTCGATCGCTTCGTTGCGGCTCAGGCGCAGGTAGGTTTCGTGGGCCAGCTCCGTCGCGCTCAGGGTCAGGTGCGCACCGCTGAGTCGCGCGCGCGCGATATCGCGCAAGGCGGGGTAGACCGCACGCAGCAACTCGGATTCGGCGTCGCGGTCGCCCTCGCGCCAGCGGGCAAGCAGGGCGGTGATGTCGGGCATGGATTCGGCGGACATGTCGGCCGCTGCAGTGGGGATAGGCAATGGTCGGCGATGCGGACGGCGCCGTCGAGCACAGCCGACATTCTTGTCGTGACGCCAGCAAGCGCGAGGAACTACCGACGCATCCAGGCCGGCCTCAGGGCACCTCATCGTGGCCGCCGGGCGAGCTATTCGACCACCCGCCGCCACTCTCCCGCCGTCTTCCCAAACCACCGCCTTGCCGCACGACTCAGGCTGCTCGCATCGTGATACCCCATCCGCCGCGCGGCTTCATCGAGCGATGCCCCGTTTCTCAGCAGCGTCTGCAGCGCATCGCGGCGTGCCGCATCGACGAGCGAGGTCCAGGGCTGGCCTTCCTGCCGCAACGTGCGTTGCAATGCGCGCACGCTCATACCTAGCGCCTGCGCGAGATCGTCGATGCGCATCGCGCCGCTGGCGCGTGCGGCCAGCCATTGCGTCGCGAACGCGGTGACGGAGCCGGCTTGCGGCAGACCGGCGAACTGGCGGTCGAGCAGTTCGCAATGGACGCGGTGAAGGTCGGCGTCGGCCTGCGGCAGGCGTCGCGCGAGGTCGGCGGCGGGCAAGCGCAGCGCGTGGGCGGATGCGTCGAACTGCACCTCGCAGCCGAAGAAGCGGCGATAGGTTTTGCGATCGCCTTGCGGTACATGCCGGAATGCCACAGCGGTCGGTGTGAGCGGGCGCTCGGACAGTCCGCGCGCCATGACGAGGATGCCGCCGACGATCGCCTCCACTTGTTGCGGCAACAGTCGCACGCGCCGCAGTTGCTCGGTGTAGACGATGGCGATGTCGCCGTCGGTATGCGGCTGCGCGCTCAGCGCGCCGGATTCGCTGACGAGCCGGTAGTAGCGCAGCATCAGTGACAGCGCCGCCTGCAGTGATGCGCTGGTCATCGCCGCCATGCCCAGTGCGCGAAACGTCGATGGCCGCGCCGCCGCGGCGACTTTCAGGCCGAGCATTGGATCACCAGTCAGCGCGAGGCCGTGGGACCAGATTCGGTGGACGGTCTCGGGGCCAATGCGGCCGCCCGGATCGTCGAGCACGGCAGCGTCCAGGTGCACGCGGGTGAGCAGAGCGTCGACATCCACGCCCTGGGCCTGCAGTACCGCGAGCAGGGTCCGGACATAGGGATTGGAGACGGTACGCGACTCGAGCATGTGTGGAATTCGGCAGGTTGGCGCGAAATGTCAATCGCGAGCGTAGCGCTGTCAATGCGCCGCGCGCGCGCGTGGCCGATCATCGGCGCCAGCGTGGAATGCGTCGCCGCGCGCCGGCAGGATCGCTGCGTGCTGCGGCGCGTGCGCCCGACGCCGGCCGGATCGGCGATGCCTTGCACGGCAACGCCGAATCGCTGTCGCCGCATCGTGCCGCAACGAACACCGGAGCACCGCATGACCCACGACACCGAAGGCTTCCGCGCCCGCTACCGCGACGGCATCAGCCCCTGGTACAACGCCTGGCTGCACGGCGGCTTCGTGCTCGCGTTCGGCATCGCGGCGCTGGTGCTGCTGATCAGCCGGCTCGACGCGGTACGCGCGTGGGAGTGGCTGGCGATTCCGCTGGGCCTGGTCGTGTTCAATGTCGGCGAGTACACCGTGCATCGCCGCTACGGCCACCACAAGCATCGCGTCGGCGCGCTGTTCTACAAGCGCCACACGGGCGATCACCACAGCTTCTTCGTCGCCGAACGGATGCGCTACGAGCAGGCGCGCGACTGGCGCGTGATCTTTTTCCCGGCCTGGCTGATCGTCCTGTTCTGCGCAGGATTGGTACCGGCCTACGCGGCGATCGCGCTGTTCAGCACGAATGTCGCCGCGCTGTTCTGCGCGACGCTGCTCAGCGGCTATCTGACCTACGAAGTGTTCCATGCCTGCGAGCATCTGCCGGCGCACCACCCGCTCGCGACGCTGCCGTGGATCCGCCACATGCGGCGCCTGCACCAGTTGCACCACCGCCGCGACCTCATGCAGACGTGCAACTTCAATCTCGTGTTTCCGCTGACCGACTGGCTGCGCGGCACCTTGCACTGGGAACCCGAAGATCCTCAATCACCTCATCCGCCGCGGCGCTGACCGCGTCACCAGCCACAACGCACCCGCCTGGAAAACCTGCCATGCCGATCCACATCAGCCATACGCCGCTCGCGACCACGCCGCAGCAAGCCTACGACTACCTCACGATGCCGGCGTGCTGGCACGAGTGGCACGCCGCGTCGCTGGGCACGATCCCTGACGCGCGCGTGTCGCAACCTGCGGGTGCGGCGTTCGAGGAAAACATCCGCACCGCCGGATTCCGCCGCCGCCTGCACTGGCGCGTCATCGGCGCACAGCGCCCGCAGCGGTGGGAAGCCGCGGCCACCATGGACGACGGCAGCCGCGTGCGCCTGCGCTACGACTTCGCCGCCCACGGCAACGGCACCGTGTTCACGCGCACGCTCGACTATGCGGTGCAGCCACTGTGGCTGCGCGCCATCGATGCGCTGTTCGGACGCTTCCGCATCCGTCGCGAATCCGCGGTCGCGCTAAGCGCGCTGCAGCAGCGTTTCGTGCGCGGCGACACGGCTGCGCGGTAAGGACTGGCCAGTTAGAAAGAGCCTTTGCTTTTGGAGCCCCCTTGAGTCAAGGGGGTGAAGAGTGATCGCTCAGAACCAGAGGTTCTGATCACTCTGAACGCCCAACGGGCCGGACCGGCCAATGCGAAGCATTGGCCAGGGTTGTGGAGATCTGGTGCACGGCCCAAGGGCAACGCTCTTTTCGGTTACTCTGGTGCAAAACGACACTCTCGCGCAGATGACGAGCAAACCCACCGAAGCACAGACCCTGCGCGACCTCGCACGCCTGCGCCGCGTGCGTGACCGGATCGACCGGGAATACGCGCAGCCGCTCGATGTCGAGGCGCTGGCCCGCGGCGTGGCCATGTCGGCTGGGCATCTGAGCCGCCAGTTCCGCCTCGCTTACGGCGAATCGCCGTATTCCTATTTGATGACGCGGCGCATCGAGCGCGCAATGGCGTTGCTGCGTCACGGCGACCTCAGCGTCACCGAGGTCTGCTTCGAGGTCGGCTGTTCGTCGCTGGGGACCTTCAGCACGCGCTTCACCGAACTGGTCGGCATGTCGCCGAGTGCTTACCGGCGCGACGGCGCGGACGATACCGCCGGCATTCCGCACTGCGTGGAGAAGCAGGTCACGCGACCGATCAGGAATCGAGAAGCAACCCGCGGCGAGCCGCCACTAGACTGATCGCCGTGGACTTCTCCACTTGATCAGGACCGACGCCATGGAACTCCGCATTCATTCGACCTTCCTGCCGCACGACGACCCGGACGCCGCGCTGGCGTTCTATCGCGACATCCTCGGCTTCGAGGTGCGCAAGGACGTCGCCTACGGCGGACTGCGCTGGATCACGGTCGGTCCCGCCGGCCAGCCCGATACGTCCATCGTCCTGCAGCCGCCGGCGGCCAATCCCGGCGTCACCGACGACGAGCGCCGCACTGTCGCCGAAATGATGGCCAAGGGCACGTACGGCATGATCATCCTGGCCAGCAAGGATCTCGACCGCACCTTCGAGCGGATCCAGGCGACCGGTGCGGAGGTCATCCAGGAGCCGACCCGGCAGCCCTACGGCGTGCGCGACTGCGCCTTCCGTGATCCCGCCGGCAACCACGTCCGCATCAACGAGGAATGATGCGCGGTCCGGCCTCGCGGGCCAGCGCCGCATCGATAGCCTCGCGGACAGCACGCGCCACACCGGGCGCGCCGCCGCATCCCGACCGAACGACTTGCGCGTCCGCTGCAACGCCGCGCGCCTGCCGAGGAGAATGCCGTGAACACGAACCACTGGATTCGGCAGTTCCACCGCTGGGTGGCCATTGCCTTTACGCTGAGCGTCATCGTCACGTCCATCGCCCTGGCGCAGGAGAAGCCCGTCGTCTGGGTGTCCTATGTGCCGCTGCTGCCGCTCGCGCTGCTCGCGCTGACCGGGTTGTATCTGTTCGCGCTGCCGTATTTCGGCAAGGGACGGCGCGCGTCCGGCGGACACTGATGCGGCACGAAGCGACCGGATCGCATCAGCAGCCGCCGGCGCAGATCATGCCGACGGCAGCGTTACAACCCTGGAGACCCGATGAGCAAGACCACGAAGAAAGATGCGCCGACTTCCGCACCGCGCGTCGCCGACCGTCATGATCTGATCCGCGTGCAGGGCGCTCGCGTGAACAACCTCAAGGACGTCAGCGTCGAGATCCCGAAGCGACGGCTGACCGTATTCACCGGCGTCTCCGGCTCGGGTAAGAGCTCGCTGGTATTCGGCACGATCGCAGCGGAGTCGCAACGGCTGATCAACGAAACCTACAGCGCGTTCGTGCAGGGCTTCATGCCGACGCTGGCGCGGCCCGACGTCGACGTGCTCGACGGGCTGACGACGGCGATCATCGTCGACCAGGAACGCATGGGCGCCGATCCGCGCTCCACGGTCGGCACGGCCACCGACGCCAACGCGATGCTGCGCATCGTCTTCAGCCGCCTCGGCAAGCCGCAGATCGGACCGCCCAGCGCATTCGCCTTCAACGTTCCGTCGGTCCGCGCAAGCGGCGCGATCACGGTCGAACGCGGCAGCGGCAAGACGGTGAAGCAGAACTTCACCCGCACCGGCGGCATGTGTCCGCGCTGCGAGGGCCGCGGCGCGGTGACGGACTTCGACCTGCCCGCGTTCTACGACGACAGCAAGTCGCTCAACGAAGGCGCGCTGACCATCCCGGGCTTCAGCACCGAAGGCTGGTACGGCCGCATTTTCAATGGCTGCGGATTTTTCGACCCGGACAAGCCGATCCGCAAGTTCACGAAGAAGGAACTGAACGACCTGCTGCACAAGGAGCCGACCAGGATCAAGGTCGACGGCATCAACCTCACCTACGAGGGGCTGATCCCGCGCGTGCAGAAGTCGTTCCTGGCCAAGGACGTCGACGCGATGCAGCCGCATATCCGCGCGTTCGTCGAGCGCGCGGTGACCTTTTCCACCTGTCCCGAATGCGATGGCACACGCCTGAGCGAAGCGGCGCGGTCGTCGAAAATCAAGAAGATCACTATCGCCGATGCCTGCGCGATGCAGATCAACGATCTGGCCGTATGGGTGCGCGGCCTCGAGGCACCCTTGGTCGCGCCGCTGCTGGCCAAGCTCGCGCAGTCGCTCGATTCGTTCGTGGAGATCGGGCTGGGCTATCTGTCGCTGTCGCGGCCAGCCGGCACGCTGTCGGGCGGCGAGGCGCAGCGTGTCAAGATGATCCGCCACCTCGGCTCCTCGCTCACCGACGTCACCTACGTCTTCGACGAGCCCACCATCGGCTTGCACCCGCACGACATCCAGCGCATGAACGAACTGCTGCTGCGGCTGCGGGACAAGGGCAACACGGTACTGGTCGTGGAGCACAAGCCGGAGACGATCGTGATCGCCGACCATGTCGTCGACCTCGGTCCGGGCGCGGGCTCGGCCGGCGGCACCATCTGCTACGAGGGCAGCGTCGAAGGGCTGCGCGGAAGCGGCACCGTTACCGGCCGGCATTTCGACGACCGGGCCGCGCTCAAGGCCAACCTGCGCAAGCCCGCCGGCGCGCTGAAAATCCGCGGCGCGACGGCGAACAACCTGTGCAACGTCGACGTCGACATTCCGCTCGGCGTACTCGTCGTCGTCACCGGCGTGGCCGGTTCCGGTAAAAGTTCACTCGTACACGGCTCGATCCCCGCGGGCACGGACGTGGTGTCCATCGACCAGACCGCGATCCGCGGCTCGCGGCGCAGCAGTCCGGCGACGTATACGGGTCTGCTCGACCCGATCCGCAACGCGTTCGCGAAAGCCAACGGTGTAAAGCCGGCGCTGTTCAGCGCGAACTCCGAAGGCGCCTGCCCGACCTGCAACGGCGCGGGCGTGATCTACACCGACCTGGCGCTGATGGCCGGCGTCGCGACGACCTGCGAGGACTGCGAGGGCAAGCGGTTCCAGGCCTCGGTGCTGGAGTACCGGCTCGGCGGCCGCAACATCAGCGAAGTACTCGCGATGCCGGTGACCGAGGCGGCCGCGTTCTTCGCGGTCGGTCCGGCGAAGACCACCACCGCGCACGCGATCCTTGCGCGGCTCGCTGACGTCGGCCTGGGCTACCTCAGCCTCGGCCAGCCGCTCACGACGCTGTCCGGCGGCGAGCGGCAGCGGCTCAAGCTCGCCACCCAGATGGCCGGGAAAGGTGGCATCTACGTACTCGACGAGCCGACCACCGGCCTGCACCTCGCCGACGTCGCCCAGTTGCTCGGCCTGCTCGACCGACTCGTCGACGCGGGCAAGTCGGTCATCGTCATCGAACACCACCAGGCCGTCATGGCGCACGCGGACTGGATCATCGACCTCGGCCCCGGCGCCGGCCATGACGGAGGCCGCGTGGTCTTCGAAGGCACGCCGGCTGCGCTGACCAAAGCACGTTCAACGCTGACCGGCAAGCATCTCGCGGCTTATGTGGGCGGATAGCGCCTGACAAATGCGGGAGAGACTTACGTGCCGTCGATGCATCGACCGGCGGTTGCGCATCCGCCGGGAAACAGCGACGGCGCTGATACGCCTTGAAAAGTGGGCGGCCAACCAGGCGCGCCCGGCCCGAAAACACAACAAAGAACAAGGGACCAGTACCACCCCCCCCCACCCCCGCAAGCCCCGAAC
>JBBQZR010000086.1:0-16327 GCA_038207515.1 Lysobacterales bacterium | reverse complement strand
CACGACGATCGGGCTGTCGACCGTCGTGTTGTCGCTGATCGTGAAGTCGGTCGTGTTGCTGTAGGTCTGCGTACCGCCACCGCCGGTGGTGAAGCTGCCGGTCAGGCTGACGCCGGTGTACGCGCTGTAGCCGCGCAGCATGACGTAGTAGGTACCGGCTTGCGCCGTGGCGATGTTGCAGGTCTCCGCGTTGCCGCCGAGGTACGGGCGGCAGTCGTAGCTGCTCGTCGTCGGGGCCGAACCGAACTTCACGTACATATCGACGTCGCCCGTGCCGCCGGCGGTGACGAACTTGAGGTTGCTGGCACCGGCCGGCACGGCCAGGGTCCAGGTCTGCTCGCTGCTCGCCGGGCCGCTGATGCCGGTAACCGGCACGCCGTTGGTCAGCGTGTTGCCCGGGGGAGCGCTCACCGTGACCGAACCGGTCTTGGTGTTGGTCGCACCGCCGTTATCGGTGACCGTCAGCGTGACCGTATAGGTACCGGCCGCCGCGTAGGTGCGGGTCGGGTTCGTCGCGGTCGAAGTACCGCCGTCGCCGAAGTTCCAGGCGCGCGACGCGATCGTGCCGTCGGAGTCGGTGGACGTGTCAGTGAACGTGGCCGTCAGGCCGCTCGTGCTGCTGGTGAAGTTCGCGACCGGTGCGACGTTGCTCGGACCGCTGGACACCGTGACCGAACCGGTCCTGGTGTTGGTTGCACCGGCATTGTCGGTGACCGTCAGCGTGACCGTGTAGGTGCCGGCCGCCGCGTACGTGCGGGTCGGGTTCGTCGCCGTCGAGGTGCCGCCGTCGCCGAAGTTCCAGCTGCGCGACGCGATGGTGCCGTCGGAGTCGGTGTAGCTGTCGGTGAACGTGGCCGTCAGGCCGCTGGTGGACGAGCCGAAGTTCGCGACCGGCGGCACGTTGCCGCTCGTGGCCGCGGTCGTAAAGTTCGGCCGGGAAATGTTGAAAAAGATATTTCCGACGCAGCTTGCGCGGATGCGTGCGCTCGTCGTCGCGACGTTCGGTACGGTCACGCTGGCGCTGCCCGAGTTCGGGAACACGCCGAGGTTGCGCGCAAACGTCTGTCCGCCGTCGGTCGACAGGTCGAGGCCGATCTGGCTGCACGACACCGGCGCGGCATTCGTGCCGGCGACGCTCCAGCTGACGGTCTGCGTGCTGCCGCCGTTCCAGCTCACCGCGCTCGATGGTGCGGTCACGGCGAACGGACCCGCCGACCCGTTTACCTGCACGCTCATGTCGGCGCTGTTGCTGCGGCCGAAATCAGGCTTGGCCTCGCGTACCGTCAGGCGGAAATGCAGCGTGCGCGACGTCGTCGGCAGGATTTCCCCGACCATCGTCGTGCCCGCGAGCAGGTTCGACAACCGCGGAACCGTGCGCACGCCAGTCGCGCTGGCCGGCAGCGAACGGATGATCGGGCCATTGCCGGGATCGACGCCGAGATCGTCGTTGACCGAACCGAGGTCGTACTGCTCCCAGTCATAGCTCAGCACACCGCCGGCCGCCGCCGTCGCCGAGCCTGTCAGCGCGAACGGCGTACGCGCCGGAATGACGACATTGCCGAGCGGCGCGATCGTCGGTGCGCTGTTCGGGCTGGTCGTCGACGCGGCGCAGCTCGAAGCACCGCCATTCACGAACGAGGTGATTTCTTCGAGGCTCTTGGCATGGAAGAACGGGTCGGAATTCGGCTGCAGGTTGCTGCTGTCGCAGATGCCGGCGTAGGCCATGATGGTCGAGCCGCTGCCGGGCTCATAGGCGGCGGAGCCCGAACGATTGCCGCCGCCGCAGCTGCCCTGTTCGCCGTTGAAGGTGTGCTCGGCATCGAACTGGTGGCCGATCTCGTGGGCAACGTAGTCGATGTCGAACGGATCGCCGACGGGATTCGACTTGCCGGTCGTGCCGCGGCCCTTGCCGCTGCCGCAGACGACGCCGAGACCCGCCACGCCGCCACTGCCCGTCGTGAACACATGGCCGATGTCATAGCTCGACGCGCCGATAACGCTGTTGAGATTGCCAGTATTCGTGTTGATGTCGCTGCTGGTGTTGCTGTAAGGATCGTTGGTCGTCGCGTAGACCACGCGGTCGTTGTTCGCGACCAGCGTCAGGTGCACGCCGAGATCCTGTTCGTAGACCTGATTGACGCGGTTGATCGACACGGTGATCGCGGCGAGGCCGGCGCTGACCGTCGGCTGGCCGCCAGGACTGACCGCGCGCGTGTACTCATAGCTCGACGCGACAGCGATGCGGTAGTTGCGCCACACCGCGCCGGTCGCCCCAAGCGGCACGATCGGTGCCACGGCGCTGCTCTTGGTACGCGGCCTGCTTGCCGAATCGTCATGCACGGTGCAGCGGAAGTCCGCACGCGGCACCGGCGACGCGCTGCGCAGAAACGTCTGGTAATCGTCTCCGCCGTCGAACGATGTCGGCTGCACGATCCAGGCTTCGCCGTGATCGAACACCATGGCCTGCAGGCCCAGCGGCGACACGTCGATACGCGCCGCACGTCCGTCGGCCGATGTACCGACATAGCTGCGGATCTCCGGAAATTTCTTCGCCAGCTCCGCCGGCAGCGTGCCGGAATCGCTGAGCACGAAGGCATCGAAACCGCCGTCAGGACGTGGCAGCGACAGCGCTTCGCCCTGCCGCGCGCCGGTGTCGAGAAACGGCCTCAGCGCCGTCGTGTCGAGCCTCACCGAACGCAGCTGCGTCGGTGACGCGCTGGCGGTTGCGACGCCGTTGTCTTGCCACAACGATTCGTGCGCGAGTGCCGGCATCGCCGCCGACGCGATCGCAACACACAGCCAGTACTTTGTGTATCTCTGGAATTTCATTGCTCCCTCCCGATCAATGAGTATGTGTACCGGAGCGGACGATCCCCCGATGTCCGCTCCGGCCTGGCCTTGTCAGGCCTCGTCGATTGTGCGCAGTTCCGGCCGGCGCGAATTGTCGGATTCGTCCGCCAGACGCGATGTCGTCGCGGCGTCTCTTGCGAAAAACGAGACGTCCGTCACTATTGCCGACGACGATCCGAAGACGGACGCGCGCCGCCGCTGGCCATTGCAGTGAATTGCATAAGGGAATCTCTGGAAAGGTAGAGCTGGCCAATGCTTTCGGAGCGATCCTTTGAGTCACGCGGATCCGGCCTGCGAGCTTCCTGAATGAATACGGGCGCACGGGGCGCCCGTATGGTCCTGCCACCGAACACGCATCACGGCTGGTTGTCGTTGTCCGCGTTGTGGCTGCCGGTACCGTAGGTGATCGCGTCGGCGATGCCGATCATCGGCGCGTAGGTATTGCCGGCGACGACGACCGGAACCGCGCCGCTGCTGATCAAGGCGTACAGCATCGACGGCGTCGGGGCCGAGTCGTAATAGTAGTTGTCGAGGATCGACACCCGCTCGGTCGTGACCGCGGGCAGCGCGGGCACACTGCTGCCGCAGATCGGCAATGGAATTGCCGGGCTTGCCGGGAACGTTCCGACATGCAGGCCGAGGCCGGTCGTGGTTCCTTCGCCTTCGTCGAACGTGCTGTTGCCGGACACGAGTACGCCTTTCGCGCCCAGCAGATTGACGCCGGCGGCATAGTTGTTCTGTCCCTGGTCGCTGGTCATGTTGCCTGCGATGAGCCCGTGGCGGCCGGGCGTCATCCCGATACCTTGGCTGATGTGGTTGTGCGCGAGATTGAACGTGAAACTCGTCGCCTCGTTGGTCTCACCATCGAGGCCCAGACCAATCACGTCGAGACCGCCCACACCGGTAGTCGTATCGCCTTCCTGCGCGCTCTGTCCGTAAGCGATGTTGTTGTTGATCACGACGTTCTTGCTGAACAGCGGGCCGCCGACGCAGGCCGGCCAGTCGCTGAACACCGAGATGCCACCACCGTTGCACTGGTTGACGATGGAGTTGGAGATCACCGCATTCTCCACCCCGCGATAGAACGAGAAGCAGATGTCGGCGATGCGATAGGCGCGCAGATTGTTGACGATGACGTCTTCGGACTGGTGGCCGATCGCCGCCGAGTTGACCGAGTCATGTGCCGTCACGCCGTCGACGAGCAGGTTGTGCACGCCATCGAGTTCGAGCGGCCACTGCGGGATGCGCCGTATCGTCAGGCCACGGATCGTGACGTCGTTGACTTCGACACCGGGCTCGGCGATGCCCGGACCGCCGGACACGATGCCGCCCATGCAGCAGCCGCTGGCCAGGGTCGAGTAGACCGGGTGGCCACCGTCGAGCGTGCCGGTGCCTTCGATGACGATGTCATGCGTGCCATCCAGCAGCGTGTACATGCCGACCTGCGTCGACGGCGACGGCCAGGTGTAACCGCTGAGCTTGAGAAGGCCGTTCTGGATCACATGCGTGTTGGACCGCACATACAGTGAATTCGAGATGCGGCAGCCGTTCGGCGTCGCCGGAATTTCCAGGACCGTCATTTCGGGGTTGCCGTGGTCGAGCAGCACCTGCAGTTCGCAGGTGTCGTCGGTGACGCCGTCGCAGACCGGCGCGGGGTTGGGACAGGCGCTCTTGAGCGCTGCTGCTTTCGCAGCATTGGGCAGCGCAGGTTCGTCCGCCGGCGCCGCGCCCGCCGCGATCGGCGCAAGACCGAGCAGCAGAATCAGTGACAGGAATTTCATGACTTTCCTCTTCGGATCAGTGGGTGAGTTCGCGATGGGCTGCATCGATGCAGTGCTCACGGCGTGAGGTAGTTGCGCTGCACGCTGCCCGTCGCGTAACCGAAGTAGTCGAGCAGTCCCGTGCTGAACGAGTTGCCGGTCGAGACGATCGGTGCGGCCAGGGTGCCGCCCATCGCGCCGACCATGGTCTTCGGCGACTGGTCGTCATAGATCAGATTGCCGGTAATGTTGACCCGCGCTCCGGCGGGCAGACCCGGCGCCGTTTCGAGAACGACAATGCCGAGGCCGGTGGTCGTGCCCTGGCCTTCGTTGTAGATCGTGTTGGCGGCGACTTTCACCTGGCGCGAATTCGCGACGAGGATGCCCGGCTGATACGGCGCTTCCGCGTTGCCGTTGTGGTGCGTCATGTTCGACGTGATCTGGCAGTTGTCGCACGGCATCACGCCGATACCGTAGGTATGGTTGTGGTGGGCCTGGTTCGCGGAAATGTTGACACCCGTCGCGACCGCGGTGCCGGATGTACTGTTCACCTGAATACCAACGAGCGATTCACGCACGATGTTGCCGTCGATAGTCAGGTTCTGGTTCGCATGCGCGACGGCGTAGCCCGCAGGACGATCGCCGAACACCGAAATACCGAGGGCGCCGCAGTCCGACATCAGCGAATTGGAGACCGTCGATTCCGTGACGCCGCGGTAGAGCCGGACGCAGTCGCCCTCGATACCCGACACGCGCAGGTTCACGAGTGCTGCGTTCTTCGTGTCGTGTCCGATCTCGATGCCGTAGTACGAGTCCTTCGCGGTCACGCCGTCGATACGCAGATCGTCCGTACCGTCGATGCGGATCGGCCACCGGCCCATGTTCTTGAGCGACATGCCTTGGATCGTGACGCGCTGCGCGTTGGGTGTGCTGCTCGGGTAGTCGCCCAGGGTCGCGCCACCCGCAGTGATGCCGCTGATCGCCGAGACATTGCTTCCGTCGACGATGCCGCTGCCTTCGATGCGCACGTCGGTCGCACCGTCGGCGATGGTGTACATGCCAAATGCGCCGCTCGACGCACTCCAGGTGCTCTTCGCGCGCAACAAGCCGCGTTGTATGACCGCGGTGTCGGAGCAGACCTCGAGCGGTGCCGTGACGCGACAGCCGTTCGGTGTTGCCGGGATGATTGCCGGCGCACCGTTGAACTTGGCCGCATAGATCATCGACTGCAGTGCCGAGGTGTCGTCGGCGCTGCCGTCGCAGACCGGCGTCGTCACCGTTGGCGACGTCGATGGACAGGCCGCATGCACGCCGCCGGCGAAAGCGGCGAGCACCGCGAGCAGAAGCAGGTTGCGCCGTACGCGGCGCGAGGAAACAACAGGACGCGCGACGCGGCGCGATGAAAGGATGTGACGCATGGGATTGCCTCGCAAGGTTGAGGATGGCCAGGGATGCCGCGACGCACGTCGCTGAACGCGCTGACCGTCGGCGAGATCCACCTTGCGACTGACCCATCTCAGGGCGTCGGATTGACCAGGTGTACTTTTTTCGTGGTTGCACCGGCCGTTCGGAGAACGACGCACGTTCGGAGAACGACGCACTGGCAAGGAAACGGCCTTGCTGAGCGCGTCGTCGCGCGCGTTGCGACGCGGGTCTGCCGTCGTCAGCGCACCGTCCGCGCCGCCAACAGACGATCCAGCACCGACTTCAGCGCGAGCGGCTTGATCGGCTTGATCAGCAACGGCAGGCCGGCTTCCGCGACGGCCTTGCGCGTCGCGTCGCCGGTGTCGGCGCTGAGGATCACGGCATCGTGCGTACCGAAACGCGCGCACAGGCGCTGATACAGCGCGACGCCGGTATCACCGGCATCGAGATGGAAGTCGAACAGCCACAATCCCGCTTCGCGCCGCACCAGCAGCGCGGTCGCGGAATCGCCGTCGGCGCTCGCGCTGACCTCGCAGCCCCAGCCCTGCAGCAGCCGTGTCAACGCGTCGCGCGCGGGAGCTTCGTTGTCGACGACGAGTACGTGCATGCCGGCCAGGCGCGAGCGCGCCGCGGCCGCCATCGGTGCGGCCACTTCGCGCGCCGGTGCGGTTGCGCGCGGCAGCGTGATGCCGAACACCGTGCCGCTGCCGAGGCGGCTGCGCAGGCTCAGCGGTGCGTCCAGCAGCTGCGCCATGCGCTCGGCGATAGCCAGCCCCAGGCCGAGCCCCGGTCCGGCGACATCGTCGCCGCGGCGAAACTCTTCGAAGATCGTGCGCTGCTGGTCGGCGGCAATACCCGGTCCGGTATCGTGCACTTCCACGCGCAAGGCATCGCCGATGCGGCGCGCACCGAGCAGCACGCGGCCGCTCGCGGTATAGCGCACGGCGTTGGCGAGGAAGTTCTGCAGCACGCGGCGCAACAGCTGCGGATCGCTGCGTACCCAGGCGCGGGTCGCACGATAGCGCAGCGCCAGGCCGCGTTCGGCGGCCAGTGCGCGGAATTCCGACACCAGCGGATCGAGGATTTCCGCGAGCGGAAATTCGCGCAGCTGCGCCGACAGGCCGCCGGCTTCGAGGCGCGACATGTCGAGCAGGCCGGTCAGCAGATCGGTCGTCGAATCCAGCGCGCCGCGCGTCTGCGCGACGAGTTCGCGCTGGCTCTGTCCATCGAGCTGTTGCGCGAGCGCGTCGGTGAACAGGTGCGCCGCGTGCAGCGGCTGCAGCAGATCGTGGCCGATCGCGGCGAGGAAGCGGCTCTTGGCCTCGTTCGCGCGTTCGGCCTCGCGCTTGGCGTGTTCCAGCCGCGTCGTGCGGTCGGCGACGCGCTGTTCCAGGTTTTCGTTGGCCTGGATCAGCGCATCCTCGGCGCGGCGGAACGCTGTGACTTCGGTGAACGTCGCGACGAAGCCGCCGCCGGGCATCGGATTGCCGCGGATCTCGACGATGCTGCCGTCGGGGAATACACGCTCGGACAGGTGCGGCGTGCCGGCGCGCATGAAGTCCAGGCGCCGGTCCAGCGCCTGGGTCGCGCTGCCGCGGTGCGGCATGCGCTGCAGCGCCCAGGCGGCGAGTTCGCCGACCGGCGCGCCGACACGCAGCAGCGCTTCCGGAAAACCGAACATTTCCACATAGCGGCGGTTCCACGCGACCAGGCGCAGTTGCGCGTCGACCACGCTGATGCCCTGACTCATGTTTTCGAGGGCCGCTTCGAGCAGGCGTTGGTTGAAGCGCAGCTCCTGCGACACCTCGCCGACGATGGCCGCGACCGTTTCAAGCTCGGCGCCAGCTTCGCGCTGCGCCGCGTCGAGCAGCAGCCGCGCCGAGGCGCTGCCGAGTACGGCGGCGAGTTCATGCTCGACGCGCGCCTCGATCGCGACCGGCACCGCACCGCGCGCGGGTGCGTCGTGCAGCAGTTCGTCCAGGCGCTGTTCCGGCAGGAAACGGCGACCGGCGTTGCGCAGCGCACGCTGGTCGAAGCCGAGCTTTTCGCGCAGCGGACCGGGCCGCCACGCGGCGACGGCGAACGTGACCAGCGTGCCGAGGAACAGGCTCGACGCGACTGCGCGGCCGAGCCGGCTCCAGCCGGTCAGGCCGAACAGCGCGTCGGGCGCGAGCCAGGGCTGGCCGTAGAGACCCAGCTCGAGCCAGCCCGGCGCGACGCCGCGCACCTGCGCGGCGAGCGGCACGAGCAAGGCCCAGCACCAGATCGCGAAACCCGCGGCGATGCCGGCGATCACCGCACGCGGCGGCGTCTGCGGCCGCCACACAGCGAACGCGAGCGCAGGCGTCAATGTGGCCAATGCGGAAAACGATACGGCGCCGACGTCAGCAAGCGCCTCGTTGCCGGCGATCAGGCGGTTGTAGGCCCAGGCCAGCAACATGATCGCGCCGATGCCGACGCGGCGCAGCAGCAGCACGGTTCCGCGCAGGTCGCCGCCGCCGGTGCGCAGCCACGCGCCGCGCAGCAGACCGGGCGCGAGCCAGTGGTTGCCGATCATCAGGCTCAAGGTCAGCGTGCTGACCACGACCATGCCGGTCGCCGCGCTCAGACCGCCGAGGAACGCGAACAGCGCCAGGCCTTCGTGGCCCTGCGACAGCGGCAGCGCGAGCACGTAGAGATCCGGCGGCACGCCGATGCTGGAGAGCAGCGCATCGCCCGCGTGCGCGAGCGGCAGCAACGGCAGCGCGATCAGCAGCAGATACAGCGGAAACAGCCAGCGCGCCGTGCGCACATGCGATTCGTCGCGGCATTCGACGACGCCGACATGGAATTGATGCGGCAGCGTGAACATCGCGAGCACGCCGAGCAGCACCAGCGGCAGGAAGCCGCCGGCCATGGGCCGCGGCGTCGCGGCCACGGGCTGCGGCGGAATCTCCAGGCCGAACAGCACGAACGCGCCGAGCGCGAGCATCGCGGCAAGCTTGAACAGCGATTCGAACGCGATCGCCAGTACCAGGCCACGATTGTGTTCCGCCGCGCTGACCCGGCGCGTGCCGAACAGCATCGCGAACAGGGCCATGGCCAGCGCGACGTAGAGCGCGCCGTCCTGCCACAGCGATTGCGGCGCTTCCGCGCCCGAGCGCGTCAGCATCGCGTAACTCATCGCGACCGCCTTGAGCTGCAGCGCGATGTACGGGATCAACCCCAGCGCGGCGACCGCCGTCACGCTCGCGGCGACCCAGGAATTCTTGCCGAGCCGCGTCGCGATCAGGTCCGCGAGTGAGGTCGCGTTCGAGGCGCGCGCGAGACGTACGAGCCTGACCAGCGCGATCGCCGCGAACGCGTACAGCAGGATGGTGCCGATGAAGGTCGGCGGCAGCGGCCAGCCGTAGCGCGCGGCCTGGGTCACCGTGCCGTAGAAGGTCCACGAGGTGCAGTAGACCGCGAGCGATAGCGCATAGACGTGGTGCCAGTGCCGCGCGAGACCCGCGGGCCGCCGCTCGGCATACAGCGCGACGCCGAACAACGCGCCGAGCCAGACCAGCGCCGCGAGTACGACCGGACCCACGCTCAGCATCAGTGCTCATCCCCACGGCGACGCGGCATGGTAGCGCGGGACGGGCCGTGCTTTGCGCGCCGGCGTAGCACCGATGGCGCGTGTGGCGCCACGACGCCGAGTCCGCCACGAGAGGATCGCGCGGGCAATCGGGAAACCTGCAGCGGACTGACGTTCGAGCAGTGGCTTGCCGCGCTACGCGTCGGTACCGCGGGCGACCGCATCCGCGTCGATGGCTTCGAGCAACGTGCCGGGCAATGAAAAAAGCAGGCGTCCCTGCCCGTCCCGATCAAAGGTCGGTGCGCGGCCTCGGAGGAGAGGAACCCGCGCGCCGGGCTGCCCGTTCGGGCGACATCTTTCAACAAATTCTCAGCAACCAAAAAGACTGGAAGAAGACTCCTTCAAGGAGGTGCAAAAAAGAGCTTCTCCCAGCTTTATCCCCGAGTCGTTTTGCTGGACTACCTCAAAAATCGTAACGCGCACTCACCGTGTACTGCCGCGGCGGTCCGTAGAAACCGGTGAGTATGCCGAGCACCGGAATGTTGTAGCCGGTCGTGCGGTATTCCTTGTCGGTGAGGTTCGTGCCCTGCAGCGCGAGGGTCCAGTCCGGGTTGACCTTCCAGATCACGCCGGCGTTGAGCAGGCCGTAGCCGTCCTGGCGGATGACCGGGCTCAGGTCGGTCGTCGGGAACACTTCGCTCTGGTAGCTGTAGCCTGCGCGTGCCGAGAGATTGCCGCCGCTGGCCAGATCGGTGCGGTATTCGAGGTTCACCGCGCCGGAGAAGCGCGGCGCATTGGTGAACTTCTGCACGTTCGCGACATTGACGCCGTTGGTAAAGAACTCATCGTACTTCGCATCGAGCCAGGCCAGGTTGCCGCTGATTGCCCAATGCTCGCTCGGCAGCCACTGGTATTCCATTTCCAGGCCTTGTACATGGCCCCTGCCGGCGTTGGTAAAATCGCCGAAGAACGCATCGTCGACGCCGTCGCCGTTGCTGTCGAACGCAGTGAACACGGACAACTGGATATCTTCGTACTTGTTGTAGAAGTAGGCGAAGTTCAGGAACAGGCTCTGATCCGCGAGCGACATCTTGGTGCCGATTTCGAAGCTGTCGACCTTTTCGTCATCGAACGGTTCGGCCGAACGCGGCACGGCGACCGCGTTGGCGCGGATATTGAAACCGCCGGACTTGAAGCCGCGCGAAGCCACGCCGTACAGCATCACGTTGTCGGTCAGCTTGAAATCCAGCGCGATCTTGGGCGAGACGTTGGTGAAGTTCACCGTGCGGTTGAAGTTCGCCACGGTCGTCGTCGGGGTCGTGAACGTCGCGTCGGTGTAGCCGCGGTTGAGCACGACGGCTTGCTTGTCCTCGTCGGTCCAGCGCGCGCCGAAGTCGACCGAGAAGCGGTCGGTGAAATCGAACGTCCAGTCGGCGTAGGCCGCGATGGACTCGGTAAAGACCGTGCCTTGCGTATCGCCGAACGACGCGTTGAAGAAGTTGTTGAGCACCTGGCCGCCGGCCTCGCCGTCGAAGCTGTAGAGGCCCATGACGCCGCGCGCCATGCCGCCGCCGTCGTAATTGGCCTGCAGTTCGTTGGTGGTCTGCTCGTCGCGGTAGAACGCCTTCACGTCGGCGATCTTGTTCGGCAGCGTGTCGAAGTCGATGTTGGTTTCGGTGTCCGAATCGCGCCGCGCGAAGATGTACTTGAACGTCCAGGAATCGGTCGCGCGCCAGTTCGCCGTGCCGGAAAGTCCCTTCATTTCCGTGTCGTTGATGTTGGGCATGCCGCTGCGGTTGTCGTAGCGGTCATCGAGCGGCACCACGCCCGGCACGAAGCGGTTTGGTGCGAGCATGCGCGCGCCGCGCACGCCGGACTGGTCGTCCATCCAGTCGAAGGCGAAGTTGAGGTCGAAGCGGTCGCTGATGTCGGCGCCGACGCTGGCGCGGAATGCGTTGATCTCCTTGTCGGAAACCGGCGCGCCGTTGGTCAGGTTCTCGCCGAAGCCATCGCGGTTGAGGCTGGCCACTGCCAGACGCGCGCGGATCGCGCTGTCATCGCCGCCGATCGGGCCGCCGATCGCACCCTTGGCGTCGAGCTGGCCGTAGTTGCCGACGGTGAGCTGGGCGTAGCCGTCGACGTCCTTGGGCAGCCCCCTGGAGATGTACTTGATGGCGCCGCCGATGGTGTTCTTGCCGTAGAGCGAACCCTGCGGGCCGCGCAGCACTTCGACGCGCTCGACGTCGAACACATCGAGCAGGGCGCCCTGCGGACGCGCGATGTAGACGTCGTCGAGGTAGATGCCGACACCCGGATCCACGCCCCAGAGCGGATCGGACTGGCCAATGCCGCGGATATACGCGGTCACCGTGCTGCTTGAACCGCGCGCCGCATAGATCGTGAGGTTCGGCACCTGCGCATCGAGATCGCCGATGTCCTCGATGTTGAGCTTTTCCATCGCATCGGCGGTGAACGCGGTGACCGCGACCGGCACGTCCTGAAGTGTTTCCTCACGCTTGCGCGCGGTGACAGTGACGCGGTCCAGCGTGGTCGCGCTGCTGGTGCTGGCCGGATCGGCGTCAGCGGCGGCACTCGCGGATTCGGTCGTGGCCTCGGTTTCCGCCGCGCTCGCGGCATCTTCATTGGCCCAGGCCATCGGCGCCAGCAGCACGCAGCCGATCGCCAGCGCCAGGTAATTTCGCTTCATCCGCTTCATTGCTGCTGCCCCTTTTGAGAACTTTCGAATACGTCGATCCGGCGGACCCCTGCCGCCGTTTCGCGCCAAGGCTAGGCTGCGCCCGGCGCGGGCGGCATCGTACCTTCGGACAATGGGCCGTCCGGTGGCGCTTCCCGACACTCGCTGCGTCGGGCGTCTGGAGCCAGGGAATGTCTTTTCTGATCGTGTTGGCCGCGCTGTGCTTTCTCATGTGGGTCGCCTACCGCGGCCACAGCGTGATCCTGTTCGCCCCGGTCGCCGCACTCGGCGCGGTGCTGCTGACCGATCCGGCCCTGGTCGCCCCCATGTTCACCGGCCTGTTCATGGACAAGATGGTCGGTTTTCTCAAACTGTACTTTCCCGTGTTCCTGCTCGGCGCGGTATTCGGCAAGCTGATCGAGATCTCGGGCTTTTCAAAAGCCATCGTCGCCGCGACGATCAGGCTGTTCGGCGCGCAGCGCGCCATGTTGTCCATCGTCGCCGTCTGCGCGCTACTGACCTACGGCGGCGTGTCGCTGTTCGTCGTGGTGTTCGCCGTCTATCCGTTCGCGGCCGAGCTGTTCCGCCAGAGCGACATTCCCAAGCGCCTGATCCCCGGCACGATCGCGCTCGGCGCGTTCACCTTCACGATGGACGCGCTGCCCGGCACGCCACAGATCCAGAACATCATTCCGTCCACCTTCTTCGGCACCAGCTCCTGGGCCGCGCCGGTGCTGGGCTGCGTCGGCGCGGTGTTCATCCTGATCGTCGGGCTGGTCTATCTCGACTGGCGCCGCCGCGCAGCGCTTGCGGCAGGCGAAGGCTACGGCGACGCGGCGACGCTGCAGAACGAACCGGCCGCGTTCGCCGGCACGGCGCTGGCCAACCCGCTGGTCGCGATCCTGCCGCTGGTCCTCGTCGGCGTGTCCAACAAGCTGCTCACGAGCCTGATTCCGCGCATCTACGGCGCCAGTCACGAGTTCGTGCCCGCCGCCATCGGCAAGGCCGCGCCGGTAGTGCAGGAAGTCGCCAAGGTCGCCGCGATCTGGGCCGTCGAAGGCGCCCTGCTCGTCGGTATCGCGACCGTGCTCGCCTTCGCCTGGAAGCCGGTCATGGCGAGCTTCGCCGACGGCACACGCACGGCCATCGGCGGCGCACTGCTCGCGGCCATGAACACGGCGTCGGAATACGGTTTCGGCGCCGTGATCGCGGCGCTGCCGGGCTTCGTCGTGGTCGCGCAGGCACTGGCGTCGATTCCGAATCCGCTCGTCAACGAGGCGATCACGATCACGGCTCTGGCCGGCATTACCGGTTCGGCTTCCGGCGGCATGAGCATCGCGCTCGCGGCGATGGCCGATACTTTCATCGCCAACGCCAACGCCGCTGCGATACCGATGGAAGTGCTGCATCGCGTCGCAGCGATGGCCTCGGGTGGCATGGATACGCTGCCGCACAACGGCGCCGTTATCACGCTGCTGGCCGTGACCGGCCTTAGCCACCGCCAGGCCTACAAGGACATCTTCGCGATCACGCTGATCAAGACGCTCGCCGTATTCGTCATCATCGCGACCTACTACGCGACCGGCCTGGTCTGAGGCTCCGGCTGCACACGCACCGCGAGCACGACACCGGCGATCAGCAGCGCGATACCAACAATGGTTAGCCACTGCGGTGCATGACCGCGCAGGGCAAACGCGTAGCCCAGCGCCGCCAGCGTTTCGAACACGATGAGCTGGCCGGCGATCGCGGTCGGCAGGCGCTGGCTGGCCTGGTTCCAGCACAGCGTGCCGAGCCAGGACGCGAACAGTCCGATCGCGCACATCAGTGCGATGAAAACTCCGGGGCGCGGGCCGAACGGCATCGCGAAGTCGAACGCCGACACCGTCATGCCGCCCCAGAGCAGCGCATACCCGACCGCGGCGAGCGGCAGTGTCACGAGACCCTGTGCGGTCGCCCAGGCGCGCGGGCTGCGGGCCGTATGGTCGCGCAGCCAATCGGCGTTACGCAGCGGATACCAGGTCCAGCACGCGACCGCGACGAGCGCCAGCGCGGCGCCGCTCAGATAGCGCCACGGATCGGCCATCGGATCGCTGCGCAGCGCTACCAGTTCGACCTGGTTGACGCAGGCCACGCCGAGTCCGATCAGCACCAGCGATGGCGCGAGCTTGCGCCACGGCAACGTTCCGTCCCGCCGCGCGTTGCGCCGGTTTGCGCAGATCGCGATGACGACCGGCAGCGTGCCGATGATCATCGTTGGCAGCGGCGCGCCCGCGCGCTGGATCGCCGCTGCGAGGCAGAAGTAGTACAGCAGGTTGCCGATCGCGGAGAGTTTCAGCGCCTCCCGCCAGTCGCCGCGCGCGAGCCGGCGCAGTTCGACGCGATCGAGCCAGGCCAACGGCAATGCGATCAGGCCAAACGCGAGGTAGCGCCCCACCGATTGCAGCGCGGCCGGATACTCCGGCAGCAACAGCGGCCCGACGAAAACGAGGCCCCAGAGCAGGCCGGCGATGAGTGCGTAGACGATGCCGATGAACATGGCGCGAGTCTGCATCGTCGCGCAGTAAGCGTCTTGAACCAGATTGCTGCCGCGTTACCGTCAGCCGCCGGTTTCCGCCGACGGCGACACCCGACCCAGCAATTGGCGCTGATAACGCGCCGGCGTGACGCCGTAGCGCCAGGCGAAGGCACGCGTCAGATGCGCCTGATCCGCAAGCCCGCAGTCGGCAGAGACCTGCGCCGGCGCGACGCCGGCCGCGAGCAGGCGCTTGGCCCGCTGCAGACGCAATGCCATCAGCAACTGTTGCGGCGTCGCGTGGTACTGCGCGCGAAAGCGGCGCAGGAAATGGAACGGACTGAGATGGGCGACCGCGGCCAGCTGCTCCAGCGTGATGCGGTCGGCGAGATGCGCATGCAGATAGTCGACGACCCGCTCGAAACGCAACGCACCTTCGGCCGGCGCCGGCCGCGGCCGTTGCACATGCGGCGACAGCGTCTGCAGCAATTCTGCGAGCAAGCCGTCGAACGCCAGCGGCGACGGCGTCCGCCAGAGCCGATCGAGCAGCGCCGTCACCTGCCGCGCGCGCAGCACATCCACCCGCACCGCATCGGCAAACCACCAATCCGACTCACCGCTGATCGCCGCAGCCACGTCCGCATCGAGATAAATCATCCGATAGCGCCAGCCGCCCTCGGTCTCCGCGCGCCCGGTGTGCAACTCGTCCGGATTCATCAACACCAGCGAATCCGCCGGCGCCAGATGCTCCGACCCGCGCAGACGAAACCGCTCCACCCCCTGCTCGATCGCCCCTAATCCGAACGCCGCATGCGTATGCGGCTCGAACGCATGTCGCACGATGTGCGCGCGATACAGCTCGACACCCGAGCGATGCACCGGATGCCGGAACTCCGCGCTGTCGGTTGGGAAATCGAAGGTGGCGGGGATGCCCTGCATGACGGGAGAGTGCCATAGGTTTTGGTAGCGCGCGGCGGTGCGTACCGCTGAGCAGTCGCAGCGCCGCTCCGATCCGAGGAGCAGCAGCCAGACCAAAATTGCCTCGTCGGATTTCTATCTTTTGTTGGAGTCGACCTGCGGGTTATGAACCCCCCACGCGCAACCGCGACCAGCGCAACGAAGCGACCCCAGTAAACGTGCCGCAAGCAACCGTCAGTTCATCGGAGAAGGGCTCGCGATAGCGTTCGCGGTAGGAATGCAGGTCACCCCACACCCCCCGCACAGATCCGAGCGGGCGCGATTCGCGCACTCGGCTCCCACCTCGGGTATTTGACGTCGAATCGTTGGCTGGGCCAGGGATGAAGGATGGTGGCTTTGGGGAGCCAGTCGTTGGCGAGCTGCGTAAAGCGCGCCCAGAGCACCAGACCTTTCTGACTGCGGCGTGATAACGACCGCCTCCACAGGGTTTGGATATGGTGCCGGAACGCCTGCATAGCCCGTGTGTTCGTCGGCACGGCGTGATAGGCAAAGTACCCACGCACGACCTGTTGCAGCCAACGCCCTTGCTCCGGAATCGACTGATGCATTCG
>JBBQZR010000085.1:0-17054 GCA_038207515.1 Lysobacterales bacterium | reverse complement strand
GCTTCTCCCCCTCACCCAACCCTCTCCCCCAAGCGCGTTAACGCGCTTGGGGGAGAGGGCTAAAGTCACGCGGCGCCGAAACTTCAGCTCCAGCCAGTCGCACGTTCGGGGGCGCCAGAACCTGCGGTTCTGGGCGGCGCCCCGCTCACTCCAAACGAGCTTGGGCGAGAGAGCTATCCACCCCGATTTCCGCTGTGGCGCACGCGGAGCGAGCGCTGTGCTCGCCGCCGCGTGTGCTCGCCGCTGCGCATGGCCCTTGGCGATGAGAGGGCTGCTGCTACGACGCATCGGCACGTCATCCGCCAAAGACACAGAAAGTTAAAAATAAATATTTAAAATTTACAACAAAAGAAAAAAACACAAGCAGACCACAGCCCATACATGCCGCCACTGAAACATTCCCCGCGTCTCACCGGCAGCGACACCCCTGCCCTATCACTCGCTTCACCGTTTTCCCGCCGCCGCACGATACCGACCCGTCCGAACCGCCATCGAATCCTGCCGTGCTCTGGGCCTGCCTCCACTTCCCCGCCTTGCCGCTGCATGCCGTGTTCGCCGCACAGGCCGCGACGGAGCAGCCGTGCGTCGTGTTCGACGGGCCGCGGCAGCGGCCGGTGGTGGCGTACGCGAACACCGCGGCGCAGGCGCGCGGCGTGCGGCCGGGACTGGTGCTGGCAACGGCACGCGCCCTGTGTGCCGACATCGATGCGCGGCGACGTGATGCGGATGCGGAGCGCACTGCCCTGCAGCTGCTGGCGACCTGGGCGTATCGCTTCAGCGGCCAGGTCAGCCGCGGCGAGCCCGATACGGTCTGGCTGGAAGTCGGCGCGAGCCTGACCTTGTTCAAAGGCTGGCCCGCCCTGCAGCAACGGCTGAAGGCGGAATTGCAGGCGCTGGGGTTCGGCGCCTATCGGCTCGGTGTGGCGCCGGTCGCCGCGGCGGCGCGCGTACTCGCGCTGAACCACGAACAGATCGCCTTGCGCCATCGCAGCACCATGCTGAATGCCTTGAGCGCGGCGCCGGTGGCGCTCAGCGGACTGACGGCGCAGGCGATCGCACAACTGCACGGCATGGGCTTTCGCCAGCTGCGGGAACTGTTCGCGCTGCCGCGCGTCGAGCTGGCGCGACGTATCGGCCCCGACCCATTGCACTGGCTCGACGTGCTGCGCGGCGATGCGGTGGAAAACCTGGCGCTGTACCAGCCGCCGGACCGTTTCTCCCGGCGCATCGAACTCGATGCGCTCGTCGACAACTGGCAGCCGCTGCTGTTTCCGCTGCGCCGTCTCGTGCACGAGCTTGCGCTGTACCTGCATGTACGCGACAGCGGCGTGCAGCGTTTCGAGCTGTGCCTGGAACACGAAGACCGCGGCGCCACGCGCGTGCCGGTGGGACTGGTCAGCGTACAGCGCGAGGCGCCCGCGCTGTACGAGTTCTGCCGCGGCCGTCTGGAACGCGTAGAGATCGGCGCAGCCGTCAGCGCGATCGCACTCGTCGCCGATGATCTGCCGCCGTTCCGGCCCGGTCATCGCGACCTGTTCGAACCGGCGCGCAGCGAAGGCCTGGACTGGCCGGCGCTGACCGAACGCCTGCGCAGCCGTCTCGGCGACGATGCGCTGCAAGGCCTGGCCTGTGTCGCCGATCACCGCCCCGAACGCGCCTGGCGATTCGCGCCACCGGCGGCGCAGCCCGACGCCAGCGAAAAAAACCTACGCGTTAAAAAACAGACGCCTGCCAACCTGGCGGCACTGCCGTCATCCGCGCCGACGGGTTCGCGCCCGCTCTGGCTGCTGACGCAACCGATCCCGCTGCGCCAACCGCCGGCGCAGATCCTGGCCGGCCCCGAGCGCATCGAAAGCGGCTGGTGGGACGGTGAAGATGCGCGCCGCGACTATTACGTCGTGCGCTGCGCCAACGGTCAGCGCGCCTGGGCCTTCGTGCCCACCGGCGCGGACAGCGGCTGGATGCTGCACGGCTGGTTCGCATGAGCGACGCGCCGATCGATCTGGCCGCGCGGCGGCGCCTGCGCGATGCCGCCAAGGCGCTGACACCGCTGTCCGACGCGACGCGCGACACCGCCCTGCCCGCCGTACCCGCGTCCACGGAAGCGGCCACGTCCGACGCCGGTGTCTATGCCGAACTGCATTGTCTGTCCGACTTCAGCTTCCAGCGCGGCGCGTCCTGCGCCGACGAACTGTTCGAACGCGCAAAGAAGCTCGGGTATGCGGCACTCGCCATCACCGACGAATGTTCGCTGGCCGGCATCGTGCGCGCGTTCAATGCCTCGCGCGCGCATGACCTGCCGCTGATCGTCGGCAGCGAGCTGCGACTGGAGGACGGCCTCGCTCTGGTGCTGCTGGTCGAAAGCCCGGACGGCTACGCCAATCTCTGCCGGATCATTACCCAGGCCCGCCTGCGCAGCGACAAGGGCGAATACTGCGTCCGGCGCGACGATCTGCTGCCGTGCCGGGACGGACTTCTGGCACTGTGGCTGCCCGGCGCGACGTCCGCGCTCGCGGACGATGCCAGCGACGCACAGGCTGCGTGGATAAAAACGCACTACCTGCAACGCAGCTGGGTCTCCGTCGAGCTGCACAAGGACGGCAGCGACGAGCAGCGACTGATCGCGCTGCAGACCCTGGCACAGCGGCACGCGCTGCCGCTGGTCGCCGCCGGCGACGTGCACATGCACCTGCGCCGCCGCCGCGCGCTGCAGGACGTCATGACCGCGATACGCCTGAACACCACCGTGGACCAGGCCGGCCATGCGCTGTTCCCAAACGGCGAGCGGCACCTGCGGCCGCTGCCGGCGCTGCAGCGCATCTATCCGGAGGAACTGTTGTCGGAATCGCTCGCGATCGCGCGCCGCTGCCGTTTCCGCCTGGATTCACTGCACTACGAATATCCCAGCGAAGTCGTGCCGGCGGGCAGCAAGCCGATCGAACATCTGCGCGCGCTGACCTGGGCCGGCGCCGCCGCACACTGGCCCGGCGGCATCGAAGAACGCAACCGGCAGCAGTTGGAAACCGAACTCGCACTCGTCGAAAAGCTGCGTTACGAGCATTTCTTTCTGACCGTGCACGACATCGTGCGCTGGGCGCGTGCGCAGTCGCCGCCGATCCTGTGCCAGGGCCGTGGCTCGGCGGCGAATTCGGCCGTGTGCTACTGCCTGGGCATCACCTCGATCGACCCGATACGCAGCAACCTGCTGTTCGAGCGCTTCATCTCCGAGGAACGCGACGAGCCGCCCGACATCGACGTCGACTTCGAGCACGAGCGGCGCGAGGAAGTCATCCAGTACGTGTTCAACAAATACGGCCGTCATCGCGCAGCGCTTGCCGCGACCGTGATCATGTACCGGCGCAAGAGCGCCGCGCGCGACGTCGGCCGCGCGCTCGGCCTCGGCGACGACCAGCTCAACCAGCTCAGCGCCGCCTATTCGCATGCCCACGGCGATATCCCGCTCGCGCAGCGGCTGAGCGAGTGCGGCTTCGACCCGGACAGCCGGCTGATGCGCTATCTCATGGCCCTTGTCGAAGAATTGCGCGGCTCGCCGCGGCACCTGTCGCAGCATGTCGGTGGCTTCGTGATATCCGAGCATCCGCTGCACACGCTCGTGCCGGTCGAGAACGCGAGCATGCCCAACCGCACCGTGATCCAGTGGGACAAGGACGATCTCGAATCGCTCAAGCTGCTCAAGGTCGACTGCCTGGCCCTGGGCATGCTGACCTGCCTGCGCCGCTGTTTCGATCTGCTGCGCGAACATCGCGGGCTGGATTACGACCTGGCCAAGCTGCCCAAAGAAAACAAGGAAACTTATGAAATGATCCAGAAAGCCGACACCATCGGCGTATTCCAGATCGAATCGCGCGCGCAGATGTCGATGCTGCCGCGGCTCAAGCCGGCGAATTTCTACGACCTCGTCGTCGAGATCGCGATCGTGCGGCCCGGCCCGATCGAGGGCGGCATGGTGCATCCCTATCTGCGCCGGCGCAAAGGGCTCGAAGAAGTCGAATACCCGCAGTCCACGCTGCAGACGGAAGCGCAGAACAAAGACAAACAAAATCGCATCGCGGCCATCCTGAGCCGCACCTACGGCGTACCGATCTTTCAGGAGCAGGTCATGAAGCTCGTGCAGGAGGTCGCCGGCTTCACCCCGGGCCGCGCCGACCAGCTGCGCCGGGCCATGGGCTCATGGAAGAACGACGGCACTGTGGAAAAGTTCCAACAGGAAATCTTCGACGGCATGGAAAAACAGGGCTACAAGACTTATGCCGACGGCCTGTTCAAGCAGATCCGCGGTTTCGGCAGCTACGGCTTTCCCGAATCGCATTCGGCCAGCTTCGCCCTGCTCGCCTATGCGTCCTCGTACATCAAATGCCATCACCCGGCGGTGTTCACCTGCGCGCTGCTGAATTCCCTGCCGATGGGTTTCTACGGACCGTCGCAGCTGATCCAGGATGCGCGACATCACGGCGTCGAGGTAAGGGCCATCGACGTGACCTGCAGCCAGTGGCATTGCACGCTGGAACGCGATGGCGAAACGCTCGCGCTGCGCCTCGGGTTCTGCCTGCTCAAAGGCGCATCCGAAGCGCTGGCGCAGCGCATCGTTGCAGCCCGCGAGCAGCGTGTCTTCGCCAGCGTGGCCGATCTCGTGCAGCGCGCGGCGCTCGACCGCTTCGAACGCGAGCGCCTTGCCGAGGCCGGCACGCTGCAGCCGCTGGCCGGTCATCGCCACCAGGCACGCTGGCACAGCGCCGGCGCGGAACGCCTGCCGCCGCTGCTTGCGACGGCGCACACGCCGGAACTGGCGGTGCTGCTGCGCGAGCCCACCACGGCGGAAAACGTCGAAGCCGACTACGCGACCCAGGGCTATTCGCTGGAAGCGCATCCGATGGCGCTGATCCGCGCCGAACTGCGCCAGCGGCGCCTGTCCGACTCGCGCGCGATCCGCGAACGGCAGCATGGCGATCCGGCGCGCGTCGCCGGGCTCGTCACCGTGCGGCAGCGGCCACCGGAAGCCGGCGGCGTCACCTTCGTCACGCTCGAGGACGAATTTGGCCAGATCAACCTCGTGGTCTGGGAACGCGTGGCCCTGCGCTACCGGCGCGAACTGCTCGAATCGACCGTGCTGCGCGTCGACGGCCAGTTGCAGATCGTCGACAGCGTCTGCCACCTCGTCGCGCACAAACTTGAGAACCTCAGCGGGCTATTGCCGCGCTTCGGCATCCATTCGCGCGATTTTCAGTGAGCTACGCAGACACCGCGCAGATCCGCGCGATGTCCTCATAACCCTGGAACACTGCATCGCGCCCGCAACCCGGACAGGCCGGATCGCGCCCCAGACGCAACTCGCGGAAGCTCGCCGCGAGCGCGTCGTAGCAGAGCAGCCGGCCGACGAGCGGATTGCCACGATCGAGCAGCAGCTTGAGCGCCTCGGTCGCCTGCAGCAGCCCGATCACGCCCGGCAGCACGCCGAGCACGCCGGCTTCGGCGCAGTTCGGCGCCTCCGCGGCACTCGGCGGTTCCGGGAACAGGCAGCGATAGCACGGCGAATCCTCACGCCGCGCATCGAATACGCTGACCTGGCCGGTGAAGCGGTGCACGGCACCGTAGACCAGCGGCAGGCGCAGGCGGCGGCAGGCGGCGTCGAGCAGATAGCGCGTCGGGAAATTGTCGGCGCCGTCGATGACCACGTCTGCACCGGCGAGGCAGTCCTGGACGTTCGCCGCGAGCAGGCGCTCGTCGACGAGTTCGATCTCGATGCGCGGATTCAGCGCGAGCAGCCCCATGCGCGCCGATTCGGTCTTGCGCATGCCTACACGCGCTTCCGCATGCACGATCTGGCGCTGCAGGTTGGAGCGTTCGACGCGGTCGTCATCGACGAGGCGCAGGCGGCCCACGCCGGCCGCGGCCAGGTACAGCGCGGCGGGAGAGCCGAGTCCACCGGCACCGATCAGCACGACGCGCGCGGCACCCAGCCGCGCCTGCCCTTCCACGCCGACCTCGGGCAGCAGCAGGTGCCGCGAGTAGCGCTCGCCGCTGTCCGCATCGAGGCCACCGCGCTGCACCGGCAGGCCCGCGGCGAGCCAGGCGGCATAGCCGCCGGCGACCGAGGCGACGTTCGCATAGCCCAGCTGCCGCAGCGTGTCGGCGGCAAACAGCGAGCGCTGGCCGCTGCCACAGAGCGCCAGCACGCGCGTGGCGCGGTCCGCCACCTGCTCGGCGATGCGCAATTCGAGAAAACCGCGCGAAATTCCGATGGCGCCCTGCGGTGTACCGGGCGCGCGTTCGGCGTCTTCGCGCACGTCGACGAGTACGGCGCCGGCGGCCTGCTCGCGCGCGGCCGCATCGACCGTCACTTCGGCGACGCGGTCGCGCAGGCCGGCCAGCAATTGATCGCGATGCGGTAGCGGTGCCATGCGATTCCCTCAGGACAAAGGCAGGATTTCGACACTGTCGCCCACGGCCAGCGTCTGGACGTCTTCGGTCACGACGATGAGGCAGTCGGCTTCGGCGACGCTGCGCAGCACGCCGGAGCCCTGGCGCGGGAACGGCGTCACCCAGAGCGTGCCGTCGGCGCGGCAGTCGCGCGAGGCGCGCAGGAATTCGGCGCGCGTATGCGTCTTGCGCAAAGGTTCGGCCAGTCGCGCATGCCAACGCGGCGACGCGTCCGGATCGCGGCCTGCCCAGATCTCCAGCGCCGGCCGCACGAGCACCTCGAAGGTGGCGATGCTCGATACGGGATTGCCTGGCAAGGCGAACAGCAGCGCCTCGCCGATCGCGCCGAACAGCAGCGGCATCCCGGGCTTCATGCGTATTTTCCAGAAATCCACCGTGCCGATTTCGGCCAGCAGCCGCGGCAGGAAATCCGCCTCGCCCGCGGACACGCCGCCGGAACTCAGGATCAGGTCCGCCTCGGCCGCGGCGCAATTCAGCGCTGCGCGCAGTGCCTCCGGATCGTCGCGCACGTGCTCGTGCCGCAGCAGTTCCACGCCGGCCTCGCGCAGCATCGCGCCGAGGCTGTAGCGGTTGGAGTTGTAGATCTGGCCGAACTGCAGCGCGGTTCCCGGCGCGACGATCTCGTCGCCGGTCGTCAGCAGCACCGCACGCGGCGCACGGACCACGTCGGCATGGGTCCAGCCGAACGAGGCGAGCGCGCCCAGGCGCGCCGGCGTCAGGCGCGTGCCGGCGTCGAATGCGGACTCGCCGCGTGCGAAATCCTCGCCCGCCGCGCGCACGTTCGCGCCGGCCGTTTCGCCCGCGGCGACGATCACGCGCTCATCCTCGACGCGCACGTTTTCCTTGATGACGACCGTATCGGCGCCGCGCGGCAGCGGCGCACCGGTCGTGATGCGCAAGCATTCGCCGGGACCGACCACCGCGTCGCGGCCGTCGCCGGCGAATCGGGTACCGACCAGCACGAAAACGCGATCGCCCGACGCCGGCAGATCCGCGCCGCGCAGCGCGAAGCCGTCCATTGCGGAATTGGCGAATGCAGGCACGTCGATCGGTACGCTGACCGGCACGGCGAGGCTGCGGCCGAGCGCGTGTTCCAGCGCGACACTTTCGTGCGGCAGCGTGCGTGCGCGTGCCCGCGCGATCACGCGCGCCCGCGCCTGCGCGACCGGCAGCAGGTCCGGCACCGGTCCCGGCGTGTCAGCTGAGCGCATCGCGAAAATCCTCCGCAGTATTCAGATTGGCGAAACGCGCCGGACTGTCGCTGAAATCGACTTCGCGCAGGGAATGCCGGTCCTGCCAGGCCCAGACCGACAGCGCCCGATCGTTCAGGGCCTGGGCGTCGCCGGGCAATTCCAGGCGCGCACGCCGGTACAGCGCGAACAGGGGCTGGCGGCGCACGCCGTCATGAGCGACCGCGATCGCGGCATCGCCACGCTGCTGACACAGGCGTGCGAGCAGATCGATGCCCGGCATCGGACTGTCGACCGGCACGACCAGCAACCAGGCGCTGTCAACCTGCTGCACGGCGGTCGAGATGCCTTCGAGCGGGCCGCGGTAGCCGGCATGGCGATCGCCGCAGACACGACCGTAGCGCGCGTATTCGCCGGGATTGCGATTGGCCACGATGAGAAGGTCGTCGACCTGCGCGGACAGCGCCTCGACGACGTGCGCGATCAGTGCGCGGCCACGCCAGTGCGCCAGGCCTTTGTCGATACCGCCGAGACGCTGCGCCTGGCCGCCGGCCAGGATGGCAGCTGTGACGGATTCGCCGCTCGCGTTCACGGCATTCGTCAGCGCTTCTTGGCGTTGCGGATCAATCGCTGGCGCTTGCGCTGCTGGCCTTCCGTCAACTCGTTCTTGCGGCCGGCGAACGGGTTCTCGCCATCGCGGAATTCCAGCCGCAGCGGCGTCCCGACGAGCTTGAAGCGCTTGCGGAAGAAGTTCTCGAGATAGCGCCGGTAGCTGTCGGCCAGATGCTTGGTGCGCGAGCCGTGAATCACGATGGTCGGCGGGTTCGTACCGCCCGGATGCGCGTAGCGCAGCTTGGGCGCATGGCCGCGCACGAGCGGCGGCTGGTAGCCTTCGTAGGCGGCTTCCACCGCCTTGTTGAGTTCGGACGAATTGAACTGGCGCGTCGCCGAGGCATGAGCGCGGTCGATCGCCTTCATGAGTTCACGCAATCCCGAACCATGCTTGGCCGAGATGAACACGCGTTCGGCCCAGGCGACGAAATCCAGACGCCGCTCCAGCGATTTCTCGCACTGCTCGCGCGAATACTGGGTCTGGTTGTCCCACTTGTTGGCGACGATGACGAGCGCGCGCGACTCGTTGAGCACGTGGCCGATCAGGGTCGCATCCTGGTCCGACACGCCTTCGCCGGCATCGATCATCATCACCACGACCTGGGCCGCGGCGATGGACTGCAGGGTCTTGATGACGCTGAATTTCTCGACCACTTCTTCAACGCGTGCGCGGCGTCGCACGCCGGCGGTGTCGATCAGGGTGTATTTCTTGCCGTCGCGCATGATGGGCACGCGGATCGAATCGCGCGTGGTGCCGGCGACATCGGACACGACGAGGCGGTCTTCGCCGAGCAGGCGGTTGATCAGCGTGGACTTGCCGACGTTGGGCCGGCCCACGATCGCAACGCGAATGCCCAGATCCGCATCGGACGCGTCCTCCGCTTCCTCGTCGGCGGGCAGCAGCGGTTCGATTTCCTCGATCAGGTCGCCGACGCCACGGCCGTGCGACGCGGCCAGCGGCACCAGTGTGCTCAGGCCCAGCGCGGCGAAATCGGCCAGGCTGTTGAGTTCGTCGAGCCCGTCGGTCTTGTTGACGCCGACGATGAGGGGTTTGCCTTGCTTGCGCAGGTCGGCCAGGATCTCGCGGTCCAGCGCCATGAGGCCGGCGCGCGCGTCGGTCACGAACACGACGACGGTCGCTTCGCCGATGGCCAGCTGCACCTGTTTCGCGGTCAGCCCGTCCATGCCTTCGTCTTCGCCCGACAGGCCGCCGGTATCGACGACCACGAACGGACGCTCGCCGAGCCGGCAGATGCCGTAATGGCGGTCGCGGGTCAGGCCGGGCTGGTCGGCGACGAGCGCGTCACGCGTGCGCGTGAGCACATTGAACAATGTCGACTTTCCGACATTGGGACGACCAACCAGAGCGACGACGGGCAACATGCGCGGAACCTGCTGAGTCGGGCACTGCAACCGCGCGGCACCCGGTGGAAGAGAACAATCGGCGCATCGCCCGAACGCGGGAATGCACCGCTGTCAGCCGGACCTGCTACCTCGGCGGCCGCACACGGACGAACCGGACAGCCGCTGGAACATTGCTGCACCGGCGCCGCAGCCGCGGCGCCGGCGATGGAACCATCAGAGCTGGGCGCGAAACGCGCCGAGCTCACCCTTCACGTCGACCACGTAGACCGTATCGCCGATCACGACCGGGGTGGCGCGGATCGCGTTCTTGGACAGGCGCTCGCGCGCGGCTTCCTTGCCGTCGGCGATGGCGAGCCAGTGCACGTAGCCTTCGAGATCGCCGACGATGACGTAGTCGCCCTGCACCGCCGGACCGCTGAGCCAGCGGTATTGCAGCGCATCCTGCTTCCACATCGACGCACCGCTGGTGCGGTCCAAAGCCCATACCTGGGACTGGTCGTCGACGGCGTAGACCTGGCTCGCCGACACGTCCACATTGGTATAGCTGGACAATTGACGATTCCAGATCTGGCGGCCGCTGGCCAGGTTCAGTGCCACGACCTGGCCATGGTAGGCGGCGGCGTAGATCACATCGCCGTCGATCTTCAGATCGCCGTCGATGTCGTTGAGACGTTCGACTTCGGTGCGCCCTTCGACGGTCGCCAGCGTCTGCTCCCACGCCGAGGCGCCGTCGCTGGCGCGCAGCGCCATGACCTTGCCGGCGTCGGTCGCATTGATCAGCAGATCGCCCGCTACACGCGGACTCGCGCTGCCGCGCAACGACAGCAGCGGCACCGTGGCGCGGTCGTTGACCCAGCGCTGCTTGCCGTCGCTCGTGTCGAACGCGAAGACGCGGCCGTCATTGCTGCGTACGAAGACCAGGCTGCCGTCGATGGCCGGCGCACTGACCACTTCCGCGCTGACCCGCGCGCGCCAGCGTTCGCCGCCGTTGGCTGCATCCAGCGCGAGCACATCGCCATCCATGCCGCCGACGACGAGCAGGCCTTCACCGACGCCCGGGCCGCCGGCCAGCTTCAGCTTGACGTCACGATTCCAGCGCACGTTGCCGCTGGCCGCGTCGATCGCTGTGACTTCGCCGTCGACGCCGATGGTATAGAGCGTGCCGTCGCGCAGCGCCGGCGTGATGCGGATGCCGGACTTCGCTGCGCCCTTGCCGATACCACGGCTCCAGACTTCCTTGACCGCGAGGGTCGGCGCCAGATCGACGAGTTCCTTGGGCTGAGCGATGTTTTCGCGCTTGGTCGAATTGCCCTTGAACCAGCCGCAGCCGCCCAGCAGCGCGAGCGTGGCCAGACCGCCCAGCAGGTAGACCGACTTCTTCATGAGCTCTGCTTCTCCGCGGCGGCCGGGGCCGGCGTGGCGGCAGTCGAGCTGCCGATGTCGTCGCGTTTCATTTCCAGCGCCTGGCGATTCGGTGCCGAGGCGTCCAGCGCGTCGAGCGACGCCTGGTAGGCCGTACGCGCTTCGTCGCGCTTGCCTTGGGAAAGAAGGATGTCGCCGCGCAATTCGGCGATGACCGAGGCGTAGCCTTCGACCGGAAGGCTGTCGACGAGGCTCAGCGCTTCGGCAGCCTTGTCGGCACCGAGCTTGACGCGGGCGAGGTTCTGGCCGGCAAGACTCTTGATCGCGTCGTCGCCGGCGTGGTCGTAGGCCCACTGCAGGGACTGTTCGGCCGTGGCCATGTCCTTGCGCACGATCGCGCCTTCGGCCCAGCGCATGGCAGCCAGCACCGCATAGGCGCTGTTGCCATGTTCTTTCTGTATGCGGTCGAGGGCCGCCTTGGCGGCTTCGTCATTCTTCGCGCCGACCGCGGCGCCGAAACTCAGGAATTCCCCGGCGGCGAGTGCTTTCTGCCGTGCCTGGTGCCCCTGCCACTGGAAGTAGCCGAAGATGACCAGCAGACCCAACCCGATGCCTACGAGGATGGAGGCAATGTTGTCGCGCATCCAGGTGCGCACGAGTTCGCTTTGTTCGTGTTCGTCGAGGTGATCGAAAGCCATGTCGTAATCCATGTTGCGCCTGCCGCAGCGGGCAGACGGTTTTCAAGAGATGCGGCGGCGCACCACGCCGGCGGCAGACCGGGCCGACGCCCTGCTGCTGCCGCTACGCGGCATCGGACAGATGCCGGCGCGCGGGCGCCGTAGAGTAACAGGAAGCGCGCGCAGCGCAGCCGGGGTGCCGCCCGCGTTGCGACTGCGATTCAGTTATCGCCGGGGCTGCCGGGGTTGGTCGCGGCGCCGTCGACGAGTTTGAGGTGCGCCACGGCGGCACGCCGGTACGGGGCCAGATCGATGGTCTTGCCATCGACCAGCAATTCCGCGTTGGTCGAGTTGCCCAGGCGCACGCTGACCGGCTGGCCGACCGTATAGGTCTTGCTGCTGCCGGCGGCCAACAGACCGAATTCGACGCGCTGGCCGTCCGCACCGATCAGCTCGACCCAGCTGGCCTCCTTGAGACGCAAGCTGATTGCGTAGCTGCCGGCCGGGACGGCAGGCGCCAGTTCGTGCGCTGCCTCGTGCTTGATCGCCGGCACCATCGACGCCATCAGCGGCAGTTCGGCCGTGGTCGTCGACGGCGCGGAAGCGGGCGGCGCCGGCGTTGCCGGCACGACCATGGAACCGTCCGTGCCGGTGGCCGACGTAACGGATGCCGGTTGCGGCGGAGTTTCCAGCGGCAGCGACTGCTCCAGCGAAGACACGCGGGCCAGGTTCTGGTCGAGACCGCCATGGGTCGCGAGCCAGATCGCCGGCGCGACGATGAGACCGGTCAGGATCACGTAGACGGTCGGCACCGAATAGCGCTGAAACAGGTAGCGCGAGTGCGAGATCCGTCCCGTCGCGACCAGGGTCGGCGGCGCGACGTTGCGCTCGCGCACATGGGTATCCACGGCCTGCAGCGGAATATCGAGCAGACGCGCATAGCTGGCCAGATAGCCGCGCAGATAGACGTCGTGTTCGACGTGCGAGAAATCATCCTTCTCGAGCATCGCCACGACACGCTGCGGCAGGCGCAGACGCGCACAGACCTCATCCAGACCCCAGCCGCGCCGCTCTCGCGCGGCGCGCAGCCGATGGCCGAAGCCGGGTTCGGGCTGCGCCTCCGGCGGCAGGACGAACAGCTCACGTCCCGTGTCGGCGACCACAGGGGTCGGATTCGTGGAGGCGTCCGTGCAGGGTGCTTCGGCACTGTCCGTGGCCGCTGCGGTGTGGTTGTCGTCGTGTTGGCTGGTCATCGGCTGCGCTGCGGAGGCGAGTTCGAGGGGAATCTGATCATTGAACCGGGGAATCACGGAGTTCGTCGCTGGCGCCGCCGCAACGTCGGCGCCAGAGTGCGAACGTTTTTGCCTGTATTTCATGACGGAGTGCTCGGTTCCAGTTTCTGCCGCTGAGGCGAATCCGGAAACTCGGTGCGCAGACGTCGCGCATATTCGTTGGCTTCGCGGGTGTTGCCGAGGCCGTTTTCAATGTTGTGTCCGAGCAGCAAGGCGTCCGGGTTGGCTACGCCGAGCGATTCGAAACGCTGCAGGAATGCGCGCGCACGCAGGAAATCGCTTTTCTGGAACAGCACGGTAGCCAGGTTGAACAGCGACTCGCCGTTGTTCGGATTGTGTTCCAGCGACTTGCGGAAATCCTGCTCGGCGCGATCGAACTTGCCGCCGTGCAGGAAACAGCTGCCGGAGTTCGCGTAGGCCACGTCGGGCGTCTTGTAGAACGGATCGGTGACGGCCGCGGCGAAGCGCTGCCCCGCCTCGTCGAGCTTGCCGTTACGGCACAGGAAAGCACCGTAGTTGTTGTTGACTGCGCCGTTGCGCGGAGCCAGTTCGGCGGCGCGGCGGTAGTGCTCGGCGGCCTTGCGCTGATCGTTGATGCGCTCGTAGAGCACCGCGATCACGGTATGCGCATCGACATACGAGGAATCGAAATGCAGCGCCTTTTCGAGCTTCTCCAGCGCGAGTTCGAGCTTGCCCTGCTGCATGTAGCGCTGGCCCAGCGCGACATGGACCTCCGCGGCGCTGCGTGCCTTGTTGGCGGCCTTGCTGCGCGGCGCGGCCGTGGCGCAGGCGCCAAGACCGAGAATCAGCAGCAGCGCCAGCGCGAACTTAAGCCGCATCGGCCTGCCCTTCGAGCTTGCGGCGGAAATCGGCCTGGCGGCGCGTGCGATCCGTCACCTGGCCCTTGAGCTGCCCGCAGGCCGCGTCGATGTCGTCGCCGCGCGTGCGTCGCACGGTGGTCAGCACTTGCGCGTCGAGCAGGATCTTCTGGAACGCGCGGATGACGTCCTCGTCGGAGCGTTCGAAGCGCGTGCCGGTGAACGGATTGAACGGAATGAGGTTGACCTTGGACGGCACCTTGCGCATCAGCTTGACCAGCTGGCGCGCCAGTTCGGGCGTGTCGTTGACGCCCTTCATCATGGTGTATTCGAACGTGATCGACGCACGCGGCCGCTTGGCCACGTAGCGCTGGCAGGCGCCGATGAGTTCCGCGATCGGGTATTTCTTGTTGAGCGGCACCAGTTCGGTGCGCAGTTCGTCGTTGGGCGCATGCAGCGAAACGGCGAGCGACACGTCGCTCTCCTCACTGAGCCGGTCGATCATCGGCACGAGACCCGCGGTCGACAGCGTCACGCGCTTGTTGGCCAGGCCCAGACCGAGATCGTCGCGCATCACGCTCATGGCGCGCACGACGTTGTCGAAATTCAGCAGCGGCTCGCCCATGCCCATCATGACGACATTGGTGAGCTTGCGCTGATGGTGCGGCACGTTGCCGAGGTGGCGCGCCGCGACCCATACCTGACCGATGATCTCGGCCGCGGACAGGTTGCGGTTGAAGCCTTGCGTGGCGGTGGAACAGAACTGGCAGTTCAGTCCGCAGCCGACCTGCGAGGACACGCACAGCGTGCCGCGCGAGGTTTCCGGAATGAACACGGTTTCGATAGCATTGCTGCCATCCATGCCGAGCAGCCACTTGTGCGTGCCGTCGGCGGACTGCTTCTCGAATATGGTCCTGGGCGGAACGATGTCGACAGCGGCGCTGAGCTTCTCGCGCAGCGCCTTGCCGACATCGGTCATCTCGGCGAAATCGGTGATGTGGCGGTGGTACATCCACTTCATCACCTGATCGGCCCGATAGGGTTTTTCGCCGATCGATGCAAACAGATCGCGCAATCCCTGGCGGTCGTAGTCGAACAGGTTGGGTTTCACCACAGTCACCAGATCAATTCCTCAGCGCGGGCACAATTCGGTGGATGCAAAGAAGTATGCAATTTCCACAGCGGCATTTTCGATCGAATCCGAACCGTGCACCGCATTGGCGTCGATCGAATCGGCGAAGTCGCCGCGGATCGTGCCCTTGTCGGCCTTCTTCGGATCGGTTGCGCCCATCAGGTCGCGATGCTTGAGTACCGCGTTGTCGCCTTCGAGCGCCTGGATCACGACCGGACCCGAAATCATGAACTCGACCAGCGCGTTGAAGAACGGACGTTCCTTATGCACTGCATAGAAGCCTTCGGCTTCCTTGCGCGACAGGTGCTTCATCTTGGACGCGAGGATCGTGAGGCCGGCCTTCTCGAAACGGGTGTAGATCTCGCCAATGACGTTCTTGGCGACGGCATCGGGCTTGATGATGGACAAGGTGCGCTCCAGCGCCATGTCGAATACTCCAGATTGTAGGAAAACGGTTCCCGAGGCCGCGCGCGATGTTAACACCAAATACGCGCAGGAATGCGGGGTTAGCGGACAAAAACGTTCTGAATTCTAGCCGATTCACGCCGCGTATGCAGCCGGGCCATGCAATACCGTACGGTACGCCGTCGCGATGGGACCCCGCTCCGGCGACGGCGGCCGCGTCGCCTCAGGGACACCCATAGTGCGTCCGGGATTGCAGAACTCCATACCCGGCCGGCTGTTTGACCCGGCCGGAACGCTCTCGTAGCATTCAAACGCCCGTTTTACCTACGATCCGGTTCGGGCCGCCCCCATCACTCCGGAGCCGCGGCTGGCCGCGCAACCGGATAGCAAGGATTTCATGAACTCGCAGCATTTTTCCACCAAGGAACGCATTCTCGGCGCCGCTGAGCAGCTGTTTGCGCGGCTCGGCTTCGCCGGTGCCTCCCTGCGCCAGGTGACTGCCGCCGCCAACGTCAACCTGGCCGCAGTGAACTATCACTTCGGATCCAAGGAAAACCTCATCAACGAGGTGTTCCGGCGCCGTCTCGACGAACTCAACGCGCACCGTCTGCAGGCGCTGGAAGAGGCGCTCAAGCGACCCGCATCGGACCTCGAGGACATGCTCGGCGCATTCATCCACCCGGCGCTCGACCTGTCCCTGGACCGCGGCGGCGGCGGCGCCTTCGTACGCGTGCTCGCGCGCGCCTACGCGGAACATAACGATGCGCTGCGCAAATTCCTGTCGGACAACTACGGCCACGTCATGAAGCGCTTCCACGCGGCTTTCGCCCAGCGCCTGCCCGACCTGGACAAGGAGGAGCTGTACTGGCGCCTGGACATCGTCGCCGGTGCGCTGACCTACGCCATGGCCGACTTCGGCGTGATCAAGCGCAAGACCGGCGTCACCGAGCAGCAGCACCGCGAGCGCTCGGCCGAACACCTGATCCGCTTCGCCGCCGCCGGCCTGCGCGCGCCGTGAGGCCGGGCGCGCCGATGCGCCCGCCGGCGACCGGCGCAAGCTAGCTCTTCCGCGGCTTTTGCTGCGCTGCAACGCGAGCAACAACTCCAAACCATCGGCGCACAGTCGCCGGGCTTTTCCCTTCGTTTCCGTCCACAACGAGGTCACCATGAGCTTCAAACCGCTACGTATCCGCAAGGCTGCGGTACTCGGCGCCGGTGTCATGGGCGCGCAGATAGCCGCCCATCTCACCAACGCCGACGTCGAAACCGTGCTGTTCGACCTGCCCGCCAAGGAAGGCGACAAGAGCGGCATCGCGATCAAGGCGATCCAGAACCTGGCCAAGCTCTCGCCGGCCCCGCTCGCCGACAAATCGCGCCAGGCGGCCATCGTGCCGGCCAACTACGACGAGCATCTGGAACTGCTGCGCGGCTGCGACCTGGTCATCGAAGCCATTGCCGAACGTACCGACTGGAAGCTCGACCTCTACAAGAAGATCGCTCCGTATCTGCCTGAATCGGCGGTCATTGCGAGCAATACCTCTGGCCTGTCCATCAACACCCTGGCCGAGGCGCTGCCGGAAAACCTGCGCCATCGCTTCTGCGGCGTGCACTTCTTCAACCCGCCGCGCTACATGCACCTGGTCGAGCTGATCCCGAGCAAGACCACCGATGTGGAAATCCTCGCCGGCCTCGAAGCCTTCCTGACCACGACGGTCGGCAAGGGCGTGGTCTACGCCAAGGAC
>JBBQZR010000084.1:0-17152 GCA_038207515.1 Lysobacterales bacterium | reverse complement strand
GGCCTGGGCTGCGCCGTGGTCGCGTTCGCGCTGGCGCCGCTGCTGCGACGACTCATGCACGGCGTGCGCTGAGCGGGACGTCCGCCGGACGCGCGCGCGGCGCGTCGGCGACGATGTCCTCAGCGAGACCGAACGCGGTCGTCATGCCCAGGCCGCTGCGCCCGGGTGCTGCGACGACGGTGACGCCGGGCGCCGCTTCGATCGCGACGGCGCCACCGGGCGCGTGATGCTGCGGCAGCGCCCAGCCCTGATTGATGCGGCAATCGGGTAGTTCGACGAGACCGCGCAGCGCAGCCAGCGCGTGGCGCTGGCCCACATCGGACTCGTCGACCGCGAGGCCGGCGTCGACGACGAGCTCGCCACTGCCGTTCTGCAGCAGGCGCAGATCGGGCGCGGCCCCCGCCTCGCCCGGGCCGTGCGCGTGCAGACCCGACGCCGCGGGAGAGGCCTGTCGCGCCAGCGCGGCCGCACTGCAAAGCATGGCGCCGAGGCGGAACCCGTCCGGCTGCGCGGCCAGACGCAGCAGCAGGCGCCGCTGCAGCCGCGGACGCGCTTCCGCGGCCAGGCCCGGCAACAGCAATTCCGCCTCGGCGCCGCCGGCCACATAGATCGCGTCGGCCGCGTGGCGACGGCCACCGCTCCAGACATACGGATGTTCAATGCGCGTCACCGCGTGCTTCCAGCGGAACTCGATCTCATGGCGTGCGGCCAGCCACGCCGGTAGCTGGCGCATCGCCACGCGCGGGTCGACCAGCATGTCCTCGCCGGAGTACAGCGCGCCGCGCAGGCCGCGCGCGGCGACCCAGGCCGAACGCTGGCGCGCGCCGGCGGCGTCGAGCAGTTCGCACTCGCGCACACCGCGGTTGGCCGCCGCGAAATCCTGCAGCAGCGCCCATTCGTCCGCATCGAAGGCCGGCACGAGGCAGCCGGCCGGATCGTGCCAGACGTCGGCGGCCTCGCAGAATTCGCGCCAGACCGCGCGCGAGCGGCGCGCCTGGTCGAGCTCGCGCGGATCGTCCACGCCGAGCAGCCAGACCGCGCCGGCATTGCGCAGCGACGCACCGACCGGGCGTTCGTGGCGCTCGAATACCACGACGCGGCCGCCGCGCAACGCCAGCGCGCGGGCCAAGGCAAGGCCGACGATGCCGGCACCGATCACGATCGCGGTTGCATGGGACATACGCCGGAATCCTTCCGTGCGCGGGAAAGGTCGCAAAGTACACAGGCAATGTGAGGCTTTGGTTGCAGAATGATTGCGCCCGCATTTCCATCGAACGAAGGCTTCCCGGCCCCGATCTGACATTTTCTTTGCGTCCGCTCGTGCATATAGCGTCTTCCGCGCCGCAGTCGGCGCAGCTGCCGAGAACGCGCATGACCCCGACGACCGCAACACGTACGAAACTGATCCTGCTGCTGGGCGCCGCCCTCGGCGCGTCCGCCTGCGTCGCCCAGACTGCCGCGCCTCATCCGTTCGATACGAAGGCCGTGGCCAAGCTCAGCGAGCCCTGGGCGATGACCTTCCTGCCGGATGGCCGCCTGCTCGTCACCGAGAAGAAAGGCAAGCTCAAGCTCGTCACGCAGGATGGCAAGATCGCCGATGTCAGCGGCGCGCCGGCCGTGGACTACGGCGGCCAGGGCGGCTTCGGCGACGTGGTGCTGCATCCGAAGTTCGCCGACAACGGCTGGATCTATCTGAGCTACGCCGAAGCCGGCGACGGCGACGGCGATCCCGACAAGCGCGGCGCCGCCGTGGCGCGCGCGAAGCTGAGCCTCGACGACAAGGGCGCCGGCGCATTGAGCGAGCTCACGGTGATCTGGCGCCAGGATCCGAAGATCAGCGGCCGCGGCCACTACGGCCACCGCATCGCGTTCGCGCCCGATGGCCATCTGTTCATCAGCTCGGGTGAGCGCCAGCACTTCGATCCGGCCCAGGACATGAAGTCCAACCTCGGCAAGATCGTGCGCCTGAATGACGACGGCTCGCTGCCCAAGGACAATCCGTTCGCGGACCAGGGCGGCGTCGCCGCACAGGTCTGGAGCCTCGGCCACCGCAACCCGCTGGGCCTGGCCTTCGACGGCGCTGGAAAGCTCTGGAACATCGAGATGGGCCCGAAGGGCGGAGACGAGCTCAATCTCGTCGTGCGCGGCGACAACTACGGCTACCCGATCGTCTCCAACGGCGACCACTACGACGGCAAGGACATTCCGGATCATTCCACGCGTCCGGAATTCCACGCCCCGGCCGTGAGCTGGACGCCGGTGATCTCGCCGTCGAGCTTCATCATCTATACGAGCAAGCCGTTCGCCGACTGGAACGGCGACGGCTTCATCGGCGGCCTGTCGAGCAAGGCGCTGATCCGCGTCGAGTTCAGCGGCAACAGCGCCAAGGAAGCCGCGCGCTACGACATGGGCGAACGCATCCGCGAAGTGGAACAGGGCCCGGATGGCAACCTGTGGCTGCTGGAAGACCAGATGAACGGCTCCGGCGGGCGACTGCTGCTGCTGACGCCGAAGGCGGTTGCGGCGAAATAGAAAGCGATTCTATTTCACAAATTTTATTTGTCGCAGAAGTGTAGCAGCATGCACTCCCTCTCCCCCCGAGCTTTGCTCGGGGGGAGAGGGTTGGGGTGAGGGGGAGAAGCCGAAATCCGCAGTGCTGCCGGGTTATCGCGTGCATTACGCCGACGCTCCGAAACGGAAACCTGTCACTGCGTTTGCGGATGTTTCTCCCCCTCACCCTACCCTCTCCGGCCCGTCGGGCGTTCGGGGGCACCAGAACCTGCGGTTCTGAGCGGTGCCCCGCTCACCCCCCGACGCAGTCGGGGGAGAGGGATGCAATACAAGCACTGCGGCGATTTGCCAATATCGTCGCAGCCAATCCCTCGATCAAGATCCCTCACGGCGCCGTCGAGGCCTCAGGGTGCGGGCTGCGCCTTGCCGCCGATGTTCGCATCGAGGAACGCGAGCATGCGCACGTACATGTCCTCGATGTTCTTCTCGTCGTAGAAGCCGTGCGCCTCGGTGCGCTGATACAGCCATTCGTGCTTGACGCCGCCTTTTTCGAGCGCGTTGTGGACGCTCTCGCCGTGGACCGGCGGAACGCGCTTGTCCTGGCCGCCGACGATCAGCATGAGACTGGCCTTGATCTTGTCGAGCTGCGTGATCGGCGAACGCCCGGCGAGGAAGGCGGCATCGTCGCCGACCGTCTGCTTGATGTAGTTCTCGCCGTAGCGTGAATCCTGCACGTCACCGCGCGTCAGCATCAGGCGCAGGTCGTAGACGCCGGCATCGCCGATCGCGCAGCGGTACAGGCCGGGCTCGCGCACGGCGCCCATCAGCGCCGCGTAGCCGCCGTAGCTGGTGCCGTAGATGCAGATGCGCTTGGCATCGGCGATGCCCTGCTCGATCGCCCACTTCGTCGCGTCGGTCACATCGTCCTGCATGGTGCCGCCCCACTGCCGGTAGCCGGCGACCTCGAACGCGTGGCCGTAACCGCCGGAGCCGCGGAAGTTGACCTGCAGCACCGCATAGCCGCGGCTCGCGAGCATCTGCACGGTCGGGTCGTAGCCCCAGTAGTCGCGCACGTCGAACGGACCGCCATGGACGTAGACGACGAGCGGCAGGTTCTTGCCCTGCTCCTGGCCGAGCGGCCGGGTCAGATAGCCGTTCAGATCGAGGCCGTCGCGCGACTTGAGCTTGACCGGCTCCATCGCCGCCATCTGGTTCGGATCGATCTTGTCGGCGCGCTTGAGGATCGCCGCGAGTTTCTTGTTGTCGCGGTCGTAGAGGAAGAATTCGCCGGGGTTCACGTCGCTGTGCACGGCGACGATCGCGCGTTTTCCGTCCTTGCTCACCGAGGTGACCTCGACGGTCTCGCCGGGAAACTGCTGCATCAGCATCGACAGCGACTCGATCATCGCCGTCTTCTTGTTGATGACGCCGACCGCGGAGCGGCCCGGGTAAGCGCGCACGCCGACGACCGTGGTGTCGTCGAAGTCCATCAGGATCGAGTCCATCTCGACGTCCTTGGCCGACCAGACCGGCTTGAGGGTGCGCTCGTCCGCGGTCCAGGAACACAGGCCGCCGATCTTGCCCTCGGGCTCGCACGACCAATAGACCGTCTTGTCGTCGCGGTCATAGGCCAGCGGCGTCGGCTCGCCCGGCGTGTTGGTGCCGTCGAACACCGTGGTCCAGTCGCCGCCATCCTTGCCGCGGTACATCACCTGCCAGCGATTGTTGATATCTGTGCCGTAGGCGAAGTTGACGCTGCCGGCGTGGTCGGCAAGAAATCCGCTCGCGTTGCGTATCGGCGAAACGAACAGGCGTTTCTTCGAGCCGTCGACGACGTCGAACTTGTAGACCACCGGCGGCGTCGGCTCCGCGGTGCTTTTCCATTCGTGCACGCGGATCAAGATGTTGCCGTCGTCGTCGCGCAGGTCGTCGATCAAGTAGGCGCTCGCGCGCTCGGGACTGACCGCCTTGATATGCGTACCCGTCGAGTCCTTGCCCGCGCGATAGCCGAACAGGATCTCGTTGCGGCCACCGTCGGCATCGACGAAATACAGCTCGCCGTTCGCGATCGGCCGCTCGAGGCCGCCGATCGGCTCGCCGACCCGGTACATCAGGCGCTGCTTGCCGACCCAGGCGAAGTCGACCACTTCATCAAGACGCGGCGTGATGCGCGTGGCCTTCATGTCGCTCAGGCGGATGATCGCGAGCGAGCGGCGATTGGCGATGACGGCATCGGCGGCGATGTACTCGCCGTCCGGCGAAATCTTGACGCTCGAATACTGCACATGGCGCGCGAAGTCGGCGAGCGGCACTTCCGCGTGAACGCCGGCGGCGCCGAGCAATGCGGCCAGGCCTGCGGCGAGGTGAAGGATCGACATGGATAACTCCTAAGCAGAAAAGATGGCGCCGGCCCCCATGGCCGTGCCGGAATGATTGACGCCCTTCACCGGGTTTCGCTCTGCCGCTCCCCGCTCTCACTTGCGTACTGCAGGCACTCAGTGCCGGCACAGCGCACGATCTCCCGCAACACCCCGCGGAAACCGGCGCGATTCGTGATCAGCCGCGCGCCGCACGGCCGTAGCGGTCTTCCAGCCGCACGATATCGTCTTCGCCGAAATAATCGCCGCACTGGACTTCGATCAGGTGGATGTCTTCCGCGGTCGGGTTTTCCAGCCGGTGCAGCATATCGATCGGAATATAGGTCGACTCGTTCGCGTTGAGCAGGAATTCGCGCTCGCCGACGCGCACCTTGGCCGTGCCCTTGACCACGGTCCAGTGCTCGCTGCGGCGATGATGCTTCTGCAGGCTCAGTACATGGCCAGGCTTGACCACGAGGCGCTTGACCTTGCAGTCGTCGGCGTCTTCCAGAACCGTATAGCTGCCCCAGGGCCGGTGCACGGTCTGGTGGAACGCCGCCGCATCGTGCTTGTCCGCGCGCAGGCGATCGACGACGAGCTTGACCTGCTGCGCGCGATCGCGGTCGGCGACCAGCACGGCATCGTCGGTGTCGACGATGACGAGATCGCGCACGCCGACCGCGGCGACCATGCGCTTGTCGCTCTGTATGTAGCAATTGGAACTTTCGATCAGGATGGCCTGGCCGCGCACGCGGTTGCCGTGCTCGTCGGACTCGGGTTCGAGATCGCTGACCGCCTTCCACGAGCCGATGTCGCTCCAGTCGAACGAGGCCGGCACCACGGCCCGGCGCGGCGCGTGTTCCATCACGGCGTAGTCGATCGAGATGTCGGGCTGGGCGAGGAAGGCCTCTCGTGCGTATTCGATCGGGCTTTCGCCGCTGATCGCACTGTCCTGGCAGGCCTGAGCGGCGGCGAGCACGGCCGGGCAGGCCTGAGCAGCCGCGGCCAGCAAGGCATCGGCGCGAAAGCAGAACATGCCCGAATTCCAGAGGTGATCGCCGGCGGCGAGATAGGTCTCGGCCACTTCGCGTTTGGGCTTCTCCACGAAGGCGGCGACCTCGCTGCCCTCGGAGCCTTCGATCGCCGCACCGAGGCGGATGTAGCCGAAGCCGGTTTCCGCGTGCGTCGGCACGATGCCGAACGTGGCGAGCCAGCCGTCCTCGGCCAGTTCGCGCGCGCGCCGCACGTCGGCGGCGAAGCGGTCGAGTTCGCGGATCAGATGATCGGCCGGCAGCACCAGCAGCACAGCGTCGGGCGAGATATGGCTGACCGCGTGCTGGGCCGCGAGCAGGATCGCCGGCGCGGTGTTGCGTCCGGCCGGTTCCAGCAGGAACGGCAGACGATCGAGATTCGCATGCGGGTGCAGCGCGTATTCGTCGCGCGTCAGGAAATAGTAGTCGCGGCCGGTGACGGTCAGCACATGGCCGTCATCGGCCACGGCCAGCGCGCGATCGAGGGTCTTGTACAGCAGCGACTCGCCGTCGGCCAGACGCATGAAAGGCTTGGGATAGGCGCTGCGCGACACCGGCCAGAGACGGGTGCCGGCGCCGCCGGACAGGATTACAGGGATCAGCATGAGCAGGAGTCCAGATCAGTAACCATTGGCGCGCGCGTGCGTCCGGATCGATAAGCGGTGACGCGCTCGCGCGCCATATCCCTCAAGCGGCCAGTTCGCCGATCACGTCGCGAAGGCCGTGCTGCCAGTCCGGCAGGTCCAGGCCGAACGTCTCGCGCAGCTTGCGCGTGTCGAGCACGGAATACGCCGGCCGGCGCGCCTTGGTCGGGTAGTCGGCGGTCGCGATCGGCGCGACTTCGGGGATCTTCGCGATCAGGTTCGCGGCGAGCGCCTGCCCGAAGATCGCGACCGCGAACTCGTGCCAGCTGCATTCGCCAGCGCTGACCAGGTGATAGCTGCCCGACGTCTCCAGGCGTGTCGGCGCGTCGCGCTGCAGCCAGCGCGCGAGCACGCAGGCGGTCGTGCCGGCGATCAGTCGCGCGGGCGTCGGCGCGCCGCGCTGGTCGGCGACGACGCTCAGACGATCGCGCTCGCGCGCCAGGCGCAGCATCGTGCGCAGGAAATTGCCGCCGCGCGCGGCGTAGACCCAGGCCGTGCGGAAATTCAGATAGGCCGCGCCGCTCGCGGCCAGCGCGGCTTCGCCGGCGCGTTTGGTACGGCCGTAGGCACCGATCGGCGCCGTCGCATCGTCTTCCCGATACGGCCGCGTGCCCTGGCCGTCGAAGACATAGTCGGTGGAATAGTGCACGACGGCAGCGCCGTGCTGCGCGGCCCAGCGGCCGAGCGCACCGGGTGCCGCACCGTTGGCGCGCAGGGCGAGTTCTTCCTCGTCCTCGGCGCGATCGACCGCGGTATGCGCCGCGGCGTTGACGATGAGCTGCGGCGCGACGCGCGCGCACAGGCCAGAGAGCGCGTCGGCATCGTACAGGTCGGCACGTTCACACACGGCCCCGCCCGGCAGGCTGCCGCTGCGCGTCGCGGCGACGACTTCGCCGAGCGGCGCGAGACTGCGCTGCAGTTCGAACCCGACCTGGCCGTTGGCGCCGAGCAGGAGAATTTTCAAAAGGCACCTGTTTCTTTGTGAACTTTGTAGTCGTACGCAGCGAACAGACGAGCGGCGGGCGAGTCCGAACCGCTGCCCGTCCGCGCCAGGCCGGTCACGCGTTCCAGACCGGCAGCCGCTCCGGGGCGATGTCGGCGAGCAGCGGCGCCTTCTCGTCCTTGCCCGACAGCAGCGGCGCGCTGACCGGCCAGTCGATCGCGATGGCTGCGTCGTTCCAGCGCACGCCCGCATCGGCCTTGGCGTCGTAGAGCGCGGTGCACTGGTAGGCGAACGTGGCGAACTCCGACAGCACGACGAAGCCGTGGGCAAAGCCCTCGGGCACCCAGAAATGGCGATGGTTCTCCGCCGTCAGCATCACGCCGGCCCACTGGCCGAAGGTCGGAGAGCCGCGACGGATGTCGACGGCGACATCGAACACCTCGCCCTCGACCACGCTGACCAGCTTGCCCTGCGGATTCGGCCACTGGTAATGCAGGCCGCGCAGCACGCCCTGCGCCGACCGCGACACGTTGGCCTGCACGAAGCGCAGGTCCAGTCCGGCCGCTTTGAATTTATCCGCATTGTAGCTTTCGTAGAAAAAGCCGCGCGCGTCACCGAACACGTCCGGCTCGATCGCCACGCAGCCCGGCAGGCGCGTTTGAATGACTTTCAAGGAACCACTCCGTGCTCGGCAATGTGCAGCAGATAGCGGCCGTAGCCGTTCTTGGCCAGCGGCTTGGCCAGCGTGCGCAGCTGGGCGACGTCGATCCAGCCGTTGTGAAAGGCGATTTCCTCGGGACAGCAGACCTTGAGTCCCTGCCGGTTCTCGATCGTCTCGATGTAGTTCGACGCCTCGACCAGCGAGTCGTGCGTGCCGGTATCGAGCCAGGCATAGCCGCGGCCGAGCTTTTCCAGCATCAGCGAGCCGTCTTCGAGATAGCAGCGGTTGAGATCGGTGATTTCCAGCTCGCCGCGCGGCGAGGGCTTCAGCGTGCGCGCGTAGTCGACCGCGCGGCCGTCGTAGAAGTACAGGCCGGTCACCGCGTAGCTGGACTTGGGATCGGCGGGCTTTTCCTCGAGCCCGATCACGCGGCCGGCAGCGTTGAACTCGGCCACGCCGTAGCGTTCCGGATCGTGCACGTAATAGCCGAACACGGTCGCGCCGCGTTCGCGCGAGGCGGAGCGGCGCAGCACGTCGGTGAAGCCGTGGCCGTAGAAGATGTTGTCGCCGAGGATCAGGCAGGACGGATCGGTGCCGACGAAGTCCGCGCCGATCAGATAGGCCTGGGCCAGCCCGTCGGGCGACGGCTGCGCGGCGTAGGTGATCGAGATCCCCCACTGCGAACCGTCGCCGAGCAGCTGCTTGAACAGCGCCTGCTCGTGCGGCGTATTGATCACCAGCACTTCGCGGATGCCGGCCAGCATCAGCACGCTGAGCGGGTAGTAGATCATCGGCTTGTCATAGACCGGCAGCAGCTGCTTGCTGACCACCTGGGTCAGCGGGTAGAGCCGCGTGCCGGAACCGCCGGCGAGGATGATGCCTTTCTTGGTCACGTTCGATGTCCTGCGTTGCGAAATCCGCGCAAGGCGCGGTGGTTTGCCCTGTGCCTGCCGTCACGCGCCGCCGAGGCGTTCCAGGCGGTAGCTGCCGTCGGTCACGCGACCGCACCAGACCTGGTTGTCGAGGTACCAGTCGACCGTGCGCGCGATGCCGCTCTCGAAGGTTTCCTGCGGCGCCCAGCCCAGTTCGCGCTGCAGCTTGCCCGAATCGATCGCGTAGCGGCGGTCGTGGCCGGGCCGGTCCTTGACGTAGCTGATCAGGCTTTCGCGGCGGCGGCCGTCGGCCAGCGGACGGCGCTGGTCAAGCAGTGCACAGATGGTTTTCACCACATGAATATTTTCGCGCTCGGAATCGCCGCCGACGTTATAGACCTCGCCGGTGCGGCCGGCCTCGAGCACGCGCTGGATCGCGTGGCAGTGGTCGCGCACGTAGAGCCAGTCGCGCACGTTACGGCCGTCGCCGTAGACCGGCAGCGCCTCGCCCGCGAGGGCCTTCTGGATCATCAGCGGAATGAGCTTTTCCGGAAACTGATACGGCCCGTAGTTGTTCGAGCAGTTCGTCGTCAGCGTCGGAAAGCCGTAGGTGTGGTGGAAGGCGCGCACGAGATGATCAGAGGCGGCCTTGGACGCCGAATACGGCGAATTCGGCGCGTACGCGGTTTCCTCGGTGAACTTACCGACGGGTCCGAGCGAACCGTAGACCTCGTCGGTGGACACATGCAGGAAGCGGAAGCCGTCCTGGCGTTCCAGCGGCAGGCTGCGCCAGTAGGCGAGCGCGCGTTCGAGCAGGTTCAGCGTGCCGACCACGTTGGTCTGCACGAATTCGGCCGGACCGTCGATGGAACGGTCCACATGCGACTCGGCGGCGAAGTTCACGACCGCGTCGGGCCGGTGTTCGGCCAGCAGGGATTCGATGAGCGCGGCGTCGCCGATATCGCCCTGAACGAAGACGTGGTCCGCGTTGACCTTCAGCGGAGCCAGCGTGTCGAGATTGCCGGCGTAGGTCAGCTTGTCCAGGTTGATCACGCGGAACCCGCCCTGGGCCAGCAGATCAAGCACGAAGTTGCCGCCGATGAAGCCGGCACCACCAGTCACGAGCAGGGTTTTCATGCGCTACGGTCGCTCCAAGGTCCCCAAAGTGGTTATCTCGCCGATCAGGCGCTCATGCGCTCGATCGCGGGCGACACATCCCTGTGCCGCCCGCACCTCGACGTTTTTCGAGGTGCCTGTGCCGGCCAGGAGGCGGCCGGAAAGCCCGAAAGCGTACCAGAAGGCCGTCACAGGTGCCCTCGCCGGGGCCAGCTGCGCCAAAGCGGACGCTACGGTACGGAAATCGTGCCTGTCATGACTGGCGCCCTGCTTGCGTATTCCTCGGCTGACCTTTCCGCAGCGGAGTCCTGAATGCGCGTTTCCCGTTTCCTCACACTCCTGCTCCTGGCCGCGGCCAGCGCCGCGAGCACGGCCGAACAGATCGAACCCGCTTTCCGCTCGACCAGCAACGGCCTGGTCAGCTTCACCGCGATCGCGCGGCTGCCACAACCCAACGGCAATATGGCCCTGGTACACGCGTGGCCCACCCAGTCCGGGGTCTGCGGCGATCCGGTCTGCATCGGCATCGACCGCTGGAACGCGAATTTCACTGCGATCGGATCCCGCATCAAGGCCGCGGCGCTGCAATCAGTAAAGGCCGCCACGGTGGACAGCCGCGGGCGCATCATCGTGGTCGGCAACTACCAGGGCGCGGGCGCCGACGGCATCGACTTCGGCATCGTGCGTTTCAATGCCGATGGCAGCGACGACACGAGCTTTGCCGGCGACGGCGGCACCATCGTCAATTTCGGCCTCGGACAGGGCAACAACGACTATCCGCTGGCCGTCACGGTGGACCGCGACGACAACATCATCGTTGTCGGTTCGGCGCAACGCGCAGCTGTCGCCGACAGCGACTTTGCCATCGCGCGCCTGCGCGCCATCGACGGCAGCCTGGATACGACGTTCAGCGGCGACGGCAAGGCCACGGTGTTCTTCGACCTCGGCCCGAACACGCGGGTGGACCAGGCCAACGCCGTGGCCGTGCGCAACGACGGCAAGATCGTGCTCGGGGGCATCGCACTCGACAGCGCGATCTCGCGCACCCGGCCGGTCCTGGCGCAGCTCAACAAGGACGGCTCGCTGGACACGGCATTCTGCAACACCAGTTGCACGCTAAATGCCGGATATACCGGCATAAACAACGGCAAGCGCGTCTACTACTTCGGTACGCTGAGTGCGCATTCCGACGAAATCCTCGGCATCGACGTGGCCAGCAACAACGACATCGCGGTCGCCGGCACGACCTATTCCGACGACGGCTCGGCCAGGCGCGCCGCCATCGCACGCTTCAGCGGCGCGGGCGGCCAGCTGGACGAGCGACTCGAGGACGGCATCAGCGGCAACGCGCGATTCACCGACGTGCGCTTTTCCGACGGCCTTGGCACGCGCATCATCGCCACGGGTGACAGCGGCCCCGGCCCAAATCTGTTCATCGCCCAGGGTTTCAGTGCGACCCTCGCGCCGATCGCCGGCTACGGCGACTGCCTGACCAGCAACAGCGGCCTATGCTTCATCGGCGGCAGCGGCCTTGCCGACCCCGGCCCGAACGCGGCCGGTCAGTTGCATCTCGACGCGCGCGGCCGGCCGCTGTTCGCCGGCACGTTCTTCGTCTCCGACGACCCGGACCGCGGCCACAACCTGTCGCTGCGGATCACCAACAACACCGGGCCGCTGCCCGACCGGATCTTCCGCAACGGCTTGCAGTAGACCCGCGCACGACACGCGGCGCGGCTCAGGCTGCGGTGTTTTTCCAGGCGCCGGGCGCAGCCTTCGGGAGCAACGCTTCCAGCAGCGGATCGAGCAGTTCGCGACCGCGCAGCGCGTCGCGCCACTGCGGCGGAATTCCGTGCAGTCCGAAGCGGATGCCGGCAATACCGCCGGCCACGGCCGCGGTGGTGTCGGTGTCGTTGCCGAGCGCGATCGCCGCGCGCACGGTATCGGCGTAGCAGGTTTCGCGATCGAGCACCTGGCGCGCCGACCACAGCGTGTCGACGACATAGCCGCTGCCGCTGACGTGTTGCGCCTGGCGCGGATCGAGCACGAGTTCGATTTCCGCCACCGGCAGTCCTGTCTCATCCGCATGGCGGCGCAGGCTGTCTTCCGCCGTGGCCCAGCTCTCCATCCCACCCCGCAGTTCCTCCCGCGCCCAGAGACAGTAGAACGCGCAGGCCACGTGAGCGCGCGGATGCGCGTGCGTCGGCAGCGACTGAAGCGCGGCGTCGCGCACCAGTTCGGCGTCGCCGCCCGCATGCCACAGCGCGAGCGGCAGCACGCGCATCAACGAGCCATTGCCGTTGCGGCGCTCGTCCACGGGAGCGGACTGCGCCGGGTCCGCGCCCTCGCGCAGCGCCTGGATCGCGTACGCGGTTTGTATGCCGACGTCGAACACGTCGCCGTCGACCGCGAGATAGCCGTAGTCTCGCCAGTTGACGAGGCGATTCGCGAAATCACGCAAGTCCATCTGTCCACAGTGCAGCAACGAGGCCAGCAGACACAGCGCCTGCGCGCCGTCGTCGGACCAGGTGCCCGGCTGCACGCGGGCATGCGAACGCGCGAAACCGGCTGGTGGCTGCAGATCGATCTGCTCGAACGGCGGCAGCTCCCGTGCGGCGCGGAATTCATACGGAACGCCGAGCGCGTCGCCGACCAGCAGACCGACGAGACCGCCGGCGATTCGATCGGCAGGACTGCCGGCAGCAATGGACTGCATCGCGGGCCTCCTCAAGGATGCGAAGGGATCGACCGCGTTGCGCGCGGACGATGCGAGCTCTCACCGCGAGTTTACTGCGTCACTGGCGCGGGAAACTTGCGGGTCGGGCTCGCGACGCAGCCGGCCGTGCATGCGCCCATCGGGCCCACTTTCAGGACAGTATTGCGGCGGACGTCGGCAGGCGGGACCTGTCCGGCGAACGGTCTACGTCCGCTTCCAGCCGCGGCGCCGAACCTTTCCATCGCCACAACAGCGCGATCAGCAGCACGTCGACGATCACGGCGAAGACGCTCGCCTCGGGCCCGAAGCGGCCGCCGGTCATCCACTCGGGACGATCCTGCAGCAGCGGGCGGAACCAGCCGGCGTGCTCGAATCCGCTGACGCCGAAACCCAGCACGTGGCCCAGCGCCCAGTTCCAGCCGAAGTGCAGGCCGATCGGCAGCGCAAGGCTGCGCGTGCGCAGCCAGGCCAGGCCGAGCAGCACGGCGCCCAGGAACAACTCGACGGTGGCCCAGACCAGGGTGGCGCCGTGCATGTCCGGGTTGCCCCAATGGCTGGTCGCGAACACCAGGCCCAGCACGATCAGCGCGACCCACGCACCCGCGCCTGCGACGAGCCGCTGGAACACGAAGCCGCGGAACAGGGTTTCCTCGAACAGGGCAACGAACAGGAACAGGTAGGCGCCATACGCGAGCACGGCCAGATTGCGTGCGGGGTCCAGCTCGAGGCGCACGCCCCCGGCCGCCCAGATCATCGCCACGGCGAGCAATGCGGAAGCGATGCCGAACACGGCGCCGACACCGATCTCCCGCGCCCAGCGCCGGTCGAGCACGAAGCCGATGCTCGACAGCGGTTCCCTGCGCAGGCGCACGCAGATCCAGGTCACCAGCAGCAGGAAGACAAGGCGCAGCGGTTCGAGCCAGTCCTTGGAAACGCCCAGGTCCTGCAGCGCGCGGCTCACCGGGGTGTAGACGAAGCGACTCGACAGCATCAAGGCGATGAAGATCAGGATCCACCATCCGTTGCGCAGGCGTCCGTTCGAATCGAGAAATAAGCGTTTCAAGGTGGCCTCGCGGCGGAGTGGAAGGGCTGGACCGTCACGGCATAGTCCGCCGCAACCCGGCGGACGGAACGTGTCTGCGCATTTATCTTGACATCAAGATACTCAATGTCAATATAGATTCCGCCATCGCGCATCCGGAAACGTCATGACACGAAAGAGCGGGAATCAGACCGGCGACAGCGACAGGATCGACCGCCTGCTGGCCGAGTGGCAGGCCGAAAGGCCGGAACTCGACGCGGCACCGATGGCGGTGGTCGGGCGGCTGCTGAGCATCGGGCGCCAGCTCGAGGGACGCGCCAACGCGGCGCTCAAGCCGCTCGGCCTGCACTACACCGACCTCGACGTACTGGCGACCCTGCGCCGCGGCGGGCGGCCGTACCGGCGCACGCCGACGGAGTTGCGCAACTCGGTGCTGATCACCTCGGGCGCGATGACCGCCTGCCTCGATCGCCTCGAAGGCAACGGCCTGATCGCGCGCGTGGCCGATCCGCAGGATCGCCGCTCCAGCGCCGCCGAGCTGACGGCCGAGGGCCGCAAGCTCATCGACAAGGCGATCGCGGTTCGTTTCCAAGAAGCCGCCGAAGCGCTGTCCGGGCTGTCCGACGCCGAGCGCGCACGGCTGGCGGCGCTGCTGAAGAAACTCGGCCAGAGCCTGGAACCCTGAGCAGGCCAGTGCCGCAGCGAATCGAGCGGAGAAGACAGGCGCTCGGCCATGATCCGATCGAGAACTCGCCTGGGGCGCCCGCTCCTGCAGAACGCGCGCATCGTGCGCACCGTTGGTTGCGGCCTCTGCGCTGCACGTCGCGCAGCGCGCGTGACCGCTTTTCGATCGGCCCGACACGAAGAAGCCCTCGATGACGAGGGCTTCTTCAATCAATTCATAAACCGCGGATGCGGGCGTTCAGAACGGAATATCGTCGTCGTCGAAACCGGTGTTCTGCACCGGCTGCGGCGCGCCGCGCTGGGGTGCGGATTGCGGGCCGCGCGCCGGACCGCGCTCGCGCGCTGCACTACCGCCACCGCCACCGCCGCCACCGGCACCTTCGTAACCGCCACCGCCACCGCCGCCGCGCGAACCGCCTTCGTAGCTGCCGCCGCCGCGGGAACCGCCGCCTTCCATGTCGCCGCCGCCCGGACGGCCGCCGAGCATCTGCATTTCGGCGGCGACGATGTCGGTGGAATAGCGCTTGACGCCGTCCTTCTCGTATTCCTCGGTACGCAGCGAGCCTTCGACGTAGACCTGGCTGCCCTTCTTGAGGTATTCGCCGGCGATCTCGGCGAGGCGGCCGAAGAATTTGACCCGGTGCCATTCGGTCTTTTCTTTCTGCTCGCCGGTCTGCTTGTCTTTCCAGGCTTCGGACGTCGCCACGCTGATCGTCGTGACGGCCATGCCGCCTGCGCTGTAGCGGGTTTCCGGGTCCTTGCCCACGTTGCCGACGAGAATGACTTTGTTGATGCCGCGTGCCATGGGAGTTCCTTTGACGGTGGGCCGCTCGGGCCTGACAGGGCCGGAAAGATACCATGGGCTCCGCTCCGCCCCGGCAGGAATCCGCGGTGCCGGCGCCTGGGAAATGTCCGAATTGCCGCGTCCGTCTACTACGGCCAGCGCGGCTGACACGCCCTTGCGTCCGGGGCGGCTGCGGGACGGGGTGACGACCCCGAGGGCGGCGCCGGTACGGTTGCCGCATCGCGATACCACACGCGGCGCAGCGTCGCGCCCGCGGCCTGCGGTACGGCGCGCCGGCGCGCCATGCCGCGGCGAAACGACGCAGATTGCGCCACCGGCGGCGCGCCGCCGCCGGGGGCGGTAGCGGGCCGCTATAATCCGGCCGAATTCAGTCCGAGCTTCCCGTCCCGATGCCCAGCGCTGCCGTGGCTCCGTCGCCCGCTTTTCCCGATTTCGCCGCCGTGCAGGCCCTCGCCGGGCCGGACATGCAGGCCGTGGACACCCTGATCCGCACGCGCCTGGCGTCCGACGTGGTACTGATCAACCAGATTTCGGCGCATATCGTCGGCGGTGGCGGCAAGCGCCTGCGGCCCATGATCCACCTGCTCGCGGCGCGCGCCGCCGGCTACCGCGGCGACGAGCACGTACAGCTGGCCGCGGTCATCGAATTCATCCACACCGCGACCCTGCTGCACGACGACGTCGTCGACGAATCCGATCTGCGCCGCGGCCGCAAGACCGCGAACGCGATGTGGGGCAATGCGGCGAGCGTGCTGGTCGGCGATTTTCTCTATTCGCGCTCGTTCCAGCTCATGGTGGAACTCGAGCGCGTGCGCGTGATGCAGATCCTCGCCGACACGACCAACGCGATCGCCGAGGGCGAAGTACTGCAGTTGCTCAATATCGGCAATCCGGACACGGACGAGGCTGCCTACCTGCGCGTGATCGAACGCAAGACCGCCGTGCTGTTCGGCGCGGCGACGCGTCTGGGCGCGGTGCTGGCCGGCCTGCCGCCGGACCAGGAAGAGGCGATGTACCGTTTCGGGCTGGACCTGGGCTACGCGTTCCAGATCGCCGACGACCTGCTCGACTATATCTCCGACGCCGGCACCTTGGGCAAGAACATCGGCGACGACATCGCCGAGGGCAAGCCGACCCTGCCGCTGATCTACGCGATCGCGCGCAGCACGCCGGAGCAGGGCCAAAGCCTGCGCCGCGCGATCGAATCGGGCGGACTGGATTCGCTCGACAACATCGTCGCCGCGATCCGCGATTCCGGCGCGCTGGAACTGACCCGCGCCAAGGCGCTGGGCTATGCGGATTCGGCGCGTAGCACGCTGCGCCTGCTGCCGCCGTCGCCGGCGCGCGATGCGCTGGAGACGCTGGCGCATTACGCGGTGGACCGGTCGTACTGATGCGCCGCGCCGGAGTCGTCGCATGATCCTGCCGCGTTACCACGTCGCCGATTCGCTGATCCCCGGTGCCGGCAAGGGCCTGTTCCTCGACGAGCCCGTTGCGCGTGGACGCCTGATCACCGCGCCGGACGCGATTCCCGAAGTGTTCCGCTTCGACGAGATCGCACAGCGCCCCGATGCGGCGCAGGCGCTGCCGGCGACGGTGCGCTGGTTCGAGGACCGCTATACGGTCACGCTGGAATGGCCGGACGAGTGCTACATCAACCACGCCTTCGATCCGACCGGGCTGTGGCATCTCGGCTTCGTGTTCGCGCTGCGCGACCTGCCCGCCAGGTTTTATCTGTCCGAATTTAAAACCATAAAAATGGAAAAGTTCCAG
>JBBQZR010000083.1:0-18779 GCA_038207515.1 Lysobacterales bacterium | reverse complement strand
GCCCGAGGCTGAAGCATGACCCGAGGCAAGCGCATCTACGTGCTCGACACCAACGTGCTGATGCACGACCCGACCTCGCTGTTCCGCTTCGAGGAACACGACGTCTTCATTCCCATGACAGTTCTGGAAGAACTGGACAACGCAAAAAAGGGAACCTCTGAGGTATCGCGCAACGCGCGCCAGGTCAGTCGTTTCATCAACGAACTGATCGAGCACGGCGGCGATCGCAAGATCGAGGAAGGGCTCGATCTGATCTCGCCGAACGGCGTCAACCTCAAGCGCGGCAAGGCGGTCGGACGCCTGTATTTCCAGACCCGCATGCCGGAGACCACGCCGGGCAAGGTCAAGGCGGACAACCAGATCCTCGCGGCGGTCCTCATGCTGCGCGAGTTGTATCAGCGCGTGCCGGTGGTCCTGGTCAGCAAGGACATCAACCTTCGCATCAAAGCGTCGATCTACGGCATCACCGCCGAAGACTACGAAAACGACCGCGCGCTCGACGATTTCAGCCTGCTCTACTCCGGCCACACCGAACTGGCGGAAGGCTTCTGGACGCAGCATCAGAAAGATCTCAAGTCGTGGCAGGAACGCAACCACACTTTTTACGAGGTCAAGCTGCGCAAGAACGAAGACTGGTATCCGCATCAGTGCCTGTACATCCCCGATGGCGATGACATGCTCGAGCTGCGCGTGATCGAGGTGCGCGACGGCCGTGCACGCTTGCGCCTCATGGACGATTACACCGGCTCGCATAACGTCTGGGGCATTACGGCGCGCAATCGCGAGCAGAATTTCGCGCTGAACCTGCTGATGGATCCGGATGTCGACTTCGTCACGCTGCTTGGCACCGCCGGCACCGGCAAGACGCTGCTTGCGCTGGCCGCCGGCCTCGCCCAGGTCATGGATCAGCAGCGCTATCGCGAGATCATCATGACGCGCGCGACGGTGTCGGTCGGCGAGGACATCGGCTTCCTGCACGGTACCGAGGAGGAAAAGATGACGCCCTGGATGGGCGCGCTGACGGACAATCTCGAAGTGCTGACCAGCCCGAGCGAGGGCGGTGCCTGGGGGCGTGCCGCGACCAACGACCTGCTCGCCTCACGCATCAAGATCCGCTCGTTGAACTTCATGCGCGGACGCACCTTTCTCAGCCGCTACGTGATCATCGACGAGGCGCAGAACCTGACGCCCAAGCAGATGAAGACGCTGCTCACGCGCGCAGGACCGGGAACGAAGATGATCTGCCTCGGCAACGTCGAGCAGATCGATACGCCGTATCTCACCGAGACGACGTCAGGCCTGACCTATGCGGTAGACCGGTTCAAGGAATGGCAGCACAGCGCGCATATCACGCTGCGTCGCGGCGAGCGTTCGCGCCTGGCCGACTACGCCTCGGAAAAGCTATAGGCGCAGGCAGCGCTCGGACCGGAAGGGACGCGTAAGATGAATCCGTGAACGCACCCTCCCCTGACCGGGGAGGGTTCTGCCAAGAGTGTCCGTAGAAGCGAAAAAAAAGGGAGCTTTCGCTCCCCTTCAAAGCCCATGGAGTGAACGGGTTAGAAGCGGGTCGCCCAGACCGCTTCGAATTCAAGCTGGTTGCCGGCCAGCGAGTTGCGCGAGGCATAGTTCGCCGGCGCGCCCAACTGATATTGCGCGGGCGCATAACTCGTGATGAAACGCAGCTGGCCGTTCGGCCCGGTCCAGCGCGAATAACTCAGGTCGAAACTGTAGTTGGACACTTCGCCGAGCAGCCGGTCGAGCAGCGGCGATGTCGGCGCCGGCTGGGTGCGTGTGCTGTAGCGCAGGGCCACATCGCCACGATCGCCACCATGCCAGACCGAAGCCACGCTGTAGACGTCGAGATCGTCCCATTCGAAAACCGGACTTGCTCCACTGCCCAAAGCAGCGAGAAAACGTCTCGGAAGCGTCGGACTCGTGAAAGCGCGAATATCGCTGTACATCACGCGCTCGAGATTGAATTCGAGACTCAGCCACGGCGCCAGACCGACGCCGAGATTGAAACCCACGCTGGCCGGAATGTCGAAATCGCCCGGATCGGCGTAGACGCCACGATAACTGTTGAACGCGTCCATGTTGACGCGCGATTGATAGCTCGTAGTCCAGCGAATGCGTTCGCTCAGCATCTCACTGAGGTCCACGCGCACGCCGCGGCCGTAGGCCACCGGCGTCGGACCCGGCGCAAGCGCGAAGTCGTCGGTGCCGTCGTCGCTGGTACCGAACGTCGCGTTGGCGAAGCGCTGATACGCGAACAAGGCGGCGACGGACCAGCGTCCGCTGTCGCCCCAACCATGCACATAAGAGGGAGCTACGATATAGCGATGCAGGCCGGGCCGTGCTTCTGAAATCAGGCGCGGGACCAGGCCGCCGTCGCCGAGACGACTGCTGGGCAAATCCTCGACGACCCCGCTGCGCACCGAAACGCCGATCAGCGCATTGCTGCCGATCGCGGCATAGGTGGAGCGAACGTTGCGAGCCGTCGCGAGCTCGAGCAGTTGCGGTGCGACGGTGGGAGAATCGGGTTCGGCCCAGGAGAAATCGGGCTGGATGCTCTGGCGGGCATACTCCTGCCAGCGCTGCATCACGGAACTACCGTCAGCCTGGGCCTGGGCTGTCGGGACAAGGAAATAGAAAGGGAGCGTCAGGCCAAAACTGAGCGCTCCCATCGGCTTCCTTAACGCTGCTGTTGCGTTCGCCCGGTACATGACCCTGCCGCGTGGTTCCATGGCTTGTGGTGTTGTCGGCGCCGATTTTGGCAATAACGCAACAACGAGTCAAGTACGCAACACACCCAATTTGCCGAGATCTGGCGCCAGTTTGCGCACATTCCCCGGCGTATTCGTCATCAACCTGTTGCAGGATTACAACAGAATGCTCATAAACCACCGCCCCTGCGTGCTGACCGTCGCCGGCTCGGACTCCGGTGGCGGCGCCGGTATTCAGGCCGACCTGAAAACCTTCCAGGCCCACGGCGTCCACGGCACCAGCGTGATCACGGCGGTGACCGCCCAGAACACGCGCGCGGTGACCGCCGTGCATGGCATCCCGACGAGCCAGATCCACGCCCAGATCGCCGCCGTGCTGGATGACTTCCCTATCGCGGCCTGGAAAACCGGCATGCTGGCCGATGCGCGCACGATTCGCGCAGTTGCCAGCCGCCTGGCCGGCATGGCGATCCCCTACGTGATGGATCCGGTCATGATCTCGACGAGCGGTGCTGCGCTGCTGCAGCCATCGGCGGTTTCGGCCCTGCGGGAACTGTTGCTGCCCCGGGCGCGGCTGGTCACGCCCAACCTGCCCGAAGCGGCAGCGTTGGGCGGGCGACCGATTCGGCGAGCCAGCGACCTCGAGCGTATCGCTCGCGATCTCCTGGCCGACGGCGCGGGCGCGGTACTGATCAAGGGCGGCCATCAGCGTGGCGCGCTGGTCGTCGACCGGCTTTTCAGCAACGGCGAGCTGCACGAGTTCGTCCATCCACGACTGGCGCGCAACGGCCACGGCACCGGATGTACGCTGGCCGCGGCGATCACGGCCAACCTGGCCCTGGGCCGCAGTCTGGTAAAGGCGTGTGCCACGGCGACAGACTACGTCCATGCGGCATTGACGCGGGCCTACCGGCCAGGTCGCAGTACCATCGACGTGCTCGATCACAGCGCGCCGGTGCGGAAAAATGCGCCGGGACGCTCATCACCAAATCAGGAATAGCCCGATGAAGACAAGTGCTCTGGCCGCCGCCGCGGTTCTGGCCCTGACGACCGGCGCGGTATCGGCGAGCCCGCCGGCGCCGGCCTTCCATCCGTTCGTCGGCGCAAAAAAATCCGCGGCCACCAAGGACGGGGCCGCGATGCGCAGCCCGCAGGCGCAGACCATCACCGCGCCGCTGGTCAGCGAGACCCGCGCCGTCATCGCCGCGGACGGCAGTCTCGACATCCAATGCCGGGAGGTACCGAATCCGCGACGACGTGATTCGGACGACCACGCCGGCCCGGGACCGCGCCGATGATCGCGCGCGCGTTCGGCGCACTCGTTGCGCTTGCGGCGACACCGCTGGCCTTTGCCGCGCCCACCATCGGGCTGCAGAGCGGCCAGTCCGTCAGCCTCATCATCCCCGGGTCCAGTTTCTCCACTTCGTACTATGTAGACGTTGGCGCCGGTGACGCACAGCTGCAGGTACAGCTTGACAACCTGACCAATGACGACGTCGATCTCGTGTTGCGCTACGGCTCTCCGTTCGCCGATCAGACTTCGAACGAAGCGGCGCCGCCGGACGGCGACCTGTTTCTGGACTACGCCCACTATTGGGGCCTGAGCAGCGGCGGTGACGAGAGCGTGCTGGTGCAGAAATCCAGCACGATCCCGCTGCGCGCCGGACGCTGGTACATCGCGCTGCTGAACCAGAGCGGCAACGCGCAAAACATCATGCTGACCGCGATCCTGCGCAGCAACGTGCCGCAGGCGTCGATCACGTTCGTGTATTCCAGCAGCGACGGCTGTTCACGCGACGGCTGGTTCGATGCAACGCCGGTCACGCCCATCGACGGGAACAGCGGCACGACGCGCGGCGAACAACGGCGCAACGCGCTGGCGCAGGCCGGCCAATTGCTCGCGACGCAATTGCGACTGCCGGTGCCGCTGAGCGTCAGCGCCTGCTGGCAACCTCTCGGTGGAAACCGCATCGACGGTGCACGCATCGCATTCGCCGGACCGACCTCCTATGTCTTCGACAGCGCCGATTTCAGCGTGCCGTGGCTGCCGGACAAGTACACCTGGTATTCGGTCACCGAGATGGTTCGCCGCAGCGGCACACTGCAGTGCGGCACGTTCGGCAACAGCTGCCGCGCCGCCGACATCGAAGCCACTTTCAACAGCGATCTGGATCCGCCCGCCAACGTTCTCGACGCGCCGTTCTACTACGGTTTCAGCGGCGCGAACAAACCGGTGCGCTCGATCGACTTCGTCACCACGACGCTGCACGAGCTGACCCATGGCCTGGGCTTCCTGAGCCTGGTCAACGTCGATCCCGAAGCGGACGAACCACTGGGCTCACGCGTGATCGCCTCCAACGGACTGGCCTACGACGATGCCTTCAGCCGCCAGCTGGTCGCGGTCAATGCGCAGACGCGCACGTACAAGCCCTTCCTCGGGGTCGCCACGAGCGACACGGAACGCGCTGCGGCCCTGGTGTCGCAGAACGGCATTCGCTGGGCAGGCATGGAAGCGGTCGTCTCGCCGCTGAACGAGAAACGCAACGAACCGATGCCGGACAACTTCCCGCTGCTGTTCGCTCCCTGCGATCGTGAAGCACCGTCCGATCCATGCGGCACCCTGCCAGGTTCCACGCTGTCGCATACCGTGCAGCCCGGCGATCTCATGAACGCGTACGACAGCGGCCAGTCGAACCGCGACCTCGGACTGGCCTTGCCGATGCTCAATGCGCTGGGCTGGTCCAATGACGACGCGACCGCGCCCGGCTACGCCGTCCCGGTCGCGGGGAACTGGTACGACCGCACACGCGGCGGGCATGGCCTGGATTTCCAGCTGTATTCGCGCGACGCGATCAACGGCGACCTTTATTTTGTAATTTTCTACACCTTTGAAGCCGATAACCTGCCCGAGTACTACCTCGCCCTGGGCAGGCTCATCGACGGCAAGTTCATCGGCGCCAAGCAGACCAACGGCATTTCGCTGATGCGGCTGCGCTACAACGCGGCGAGCCGGCGCACCGAACTCGATCGCACCTCCGCCGGCCAGCTGTTCATCGATTTCAATCAGGCCGCGCAATCACCGGCCTGCCGCAGCGCCGATCGCGGCGGCGCCGGCGCGCTCGCGGTGATGCGATGGAATATCCGCAGCGAGGGCGCGACCTGGTGCATCGAACCGGCGGTGCTGGCCAGCGCGCATACGTCGCCGGATTTCTCCGGCCACTGGTACAGCGGCAACGGCAGCGATCTGGGTTGGGGTATGGAACTGCTGAGCATCAAGGGCGCCGCGGGGCAGAGCCAGCTCGTGGCGGTGATCTACTATCCCGATCTGCAAGGCCGCTCCCGCTGGGCCATTACGCAGCTGACCGACGTGAATCTGGCCAATACCCCGGTGCTGACCTTGAACGAAATCGCTTCCGGCTATTGCCGCACCTGCGCCGCACCCGCCGGTGCCACCCAGGTGCGCGCGATCGGCACGATCCAGTTCAGGCTGACCCAGCCGACGCGCGTGGAACCGGCCGACGGTGCCAACCGGGTGAGCATTGCAATCAGCATTCCGGGCGTTGCCGATTTTCGCCGCGACAACGTGCCGCTGACCTTGCTGTCCGCGCCGCCCGGGCAGTAGCAGCACGAACCGCAAAATGAAAGCGGCGTGTCATCCGACACGCCATTTTCATTTCAGGCGGATATCCGCGACGTTCAACCTTTGCGGAGGCTCTCGATCAGAGCCTCGGCAAAACTCTCAGTACTGCCGCTGCCGCCCAGGTCCGGTGTCACGCGATCCTTGCGGCCAACCACGTCGCGAATCGCCAGGCGCACGCGCTGGGCCTGGTCTTCCAGGCCCAGGTGACCCAGCATCTGGCAGGCCGCAAGCAACAGCGCGCAGGGATTGGCGACACCCTTGCCGGCGATGTCCGGCGCCGAACCATGCACGGCCTCGAAGATCGCCGCTTCCGTTCCGATATTCGCGCCGGGCGCGAGACCGAGACCGCCGACGAGGCCGGCGCAAAGATCGGAAATGATGTCGCCGAACAGATTGGTCGTGACGATCACGTCGAACTGCTGCGGATTCATGACCAGCTGCATGCAGCAATTGTCGACGATCATCTCGTTGCACTGGATTTCCGGATAATCGCCGGACACTTCCCGCGCCACCTTCAGGAACAGGCCCGAGGTGGTCTTCATGATGTTGGCTTTGTGTACTACGGTAATCTTCTTCCGGCCCTGGCGGCGCGCCAGTTCGAACGCGTAGCGCACGATGCGTTCGGAGCCGCGACGGGTGACCTTGATCTGCGAATGCGCCGTGTCGCCGTCTTCGGAGAGCGTCTGTCCTTCCGAACCGTAGGCGCCTTCGGTGTTTTCGCGCACGGTGATCAGGTCGATGCCGTCATAGCGCGCGCGCGTGCCAGGTATCGTGATGGCCGGGCGCACGTTGGCGTACAGATCGAAACGCTTGCGCAATTCCACGTTGAGCGACGAGAAACCGCCGCCGATCGGCGTGGTCAGAGGTCCCTTGAGCGCGACCCGGTGGCGGGCGATCGACTCCATCGTGGCCTGCGGCAGCAACTCTCCGCAGCGCTCCTGCGCAGCCATGCCTGCATCGACGAACTCGTAGCTCAAACCGGCCTTCAGTTCATCGAGTACGTGCAATGTCGCGTTCATGATTTCGGGGCCGATACCGTCGCCGCGGATCACGGCAATAGTCTTGCTCATGCGGGGGATACTCCAGATGCCGTCTTGTCTGTTGAACACGAAACCCAGCATTATCGGAGATGCCCTCCCCGTGAACAACCTCCGCCGTATGCGACCTTGGTCCGTCACCGCCCGCGTTCTGACGAACGTCGCCGGGCTTCTAGCTGCCTGTGCAGCGACGGGGGCAGGCGCGCTGGAGCCGCTGCTGGCGCCCTACAGCACCAGTCCCGAACTGCGCATCGAAGCGCTAGTCGGAGCGCCGGCGGCGCCTCGACTGCGTGTGCAGGGCGTGTGGCCTACGCCGTGCCTTCCGACGGTCGAAGACATCAGCCTCGACGGCCGCGACCTGCGTATCGAACTGCGTTCCAAGAAGCCGCTGTGTGCGCGCACCAGCCTGCCGTTCGACCTCGAGATCAATCTGGCTCGCCATGTCGGCAAGACCTGGCCGGCGGCGCCGCTGCGGGTCAGCGTCTTCACCGCCAACAGCGCCACGGGCGCCGCGCAGCTGCGTGGCTTCGCGCTGATCTCGCCGCAGCCGATGCCGCGTGCCGTGCCCTCGTCGGGGTTGTGGTGGCCGCTGCCGCAATCCGATTCGAGCACGCCGACGGCCGGCACCGGATTCAGCTTCGAGGTCCAGGCCAACACGATAGCGAGCGCTGTGCTGGGGCGTACCGGCAGCGGCGAGGCCATCTGGTATTTCGGCACCGGGAAGCTGCGCGGACGCATCGCCGAGATCGATCTCGTCGCCGCCTCTCCCGGTGCCGCGGACGGGGAGTCGAACACCGTCGGCAATGCCGTGCTAGCGCTGGACTTCGACGGCAACGGCCGCGCGACCGCCTGGCTCGGCCAGTACGGGCAGGGCGAGAATCAGCCGATACTGCGGCAGCAGGTCATCGAACTCGCGCATCTGCCGTTCGCCGAACATACCGACGGCAGCGCCTGGCAAGGCGACTGGGTACTGCTCGGTGCGACGCCGGGACAACCGCGCAGCGCGCGCCAGCTTCACCTCAGCGCGACGAGCTTCCTCGCCGTGGCCAACTACCGCATCAGCGCCGATGACGGTTCGGTACTCAGCTGCGAGCGCGACGGCGACGCGCCCAAGGCGGCGCCGCCGCAGCACTGCCGCCTCAATGACGGCAACGGCCTGCTGATCGCGGAATTCGACTCCATCGACATCAACCGACTCGACGGCTACGCACCCGACCGCACGCCCGTACAGTTGCTGCGCGCGGACAAACGCTAGCAGGCTGTCGAGAAACAGCCTGCTAGTACCGCAGCTCAGCCGGCGGTGTGATCGTGTGGCGCGGGCGCTTCGGCCTGTGCCGCTTCGAGCTGATCGAGAAAATCGACCGCGCGGCGCAGATGCGGAATCACGATCGAGCCGCCGACCACCAGTCCCACGCTGAACACTTCGAAGAACTCGTCGCGCTGGACGCCGGCGTCACGGCACTGCGCGACGTGATAGGCGATGCAGTCGTCGCAGCGCAAAACCATGGAGGCGACCAGGCCAAGCATCTCCTTGGTCTTGAGATCGAGCGCGCCGCTTTTGTAGGTCTGCGTATCCAGCGCGAAGAAGCGGCGCACGACCTGATTGTCTTCCGCGAGGATGCGCTCGTTCATGCGCTTGCGGAAATCCGTGAACTGCGTGACCCGATCCTCGCTCATGCGTCGCTTCCGAGTAGTTGCGCCAGGCGTCCGCTGCGATCCGCCGCGACCAGGTCGTCATGGCCGCCGACGAGCTCGCCGTTGATGAAAATCTGCGGCACCGTGCGCCGGCCGCCGCTGCGGGTCAGCATTTCGTCTCGCTTGGCCGCGTCGGTGTCGATGCGGATTTCGCTGTACTCGAGCCCCTTGGACCTGAGCACGTTCTTTGCCGCCACGCAGTAGGGGCAAATAGCCGTTGTATACATTTCTATCCTGGCCACGCGATTCTCCTGCTGCGGCGCGCCGGGGGATTCCGCCGCCGCCATCCTCGACGCCATTGTGGGGCCGGAAACGCATTCGGCAAGAGTCGCCGCGCGGCGGCCGCAACCCGACGTGAACACGCCGCCGGGGACATTGGCCGCGGGAACCTTCGCTGGGTTAATGTGTCGCAGCCACTCTCGATTGCTGCACAGTGCCGGCCATGCGTAACTGGTTCATTGCCCTGCTGAGTCTCTGCGCCACCGGCCTGGCCGGCGCGCGTGAATCCGGTGTGCGCCTGCCCGATATCGGCAGTTCCGCCGGCGCCATCATGTCTCCGCAGGAGCAACGCGCCTATGGCGCAAGCATGCTGCATGAATTGCGCTCCTATAACCTGATCCTCGACGACCCGCTGCTCGTCGACTATCTGAACGCCCTGGGTTACCGCCTCGTCGCCCACAGCGACAAGCCCGAACAGGCCTATACCTTCTTCGTCGTACGCGACTCGGCAATCAATGCGTTCGCCGCGCCCGGCGGCTATATCGGCATGAATGCCGGGCTCATCACTACCGCCGTCGACGAAGGCGAAGTCGCCGCGGTACTGGCCCATGAAATCGCGCACATCAGTCAGGATCATCTCCTGCGTGCGTTCGAAGACTCGCAGAAAGCCTCCCTGCCGATCGCCCTGGCCATGCTCGGCGCGCTGATCGCGTCGCAGGGGTCCAGCGGCGATGGCGCCGAGGCGGCCATGGTCGCCGGCACTTCGCTGATCCAGCAGCGCCAGATCAATTTCACGCGCAAGGACGAGATCGAAGCCGATCGCGTCGGTATCCAGACCCTGACGCGCGCGGATTTCGACCCGCACTACATGGCCAGCTTCTTCGCGCGCATGGAACGCACCTTGCGTCCCGGCGCCGGCGATCGCGGCATTCCGGACCTGTTGCGCACCCATCCGGTCAATACCGACCGCATCAGCGACGCCAAGGCGCGCGCCGACGCGCTCGCGCAGGAACAAAAAGCGGCCCGGGCGCGCCGCGGCAGCCTGCCGCCCATACCGGCGGGTTATCGGCTGACGCCGCCGCGTGATGACGATCTGTCGCCGCTTCCGCGGCTGGACACCACGGTCGTCAAGGCCACCGGTGAGGATCTGTACTTCGCGCTGATGCGCGAGCGTGCGCGCGTACTCGCCGCCGAGCAGCCCAGCGCGCTGATCGCCTACTACGCCGACAACCGGCGCGAAACCGGCAGTGTGGCCGCGGCCGCGGCGTCCTACGGCCACGCCCTGTCGCTGTGGCGCATGGGCCAGAGCGACAAGGCGCGCGAACTGCTGCAGCCGCTGGCCGACGAGGCGCCGAGCCTGATGCCCTACCAGCTTGCGCTGGCACAGACCGAGGCCCAGTCCGGCCGTCGCACCGATGCATTGAACCGCTATGAACGCCTGATCGCGAATTCGCCCTCGAATCGCGCGATCGCACTGGCCTATGCGCAGACCCTGATCGAAGACGGCAAGGCCAACAGCGGTCGTCGTGCCCAGGATCTGCTGCGCCCGCTGATGGCGGAGGAAATCGACGATCCGGAGGTCTACCGCGTATTCGCTCGCGCCTCGGAACTCGGCGGTGACAAGATCCGCGCGGCCGAAGCCTATGCCGATGTGGCCTTGCTCAACGGCCGCCTCGAAGACGCCATGAACCAGTTGCGCACGCTGACCGAACGACGCGACCTGGACTACTACCAGCGCGCGCGCATCGAAGCGCGCATCGCCGAAGTGACCCCTTATGTGCTCGAACTGCGCCGGCGTGGCATCAAACCGGAGGATCAGGGCCGCCTGGCACCGAGTTTTTCCTGCCAGGATTCAAACTCTTGTGCTTCCATGTCATTGAGGCGTAACAATCCTGCATTGGAATAACGTCGCTGTCATGAAAGCGTCGCGCCGCGGCGCAACCCGCGTGCAACCGTGCAAAAACGAATCCTGATCGTCGAAGACGAAACCGCCATCCGCGACATGGTCGCCTTTGCCCTGCGCAAGGCCGGCATGGACCCGGTGCATGCAGCCGACGCGCGCATTGCCCAGTCCGCCATCGCCGAACGCGTCCCGGACATGATCCTGCTCGACTGGATGCTTCCCGGCATGAGCGGCCTGGAATACGCCCGCCGGCTGCGCAAGGAAGATCTGACCCGCGAAGTGCCCATCATCATGCTGACCGCGCGCGGCGAGGAAGGTGACCGCGTCAACGGCCTTGATGCCGGCGTCGACGACTATGTGGTCAAACCATTCTCGGCGCGCGAACTGATCGCCCGCATCAAGGCCGTGATGCGCCGCACCCACGGTGACGAGGGCGACGGCGTGGTCGAACTCGGCGGCCTGCGCATCGACGGTGCGGCGCACCGGGTCTACGCTGGCGACCAGACAGTGCAGATCGGTCCGACCGAATACCGCCTGCTGCATTTCTTCATGACCCATGCGGAACGCGTCTACTCGCGCAGCCAGCTGCTCGACCAGGTCTGGGGCGGCAGTGTCTATGTCGAGGAACGCACGGTCGACGTGCACATCCGGCGCCTGCGCAAGACACTGGAACCGTACAAGCTGGACAACCTGATCCAGACCGTGCGCGGCGCCGGCTATCGCTTTTCGGTAACACCCTGAGCGCCGCCCGCGCCAGCGCCGGCAGCCGGACCGCATGAACGGACGCATCGAACGGGCCCTGCCGGTCAGCCTGTGGCGCATGGCGGGCGTGCTGGCGGCGGCACTGGCACTGGGGCTGCTGGCCGGCGGACTGGCCTGGTGGCTGCTCGCGGCGATGACAGGCCTGCTCGCCCAGTTGCTCTGGCGCGTGCGCGAATATGGCCTGTGGCTCCAGGGCGGCTCGCGCCGCATCGGCATCGACGACGGCGGCATCTGGGGCGCCCTGTACCGGATTCCGGTGCTGCGCCAGCGCCGCGAACTCGCGCGCCGGCGCCGTCTCGTGCAGCTGTTGCGCGCGTTTCGCACCACCGCGGCGGCCCTGCCCGACGCCACCGTCGTGCTAGACGAGAGCGGCGCGATCCTCTGGTTCAACGCCGCCGCCACGCGCCTGCTCGGGTTGAGCTATCCGCAGGACCTCGGCGGGCATTTTTCCAATCTCGTGCGCTCGCCGCGCGTGACGCGCTGGCTCGAAAGCGGCGACTGGAGCGAACCGCTCATGGACGTGCCGGCGCCGGCCGACGACGCCCTGCGCCTGGGCCTGCGCATCATTCCGTACGCTCAGAGCCAGCGCCTGCTCGTGGCGCGCGACATGTCCAAGCTCATGCAGCTGGAACAGGTGCGGCGGGACTTCGTCGCGAATGTCTCGCACGAATTGCGCACGCCGCTGACTGTCGTGCACGGCTATCTCGATCTGATCGAGCCGGATCAATCACCCGAGCTCGAACCGATCCTGATGGAACTGCGCACGCAGTCGCGGCGCATGACCCAGATCGTGGAAGACCTCCTGACCCTGTCGCGCCTGGAAGCGCAGGACAGCCTGCCCGAAGAGCGTATTCCCATGCAGAGCGTGCTGCAGACGCTCAAGCGCGAAGCCGATGCGCTGAGCATGGGACGGCACACGATCAGCCTCGTGCTGCGCACCGACGCCAACCTCAACGGATCGCCCAAGGAACTGCACAGCGCGTTTTCCAATCTGGTCAGCAATGCAGTGCGCTATACGCCGGCCGGCGGCCGCATCGAGATCGCCTGGGAGCTGCGCGAGGGGCAGGCCGTCTTCAGTGTCAGCGATACCGGCCAAGGCATAGCGCCGAGCCATCTGCCGCGCATCACCGAACGCTTCTACCGGGTGAGCAGCAGCCGTTCGCGGGACACCGGCGGCACCGGTCTGGGATTGTCGATCGTCAAGCATGTGCTGCAGTTGCACCAGGCGCGCCTTACGATCGACAGCGAGGTCGGCGTCGGCAGCACGTTTTCCTGCGTGTTCGGCGCCGAGCGCATCAGCGGGGCGGCGGCCGGCGAGGATGCCGGATGAGGCGTGCCGGATCGCTGCTGCTGACGGCGCTGCTGGCCGTGCCGCTGCCGGCCGCCGCCGCTGGCCGCACGCTGACCAGTGTGGGTTCAGATACGCTGGGCGAGCTCATGCTGGCGTGGGCACATGACTATTCCGCGGCGCAGCCGCAGGTGCGCTTCCAGATCCGTACACCGGGCTCGGCCACCGCGCCGGCCGCGCTGGCCAGCGGTGCGGCCGATCTCGGCCCGATGAGCCGGGCGATGAACACGGCCGAGGCCGACGACTACCGCGCCCGTCGCGGGCGTGACCCGGGCCGCATCCGCATCGCGTTCGACGCGGTCGCGATTTTCGTGCACCCGGACAATGCGCTGCCCGCACTGCGGCTTGGCGATGTCGCGCGGGTCTGGGCGGCAGAGCCGGCCTGCGCGGCTGCGCCACCGGCGGAGCACTGGAGCGACCTGGGTGTCGCTATGCCGGCGCTCGCCGCGCAGCCGCTGCTGCGCCTGGGCCGCAATACCGCATCGGGTACCTTTGAGTTTTTCCAGAATTCCGCTTTGTGCAATGGCCGCTATCGCGGCGACGTGGTGCAGTTTCCGGGCGCCGGCGCGATCGTCGCCGCCGTCGCACGGCAACCCAATGCCATCGGTTACGCCGGGCTGGGCCACGTCAACGGCCTGGTCCGCCTCGTGCCGGTGCGGCGCGGTGACGAGACGGCCAGTTTGCCGGATCCGGCAAATGTCATCTCGGGACGCTATCCTCTGACGCGTTCGCTGTATCTGTACTTCAATCGCGCCGACGACGGTCGGCCGGACCCGGTGACCGCCGCGTTCCTGCGTTTCGCGCTGAGCAGCGCCGCGCAGGACACCGCCGTCCGCCACGGGTTCGTCGCATTGCCGGCGGCCGACGTGTCGCTGGAACTGGGGCAACTGCAATGACCTTGCTCAATAGCGCCATGAGCCGCGATCTGTCCGATCCCGCGCTGTACCTGAATCGCGAACTCGCCCAGCTCGAGTTCAATTTCCGCGTGCTGGCGCAGGCGCAGGATCCGCGCGTGCCGCTGATGGAGCGGCTGCGCTATCTGTGCATTTCCAACAATAACCTCGACGAATTCTTCGAAGTCCGCGTCGCCGTGCTCAAGCAGCAGATCGCGCTGAACACCCCGATGCCCGGCCCCGACGGGCTGTTGCCGCTCGAAGCCCTGACCCGCATCCGCGCGCGCGCGCTGGAACTGGTGCGCGCGCAGTACGACTTCTGGAACGACGTGCTGCTCCCGTCGCTCGGCGACGAGGGCATACGCTTCGTCACGCGCGACAAGTGGACGGTCAAGCAGAAACGCTGGCTGCAAGGGTATTTCCAGAACGAGGTCATGCCGGTGCTGTCGCCGCTGGGCCTGGATCCGGCGCATCCGTTCCCGCGGATTCTCAACAAGAGTCTCAATCTCGCCGTCGTACTCAAGGGCAAGGATGCATTCGGCCGCGAAGGCCACATGGCGCTGGTGCGTGCGCCGCGCTCGCTGCCGCGCATCATCCGCCTGCCGGCCGAAGTGTCCGAAGGCCCCTACGACTTCGTGTTCCTGGCCGGACTGCTGCAGCAGTTCATCGACGAGATGTTTCCCGGCATGCGCGTGGAAGGCTCTTACCAGTTCCGCGTCACGCGCAACAGCGAACTCGTCGTCGACGAGGACGAAGTGGAAAACCTCGCGATCGCGCTGTCCGACGAACTCATCGGCCGCGGCTATGCGCATCCGGTGCGCCTGGAGATCGCCGAAGCCTGCCCCAAGCCGATCACCGAAATGCTCATGGCCAATTTCGAGCTGACCGAGCAGGATGTTTACCGCTGCGCCGGGCCGGTCAACATCAACCGGATCAACGCGATCTACGATCAGGTCGAGCGCCCGGACCTGAAATTCCCGAAGTTCACGCCGCGCGTCGCACCGGCTCTGGCCGCGACACAGAACGTCCTGGACGTGATTCGCGAGCAGGACGTGCTGCTGCACCACCCGTTCGAATCCTTCGGCGCGGTCATGGAGCTCGTGCGACAGGCCAGCCAGGATCCGGACGTGCTCGCGATCAAGCAGACCCTGTACCGCGTCGGCGATCACTCGCCGCTGGTCAATCACCTGATCGATGCCGCGCGCAACGGCAAGGACGTGACCGTCGTGGTCGAGCTGCGCGCGCGCTTCGACGAGGAAGCCAACATCCGTCTGGCCAACCGCCTGCAGGAAGCCGGCGTGCAGGTGGTCTACGGCGTGGTCGGGTACAAGACGCACGCGAAGATGCTGCTGATCGTGCGACGCGAGCAGGGCCGGCTGCGTCGCTATGTGCACTTGTCCACTGGCAACTATCACCAGATGACCTCGAAGGTATACACCGACTTCGGGCTGATGACGTCCGACGCGGACATCGGCGAAGACGTGCACAAGATGTTCCAGCAGCTGTCCGGGCTGGGCACGGCGATCAAGCTCAAGCGGTTGTTGCAATCGCCGTTCACGCTGCACAAGGGACTGCTCGAGAAGATCGAGCGCGAGATCGCCCACGCCCAGGCCGGCCGCCCGGCGCGCATCATTGCCAAGATGAACGCGCTCAACGAGGCCGGCGTGATCCAGCAGCTCTATGCGGCGTCGATCGCCGGTGTTCAGATCGACCTGATCGTGCGCGGCGCCTGCGCGCTGCGTCCGGGCATCGCCGGTGTTTCCGACAACATCCGCGTGCGCTCGGTGATCGGCCGTTTCCTCGAGCACAGCCGCGTCTACTGGTTCGGCAACGACGGTGCGGCCGAGATCTACTGCGCCAGCGCCGACTGGATGGAACGCAATCTGTTGCGGCGTATCGAAACCTGCTTTCCGATCGTCGACACGGCGCTGGCCCAGCGCGTCTACGACGAGGCCCTGGCGAATTTCCTCGCCGACAACACCCAGGCCTGGATGCTGCAGCCCGACGGCAACTACGTGCGTATCGAGACCGGCGACGACATGCCGCATTCGGCACAGCTCGCCCTCGTCGCGCGCCTTTGCATGTAGCGCGCGGCCGGCCGCCTCCGCACGCGGCCGCCGTGGCAGAATCCGTCGGCCTACTTTCCCCTGAGGTCCGCGTGCCCAACGGCCAGAAGCCTATCCAGGACGGCGAGCTGCTTGCGGCCGTCGATCTGGGGTCCAACAGCTATCACATGGTCGTCGCGCGATATCAGCACGGCGAACTGCGTGTGATCGATAGGCTGCGCGATAGCGTGCGCATGGCTGCGGGGCTACGGCATGACGGCAGCCTCGACAGCCAGCGCCGCGACCGCGCCCTTGCCTGCCTCGCCCGCTTCGGCCAGCGCTTGCGGGCGCTGCCGCCCGACCGCGTGCGCGCCGTGGCGACCAACACCGTACGGCGCATGAGCGCGCCGCATGCGTTCCTTCTGCCGGCGGAAACCGCGCTCGGACATCCCATCGAAATCGTGTCTGGCCGAGAAGAGGCGCGTCTGATCTATCTCGGCGTGGCTCACAGCCTGCCGGAATCGCGCGAGCGGCGGCTCTGCATCGACATCGGCGGCGGCAGCACCGAATTCATCATCGGCATCGGCATGGAGGCCCTCGAGACGGAGAGCCTGCAGATGGGCTGCGTCGCCAGCACCCTGCGCTTCTTCGAGGACGGCAAGCTCACCATCAAGCGCTGGCGCCAGGCGCAGACCGAAATCGGCGTGGAACTGCAGCAGTTCGCCGCCGATTACCGCGCGCGCGGCTGGGGCGAAACCATCGGCTCGTCGGGCACGATCCGTGCGATCGGCAACATCGTCCAGGCCAACGGCTGGAGCGACGCGGGAATCACGCGCGCCAGCCTGGAACGTCTGCGCGAAGCGTTACTCGCTGCCGGCAGCATCGACAAGCTGCGCCTGCTCGGCCTTTCCGACGAGCGCCAGAGCGTGATCGTCGGCGGCATCGCCATCCTCGAAGCGGCATTCGCCGCACTCGGACTCGAGCGCATGCAAGTCTGCGAGACGGCGATGCGCGAAGGCCTGCTCTACGATCTCATCGGCCGCGCCGAACAGCGTGATCCGCGCACCGCCAGCATCGAATCGCTGGTGCGCCGCTATGACGCCGACCGCGTCCACGCGCGGCGCGTAGAGGCGACGGCGCACCTGCTGTTCGACCAGATCGCCGAACCCTGGCAGCTCGACGGCGACGCGCTCGATTGGCTGCGCTGGGCGGCACGCATACACGAGATCGGCCTCGCCATCGCCCACAGCCAACACCATGTGCATGGCGCCTATCTGGTGCGCAACTCCGATCTCGCCGGATTTACCCGCCAGGAACAGGATTTTCTTGCCACCATACTGCGTTGCCATCGACGCAAGCCGGATCAGGAAGCCCTGGCCGCGTTGCCGGAGCGTTCGCGCCGCACGGCCGTGCGCGTGACTGCCCTGCTGCGCGTGGCCGTGCTGCTGCACCGCGCGCGCAGCGCGGACCGCCTGCCTGCGCTCAGCGCGCGCGCCGATGAACGCACGCTGGAACTGAAGCTCGGCCGGGAATGGCTCGAGCAGCACCCGCTGACCGTGGCCGACCTGGACCAGGAACGCGAGCACCTCAAGGATCTCGGCCTCAAGCTGCAACTTCGGGCGGCGGAGAAGGTATAGCAGGCTGTTGAGAAACAGCCTGCTCAGGCGATCCAGAATGGATCGCCCGAGAATCAATCGCGTAGGCGATTGATTCTCGGAGAACGTGGGCAAGCTCTGCTTGCACCGTTCGATTGAGAGAGGGGGCGAAAGCCCCTTTCTCAACAATCTGATGATTCCGTCGCCGCGGCGCACTGCCCGGTTCCGGGCGACCGCGTATCATTGCCACCCCACTCTCAAGGAGTCGTCACCGTGCTGAAGCACCATCTGCTCGCCTTTGCCCTGCTGTTGCCGTTGGCCGCCGGGGCCCAGAACCAGCCTAAGCCCGCACCCAAGGCCGCCGAGGCAAAGCCCGCAGCCGCCAAGGTTGCGGAAGCACCGGCCGACGCGGCCAAGAGCGCCCACCCACAGGTCGTCCTGCACACGTCCATGGGCGATATCACGATCGAGCTGTACCAGGACAAGGCACCCAAGTCGGTCGAAAACTTCCTGCAGTACACCAAGGACGGCTTCTACAACGGCACGGTATTCCACCGCGTGATCAATGGCTTCATGGTGCAGGGCGGCGGCTTCACCAAGGATCTGACCCAGAAGCGCACGCGTCCGGCGATCCAGAACGAGGCCAACAACGGCCTGTCGAACCTCAAGGGCACGGTCGCGATGGCGCGCACCAATGACCCACACTCGGCCACGGCGCAGTTCTTCATCAATATCGTGGACAACAAGCGCCTGGACTACGTCAGCGACCAGAGCGGCATGACCTACGGCTACGCCGTATTCGGCAAGATCACGTCCGGCATGGATGTGGTCGACAAGATCAAGGCGGTCGAAACCTCGGCGCAAGGCCCGCTGCCGGGTGACGTGCCCAAGGTCGCGATCACGATCGACAAGGCGGAAG
>JBBQZR010000082.1:0-19366 GCA_038207515.1 Lysobacterales bacterium | reverse complement strand
CGGTGGCCACGACCCTGATCGATCAGAAGGCGGTCATCTATCTCGAGGGCTTCAACGGCTATTTCGATCTGCACGAGATTTCGGTGGAAGGCGAGGAATCGCCCGCCGCGCCGGTTACTGACGCCGCGCCGGCGCCTGCAGCGGTCGATGCCGCGCCGGCGGATGCCGCGACACCGGCTGCCGAGCCGATTGCGGCGGTGCCGCCCGAGCCCGCTGCCGCAGTCGCGCCGGCCCCCGCCGAGGACGTCATCGCCAACGCCAAGGTCGTCATGTTCCCGGGCCAGGGCGCGCAGAAGAAGGGCATGGGCAAGGATCTGTTCCCGGCGTTTCCCGAGCTGACCCAGCGCGCCAGCGAAGTGCTTGGCTATTCGATCGAGCGCTTGTGCGTGGAAGACCCGGACAACCAGCTCGGCCAGACCCAGTTCACCCAGGTCGCGCTCTATGTCGTCGGCGCGCTGGGCTATATGCAGCGCAAGCAGAACAACGATCCGCTCGTCGACGCGGATTTCTTCATCGGCCATAGCCTCGGCGAATACAACGCACTGCTCGCGGCGGACGCGTTCGATTTCGAAACCGGTCTGCGCCTGGTGATGAAGCGCGGCGAGCTGATGGGGGCGGCGAACGGTGGCGCGATGGCCGCTGTCGTGCGCGTCGACGTCGACCGGATCCGCAAGGTGCTGGCCGACGCCGGTCTCGATGCGATCGACGTGGCCAATTTCAACACGCCGACCCAGACCGTCATCTCCGGCCCCGCCGCCGAGCTCGCGAAAGCCGTCGAGGCATTCGGCAAAGAGAAGATCGTCGCGATCCCGCTCAAGGTCAGCGCCGCCTTCCACTCGCGCTACATGCGCGAAGCACGCGACCAGTTCGCCGAGTTCGTGAGCCAGTTCAGCTTCCGCGCACCGCGCAAGCCGGTCATCGCGAACGTGACGGCCAGACCGTACGAGTCCGACCGCGTCGCCGAGAATCTCAGCGATCAGATCGCAAGTCCGGTGCGCTGGGTCGACAGCGTGCGCTACGCACTCGCGCAGCAGGCCACCGAATTCGTCGAGATCGGCAGCAGCATCCTTGCTCCCATGGTCAAGGAAATCCGCCTCTCCGAGGCCTGATCGGGGCAGCGCGCGACGGCCCGACGGCGTCGCGCCGTCGGCAGGCCCCTCTTCGCTGCAGATGACCGGCCCTCGTGTCGCAAGACGCGGGGGCTCTTTTTTTTCGATCGGCGCGCGCAGTGCATTCGGTTCGTGGAGCTATCCCGCCGGCATGTGGCCCAACCCGCGGCGGAGAAGCCGGCGGCTACGTTTCTCCGGCAAGTCTCCCGATCGATCTTGCCAGCGCAAAAGTTGGTCGTACACGGCGTCCTGCGGATGGTTCGCGCCAGGCGATCGTGTACTGCGATCGCTTTGGGCGAATCCTTCATGGCTGCTTGCCGCGATCAGGGCGCGGTGATCTGCGCGGCAGTTCGCTGGACCGTTGCGGGCGGATCGACAGGCAAGGCACACGCGTTTGAGTGGCACCGGCGGATTGGCGCACCACAACGCAAAACGCCCCCGCACTGCGAAGTGCGAGGGCGTTGTTTGAGCGGCCTTTACGGCCGGCGGACTTCAGGCGTTGCGCGCGAGGATCAGGGCCTTGCGCAGCGACAGGCTGTTGCCCGTTGCCAGCACCGACACGCGGTAGATCTTACCGGCCAGCGAGTTGGCGTAATACAGCAGCACGCCGTTCAGAGCCAGCGCCAGCAGCGGCTGCCAGAACGGCACATCGATCAGGGTCATGCGTGCCGGCATCACGTATAGCGAGGTGATCGGTATTATCGACAGCACGGTGGCGACGCTGTTGGCCGGATTGGACAGCAGCGCAAAGACGGTATACATCGGTACGAGGATGACAAAGTACAGCGGCGTCAGCGCCGAGCTTGCCGCGCCGGCGTTGTCGTACATCGACGACAGGCCGACATAGAGGGTCAGGAACAGCATGAGCCCGACAATGTAGTTGACGAGGTAATAAAGTACGACGAACGTGTTCAGCTCCATGCGGAACGCTTCCGACACGCCGACGAAGTTGTTGAGTATGAGCAGCAGCAATATGCTCGCTGCTATCCATATCAGCATCTGCAGTGTCGCGATCACGGTCTGGCCGATGATCTTGCCCCACATGATGTCGCGCGGCTTGAGCGAGGTCAGCAGGATCTCGTAGAGGCGGTTCGCCTTCTCGGCGGTCACGATGCTCATGAGCGGCATGGTGTTGAAGGTAATGCCGAGGTTCAGCAGCAGCGCGAGCACGCCGCCGACGATCAGCGGTCCCCAGCTTTCGCGCACCGTTCCGGCGGCCGACACCTTGTTGCCCGCGATCGCGACGTCCGTCTGCACGAAGGTCAGATCGATGCCGCGAATCTGCTGCGTCTCGAGGAAGTTCAGGTTCAGCGCTTTGCTGATCGCACCGCCGATCCGGTTCCTGACTTCGACATTGCCGGGGTTGGTGGAATACAGCGAGATCTTCTTGTCGGTCTGGGCCGAGGTCGGCACCACGAAGATGCTCTTGTTGTCGTCCGCGAGCAGATCGGTCTTCTTGGATTCGACGTAGCTGTCTGCCGTGCCGCCGCCGACCTGCGCGTAGTCGACCTTGAAACGGCCGCTCTTGACGTTTTCAAGCTCGTCGATCTGGCCCTTGATAAGGCCGGCCAGGTGGTCGTTGTTATCGAGCACGACCGTGATGATGGACGTGTCTTCGCTCTTGAGGTTGCTGAGCAGGGTCTGGGTGCCGATGATCGCCGCCATCACGAGCGGAATGAACAGCGTCGTGATGATGAAGCGGAGGCCGAGCTTGACGCGGACCTCGCGCTTGATGACCGGCCAGATGCGCCTGCCGTTGCTGCCGCCACTGTTGATCATGCCGCTGTCTCCGTCGTGTTCTTGGTGTTCGCGCCAGGCTTGGGGACTTCGCCGCCGGTGCGCTCTTCCTCAGTCCGCGTCAGGCTCACGAAAATATCATGCAGCGACATCTCGTTGGCCTGGAACGACTTCAGTTCGACGTTGCGCAAGATGATGTCGCGCAGCAGGGCCTGGATGTCGGCATTGGTCTTCACCTGCACCGTGATCTGCTGGCCGAAATTGTGCACCGAGGTCACGTAGGGCAGGGTGCCGATGAAGGACAGATCGCCCTCGGCGCTGAGGCTGACCACGCTCTGGGAATACTGCCGCTTGATCTCGGCCATCGGCGCGTTCAGCAGCAGCTTGCCCTGGTTGATCAGGGCCACGTGATCGCAGAGCTTCTCGGCCACGTCCATCTGGTGGGCCGAGAGGATGACGATCTTGCCGCTCTGTTTGAGCTCGGCGATGACGTCCTTGAACATGTTCAAGTTCACGGGATCCAGCCCCGAGAACGGCTCGTCGAGGATCACGAGTTCGGGCTCGTGCAGGATCGTTCCGATGAACTGGACCTTCTGCTGATTGCCCTTGGACAAGCGGTCCAGGGGCGAACCGGCGTTCTTCGCCAGGTCAAAGCGCTGCAGGTATTTCAGCGCCTTTGGTTCGGCCACTTCCGGCGGCACGCCCTTGATCTCGGCCAGGAACAGCAGGTTGGCCATCACCGACATGAAGCGATACAGGCCGCGTTCCTCGGGCAGGTAGCCGACTTGACGGTGGAAGTTCTCGCTGCGCTTGGCGTCGTCGAACAGGATCTCGCCGGAATCCGGCAGATAGATGTCACTGATCATGCGCATCGTCGTGGTCTTGCCGGCGCCGTTGCGTCCGACCAGCCCGAAGATCTGACCGGCATTGGCCGTGAAGTTGATGCCATCCACGGCTCTGGTCTGCCCGAAGCCCTTGACGAGGTTGCGTACCTCAAGTTTCTTCACTGCTTGCTCCTCCGATAATGCGGGACGCTGGACGCTGCCGGCTCAGAGCCAGGGCATCCTGACGCGGGTGACGGCGCGCACGCCGTGGTAGGTGCGATAGAGCATGAGACCACCGAAGACCACCAGCACGAGCTTGATCGGAATGATGCTGGGCCAGAGGTCGTAGGGCAGGTGGGACAGCCATTCGATCACGCGCAGCGGCTTGTCCGGCCACCAGGCGAACAGCTGGCCCAGGGTCGTCGTCGCCGGGTCTTTCGGCGGCAGGTTCACGCTGATGTCGAGGATGGACGGAGCGAACACCAGACGCAGCATGAGCAGCGCACCGACCGCGCCGCAGGCCAGCACGATGATGAGCTTGACGCGGGTCCAATAGCGCTGGAACAGGTTTACCAGCCAGACCGCGAGGCTCGCCAGCACCAGCCACTTGAGCACCGGCAGATAAGGTGCGACGGCCGGATCCATCTGCAGGCGGATCGTCTCGTCGGCATAGCTCGGCGCCGTTATCGTGAACAGGCCCAGCAGCGTGACCAGCTCGACGATGGCGAACAGGGCGGACAGGAAGCTCACTTCGTCCCACCACACATCGATCTCGGGCAGTTTGCGCGGATCCCAGCGCCAGAGCCGCAGGCGCTGTTCCAACTGCTCGCCGAAGTAGTGGAAGTACAGTGTCACCGCAACGAAGCCGAACAGCAGGAAGCTCCATACCTCGGCAATGAACTGCGGAATCTCGACGATGCCCCAGGTCTGGTTCTGGGCGATGCGACCCAGCGACATGGCGACCACGAAGACCAGCATCCAGACCGTGACCGCGTGCAGCGCGCGCCGGTACAGCGGATAGGTCTTCTCGCCGATCATAGCGCGGCGTGGCCAATACGATGCGGCGACGCGGTAGGGATGGCCGTAGCGCTTGAGGAAGTCGGCGATTTCCTGCTCCTGCAGGGGTTCGCTCTTCTGTTCGGCCAGCGCTCCGAGCTCGTCATCGAGCAGGCCGCGCAGTTCCTTGGCCACGCTGGCGCGCATTCTGTAGGGAAGGTGCCGCTTTACCTCGGCAACATAACGTTGTACCAGGTTCACGCCGCGTCCTCCGCAAGTCCGGTTGCTGCCAGGTTGTTGAGCGCTGCGCTCAGGTCAGCCCATTCCTGTGTCAGTTTTTCGAGCACGATCGTGCCTTCTTCTGACAGCTTGTAGTAGCGGCGCCGACGCGGATCGCTGTCGCGCCATTCGCTGTCCAGCAATCCGACGCTCTCGAGCCGGCGGATCAGCGGGTAAAGAGTACCTTCGTCGATCTCGATGTTCGCCTGGTTGAGCTGCTTGCGCAGCGAATAACCATACTGCTCGGTGGCGAGTGCGCGTAGTACGGCCAGCGTGAGCATGCCGCGCCGGAGTTCCTGGCGCATGCGACCGATCTGCGCATCGATGGATGTCGCGGATATTGCGTCCAACAGAAGTCCCCGGATGACTGGTGGCGCATAGTGTATTGCGCACAGTATCCGGCTTGTCAAGACTGTGTAGCGAGCTCTACTGAGAAAATTCCTCGGAGCGGTAAGAAAACTCCCATCGGAGAGCGTGGGCAAGCTCCGCTTGCACCGTTCGATCGAGAAACGAGACTTTGCTCCTTTCCCGACAACTTGCCAGAGCCTTGACGGTGGCGCGGAGGCTGCGCTGTACTCCAGTGTTTGCGCTGCGCGCAACAGTCGGAACCGGGACATGAGCATTCAGGTAGGCATCGCTGCGCCCCACTATGTGGTGGGAGAGTTGGAGCTCGACGTCGACGGCATGCCGGGCCGCAGAGAACTGCTGGCCGACTACGGCATGCCCGACATCAAGGATCTCTGGGGCTGGCAGTCCTATCGCAAGACCGGCAAGCGCTCGGTCGACCTGGCCTATGAGACCGCGGCCGGCACCCTGGCACGCAGCGGCATCGCCGCGGCCGACGTCGATGCCCTGTTCGTATGCAGTTGCGACGGGCTCAACTATTACGCCCAGAACGGTTTCCTGTCCGAGCTGTCCGCCCGGCTCGGCCTTGGAAACAATTTTTCCTCGTGGATAGGCGGTGCGGGGTGCGTGTCGCTGTTCTCGGCGATCCGGTTGGCGGCTTGCCTGGTCGGCAGTGGCGCGTTCCGCAACGTGCTGGTCGTCAGCGTGGACCGCGTCGCCAACGAGACCTCGCGCTTCCAGCGCTATGGCGTGCTCAGCGACGGCGCCTGCAGTCTGCTGGTCACGGCTGCGGCGCAGGCGAGCTACGCGATTGCCGGCGTCAAGGTGATGACCAGTCCCGCATCGCTGGCCAATGGCGGTATCGATTTCGAGCAAAAATGCCAGCTCATCGACACGGTGTTCGCCGAACTCCGCGAGTGCACAGATTTCGACACGAACGATGCCGCTGTGTTCGGCACCAATGTCTTCGTGCCGGTTCAGGAACTGGAGCTTTCGGTGATGCCGGTGGACAGCCTGCAGGCCTACCAGAAGAATGTGCTGCGCTACGGCCATTGCTACGCCTCCGATCCGCTGATCAACCTCGTCGACTTCTATGCCGAACCGGGCAATACGGGTGTCGTGCGCTCCATCATGGCGTCGACGGCGCACGGCCATTTCGGCGTGGTGCTGCTGCAGCGCCTGTAGCCGTGTCGTGGCGTTAGCACGCGGGCCGGAGCGGCGCGGTGCCGATGGCGCTCGGTGGATCTGCCGCAGCGGCCACTGCGTGCCGCGCTGTGTGCGCCAGACAGCGGCAGCGGTGCGCATAGCGCCGTGATGGAGCGCCAGCCTGGTGTGCGTCGCAGCCGGCGGCACGGAAAAACGAACTCTTATCTCCGGCAGCAATCGGCGCTTGTATGTTTGTATCGCTCACGTCCTGCGGCCTCTTCCCAGAGGCGTCGACGGGTGGCACTATGCAACAACGATCCATTGATTGTTCCGCGCTTCCACCGGCTGCGCCGATGGTGCGTCTGCGATGGTCCGTCATCGGTCGCTCTCGATGGGGCGGCATGCAGGTTCGGCGCGGCGCCGGTCCTGCAATACGGGCATGAAAATCCGGACGCTGGCATGCGTCTGGCGCAGCACAGGCAGTCCCGTTCGTGTGCTGGCCGACACGCCAGCAGAGTAGGGAGCATCCGCCAATCGGGACCGCTGCAGTACGCCCGCAATGCGTACGGATGTTTCAGCCGTGTGCAACTCGGATGAAAAACAAAGCTGCGTAGACTTGGGATTCTGCGAGGGACGGCGCCGCGACGAGCAGTCGGGCGTGCATCCACGGGGGCGTGGTTCTTGAGTTGGGGTATCTGTGATCGAAGATTTCCTGCAAGGGGGGCGAGGAGCCGAAGGCGCCGCAGCTGTGGTGCTCGACGATGTCGTGCTGACCTATGGCGAGCTCGTTACCAAGGCTTCCACCTGGCAAGCCTTCCTTGCCGCAAGTGGTGTTCCGGAAGGGGCCTGCGTCGCGATCTGCGGTGCGTTCTCGCTCGAATCCGTCGCGCTGCTGTTCGCCCTGATCGCCCGCCGCACTATCGTCGTCCCGCTCGTTTCGCCCCTCGCCGACTGCGACGAATCGCTGCGCGTGGCCGAAGTCGATTTCCTGTTCGAGTCGCGCCCTGACGGCAGCCTGCAGCTGTCGGCCTGCGGCTATGGCGGCTCACATGCGTTGCTGGAACAGATTCGCGCAGCGCAACAGGCCGGCCTGATCCTGTTCACCTCGGGCTCCACCGGCCGCAGCAAGGCCTCGGTGCATCGCTTCGACCGGCTCCTCGACGCCGTGCGCCAGTCGAGCGGGCGCATCTATCGCACGCTGGTGTTCCTGCTGTTCGACCACATCGGCGGCGTCAACACGCTGCTCAATGTCCTGTACTGCGGAGGCACGGCGGTGTTCGTCAGTGACCGCAGTGTCGATTCGGTCTGTCGCGCCATCGTGCGGCATCAGGTCGAACTCCTGCCGACCACGCCGACGTTCCTCAACATGCTGCTGCTGAGCCGTGCGCACGAACGCTTCGACCTGTCGTCGCTCGCGCTCATGACGTATGGCACCGAACCCATCACAACGGCCGGGCTGGAGGCCGCCACGAAGGCGCTTCCGCATGTGCGCTTCAAACAGACCTACGGCCTGACCGAAGCCGGCATCCTGCCGACCAAGTCCCAGACGACCGGCTCGGTGTGGCTGAAGATCGGCAGTGAGCGCGACGAGATCCGTATCGTCGACGATATTCTCTGGATACGTTGCGCGACAGCCATGCTGGGCTATCTGAATGCGCCGTCACCGTTCTCCGATGACGGCTGGCTCAACACCGGCGATCGCGTCGAGCAGTCGGACGGTTACCTGCGCATCCTCGGCCGCGAGTCGGAGATCATCAACGTCGGCGGCGAGAAGGTATATCCGATCGAAGTCGAGAACCTGATCCTGCAGCTGCCGAACATCAGCGAAGTCGTGGTCAATGGCAGGCACAACGCCCTGATGGGCAATCTCGTGGTCGCAACCGTGCATCTCGTGGAACCCGAAGATCCGCTCGCGATCGAGCAGCGCGTGCGCCGTTTCTGTGCGCAGCATCTCGCGCCGTACAAGGTGCCGGCGATGGTGCGCGTGGCGACGGCCTCCCTGGTCGGGGCACGTTTCAAGAAGCTGCGGCTGGCCGACCGACCCATGGCCGACGCGCCCGACGCGGGCGAGGAAATCGCATGAACGCACCGTCCCGTGTCACGCTGGTCAGCGGCGGAAGCCGCGGTCTCGGCGCCGCCCTGGTCAAGGAGTGCCTGGACCGCGGCGATACGGTTGCCGTGTTCAGCCGTTCGCCCAGCCCCTTTACCGAAAGCCTGCGTTCCGATCCTGCGACCAGCGATCGCTTCCACTGGCAGGCCGTCGACGCGGCGGACGCGGCGGCGGTCGATGCGTTCGCGCTCGACGTGCGGCGCCGCTACGGCCGCATCGACACGCTGATCAACAACGCGGGCATCGCGGTCGAAGGCCTGCTGACGACCTCGTCGCAGGCCGAGATCCGGCATGCGCTCGCGCTCAATCTGGAGTCAGTCATCGTGCTGTCGCGCGCCTGCCTCAAGGGCATGCTCGCGGCACGCAGCGGTTGCATCATCAACGTGTCCTCGGTCAATGCGATTCGCGGTCACAGCGGCCTGTCGGTCTACAGCGCGACCAAGGCCGCGCTGATCGGCTTAACGCAGAGCCTCGCGCGCGAAGTCGGTCCGGCGGGAATTCGTGTCAACGCCATCGCGCCGGGCTTCTTCGAATCCGACATGGTGCAGCACATGAGCGAACAGCAGCGCGCGCGCATCGTGCGGCGCACGCCGCTGGGCAAGCTCTGCACGATCGATGATCTCATCGGATGCGCCCGCTTCCTGATGGACTGCCAGGGCATCACCGGGCAGACGCTCGTCGTCGACGGCGGGTTTTCGAGCTGACCGGACCCTGACCCGGGCGGCTCATTTGCTGAGAAGTCAGTGCGGAGCGTTCATGGACTACCTGAAATTCCTCTTCAGTACTTTGGGCAACATCTTCATCAATCCGGCTGCCGCCTACCGCAAGCTCGATAACCGGCCGGCAGCCTGGTTCCCGCTGGTGCTGCTCGTCATCAGCTGGATCGTGTTCTGGAACTGGTTCTATCACTCGGTCGACTACGCCTGGCTCATCGAAAGGCTGGTCGCCTCGGAAACCGCGGCCGTGCCGCTGAACGAACGCGCCGAACTCGCCGCCAACGTCGCCAAGCTCAGGCCCGGCGCGCTGATCGTGATCTCGGTGTTCGTCACGCTCGCGGTCCTGCTGCTGAGCGCGCTGATCACCAGCATCTACCTTGTCGTCGTCGGCGCGGTCTACGACGACAAGCCGGGGTTGAAGGACTTTTTCTCGTTCGCGATGTGGGCGGCGCTGACCAGCCTCGCCGCGATCGCGCTGATGGTCGTGAATTTCACGCTGAGCCCGGATGCGCGTCTGACTGCCATGCAGCTCAATCCGGTGACGCTCAACAACCTGATATTTCACGTTGGCGACGACAATGCGTTCAAGCGGCTGCTCGATTCGATCGATCTGACCCTGCTCTGGTCGCAGCTGGTCATGATCATCGGCTATCGGCAATGGGTAGGCCGGTCCTGGTTGAACGCCAGCCTGGTCATCCTCACGCCGTTCGTCGTGGTCTACGGAATCTGGGCCGTCGTGGCGGCCATTCCCTAGTTTTTCCGCGCTGTTCCGCCGCGGCATCCGCTTTGGCGGTCGCCGCGGCGCTGCAGCCGGCGAAGTAGGCCGCGACCGCGATAGCGCGCATGTCGCGCTTCGCGCCGTCTGCGGCACGAACACTCTTTGCGGGATCAAGTCATGGGCAAGAAAGGCGGCGATATCGCGATCATCGGCATGGCCGGACGGTTTCCGGGCGCTGCCGGGGTACGCGAGTTCTGGGCCAACCTCTGTGACGGCAAGGTCTCCGCAACGCGCCTGTCTGACGAAGAGCTGCGGCGCGTCGGCGTGCGCGAAGACCTGCTGCGCGATCCCGCCTATGTGCGCGTGGCCTACGTGCTCGACGACCATGACTGCTTCGACGCGGCGTTCTTCGGCGTTTCGGCGCAGGAAGCCGAGATCATGGATCCGCAGCACCGCCTGCTGCTCGAGTGCGCGTGGAACGCGCTCGAGGACGCGGGCTATGCGGCCGAGCGTGGCGAGGCACGGGTCGGCGTGTTCGCCGGGTCCGGCGGCGTGGTGTCCAGCCAGATCCTGTCCCACGCCGACCACTTCGGCGATGTGATCAACCGCACCGGCGGCACCTGGCATCTCGGCAACGACAAGGACTTCGCCCCGACCCGCATCTCCTACAAGCTCAACCTGCGCGGCCCCAGCGTCGCCGTGCAGACCGCCTGCTCGACCTCGCTCGTCACGATCCATCTGGCTTGCCAGAGCCTTGCCGCCGGCGAGTGCGAAATGGCCCTGGCCGGCGGCGTCAGCGTGCGCACGCCGCATCGGGTCGGCTATCTGTACGAGCGCGGCAACATCAACTCCGCCGACGGTTACGTGCGTGCCTTCGATGCTCAGGCCAACGGCGTGGTGTTCGGCAGCGGCGTCGGTCTGGTCCTGCTCAAGCCGCTGGCCCAGGCCCAGGCCGACGGCGATCAGATCTACGCGGTCATCAAGGGCTCGGCCATCAACAACGATGGCGGGCGCAAGATGAGCTTCATGGCCACCAAGCTCGAGGGCCAGATCAGCTGCATCCGCGCCGCCCTGCACAATGCCGACGTCGCTCCGGACAGCCTGTCCTACATCGAGGCCCACGGTACCGGCACCGCGATGGGCGATCCGATCGAGATCCAGGCGCTCAAGCGCGCGTTCGGCGACTCGACCCAGGAAACCGGCTTCTGCGCGCTGGGTTCGCTCAAGAACAACGTCGGGCATCTGGACATCGCGGCCGGCATCGCCAGCGTCATCAAGGTCGCGCTCGCGCTGCAGCAGCGGCGCATTCCGCCCTGTGTGCATTTCACCCAGCCCAATGCGCGCATCGACTTCGCCGCCAGTCCGTTCTACATCAACACCGGGCTGCAGGAATGGCAGGCCCAGAGCGGTCCGCGTCGCGCGGCGATCAACAGTCTCGGCATAGGCGGTACCAACGCTTTTCTCGTGCTCGAGGAAGCGCCTGCGGCTGCGCCGGCCGTGGGGTCGGCGGCGCCGGTCCAGCTGGTCGTGCTCTCGGCCAAGACCACGGCGGCGCTGTGGCGTCGGGTCGAGGATCTCGACCACTGGTTGGCCGAGCATCCCGACGTGTCGCTGGCCGATCTGGCCTTCACGCTCGCGCAGGGACGCAACCCGCTGCCGGCGCGTTGCGCGCTGCTGGCGAGCGACGTCAGCGACCTGCGTGCGCGTCTGGACCGCCTGCGCCGCGGCCAACGCGTGGACGACAGCTTCGTGCGCGCCGATCCCAAGGCCGTGGCCGACACCACATCGGGTATCGCGGGCTTCGCGCTGTACCTGCTCGAGCGGCTCGCCAATCCCGAGCTGGAGCTGACCCTGCGTCGGCGCAAGCTGGCGGCGCTGGCCGACCTGTTCTGCCGCTGTGTCGAGTTCGACCTGGGCCGGCTGTTCCCGGCCGGAAGCGTGCGCCGGCTGTCGCTGCCGGGTTATCCGTTCGAGAAGACGCGCTGCGAGCTGCGCCCGGCGGCCGAGATCCTGCCGGGACGGCTGCACGGCAACGGCGCGCGCGCAGCGCTACATCCGCTGCTGCACCGTAACGTGTCGACGATAGCCGGGCTTGCCTTCGCCGCCGAGTTCACGGGCGAGGAATTCTTCCTGCGCGATCACCTGGTCCATTCGCGCCGCGTGCTGCCGGCCGCCGCGCAACTGGAAATGGCGCGCGAGGCGATCGCTCAGGCGCTGGGCGTCAGCGCCGAGGACGCGCATCGCGTCGGCATGCGCAACGTGGTCTGGTCGCAGCCGGCGATCGCCGGCGACAAGGGTCTGAACCTGCACCTGGACCTGTTCCCCGAGCACGACGGCCGGATCGAATTCCAGATCCATTCGCATGCCGCGCACGACGATCTGCCGGTTCACAGCCAGGGCATTGCGTTTATTGGCCGCTCGGCCCAGCCGGTGCTGGCCGACTTCGCCGAGAAGCGCACGAGCTACCGCGCCGAGACGCGTGCCGGCGACGATCACTATTCACGCTTCGACCGGCTCGGGCTGCACTACGGCACGGCCTTTCGCGGCATCCGTCAGATACGCCTCGGTACCGATGGTCTGGTCGCACGCATCGCGCTGCCACCCGTGCTGGTGTCCGATGCGGAGCGCTTCGCGCTGCATCCGTCACTGCTCGACTCGGCGCTGCAGGCGGCGACGCTGCTCTGGCTCGAGGAACGTGAGCCCGCGCTCGAAGCCATCGCCGGCGCGCCGCTGCCGTTCGCGCTGGAAAGTCTGGAAATGTGGGGCACGCGTCCGGCCGACATCTGGGTATTCGCGCGTTTCCACTCCGTCAGCGGCGCGCGCGACCGGTTGCGTGCGCTCGACATCGACCTCTGCGACGAACACGGCACGGTCTGGGTGCGTCTGGGCGGATTCACCGCGCGCGAGGCGGCGCCGCTGGGCACCAGCCAGGTTCGTCTGGTCGTGCCACGCTGGACTGTGGTCGCGACCGAGCCCGGCGCGGGTGAGGATCCGCCGGTCGGCCATCATGTCGTGCTGTGCGGCGACGCGCTGCCGCTGGGCGCCGAACTCGCGCCGCTGCTGCCCGGCTGGCAATGCGTGGACTGCACGGCCGAAGAGAAAGTGGAAGGCGACATCGCCCACCGCTTTCTCTCCGCCAATCTCGCCGTCCTGCGGCTGATCCAGCGCATCACCCTGGACAAGACGCATGGACCGGCGCAGCTCGATGTCGTGGTCAGCGAGGCCGAGCCCAACCTGGCCGGCATTGCCGGCCTGCTGCGTACCGCCGCGGTCGAACATGCCCAGCTGGCGACCCGGCTCCTGGTCGTGCCGGCCGGCATCGCCGCGCCGCTGCTGGCGGACAATCTGCGCCTGCGGCCCGTGGCACCGACACCCGAGCTGCGCCTCGCCGATGGCGTGCTGCACGCGCGGCTCTGGCAAGACCTGCCCGATGTGAAGCTGACACAGGAGCCCTGGAAGAGCGGCGGCGCTTACCTCATAACGGGCGGGCTCGGCGGCCTGGGCCGGGTGTTCGCGCGCGAGATCGCGCGTTCGGCGCGCGGCGTCAACCTGATCTTGACCGGCCGTTCCGAACTGCGTGCGGAACTCCACCCGCTGCTCGACGAGTTGCGCGGTTTTGGCGCGGTCGTGGAGTACTGCCGCGTCGACATCGCCGATCGCGATGCACTGACTGCGCTGTTCGGCCGCATCGTGCAGAGCCACGGCACGCTCAACGCGGTCCTGCACTGCGCCGGCGTGCTGCAGGACCGGCTGCTGGCCAGCAAGACCGCGGTCGAGTTCGAGGCCGTGTTCCGGACCAAGGTAGACGGGCTGCACAATCTCGACTACGTCTCGCGCCAGATGCGGTTGGAGCAGATGATCCTGTTCTCGTCCGCGACCGCGGTGCTCGGCAACGTCGGACAGGGCGACTACGCCGCGGCGAACGCGTTCATGGATACGTTCGCCGCGCACCGCAACCGCCGCGTCGCGGCCGGCGAGCGCCACGGGCATACCGTGTCGGTCAACTGGCCGCTGTGGGCCGAGGGCGGCATGCAGATCGAGGCCACCCACCGTGCCTTCCTGCGCGAGCGCTTCGGTCTGGTTCCGCTCAGCACGGCCGCGGGCGTCGCCTGCCTGTACCGCGCGCTTGCCGCGCGCGAATCGCAGGTTGCCGTGCTCGCCGGCAACACCGAGCGCACTTTGCAGGTCCTGCGTGGCGAACGCCTGCAGGCGCCGGCGCGGCGCAGCGCGCCCAAGACGGTGGCTACGGCGGCGGCTACGGCGGAATCCGCCCAGGGCCTGCTCGCCGCGCTGCTCGCCGAGGTCGCGCAGCTGCAGCGCGTGCGGCCGCAGGATCTGGATCCGGAGGCCGAACTCAGCGAGTACGGCTTCGACTCGATCACCTTCACCAGCCTGGCCAACCGGCTCAATGTGAAGTACGGCTTCGCGCTGATGCCGACGGTTTTCTTCGAGCATCCGAACCTCAGCGCGCTGACCACGCACATCGCCGCGGCGTATGCCGAGATCATCCGGCTGCGCTTTGGTCAGACCGTCGAAGCGGTGCCGGAAGCGGTCGCGCCGCCGCATCAGGACGAGGACGAGGACAGGATCGCGGTCGGCCCGGCGCAGCGCCGCCGCGTCGCGCGCGACAGCTGGGCCGCCTTAGCCCAGCCGGCGGTGATCGCTGCGGCCTCGGCGGCGGATCCGGTAGCCATCGTCGGCATGAGCGGCTGTTTCCCGCAGGCGCGCAGCGTCGACGAGCTGTGGGAGAACCTGCGCGAGGGCCGCGACTGCATCGAGGAGATACCCGCCTCGCGCTGGGACTGGCGCGGGCTCTACGGCGATCCGCAGACCCAGCCCAACACGTCCAACAGCAAGTGGGGCGGCTTCATCGAGGACGTCGAGGCGTTCGACCCGCTGTTTTTCGGCATTTCGCCCTGGGAAGCGGTGCTGATGGATCCACAGCAGCGCCTCATACTCGAGCATGGCTGGGCCGCGATCGAGGACGCAGGCTATGCGCCGAGCAGCCTGTCGGGCACCCACACCGGCGTGTTCGTCGGCACTTCGGGCTCGGGCTATGCCGAGCGCATCGCGGATGCGCGCATGTCGATCGAAAGTTACTCGTCGACCGGCTCGGTGCCGTCGGTGGGGCCGAACCGGCTCAGCTTCGTGCTCAACCTGCACGGGCCTAGCGAGCCGATAGAAACCGCGTGCTCCTCGTCGCTGGTGGCGATGCACCGCGCGCTGCAGGCGCTGCACGGCGGTACCTGCGACATGGCCCTGGTGGGCGGTGTGCAGACGCTGTTGACGCCGACCCTGCACATCAGCTTTTCCAGGGCCGGCATGCTCAGCCCGCAGGGGCGCTGCAAGGCCTTCTCCGACGAGGCGAACGGCTATGTGCGCGGCGAAGGCGTGGGCATGCTGTTGCTCAAGAAGCGCTCCGCCGCCGAGGCCGCCGGAGACCGCATCTATGCCCTGGTCGTGGGCAGCGCGGAAAACCACGGCGGCCGCGCGAATTCGTTGACAGCGCCCAACCCCAAGGCCCAGGCCGAACTGCTGAAGACCACGTATCGGCAGGCACGCATCGACCCGCGCAGCATCGGCTACATCGAGGCACACGGCAGCGGTACCAGTCTCGGTGATCCGATCGAGATCAATGCGCTGAAGGCCGCATTTGCGGATTTGTATACAGAGCATGGCGCGGCGCCCGGCGACGGCCGCTGCGGCATAGGAACGGTCAAGAGCAACATCGGCCATCTGGAGCTGGCCGCCGGCATCGCCGGGCTGACCAAGGTTCTGCTGCAGTTGCAGCACCGCACGCTGGTCAAGACCCTGCACTGCACGCGACAGAATCCCTACATCGACCTCAGCGACAGCCCGTTCTACATCGTGCAGGAACTGCAGTCGTGGGAGGCGCCGCGCGATGCCCAGGGACGCGAGCTGCCGCGCCGCGCCGGCGTGAGCTCCTTCGGTTTCGGCGGCGTCAACGCCCACGTGGTGATCGAGGAATACCGGCCGCTCACACGCGCACCGACGACGCTGGAAGGCCCGGCGCTGATCGTGCTGTCCGCGCGCACGGCGGAGCGCCTGCAGGTCCAGGCCCGGCAGTTGCTCGACGTGCTCGCCCGGGGCCGTTACAACGAATCCCATCTCGCCGACATCGCCTATACCTTGCAGGTCGGACGCGATGCGATGGAAGAGCGCCTCGGCATCGTCGCCGATTCGCTGGCCATGCTGCAGGAGAAGCTCGCCGCCTGGCTGGGCGAGGAAACGCCGGCTGGCGTCTACCGCGGCCAGGTCAAGCGCCACACCGAAGCACTCGGCGGTCTGGGCCACGACGAGGACATGGCCGGCACGGTGCAGGCATGGTTGCGCAAGGGCAGGTACGCCCGTCTTCTCGAGCTCTGGGTCAAGGGCCTGTCGATCGAGTGGAACCAGCTCTACGGAACCCAAAAACCGATGCGGCTGCGCCTGCCGACCTATCCGTTCGCGCGCGAGCGGCACTGGGTCGAGACCGCGCTGTCCAGGCGCGTGGCACCGGCCACCGGGCGACCCGGTGCCGATCCGGCGCATCTTCATCCGCTCGTGCACCGCAACACGTCCACGCTGGCCGAGCAGCGCTTCAGCTCGATCTTCGACGGTGCGGAGTTCTTCCTCGCCGACCACGTGATCGGCGGGCGCCGTCTGCTGCCCGGCGTGGCCTGCCTGGAAATGGCGCGCGTCGCCGTCGCGTTCGCACTGGCGCCGGTCACTGCCGACGAGCGCATCCGGCTGCAGAACGTGACCTGGATACGGCCCGTGGTCCAGACCGATGCGCCGATTACGGTGCACATCGGGCTGGAAGCGGGACTCGAATCGATCGGTTTCACGATCTACGGCGAGAACGAAGCCGGCGAGCGCCAGGTGCATTGCCAGGGCGAGGCCGAGCTCGTCGCGAACGATCACGCGCCGGAACTGGGCCTGACCGCGCTGCGCGCGCGCTGCATGCGGACACGCCTGGACAGCACCGAATGCTATGCGCGGTTTGCGGCCAAGGGCATGCAGTACGGCCCGGGACACCAGTCGGTCAGTGAGGTGCTGGCTGGTCAGGACGAAGTGCTGGCCCGCGTCGTCCTGCCCGCGGCGATTGCCGCGACCGGCGACGCCTATGTGCTGCATCCGAGCCTGGTCGACGGGGCGCTGCAGTCGGCCATCGGCCTGGAGGCGGCCGGCTCCACCGCGACCAGCGTGCCGTTCGCGGTCGGCGCTGTCGACGTATGGCAGGACTGCCCGCAGCCGGCCTGGGTCTGGGTGCGCACCAGCGACGGGCGCAGCGACGCGTTCGACGTGGACGTCTGCGACGAGCAGGGACGTGTCTGCATACGTCTGCAGCAGGTCGCCGTGCGCACGCTGCTGCCGGCCGCTGCGGCGGAAACCCTGCTGCTGCGGCGTGAATGGCGCAACGCGGCGGTACAGACGGTGGCCGCGCCCGGCGAACGCACCGTGCTGCTGTGCGGCTGGACCGAATCGCGCGCGCAGGAACTGTCCCGGGGCCTGCCGGCCCACGCACTGCACATCGTGGCGGCGGACGCCGGACCGGGTGAGCAGTTCGCGGCCGCGACGCGGGCGTTGCTCGACCTGCTGCAGCAGCAGCTGTCGCTGCCGGCTGAGCGCAATCCGGGTCTGGCCGTGCTGGTACCGGCGGAGGCGCCGTGGTTCGACGGCCTGGCCGGCATGCTGCGCACGGCGCAGTGGGAAAACAGCCGATTCTCCGGCCAGCTGCTACGGCTGCCCGCCACGGCCAGCGCCGCCGACGTCGCCGCTGCAATGGCCGCGGAGGCATTGCCGGACAGCGACATCAGGCCCGATGGCGCATGGCATCCACGCTGGTCCGAGCTGCCTTCCGCTGCAGCGCTGGCGCCCTGGCGCAGCGGCGGCGTGTACTGGATCAGCGGCGGCGCCGGCGGTCTGGGCTGGATCTTCGCGCAGGAGATCGCACGCAGCACCGAAGGCGCGCGGCTGGTGCTGAGCGGCCGTTCGGCGCTGGGCGCGCAAGAGGCCGAGCGAATCGAGACACTGCGTGCGGGTGGCGTGACGGTGGACTATCGGCCGGTCGACGTGAGCGACCGCGTCGCGGTGGACGCGCTGGTCGCGTGGATCCGCGAACGCCACGGCGCGCTGCACGGCATCGTGCACAGCGCGGGCGTGCTGCGCGACAGCTATCTGGCCAAGAAGTCCGTCGCCGAGCTGGACGCGGTGTGTGCGCCGAAGGTGGCTGGCCTGGTCAACGTCGATGAAGCCACGCGCGGCGAAGCGCTGGATTTCCTCGTCGTGTTCTCGTCGGTGACCGGTGTGCTGGGCAATGCGGGCCAGGGCGATTACGCGGCCGCGAACGGGTTCATGGACGGCTATGTGCGCTGGCGCAACGGCGAAGTGGCGGCGGGACGCCGGTACGGTCGCAGCGTGTCGATCAACTGGCCGTTATGGGCGCAGGGCGGCATGCGTGTGGATGAATCCAGCCAGGCGCTGCTGCGCACGCGCTGGGGCATGGAGGCGCTGGCTACTCCGGCGGGCCTGGACACGTTCTACCGCGTGCTCGGTTCGGGCGAGGAACAGGTGCTCGTGCTCCACGGCGTCCCCGAGCGCCTGCGCGAAGCCGTGCAGGAACGGCCGCGCACGTCCGCTGCAACCGCGCCTGCCGTGGCGGTGGCTGCGGCGTCGGCGGCCGGCGTTGTGGACAACGCGACGGCCACCGATCTCGCGGTCGTGATCGAAGACCTGCTCGCCGACGAGGTGTCGGCGCTGCTCAAGGTCAGGCGCGACGATCTCGACAGCGATGCGGAACTCAGCGAATACGGCTTTGATTCGATCAGCCTGACCGAGTTTGCAAACCGGCTGAACGCGCGTTTCGGACTGCGTTTGATGCCGACCGTGTTCTTCGATCATTCGAGCCTGCGCAAACTCAGCGATTACCTTTCGCGCGCGCAGGCCGAACACTTCCAGGCCTATGCCCAGCCGGCCGTTGCGGCAACGGTGGTCGTCGCGGCGAGTCCTGCGCTGGCGGCTATGCCGTCATCATTGCAGGCACGCAGCCTGCGTGCGGTGCCGCGCATGCGCGCCGAGATCCGGCCGGTGCGCCAGACGGCGGCGCTGGCCGAGCCCATCGCCATCGTCGGTATGAGCGGGCGCTTCCCGCAGGCGCCGGACCTGGATGTGTTCTGGGCCAACTTGTGCGAAGGGCGCGACTGCATCGAAGAAATTCCGGGGTCGCGCTGGGACTGGCGGGTGCTGTACGGCGATCCGCAGACCCAGCTCAACCGCTCGGACAGCCGCTGGGGCGGCTTTGTGGACGGTGTGGAAGCCTTCGATCCGCAATTTTTCAACATTTCCCCGCGCGAGGCACTGCTGCTGGATCCGCAGCAGCGCCT
>JBBQZR010000081.1:0-22013 GCA_038207515.1 Lysobacterales bacterium | reverse complement strand
ACCGGGTCAACGGCGGTGGGACGCGCAGCCTTCAAGGTTTCAAAAACCACGTCGACGTGACGGTCGAAGTTCCTCAGGTCGGTGCCGCCAAACGCGCGGGCGCCCTGCGCAAGACCGTCGAGGACTTTCCCGACGCGAGCACCGGCGCGGCCATCGTCGGTTACAGCTGGGACGAGAGCATCCGCAGTTCGACCGCGCAGCTGCATGCACTGCTGGGACAGCCATGACGACGCTGCGCCTGCTGCGCGCGGCCGACTACCGGCGCATGGCCTGGAAGAACGGCGGCGGCATCACGACCGAGATCGCACGCGACACGAAGGGCGGCGAAGCGTTCGACTGGCGCATCTCCATCGCCGAGATTGCGCAGGATGGTGATTTCTCCATCTTTCCTGATGTAGACCGCGAACTCATGCTGCTCGATGGCGGCGGCGTGGAACTGCTGATCGGCAGCGACGAACCGGTCGCGCTGACGCGGCGCTACCAGAAGCATGTTTTCCCGGGCGAGGCGCCGGTCAGCTGCCGCCTGCTCGACGGCCCCACGCGCGACTTCAACCTGATGGTGCGGCGCGGCCGCTACGCCGCCGAACTGCTGGCACGGACCATCGTCGGCGCGCAGCTGCTGTTTCCCGCGGCCGCAACGACCTGGCTGGTGCATGTGGTGCACGGCCACGTCAGCGTCAATGAACGCACCGACGTGCCGCGCGCGGGCGGCGGCGAAACCCTCGTGATCGAATTCACGCGCAGCGGCGGCTCGCCGCTGGTGCTCAACGGCGCGGGCGAGCTGGTGTTGGTCAAGCTACGGGAATGGTGAAACGGGAATCGGGAATCGTAAGAGCGTGGGCGCTGCTGCGCTCGATGGGCGTTTTCGATTCTTTGCGGGTGGAGCGAAATCCATCCCACCCATACTGTCCTGCCCATTGGGCGTTCAGGCCAATCGGAACCTTGCGGTTCAAAGCGATTGTCTTCACCCGCGCTAAGGGGTGCGTCTGACTTCGGCCTTACGATTCCCGATTCCCGATTCCCCATTCCCGATTCCCGATTCCCCATTCCCGATTCCCCATTCTCCATTCCCGATTCCCTGCCGTCACGCCTCAGCCCACCGCCGCAGCAAGTTGTGATACACGCCGACGAGCTGCACGAGCGCCGGGTGTTCCGCATGCTGCTGGGTGAGGCTCTGGATCGATACATCGAGATCGAACAGCAGGCGCCGCTCGCCTTCGTCGCGCACGAGGCTCTGGATCCAGAAGAACGACGCCACGCGTTCGCCGCGCGTGATCGGCATGACCTGGTGCAGGCTGCTGGCCGGATACAGGATCAGATCGCCGGCCGGCAGCTTGACGCTGTGCGTGCCGAAACTGTCCTCGATCATGAGCTCGCCGCCGTCGTAGTCGTCGGGATGACTCAGGAACAAGGTCGCGGACAGGTCGGTGCGCAACGGACTGCGGTCCTCGCCGGTGCGCGGATAGCGCACCGCGTTGTCGACGTGGAAGCCGAAGGACTGGCCTTCCCGGTAGCAGTTGAACAGCGGCGGGAAGATGCGCCGCGGCAGCGCGCCGGCCATGAAGGTGGGATGGCGCTGCAGGCGCTCGAGGATCAGCGCGCCGAGTTCGCGCGCGGCCGGATGGTCGTCGGGCAGCTGCAGATTGCGCTTGGCCTTGGCCGACTGGTAGCCGGCCGTGATGCGGCCGTCGGCCCAGTCGGCGGCATCCAGGTGCTGGCGGCAGCGCGCGACTTCTTCGGGACTCAACACCTGGGTGACGTGCAGCAGCATGGTTTCGACCTGCGGTGACGGCGGCAGCGATTCGCCACTTTTATTTTTGTGGAAATTGCTCGGCGTCGGACGCAGGCAGCGATGCGCTGCCTCCGACCGGACGTGGTTCGATGCGTCGAAGCGGCGACCGCTTCGAAACGGCACGCGCCGATTCTGCGTCATGCGCGCACGCCGCGCCAAACGGAAAACGGTCAGGCAAGCGCCCGGCCGTTCCAGTCCCGAAACTGCCGCCGCGTCCCTGCGGCGGTCTTGCCGCAATCGTCAGAACGCGTAGTTCGCCTGCAGCGTGATCTGGCGGCCTTCGCCCGGCGTCGCCCAGCCGCTCGCGGCGGTGCGGACGCGGACGTAGTACTCCTTGTCGAACAGGTTGTTCACGTTGAGCTGCAGGCGCAGGTCGCGGTTGACGTTCCACGCCGCCATCGCGCGATGGGTCCAGTAGTCGTCGGCCTTGGCCAGCGGGCCGTTGAGGTTCGTCGCACTGTGCTGGTTGAGGTAGTACTCGCCCTGGTAGTTCATGCCGTAGCCGAACTGCCACTGGCCCACGTCGACCGTGGTCCAGACGTTGAACGAATGCTTCGGCACGCTGACCAGTTCATCGCCCTTGGTGTAGTCCAGGCCCAGCGAGGACTGCAGGTTCGACACGCCCTGCAGCACTTCGCTCTGCAGGTAGGTGTAGTTCGCGTAGACGGCCCAGTTCCTGGTGAGGTTGCCGCTGGCACCCAGCAGCACGCCGTCGACGCGCGCCTCACCGTCGAGCTGCTGCTCGCCGGCCGGGTTGTCCGGGTTGCCCGGATCGGCCACGCGGTAGTTCTCGCGGTCGTTGCGGAAGATCGACGCGGTCAGCGAGAGGCGCTGGTCGAGCAGGTCCCACTTTGTGCCGAGCTCGTAGTTGATCGCGGTTTCCGGATCGACGTTGCAGTTATTGGTACCCGGCAGCGGACCGCTGGCCGGCGGCGCTGCCTGCGCGCACGAACCGTTGACCGAGGCCTTCGACGGTGTCTTGGAGTTGCCGTAGGCGAAGTAGATGCTGCCCGCTTCGACCGGCTTGAACACGAGGCCTGCGCGGTAGGAGAGCAGATCGTCCGTATTCTTGGTCGGCGCGCTCGCGCCGGTGACCGTGCCGATCGGGCCGGCCGCACCGGCCGCCGTCGAGACCGTGTACGCGGTGCTGCTGCCTTCGTTGCGCTCGAAGCGCGTGCCGAGGTTGAGCTGCCACTGCTCGCTGAACTTCACCGTGTCGAAGGCATAGATCGCGGCGTTGTCGAGTTCGCCGTCGGTCTTGCTGGTCAGCGTGCGGTTGCGAGGGCCGCAGTACAGCGTGTTCGGATTGTACGGATCGGTGTACGGCAGGTGGTTCGGCGCGAGGAACGGATTGCTGCCATCGGGATTGCGAAACTCGGCGCTGCCGTCGAGCGCGAACGTTTCGTGCATCAGCGAAAAGCCGCCGACCAGCGTGTGCTCGATCGAACCGGTGTTGAACTTCGCGGTCAGGTCGGTCTGGTTGACCAGCATGCGGTTCGTCGTATCGCGCACGTTGCCGCGCGGACCGCTGGGCATGTAGGTATTGACCGGAACCACGATCGTCACCGGCGGCTGGCCGGCGACCGGTGTGGACGTCACCGAGCAGCTGCCACCGATCGGCGTCTGGTTGTTGGCCAGACAGAACGTGCCCTGCGGCGGATCGACGATCAGGAACTGATTGACCTCCTGCACGCGCGTGAAATTGCGCACGCTGAGGTTCGGGCTGAACGTGTGGGCAAGGATGCTGGTGAAGGCGTCGACCTCGATGTCCTGCGTGTCGACGTTGCGGTAGCCGTAGTAGGTGCTCGGATCGACGCCCGGCAACGTGAAGCCGCGGTTGCCGGCGAAGAAGTACGGCACGCCGTATTGCGGCGTGTTGTCATCGCGCTGGTGCAGGTAGCTCAGCGTCAGTGTGGTGTCGGTGCCGAGGCCGAACGCGATCGACGGGGCGAAGCCCCAGCGCTTCATTTCCTCGACATCGCGGCCCGGCACGTCGTTGCGGTGGCCCATGACGTTGACGCGCACGGCAGTGCTGTCGCCGATCATCTGGTTGCTGTCGAGCGTGACGCGGCCGTAGGAATCGGTACCGACGCCGGCGCCGAGATTGGTGAAGTCGCCTTCACGCGCGGCCTTGGACACGAGATTGATCGTGCCGCCGACCGAGCCCGCGCCCGAGTACACCGAGTTGGCGCCGTTGACGACTTCGATCTGTTCAAGGTTGAAGGTGTCGGTGCGCGAGTACTGCGCGCTGTCGCGGACGCCGTCGACCTGGATGTCGTTGTTCGCGGAGAACCCGCGCAGATTGATGCTGTCGCCGAAACCGCCGCCGCCTTCGCCGGCGCCGAAGGTGATGCCCGGCAGCGTCGACAGCACGTCGCGCAGCGACAGCAGGTTCTGCCCGGTCATCACTTCCTGCGGCACCACTTCGATCGACTGCGGCGTGTCGCGCAGCGGCGCGGTGTACTTGGGCGAGGAAACCTCTTTCATCGTCATGCCACGCACGTCGACCGCATCGAGCTTGGTCTCGTCGCGGCCACGGCGGCCGTCGGCGCCGTCCGGCGCCTGCACGCTGGCAGCGTCGGCCGACGTCCCGGCGGCAATCGCGGTCTCGGCGAATGCGTGCGGTGCGGCCGTGGCGAGGGCCAGACCCAGCGCGGTGGTCAGCAGGCGCGGCGGGGTGGTCGCGGCGGAACGGATATAGGAGGAGTTCGACATGGTGGTTCCCTGGGTCCTTCAGCAATGCGATCAGGTTTGCGGCGCGCAGCGGCGCGCCAGCGTTGTCGGGTGGCGGGACGGAATCCGGATTCCCCTGGCGGACCGGGTCGCGTGCCGTGCGGCGCTGCGGGTTACCGGCCATCAACGAAAGGTTAACAGTAAATAAGAATGATTCGCAACACACCTATTGGTAGTGTCTGCGTCCGTATCCCGTTTGCCGTTCTGAGCGCCGTAGCCCAGGCAGGGCGCGGCTCATGCGCGGTCTGGACAGGCCTCCGGCGACCGGTCGATCCGGCGCTCTGATTCGCACCCGCACCGGCGCGATGGCGGCGTGACAGTTCGCCTTCGAAAAAACCGCTAACCCCGCAACGGCCCAACCGGGGCCGGCTTGCCTTGGGGTGCCGCATGCGAATTTCCGCGTTCCTGTTGCGCGCGTCGTTGTCGCTGTGCGGCGCGTGTATCGTGCTGCCCGCGATGGCCGCGCCGTTCGCCTACGTCACGAACCGCAACGGCGCGAGCCTCAGCGTCATCGATACCGCGACGAACACCGTGACCGCGACGATCGGTGTCGGCAACAACCCCTACGGCGCGACCGTGTCGAGGGACAACGGCAAGGTCTACGTCCCGAACTTCAGCGACAACAGCGTCAGCGTGATCGATGCGCGCACGCACACGGTCAGCGCCACGCTGACCAACCTGTGCACGAATCCCTCGTACGTCGCGATCAGTCCGGACGGCACGCGCGCCTGGGTCAGCTGCTTCAACGGCGGCCGAGTCGTGCTGCTCGACACGGCCACGGATACCGTGGTCGGCGCAGTCGAAAGCATGCCGCGGCCGATCGGCATCGCCTTTTCGCCCGACGGCGGCAAGGCCTATGTCGTGGCCAATTCGGGCAGCACGCTGCGCACGATCAGCACGACGACGCTGACGCAGATCGCCAGCGTCGGTGCCGGCAGCAATCTGATCGACGTCGCGGTCAGGCCCGACGCGAACCAGGTCTACGTCAGCGCGAACCAGTCGCACCGCGTCTCGCTGGTCAACGCGGCCGGCACGCAGCTCGTGAACTGGATCAACACCGGCACCAATGCATCGCCAGTCGGCGTCGTCACCAATTCAACCGGCACGCGCCTCTACGTCGCCAACATCGTCGCGAGCACCGTCAGCGTCATCGATACCGCGACCAACGTCATCGTCGCGACGGTGCCGGTCAACGGCGGCGCGAGCGGTATCGACATCAGCGGCGACGACAGCCGCGTCTACGTGACTGCGCCGAACACGGGACAGGTGCACGCCATCGGCACGGCGACCAACACCGTCGTCGCGACGATCAACGTCGGCGGCCGTATCGACAACTTCGGCCGCTTCGTCGCACGCGGCGCGCCGCCGGCAATGAGCGTGCCCGACCCGCCGACGAATGTGGTCGCGACGGCGGGCGAAGCACGCATCAGCGTCGTGTTCGCGCCGCCGGCCTACGATGGCGGTGCCGTCATCAGCGCCTATACCGCGACCTGCGGCGCGCACAGCGCGAGTGCGGCGGCCCCGCCGGTCCTCGTCACGGGGCTGGTCAACGGTGTCGCGGTGAGCTGCCACGTCGTCGCGACGAATTCCGCCGGCGACAGCCTGCCGTCGGCTGCGTCCAACCCGGTCACGCCGCAGGCCGTAGCGCCGGATCCGCCCACGGGCGTGGTCGCCAGCGCCGGCAACAGCCAGGCCAGCGTCGCGTTCGTTGCACCTTTGTATACGGGCGGACTTCCGCTGACCGGCTACACCGCAACCTGTGGCACACGGAGTGCTGAAGGAAACGCCTCGCCGATCGTCGTCGGCGGACTCACCAACGGCGTCGACACCACATGCCGCGTGATCGCCCGCAACGCCGCCGGCGACAGCCTGCCCTCGGCGCCGTCGGCCAGCGTCATGCCCGACACCGTGCCGGCCGCGCCAATCATCGGCACGGTCGTGCGCGACGACGGCCGGCTCAGCGTGCCCTTCGTCGCCGGCACGCATCCGCAGGGCCACAGCCCCATCCTCTCGTTCACGGCGCGCTGCGGCACGCGGCAGCAGACCGGTGTCGCCGCGCCGCTCGTGGTGACCGGCCTCACCAACGGCGTCAGCGTGACCTGCGAGGTCAGCGCGACCAATGCCGCGGGCACAGGCCCATGGTCTGCCGCGTCGAATGCGGTGACGCCGTCCACGCTGCCTGGCGCTCCGATCGCGATCCGCGTGCAGCGGGGCGACCGTCAGGTCGAAGTCGCGTTCGAACCGCCGCTGCACGACGGTGGTGCCGCGGTGGAGGACTACACCGCGACCTGCGGCACGCGCAGCGCGACGGCCATCGCGTCGCCGCTCACCGTCGGCGGCCTGACGAACGGACAGGGCGTGACCTGCCGCGTGCGTGCGCGCAACGTCGTCGGCAGCGGCCCCGAGTCGGCGGCATCGGCCAGCGTCACGCCGGCCGGCGTACCCGGCACGCCGACCGGCGTCGTCGCCACGCGAGGCAACGCACAGGTCAGTCTCGCCTTCGTCGCGCCGGACGATACCGGCGGCATCGCGTTGGACGGCTATCGCGCGAGTTGCGGCACGCAGCAGGTCGACGGCGTGGCTTCACCGCTGCAGGTCGTCGGACTCGCGAACGGCAGCGCCGTGCAGTGCAGCGTGGTCGCGCGCAACGCGGTCGGCGACGGCGCGCCGGGACTGTCGAACATGGTTACGCCGGGCCGCGTGCCGGATGCGCCGACCGGCGTGATCGCGACGCGTGGCGACGCACAGGCCAGCGTTGCGTTCGTCGCCCCAGGCGATGACGGCGGCTACGCGATACAGGGCTACCTCGCGATCTGCGGCGCGCGCAGCGCGAAAGGCACCGCCTCGCCGCTGGTCGTCAGCGGGCTGTCCAACGGCGAAGCGGTGAGCTGCACCGCGCATGCCTGGAACGAACTCGGCATCGGCGCGGCATCGGCTGCGTCGGTCGTCACGCCGGCGACCTTGCCCGGGGCACCGCGACTGGACGGCGCGAGCGCCGGCGACGGCACGGCCACGCTGGCCTTCACCGGCCCGGCCAGCGACGGCGGCGCGGCAATCATCCGCTATCGCGCGCGCTGCCTGCCGGGCGGCGCGGAAGCCGAAGCCGCCGCATCGCCGCTGACCGTCGGCGGACTTGTCAATGGCAACACTTATACCTGTTCACTACGCGCGATCAACGCGATCGGCGCGGGCGCGGCGTCGAACAGCCTCGGCGTCACCCCGCGCCTGCGCGCCGATGTGTCGATCAGCAACAGCAACGGCCGCGACTTCCTGCAGGGCGGTCGCGACGCGAGCTGGCTGATCGAGGTGCGCAATCTGAGTACGGCCACGGTCACCGGTGTGCGCGTGCGCAACCCGCTCGCGCCGGGCCTGACCGCGGCGGGCTGGATCTGCAGCGCCACGGGCGGCGGCCACTGCGCGTCGTCCGGCAGCGGCGGCATCGACACGCTGGTCGACCTGCCCGCGGGCGCGGTCGCGAGCTTCCTGCTCAGCGCCACGGTCGCGGCGCTGCCGGAAGCGTCCGTGTCGTCCACCGCGAGCGTGACCGCACCGGCCAGCGTCGACGATCCCGACGCAACCAACGACAGCGCGACCGACGGACCCGATCCGGTCGGCGTGTTCCGCCACGGCTTTGAGTAAGGGGAATCCGCATGAGACCTGATCTAGGCAACGCCACGCTGCGCCGTTGCGCCGGCGCACTGCTGCTCGCCGCCGCGCACGCCGCGTCGGCGCATACGCCGCCGTGTACACCGGGCAAAAACCCGTGGCTGGAACTCATCGTCGACGCCGGTGCACTCGCGCGCGGCGCCGACGGCCGCAGCATCGTGCGCGTGCATGCCGACGGCTGCACCGAACTGCGCCGTGCGCCGTACTTGCGCAACGCCGGCGACTTCCGCGTGCAGCTTTCGCCAGCGGACATGGCCCAGCTGCGCGTGCGCGCAACGGCAAAAGCGCTGCAGACCTTCGACGCGGCCACGCTGCGCGGCGAACTCGCGGACACGAAAGCCGATCCGGCTACGGCGCCGTCCGGAGCGCAATGGCAGGTACTCGACGCCGATCGCTACCAGCTGACCTGGCACAACGGCGCCAAGCGGCGCGGCGACAGCTGGCTCGGCCTGCACGCGCAGGCGCAGACTCATCCCGACATGGCCGCGCTGCAGGCGCTCAGCGCGCTGGCGCTCGCCCTGCAGGACGTCGCCGCGCGCGACGATGCGGCGCGCGTGGCCGGAGCGACGCCATGACGCCGCGCCTGACCTGCCTCGTTGTCGCGTTGTGCACCCTGCTGCCCGCCTCGCTGCAGGCCGGCAGTTTTCTCACAGCTAACGAGACCACGCCGGACCAGCGCACGCATCCGCAGAGCTATACCGGCGCGGCCGACAACACGCCGATCCGCGTCTGCCTCGACGTGCAGGCGAACGAGCCTCTGGCGATCCAGTCCGAGGCGGCGCTGCTCAAGGTCATTGCCACGTTCAACCGCTTCCGCTCACTCGGCGATCACAGCCTCGCCAGCGGCAGCGCGACCGACGTGCCCGCCGGCCAGTACGATTTCGAGTCGGTGCTGCTGCACGAGATGCTGCATACGCAGGGACTCGCGCATCCGCATCTCGCCGGAGACGGCGGGCTGCCGTGGCCGCAGAGCGAGGGAACGCGCAGCGCCGACGGCATCGACAACACGATGCAGCAGGACGCGGGCAGCGACGGCATCCACGGTTCGGCCGACGATGCGCGCGGCGACGACGTGAATCTGCACTGGTACGCGCGCGGCGTGAACGATCCGGGCCGGCTGCCTGCCGTGATCGACCTCACGACGATGGCGCGCTCGCTCGAATACTTGCCCGACAACCACACCTTCGTCGCGAACGCCGGCCGCGACGTGCTCGCCGCGCTCGGCTTTGCCGATGCCGAATCCGCCGTGCATCAGGGCGCCTATGCAGAAGAAGCGCAGCGTCATCTGCACCACGACGACCTGGCCACGCTGCAGCTCGCGCGCGCCGGTCTCGACGGCATCGCCGGCACGGCCGACGACTACGGCATCCGCATGGAATACCGCGGCCGCGAAATCAATCCGCAGGGCGAGTCCTGCCAGATCGCCGTGCGTTTCGACAACACGACGAGTTTCGCGACCACGACCGTCGGCACCTATCCGCTGAGCGGCACGAATTCGGGCGTGTTCTACGCGCGCATGCGCTTCAACCCGGCCGTGAACTGGTACTTCAGTCCGGGACCGAACACACGCACACAGATCCTGACCGATCTCGCCACACCGAGCGCCGCGGGCCAGCCTTACGCCGTGCACGCCAGTCTGGCCAAGAGCGCCGGCAATCCGATCGCCGGTCAGCCGCGCGGCCGCATCGAACTGCGCGACGGTCCGCGTGGCAACGCGCATACCGCGACCTGCGCCTTCGAACTCGACGGCAGTCCTGGCCAGAGCGGCGAATGCACGCTGACGCCGCTGCGCAGCGGGCGCAAGACCATCACCGCCGAGTACCTCGGCTACGGCGGCTTCGACGCGAGCGCCGCGGAAGCGCCGCACGATGTCGCCGGCGCGCTCGCATTCGGCGATCTGCAGGCCGCCCCGGCGACCGCGGCCGCACAGGCGGCGGTCTCGCTGAGCTGGACGCTGTCGGCCGGTGCCGGCCAATCCGCCGCCGGCGCGAGCGGCACGATCACGGTCAAGGAAGCCGCCGACTGCGCCGCGGCGCCAGTGAATCCCGCGCATGCCTGCACGGTGAACTATCCGGCGAATCGCTGCGAGATCCGTTTCGCCGGCGCCGGCACGAAATCGCTGCAGTTCTGCTACAGCGGCGACAGCGCGTTCGCATCGGCGTCCGCGAGCCGCGCGTTCGCCGTCATAGCCGGACGCGCGACGACGACGGGCATCACGCTCGATCCGCCGGCGAGCGCCGCATTCCAGCCGGTCACCGCCCACGTCAGCGTCGCCGAGACGCCGTCGCTCGGCGGGCACCCGACGGGTACGGTCATCGTCAGCGACGGAGCAGACAGCGACCCGCTGAGCGCACGCTGCACGATCATGCTGACCGGCGCTGCCAGTGACAGCGGCTCCTGCGTGCTCGTGCCCACGCGCGCGGGCCGCCCGACCGTTACCGCCACGTTCGCGACGCAGGGCGTCTGGCAGGGCAGCAGCGCGGGCACGAACGCCGACATCGGCAGCTTCGCGATCGTGCGCAACACGCCGTCGCGCAGCCGCGCGGGCCAGGGCGTCAGCGTCGCAGTGGATCTCGACGTGTCGCCGTTCCTGGGCACGCCGGCGCCGACCGGCACTATCGTCGTGAGCGACGGCGTGACGAGCTGCAGCATCGTGCTGCCGGCCAGCGAATGCGTCTGGAGCGGCACCACACCCGGACTGCGCACGCTGGTCGCGAGTTGGCCCGGCGACATCAACTATCCGGCTCGCACCAGCATCGGCGTCATGCAGGACGTGGAGGCGCCGGGCTGGCCGCGGCTCGCATCGCCGGGACGCACGGCTCCGCAACAGAGCAGCGCCGCCGCCAACGCGGCGACCACGCTCAGCGGCGACGGACGCTATCTCGTGTTCGAGTCGGCTGCCGCCGATCTCGTCACCGGCGACAGCAACGGCGCCAGCGATGTCTTCCTGCGCGATCAGAAGAACGGCCAGATACGCCGCGTCAGCACCGGCGCGTTCGGCGAGCAGGGCAACGGCGAGAGCACGCTGCCGGCGATCAGCGCAAACGGCCGCTATGTAGCGTTCACGTCGAGGGCCAGCAACCTCGTGTCGGGCGACACCAACGGCCAGCTCGACATCTTCGTGAAAGACCTCGTCGACGGCGGCATCGTGCGCGCCACGCTGCGCAGCGACGGCGGCGAAGACATGACCAACCACGATTTCTTTGGCCTGCACTCGACGCTCAACGCCGACGGCCGCTACGTCGTCTTCAGCACGGCGGGCGGCCTGCTGCCGCAGGACACCAACGGCCAGAGCGACATCTACGTGCGCGACCTCGTCGACGGCACGGTCGACCTGGTCAGTTCCGACAGCCAGGACCGCATCGCCGATTTCCGTAGCGGGTTCGCGGCGATCAGCGCCGACGGCCGTTATGTCGCGTTCGGCTCGCAGGCGTTCAACCTCGTGCCCGACGACAGCAACGGCTTCAGCGACACCTTCGTCAAGGATCGCCTGACGCGGCGCATGGTCATGGCCAGTCGCGGCAGCAACGGCGAAGCCGGCAACAGACTCAGTGGCGCGGGCCAGCCGGGGATCAGCGCCGATGGCCGCTATGTGATCTTCGAATCGACGGCGACGACGCTGATGCCGACCTCGGGCACGTTCAGCCAGAACATCTACCTCAAGGATCTGCAGACCGGCGTGCTCGAGCGCATCAGCCGCAAGCCCGACGGCAACGCAGCCAACGGCTACAGCACCAATCCCGTGCTCAGTGCCGACGGCCGCTATGCGGTGTTCGATTCCGAATCGCCGGACCTCGTCAGCGGCGACAACAACAACCGCTGGGACATCTTCGTGCGCGACCGCCAGAGCGGACAGATCACGCGCGTCAGCGTCGGCGCCGGCGGCGTGCAGGGCACGGACAATAGCCGGCGGCCCAGCCTCAGCGCCGACGGCCGCTTCATTGCCTACGAGTCGGCCGCGCCCAACCTCATTGCCGGCGACACCAACGGCGCCATCGACGTGTTCGTGCGCGACCTGCAGTCCCTGCCGTCGCTGCGCGCGAACACGAGCGGCGCGGGCACGCACGCCAACGCCGCGTCGGGCGAGGCCGGCCTGAGCCGCGACGGACGTTTCGCGGTGTTTTCCTCGGCCGCCACCAACCTGATCGACGGCGACAGCAATGCCAGCAGCGATGTCTTTCTCTACGACGGCGGCAGCGCGACGCTGCAGGCGCTGAGCATGGCCGGCGCGTCGTTCGGCAATGCCGCGAGCGACAGCGCATCGATCAGTGCAGACGGCAGCTGGATCGCGTTCCGTTCCGCGGCGGGCAACCTCGTCGCCGGCGACAGCAACGCGCTGGCCGACGTGTTCCTGCGCCATCGCGTCAGCGGCGCCCTGCAGCGCGTCAGCACCGGCACGAGCGGTGCGGCGTTGACGGCGGGCACGGTGCGCAGCGGCGTGTCGCTGTCCGGCGACGGCGCGCTGATCGCGTTCGCGGCCAGCGACACCACGCTCGTCGCGGGCGACGCGAACGGCGCCGACGACGTGTTCGTGAAGCAGCGCATCAGTGGGGCCTTGACGCTGGTCAGTGCCAACGCCGCCGGCGCCGCCGGCAACGGTCACAGCGGCGCGCCGGCGCTCAGCGACGACGGCAGCCGCATCGCCTTCGCGAGCGAGGCCAGTAACCTCATCGCCGGCGACAGCAACGGCGTCGCCGACGTGTTCGTGAAAACGCTGGCCGATGCGAGCGTGCTACGCGCAAGCAGCGACGCCGCCGGCATCGCCGGCAACGGCGCGAGCGGGGAACCGGCCCTGAGCGCCGACGGCCGCCATGTCGCATTTGCATCGGCGGCAAGCAACCTCGTGCCCGGCGACACGAACGGCAACCGCGATATTTTCGTCAAGGATCTGCTGGACGGCGCGATCGTGCGCATCAACACCAGCGCGGCCGGTGCACCCGGCAGCGGCGGCGACTGCAGCGCGCCCGCGCTGAGCAGCGATGCGCGCTACGTGAGCTTCAGCTGTGCGCAGGACGGCCTCGTGCCCGGCACCGGTGCGGGCGCGCAGGTGTTCGTCAAGGATCGCCTCAGCGGCGCGCTACAGCGCCTGTCGCAGAATGCCTCGGGCGCGGTTGCGAACGCCGTCAGCCACAGCGGGGCGCGTGCGCTGGCCGACGACGGCCGGCTCGTGTTCGCGTCGGCGGCGGACAACCTCGTCGCCGGTGACACCCGGCCGTTCGCCGATGTGTTCGTCGCGCGCTTCCTCGCGACGCCCTTGGTCGCGACGACGACGGGCATCGTCTCGCACCTGCCCTCGCCGTCGCCGCTCGCGCAACCGTATACGGTCAGCGTCAGCGTGACCCGCACCAGCGGCAGCGACCCAGTCACCGGCAGCGTCGTGGTCAGCGACGGCAGTGCGTCGTGCAGCGCACTCCTGTCGGGCAGCGACGCGAGCGCGAACGGCGCATGCCTGCTGCAGCCGGCGGCCGCGGGGCCGCGCACGCTGATCGCGCGCTACGGCGGCGACGCGCTGCATGCGGCATCCGAATCGGCCGCGGTCGCGCACACGGCGTATTCGCCGCAACGGCCGTCGGCGCCGGCAATCATCGCGCTTGTGCCCGGCAACGGCAGCGTGCGCGTGGGCTTCCTGCCACCGGCGAGCAGCGGCGGCAGTCCGATCACCGGCTTCACCGCGACCTGCGGCGGGCGCAGCGCGAGCGCGCTCGCCGCACCAGTCACGATCACGGGCCTGAGCAACGGTGTCGCCGTGACCTGCCGCGTATTCGCGACGAATGCGGCCGGCGACGGCCCGGATTCCGACCCCTCGGCCGCGGTGACGCCGGCAACGTTCCCGCAGCCGCCGACGGCCCTCGCCGCCGCGCGCGGCAACGGCCGCGTCACGCTTAACTTCACCGCACCCATCAACAACGGCGGCAGCGCGGTGCTCGACTACTACGCCAGCTGCGCCGGCGGCGCGGCGACGGCGACTGCGGCGGCTTCACCGATGATCGTCGCGGGACTGCCCAACGGTGTCGCGACGACCTGCCGCGTCACGGCGCGCAGTACCGTCGGCACGAGCGCGCCGTCGGCGGAATCCAACAGCGTGACGCCGGCGACCGTGCCAGGCGCGCCGACCGGCGTCAGCGCGCTGCGCGGCAATGCCCAGGCCAGCGTGACGTTCACCGCGCCGGCGCGCAACGGCGGCGCGGCGATCAGCGGCTATGTCGCACGTTGCGGCGCGGCGAGCGGCGAAGGTGCGGCTTCGCCCGTCATCGTCGCCGGCCTGATCAACGGCACGGCCGTGAACTGCACCGTCGCGGCGCGCAACAGCGTCGGCGAAGGCGCGCCGTCCGCGGCGAGTGCGGCGATCACGCCGGCCAGTACGCCGGGCGCCCCGCTGCTGCTCGCGGCCACGCCATCGGATCGCAGCGTACTGCTGCTGTTCGCCGCACCCAGTGACAGCGGCGGCCTGCCGATCACGGGCTATCGCGCCGACTGCACGCCGGGCACGCATGTCACGACCGGCGCCGCATCGCCGCTGCGCGTGGAAAACCTCGACAACGGCACCGCCTACCACTGCCGCGTCGCGGCGATCAACGAGCTCGGCGACGGTGCGGTATCCAACACCATCGACGCGACGCCGCGCGCGAATGCAGACCTGTCGATCGGCATCGACAACGGACGCGACCACGTGCGCGGCGGCAGGCCGGTGCAGTACACGATCGATGTCACCGGCAGCGGCGCGACCGCCGCGAACGGCGCGCGCGTACGCGGCGTGCTCGACCCGGCCTTCGGCGACGCGCACTGGACCTGCAGCGGCCAGGGTGGCGGCACCTGCGCGGCGAGCGGCGGCGGCGAGATCGATGAACAGGTCGACCTGCCCATCGGCGCGAGCGTGCGCTTCGTGCTGACCGCGACGCCGGCGGCGCTGCCGGAGACGTCAATCGGCGCCACGGCGACGGTCGCGGCGCCCGCCGACGTCACCGATCCGGTCACGGCAAACAACAGCGCGACGGACGGACCGGATGCGATCGTGGTGTTTCGCGATGGGTTTCAGTAGCGGGGCAACGCGGTCGCGGTTCGAAGACGATGTCGAGCGAAGCACACCATCCCCACCCAACCCTCCCCTCGAAGGGGAGGGCTTATGAGCCCGCGTAAACTGGTTTTTCCCGCCAGTGACAGTAGATTTGATCCTCGGCTCAGCCTTCAGACCCTCCCCTTCAAGGGGGTGAAGGACGATGGCTCAGAACCGAAGGTTCTCATCGTCCTGAACGCCCAACGGGCCGGAGGGCTGGGCGGGGATGGTGTTGCTTTATTCACAAATACTCATGGCGCGTAAATCAGAACGCTCAGTACACATCACGCCGATACCGCCCCTGCTCCGCCAGCGTATCCACGGCTTGCGCGCCGAGCGCCGCGCGCAGTTCCGCGTCGACGGCCGGTGCCATGCCCTGAAGGCTGCCGCAGACGTAGATGCAGGCACCGGCGGCGACCCACTCGCGCAGCGTGGCGGCGGTCTCGCCGACGCGCCGCTGCACGTAGATACGTTCGGCCTGGTCGCGCGAGAATGCGAGGTCGACGCGTTCGAGCATACCGCTGCGCTGCCAGGCCTCGATTTCCCCGGCGAAGAAGAAATCGCGACTGCGCTGACGCTCGCCAAACAGCAGCCAGTTGCGACGCTGGCCGCGGTTCGCGCGCGCCTTGAGCAGCGCGCGCAGGCCGGCGATGCCGGTGCCGTTGCCGATCAGGATCAGCGGGCATGGCTGCGGCGGCAGATGAAACTGGCTGTTGCGGCGCAGGCGCAGGTCGATCGTCGCGCCGACCGTCGCATGCGCCGTCAGCCAGCCCGAACCCAGGCCGTGACTGCCGTCGTCGCGGCGCCATTGGCGCACGAGCAGATCCAGACGGCCGTCCTGCGGTATCGACGCGATCGAATATTCGCGATGCGGCAACGGCTTCAGCGTCGCGAGCCAGTCGTCGCTCGCATCGCCCGCGGCCGGCGTCGTCTCGGGCCACTGATGCCGGGCCAGGAATTCGGCCACGCTCTCGCCGCCGTCGAGCAGGCGCTCACCGTCGAGGCCGCAGCGCTGCAATTGCGCCGCGACCGTTTCCGGTGCGTGGCGCGGGCCGATCTCGGCCACGTCGCCGGCGGACCAGTCCAGCGTCTCGCCCTGCGGCGCTTGCAGCGACAGCAGGAAGCACGCGCCGCCGACACTGCCGGGATTGAGTTCGCGCCGCGCAACCAGCTGCCAGCGCGAGTAGCGCGGCGCGGTCCAGTCGGGCTCGTCGGTGCGGCCGGCGAGCACGCCGATCTGATGCTGCCAATGGCGCAGTGCACCGGGTTCCCCATTGTCCACATCAATACGATCGAACAATGCCTGCGCGCCCTGCTGGCGCAGCCAGGTATCGACACTGCGGCCGAACCCGCAGAAATTGACGTATTCGCTGTCGCCGAGCGCGAGCACACCGTAGCGCAGCTGCGGCAGCGCAAGCTTGTGCGCGAGCAGGCGCCGCGCAAACCCGGCGGCCGTGTCGGGCGGATCGCCTTCGCCGTAAGTGCTGACGACGAACAGCGCGCGCCGCGTCGCGCGCAGCAGGGCTTCGTCGATCGCGTCGAACGCGACCAGGCGCGCGGCACAGCCCGCGTCGGCCAGCGTGCGCAAGGTGCGCCGCGCGAGGTCTTCGGCCGTGCCGGTCTGACTCGCATAGGCAACCAGCACCGGATCGGCCACGGCGACCTCGGCCACCTGCAGCCGCGCCGCGCGCGCGCGGCGGCGCCAGCGCAGCACGACGCAGAGCGCGACGAATACGACGACGACACCGGCCGCGCCGGACAGGCGTGCCGGCGCGGGATCGATCCAGGCCAGCGGCACGCGCTGCCAATTCGCGAACAGCACGGCGATCGCCACCAGCGCGAGCAGCACTGCGGCATTGCCGATCACGCCGCGCGGCATCGAACGCCTGCGCTGACTCATACGTACCGGCTCATACGTACGGGCTCATGCATGCCGGCTCATGCGTAGCGGAAGCGCGCGAACGCGCTCGACTCCACCGTCGCCAGCCCCTGCGCCGCGCGACTGACGAAGTGCGCGGCGATGCCATGGCGCTGCGCAAACGCCAGACCGTCGTCGGCACCGAGCACGCTGAATGCGGTCGCGTACGCGTCGGCGAGCATGGTCTCGTCATGCAGCACGGTGACCGCCGCGAGCGCGTGGCTGACCGGTTCGGCGGTGCGCGGATCGATGGTGTGGGAATAGCGCTGGCCGGCACTTTCGAAATAGCGCAGATAGTCGCCCGAGGTGGCGATCGCGCCGTCGCGCAGCACACCGACCAGCGGCATCTCGACGTCTTTCTCCGGCGACTCGATCGCGACATACCAGGGCCGCCCGTCGCCGCGAAAGCCGCGTGCGCGCAGCTCGCCGCCGACTTCGACGAGATAGTCGTGGATGTCGCCGCGCTGCAGGCTCGCGCAGACCTGGTCGACGGCGAAACCTTTGGCGATCGCGGACAGGTCGAGAAACACACCGCCGGGCTGCCACACCGCGCGCTTCGCATCGTCGCAGCGCAGGCGCTGCCAGCCGCAGTCGGCACGCGCGCGTTCGATCGCAGCCGCTGCCGGAGGCGCCTCGCGGCGGCCGTCGGGACCGAAACCCCAGAGATTGACGAGACGCCCGACCGTGGGGTCGTAGGCGCCATCGGTCTGCCGCGCGACCGCGAGCGCCGTGGTGACGACGCGGTAGCAGTCTTCGGGCAGTTCCACCCAGCCCGGCCCGGCCGCGGTGTTGTAGCGGCTCAGGTCCGAATCGGCGCGCCAGGTACTCATCTGCCGATCGACGCGATCGAGTTCCGCCTCGATCGCTGCACGCACGGCGGTCGCGTCGGGCCGGCGCCGCGCACAGACCTTCACCGACCAGCGCGTGCCCATGCTGTCGCCGCTCCACGCGCGCACCGGCCAGCGCAGCACGCGGCGCGGCAGAACCCGGCGCGCGAGCGCGGCGAGGTTCATGCTTTTCGCTCCGCGAAAAAGATAGACAAGTACCGCTCTGCGAAAGAAACAGGCACGCACCGCTCCGCGAAAGAGATAGACAAGTACCGCTCTGCGAAATAAATAGGCACGCACCGCTCCGTGAAAGAGATGGACACGCACCGCTTCGCGAAAGACGCAGGCAAGCATCGCCCGGCGAACAAAAGGGGCGGGTATCGCCGCGTGATCGCGCCCGTCGCGACCCGCAGCGCGCAGCAATCCGGCGCGTTCACGCGCGCGAAAAAACCGGCACTTCCCGGTGCCGCGATGCGAAATTCGCGCGGCACGCTTACTGCGCCAGTACCTCGAAGGTCGCGACGTAGCTCGCGCGACGCGAGGTCGCCTTCGGCACGGTCGCGTTCTTGTCCTGCAGCGAGGTTTCCAGCCAGTACATACCGGCGGCCGGCCAGGTCACGCTGATTTCACCGTTCTTGTCGGTCTTCAGCGCGATCTCGTTCTGCGCGTTGCGCCAGCGGCTGCCACCCGGCACGACCTCGACCTTGAGGTCCGCCGCCGGCTTGCCGTCGAGGGTGAAGCGGAATTTGGCCACCTCGCCGGCGAACAGATCGTTCGGATGCGTGACCGGCGTCATTTCCAGGCCCCTGCCCGTCGCCTTGAGCGCCGTATCGTTCGGCGCGCCGGCGGTGGCGAAGGTTTCGACGCGGCCGGCCGACTGGGTGATTTCCACATTTTTCGCGTCGGCAGGAATGTCCTTGGCCATGTCGTCCGGCTTGCCGCGCCAGCGCTTCTTCTCGCCGTTGAGCTCATAGCTCGCGAACACGCCGTTGTTGACCAGGGCCATCTTGTAGGTGCCCGGCTTGTCCAGGTGCAGGTCGAAGCTCGAACGGAACTTGCCGGTGAACGGATTCTCGGGCTGCACGGCACTGCCGTCGGGCGCGGTGATCTGCAGATTGTCGAGGCGGATCGGCACGTGGTTGAAATAGAACAGATCGTTGGAGACCGCCGCGTCCACGGTGATCCACTGGTCGGCGGTCAGCACGGTGGCCGACGGCAGCAGCCAGGATTTGTGGGCCTGTGCCGCACCGGCGGCGAACAGGACGAGTGCAGCGGCGACGACGGGACGCAGAGCTTTCATGGGGTGTTCTCCGGAATTGAAGAAGCGCGGAAAAATTCAATCGCTCAAGCCCTCCCCTTCACCCCCTTGAAGGGGAGGGCCTGACGTTCTCGGCTTGGCTTAGGGCGCCAGATCCAGCGAAACGGCACCCAGCTCCACATCGCCCTTGGTATCGCCATGGAAAGCCTTCGCCGGCGGCCATTCGAACGGAATGCGCACCAGCTCGCGGCCGCCGACTTCGCGCGCGGCCTCGACGACGAGCGCGTACTTGCCGGGCTTGAGGTCCGCGAGCTGCGGCTGCTTGTCATTGAAGCTGAGCTTGTGCACGCCGGCCGGACGCGTCGCGCCGCTGACGCCGTCGATCGGCAGCGTGCTGCTGCGGCCGCTGCGGCGCCACCACTGGCGCAGATCGGCCAGCCACTTGGTGCCGTGCTCCTGCTTGCCGGTCGCCGCGTCCTTGCCGCCCTTCTGCTGGTACCAGACCGCGAGGTTCGCGGCGACGCTGTTGTCGGGGCGCTCGACCCAGACCGCGACGTAGGGCCGGTGGTACTCGGCCACATCGATGTTCGGCACTTCCACGCCGACATTGAGGTCGGCTGCGGTCGCGCTGCCGGCGAGAAGCGCGCTGAGCGCGAAGGAAAGCTTCAGTTGCACACGCATGGGCACCCCATCAATGAATGAACAGAAGTATCAGTACGAAAGGAACCGCAAGACCCAGCACGACCATCGGCCAGGTCGCCGGCCGGCGCGGCGCGTGCAGCTGCAGCAGGAACAGGCCGGTGATCGCGAATACCAGGCAGGCCACGGCGAAGATGTCGATGAACCAGGTCCATACCGGGCCGGTGTTGCGGCCCTTGTGCAGGTCGTTGAGCCAGGCGATCCAGCCGCGGTCGGTGCGTTCGTATTCGACCGCGCCGCTGGCCAGATCTACGCTGGCCCAGGCGTCGCCGCCGGGCCGCGGCAAGGAGATATAGATTTCGCTCGCGCTCCATTCGGCTTCGGCGCCAGCAATGCGCAGGTCCAGCGCCTGCGCGAACCAGCGCGCGAGTTCGGCATCGACCGGCTGCTTGCCTTCCAGGCCGCGCGCCGACAGCGACGCGCGCAGGGTCGCCGGAATTTCCGCCTGCCGGTTCGTCACCGCGGGCTCAGCGCTGATCTGGCTGGCATGGTTGAGCGTGATGCCGGTGAACGCGAACAGGATCAGCCCGATCAGGCAGGCCGCCGAGGAAATCCAATGCCATTGATGCAGCGTCTTCAACCACCCGGCGCGGCGTTGCGGATCGTTGGCCATGGAGATCGGGACTGCTCGCGACGCGGGAGCGCGCCGGCATGGCGCAAGAGCGGCGATTACAGCACAAATGAGAATCAGTCTCAATTCGAAGCCTGGGCGAGACTCTGGCACTGCCGCGCTTGTACTCAGCACCAGATCTCCACAACCCCGCCAAATGCTACGCGTTTGGCCGATCCGGCCCGTTGGGCGTTCAGAGTGATCAGAACCTGCGGTTCTGAGCGATCACTCTTCACCCCCTTGACTCAAGGGGGCTCCAGAATCGAAAGCCGTATCGCGCACCGCACCGGACCCCGCCGACGCGTTATTGCCGCCGCCGGCTGAAAACCGTACCATTTCGGTCTACTTTAGCGGCCGTCCCCATGCTCCGCGTCAGCAAGCTCACTGATTACGCGACCGTCGTCATGACCGTTCTTGCCGAGGCCGGCAGCGACGTGCTCAGCGCGCAGGTCCTAGCCGAGCGGGCTCGACTGGAGATCCCGACCGTATCCAAGCTGCTCAAGCAGCTGGTGCACGCCGGACTCGTCGAGTCCTTCCGCGGCGTCAACGGCGGCTACCGCATCGCCCGCGCGCCGGCCGCGATTTCGGTCGCCGAGATCGTCGTCGCGATGGAAGGCCCGATCGGCATGACTGAGTGCAGCGTCCACAGCGGCCTGTGCGATCACGAAAGCCACTGCGGCGTGCGCGGCAACTGGCAGCGCATCAACCAGGCGATCGCCGACGCCCTGGCCAGCGTGACGCTGGCCGACATGATGAAACCGCCAGGACCGAAGCGGCCGATACCGACGCCGCTGCGCGTCGCGCTGATATGAAATGAGTAGGCAGCCCATGGCAACCGAACGCAACGACGAGATCGTGACTGCACTGAACCGGCGCTACGAAGCCGGCTTCGTGACGGACATCGAAACCGAATACCTGCCGCCCGGCCTGTCCGAGGACGTGGTGCGCCAGATCTCGGCCAAGAAGAACGAACCGCAGTGGATGACCGACTGGCGCCTCCAGGCCTATCGCCACTGGCTGACGATGCCGATGCCCGAATGGGCGCAGCTGCGCATCGCGCCGATCGATCTCCAGTCCGTCAGCTACTACGCCGCTCCGAAGGAGCGGCCCAAGTCGCTGGCCGACGTCGATCCCAAGCTGCTCGAAACCTACGAGAAGCTCGGCGTGCCGCTGCACGAGCGCGCCAGGCTCGCCGGCGTCGCGGTCGACGCGGTATTCGACTCGGTCTCGGTCGGCACCACGTTCCGCAAGGAACTGGCCGCAGCCGGCGTGATCTTCTGCTCGATGTCCGAGGCGATCCAGGAACATCCGGAACTGGTGAGGCGATACCTCGGCTCGGTCGTGCCGGTCGCCGACAACTACTTCGCCGCGCTGAACTGCGCCGTGTTCTCCGACGGTTCCTTCGTGTTCATTCCCAAGGGCGTGCGCTGCCCGATGGAGCTGAGCACCTACTTCC
>JBBQZR010000080.1:0-22538 GCA_038207515.1 Lysobacterales bacterium | reverse complement strand
CATTGCCTGGACGCTGCAGGTCGGCCGCGATGCGATGGAGGAACGGTTGGGCGTAGCGGTGAGTTCGCTGGCGCAGTTGCAGCGCGTGCTCGCGGATTTCGTGGCCGGTACCGATGTGGTCGGACTGCAGCGCGGCCAGGTGCGCCGCGGCGGCGCGGCGGCGCAGACGGGCGTGCTGACCTGGCGTCCGGGCGCGGATCCCGCGACCTTGCTCGCGCACTGGGTGCAGGGCGGCGCGGTGGACTGGAACGCCGCGCAGACAGCGCCGCTGCGGCGCCTGCGCCTGCCGACTTATCCGTTCGTGCGCGAGCGCTGCTGGGTCGACGTGGATCTGCGGCTCGGCACCGCCGAGCCCGCGCCGGCATCGTTGCCGGTGCGGCGTACCACCGCTGCGGCGCCGGCGTCCGCCTTCGATATCGCCGCGCTGATCGGCGAACACCTCGGCATCGCGCGCGATGCGCTGGATCCGCAACGTCCGCTCGACGAGTACGGACTGGATTCCATCGGCGCTATGGCACTGGTCGGCAAGATTCGCCACCACCTGCCCACGCTGATCGACTCGCTGTTCCTCGAGCACCCGACCCTGGCGGCGGTACAGGCCTATCTGCACAGCGAACACGGCGATGTGACTGCCGCGCTGCCGTCCCCGGTTGACAGCGCTGCCGCACCGGCCGCGGCGGACGAGCCGCCGGCACGGCCCGGGAACGCCAGCCGCGGTGCCGCCATCATCGGCATCGCCGGCCTGTTTCCGCAGGCGGGCAGCATCGCCGAATTCTGGCAGCGCATGCTCGACGGTCAGGTCAGCACCGAAACGCTGCCGCTGCGTCGACAGCAGCTGCTGGGACTGATGCCGGAGGATCTGCGTGATCCGGCGGCCTGGCCCGGTGGCTATCTCGCCGGCCTGGAGTACTTCGACCATGAGCGCTTCAAGATCAGCCACGCCGAGGCCTGCGCCATCGATCCGCAGCTGCGCAAGCTGCTCGAAGTGATCTGGCAGGCGGTGGCCGACGCGGGCTACAGCCTGGCCGAGCTGCGCCAGCAGCGCACCGGCATCTTCGTCGCGACCAAGGGCCATTCGGGCTACCGCGACATCGCGACCTTCACAGGCGCGGTCGAGGACAGGCCGGAATGCGAGACACCGGCCCTGTATGCCAACCGCATCTCGAACGCGCTGGACATCCGCGGACCCAGCGAGATCACCGACACCGGCTGCTCCAGCTATCTCGTCGCCCTGCACAACGCCCTCAACGCGCTGCGCGACGGGCGCTGCGAACACGCGATCGTGGCGACCGCGCAGATCGCCTTGTCGCCCTACGATTTCATCGGCGAGCGCGACTCGGCACTGTTCAGCAAGGGCGAGACGACGCGCAGCTTCAGTGCCGGTTCCGACGGCTACGTGCGCAGCGAGGTCGTCGGTGCGCTGCTGCTGCGGCGCGAGGACGCCGCCGCGGCGGCCGGTGACGCGGTCTACGGTGTGCTGCGCGGCGCCGGTGTCTGCCATGGCGGCAAGGCGCCGTTGAAGTGGTACAGCCCCAACATCGAAGGCCAGAAGCTCGCGATCGGGGAAGCGCTGCGCGACGCCGCGGTCGACCCCGCCAGCGTCACCTATGTGGAGGCCGAGGCCAACGGCTCCCAGCTCGGCGACGCCTCCGAGGTCATCGCGATCCAGGCGGTCTACGGCAGTGCACGCACATCGGCAGTGCCATCGCCGCTGCTGATCGGCTCGCTCAAGCCCGTATTCGGTCATGCCGAAGTGGGCTCGACGTTTCATGCGCTGCTCAAGGTCATCCTGTGCCTGCGCAGCGGCCTGATCCCGGGCGTGCACGGTCTGGACGCGCTGAACGAGGGAATCCGCTTCAAGCCCGGCTTCGGCATTCCGCGCGAGAACTGTGCGTGGCCGGAATCGGTGTCGGGCGGCCCGCGCCGCGCCGCGGTGCATTCGCTGTCGCTGGGGGGGCTCAACGCTCACGTGATCGTCGAGGCCGCTGCGCCCGCGCCGGCACCAGCCGCCGCGGCTCCGGCGCAACGGCTGTTCGTGTTCTCCGACCGCAGTCCCGAACTGCTGCGTGCAACCGTCACCGGCCTGCTGCCGGCGCTGGAACGTGTCGCTGACGCCGAAGGCGTGGAATACACCCTGCGCTTCGGCCGCGCGGCCGAACGTACCCGGCTTGCCGTCGTGACAGATTCCTGTGCCGAACTGTGCGCGGCACTGCGCGCCTGGCTCGCCGGCGAAGCGGCGGCCGGCGTTTTCGCCGCTGCCGCCGCTACCGCGGCGACCGAGGCGGATCCGGCGGCGCTGGCCGGCATCGCGCAGCGCTGGGTCGCTGGCGCAACGATCGATTGGCGCAATCTGCAGGGCGAGCGCACCGGACGACGCGTCCATCTGCCGGGCAATGCGCTCAAACCGACGCTGTGCTGGCGTACGCCGCTGCGCGACGCGCCGGCACCGGCGCGGGTCGGTACCCTGATCGCGACGCCGTACTGGAGCCGGCAGAGCACGCCGCCCAGTGCCACGCCGGCGGCGCCCGACGCGCTGCGCCGGGTCGTGCTGTGCGGCTGGGACGAGGCCAAGGGCCGGGAACTGGCTGAGGCCTGCAGCCTGGTGCCGACGGTCTCGCTCGATGCCGCCAGCGTCCGCGCCCTGGGCGACCGTTTCATGGACGGCGCGCGCACGCTGTTTGCGCTCGTGCAGCAATTGCTGAAGAGCGACGAACGGCGTGAGATCCGGCTGCAACTGGTGCTGCCGAACGGTCTCGACAACGTTTGCCTCAACGCCCTGGCCGCGCTGTTGCGCACCGCCCGCCGCGAGCACGCGCGTTTCTTCGGCCAGGCCATCGTGCTCGATCATTCGATTGCGGGCGCCGAGGCCTGGGCGCGCGTGGAGGATAGCTTCGCCTACCCGCAGGACCTGCTGGTGCAATACATCCGCGGCGAGCGCTGGACCCAGTCCTGGCGCGAGACCGAGCTCGACGATCGCGTGGCCGCGGGTTTCAGTGCGGGCAGGCCGGTGTTCCGCACGGCCGAGCCCGTCGTGCTGATCACCGGCGGCAGCGGCGCGCTGGGACTTGCCGTCGCGCAGCGGGTGCTGCGTGCGGCGCCGGACGCGCGCCTGATCCTGTCCGGCCGGTCGGCCACACCGCTTGCCGTGCAGCGGCTGATCGACCGCCTGGGTGCGGCAGGGCGATACATCGAATACCGGTGCGTCGATGTCACACGCAAAGATGATGTAGTGAAACTTATTTCATCTATAGAACAGTCGATCGGGCGCCTGACCGGGGTGATCCATTGCGCCGGTGTGGCCAGCGACGCCGCCATCGTCAACACGCGTATGGACGGTTTCGAGGCCATGCTCACGCCCAAGGTTCTCGGCCTGTGCAACCTCGACGAGGCGACCCGGCACCTGGAGCTGGAATTCCTGTTGACGTTCTCTTCGGCCGCCGCGATATTCGGCGAACCGGGACAAGCGGCACATTCGCTCGCCAATGCATTCATGGATGCGTTCGCGGCCTATCGTAACCAGTTGGTGTTATTCGGACAGCGGCACGGAAGGACGTTGTCGATCAATTGGCCGCGCTGGGCCGCAGGCGCTTCGACGCCGCCGACCGTAACGCGCGAAGGGGAAGAGGCCGCCGCGGCGACGGTTCCGTTGCCCAGCACGGTCGGCGTGGACATCGCACTGCAGTCGATCGGCCATCGGCAGTCGCAGCTCGCGGTCGCCTACGGCTTTCTCGACCGCATCCGGCGTGACCTTTCACAGTGGAGCTATCAATGAACGAGATCGAGGAATATCTGCAGCAGACGCTGATACGCGAGGCTGCGCAAATATTGAAAGTGGAGGAGTCGGTCGTCGAATGGAGCGCGGATATCGACGAGTACGGTTTCGGCTCCATGGAAGTGAACGGGCTCTGCGTGCAGCTCAACGAGTTCTTCTCGATCTCGATCCAGCCGGTGCTGTTTCTCGAGGTGACCTCGCTCGAGGCTCTGAGCCGGTACCTGCTGCAGGAATTCCCGGCGGAAATCGAGCGCCGCTGCCTGGCGACTTCCTAGCGATCCGGGATGGATCGCCCGAGAGCAGATCGCGCAAGCGATCGACTCGGGAAACGATGACGTCGATCGTGTAAGCGATCGATTCGTGGAACGGTGACGTCGATCGCGTCAGCGAGATTCTCAGAGAACGCGGGCAGGCTCCGCTTGCACCGTTGGATCGAGAAAGGGGCTTTTGCTTTTTCTCGACAACCTGTATGGGCACCTCGGAAGGCGCCATGCTGTGAACACTTTGTCAGACCTTCCCAAGGAATTCGCGATGAACTACCAGTCACTGGTTTGCGACGAAGCGCAGCAGAAGATCCTTGACGCCGGACGGCACCTGCTGCTGACGCCGGAAGAGCAGGTCAATTTCCATTTCATGGCGCACATGCGCAATCTGATCAAGGCGCCCGACTTCATGGAGCCGTTCGAGAACGAGCTGCTGCGCAGCAAGTTCGAGACGCTGCGCAGCCAGCCCGAATTCACCGGGCTCGACTACCGCAGCTCCTACATTCCGCTGCCGAGCTACCCGGCCGACGAGATGACGCCCGAGCGCTTCCAGTCCCTGCTCAAGGATCGGCACGCGCTGCCGATCGTGATCAGGGGCCTGGTCCGCGACGCCGAGGCAGTGAAGAAATGGGACCACGAGTTCCTCATGAACTCCTACGGCAACGTGGAGATCACGGCGCTGCAGTTCGCCGAGGACGGCTCCTACCAGGCGGCGGGCGAAGAAGGCTCCGGCACCCTGACCCTGGCCGAGATCATTCGCGCCCAGCTCGGCGGCAACAAGACCGAGAGCTACTACGTCAACAACTCATCGCAGATCTTCGCCGACTATCCGGAGCTGCTCGACGAGGTCGGCGGCGGCAAGGTGCTGGACCTGTTCCGCGGCCACTCGGTCAACACCTTCAGCCAGCTCTTCGTCGGCAACGTCAAGACCTGGGGCACGAACTGGCATCAGGGCAATGATCTTTCCGCTGCGCTGATGATCCGCGGGGTCAAGCGCTGGACCTTCATCGATCCGCGCATGGTCTACATCCTGCGGCCCTTCCTCAATGGCCCGAACGGCATGCTGACCAAGGCGGAAGTCCGCCATTCGCTGGATTTCCAGGTGATCCAGAATCCGCTCTACGCCTACATGCCGAAGTTCCTCGTCGACATCGAACCCGGCGACGCGCTGATTTTCACGAAATACTGGCCACACGCGGTCGTCAACGTGTCGCCGTTCCAGATCATGGCCAACATGCGCATGACCGAAGTCGACCTCGAAAGCCTGGAGAAGGGCAACTCGACCGCGAACCTGATGCCGGTATTCGACAACATCCTGAACTCCGATCCGGAATTCATCCGCTTCAAGTTCGAGATCTACCAGGGTCTCGGCAAGGCGCAGAAGGCCATCGGCGACAAACTCTACTTCGGCGGATATGCGGCGACCCGCCGCGCGCCGGCCGCGGGAGGGACGTGATGAAGGAGTATCTGATCAACTCGGGCGAGTTCAACATCATCGTCCGGCCCGAACAGCGCCAGTATTTCCTGCTTGGCGACGGCGCGCAGTCCCACGCGACCATCGCCGACTTCGTTGCCGGTGCGCAGATCGCGTATGAGGCTATGCAGCCGCTGTGGTTCAAGTACAGCGCGGATGAAACCTGGCATGGGTTCGATGCGAAACAGCGACGACTCAACGAAGACATCAGCGAGGCCGAACTCATCGATCGGTTCGTGCTGAAAAAATTCAATTTTGGCAGCCTCGTCGCGGTGCGCGACACCGAATCCGGAAAAGTCCAAGTCTTCAAACGTGATAGGCTCTAGGCGTGGTTGCCGCGCTGCGCGCGGCGCCTGCGCCGTGGCGCGGCCGGCCATGCCGACGCCCCGCTGCTGCGCACACCGCGCACTCGGCGTGAGCAGTAGACGTTGCCAAAACGTGACTGCCCCGGGGTGAATCGACATGGGGGGTGAAGCACCTGTTCCGCCCGATACGGGTGGTGGGAGCTGTTTCGGGCGGCGCAGGCGATGAAGCACATCTCGGATTCTGAGATCAAGCGGTTGTCTCGCGATTTTTTCCTCGGTGAACATTCCGAGGGGGAAATGCAGCAGATCCTCTCCCGCAGTGCCGAGCGCGTCGGTGTACCCGAAGGCGTTCCGGACGCACCGCAGACTCCGCCCGCGCCGGAGCCGGCCGGCCTTTCCGCAGCGCCCGCCGCGGTGGCCGAAGACGTGGCCATCATTGGCATCTCGGGCTTCTTCCCGGGCTCGGGATCGATCATCGACTTTCGCCGTCACCTCGAGGCGCAAAGTGCGCTGATCACCCGGGTGCCGGCCAATCATCGCTGCAATGCGCAGATCGCCGAACGTTTCGGCGCCTTCCTCGACGACATCGCCGGTTTCGACCATCAGCTGTTCCGCGTCAATCCGCGCGAGGCCCAGTACATGGACCCGCGCCTGCGCCTGCTGCTGATGTCGACCTGGCAGACCTTCGAGGACGCCGGCATCGCGCCGGCGACGCTGCGCAACACGGCGACCGATGTCTACGTCGCGGCGGAGGAGAACGCCTATGGCGAGTTCCTCGCGGCCAGCGAAATCCTGCCGTACAGCCCGATCGGCGCCTCGTCCTGGTCGCTGCCCAACGGCCTGTCGCACGCGTTCGACCTGAAGGGCCGCAGCTTGCTGATCAACACCGCCTGCTCGGGTGGTGCGGTCGCGCTGCATCAGGCGCTGCGCGCGATCCGCAGCGGTGAGACCGAATACGCGCTGGTCGGCGCCGCCAACCTGCTCTACGGCGAGTCCGCCACGCTGACCTATCTGGGCCAGGAAGCGCTCGGGATTCTGGCCAACAGCGAGCGCTGCTGTCCGTTCCAGTCCGATGCGCGCGGCTTCGTGCCCTGCGAGGCGGTCGTCACGGTGCTGCTCAAGCGCCTGTCGAGCGCGCTGCGCGACGGCGACCGCATCCATGGCGTGCTCGCGGGATCGCACGTCAATCACGTCGGCGGCCGCGGTACGCTGACCGCGCCCGATGCCGCGGCGCAGGCCAGGGCAATCGTCGCGGCGCAGCGCGATGCGGGCCTGGATCCCGGCGCCGTGACCTATGTCGAAGCGCATGGGTCGTGCTCGCCGTACGGCGACACGGAAGAACTCAAGGCCCTGCTGCAGGGCTATGCGGCGTCAGGCCCCGCCGACGCGCGCTGCAAGGTTTCCAGCGTCAAGCCGAATCTCGGCCATGCCAACAGCGTGTCGGGACTGATCTCGCTGGTGCGCCTGCTGCAGGCCATGCGCAGCGGCAGACGCTTCGGCATCAAAGGCTACGACCCGGCGCGGCTGCCGCTGGACCTGTCGCGCTCGCGTCTCATGATCGAGGCCGACAGCGACGCCTGGCCGCGTGCGCTGGACGAGCGGGCGCAGCCGCTGCCGTATTGCGCGGCACTCAACAGCTACGGCGCGGGCGGCGTGAACGCCCACGTGATCGTGCGCGAGTGGCTCGCGCCGGTCGCTGCCGCTGCCGCTGCCGCAGCCGCGCCGACGGTGCGCAAGGGCGGCCATTTCATTGCCCTGTCGGCGATGCAGGACTGGCAGCTGCCGGTGCTCGCCGCGTCGCTGCGCGAACTGCTGCAGCACGAGCCGCAGCGCGATATCGCCGGGATCGAGGCGCAGTGCGTGCTGGGCCGCGCGCCGCTGCGCCGCCGCGTCGTTTTCCGCTGTGACGATGTCGCCGGCCTGCTCGGCAAGCTCGAACGCTACGTGCAGTCCGCCGGCGCGAGCGGCTACTGGCTCAAGGGTGACGCGGAGAAACCCTCGACCGCCGCGCGCATCCTGCTCGCGAACGCGAAGCTGTCGGAGTTGGTCGGGAGCCTCGACGAAGACGCCGACAAGCGCCTGCTGTTCGACCTCTGGAACGAGGGACTGGAAGAGCCGGCGCAGGTGTTCTTCCGCCGCCGCGGAGCACCGCGCGGTGATCTGCCGTTCTATCCGTTCGACCGCCAGCCGGCCTGGGTCGAGCCCGATCCGTCGCGCGTGCAGGCCGGCTCCGCGGCAGCGCTGGATCCGCTGGTCCAGCGCAATACCTCGCATCGCGGCGGTCTGCGCTACAGCTCGACCTTCGCCACGCCGCTGCCGCCGCTGGCCTGCATCGAAATGGCGCGCATTGCCGGCGCGCTGTCGGGCCTGGATGCCGCCCCGGGCGGCTGGCGTCTGCGCGACCTGGTCTGGCAGGCGCTGGAGCCGGCGGATCCGCTGCAGGCGCAGGAACTGCACCTGGAGTTGTTTCCGCAGCGCGAGGAAGCCAGCGCGTTCGAAATCTACGCCGAGTCCGCGACGGCGCCGCGCCAGATCCATTGCCAGGGCGTGTTGCGCGCGGACAGCGCGTTGCGCGCACCGCGCGTCGACCTGGCGGCACTGCGCGGCGGTGCGGCAGAGTCGGATCCGGATGGCGGCCGAAGCGGGCGGCGCGGCCAGAACGAGCGCCTGATCGAACTCGCGCCCAGCGACCCGCAACCGGGCCTCGCGCCGGCCGCGGCGCTGCTCGAGGCCGCGCTGAGCGCAGTCCGGGCCGCGGTCGGCGCTGCGGCCGAAGCCCAGCCCGTGCGTTTGGCGGAAGCGGAGGTGTTCGGTGCCGCGCCAGCAGCCTGCTGGCTGCGCCTGCACGTCGCGGCGGGAGCTGCCGCAGGCATCGATCTCGATTTCTGCGATACCGACGGCGTGGTCTGGATGCGCCTGCGCGGCCTTGCGCTGCGGGAGACCGCCGCCGGCGTCGCTGCGCCGCCCGCCGACGCGCCGACGCCGGCCGCTGCACCGCTGCGCGAACGTATGCAGCACATGCTGCGCGTGCTGTTCGCCCAGTCGGCCAAATTGCCGCTGGATCAGATCCAGGCCGATGTGCCGCTCGAGAACTACGGCATCGACTCGCTGATGATCACGCAGCTCAGCGTGAAATTCGCCCGCATCTTCGGCGAGCAGTCCAAGACCCTGCTGTACGAATACCGCACGCTGGCTGCGCTGGCGGACTACTTCATCGCGAGCAATGAGCCGGCCTGCCGCAAGTGGTGCCGGCTCGACGCGGTGACTCCGCCTGCGACCCACGCTCCGCCGGCGGTGGCCGTGTCCGCGGCGGCGCCGCTGCGTTCGTTGCGCGAGCAGGCCGCCGCGCCGTTCGCCCAGACCGCGGCGCGCGACGGCATTGCCATCATCGGCATGAGCGGACGCTATCCGCAGGCCGACGACGTCGACCAGTTCTGGCGCAACCTGTGCGAGGGTCGAGACAGCATCAGCGAGATCCCGGCTGAGCGCTGGGCGGTCGACGCGTTCTTTCTGCCGGACCGCGACACTGCGCCGACCACGGGGCGCTATTACAGCAAGTGGGGCGGCTTCCTCGACGGCTACGCCGATTTCGACTGGCAGTTCTTCGGCATCTCGCCCCAGGAAGCGATGAACATGGACCCGCAGGAGCGGCTGTTCATCGAATCCTGCTGGGCCACCGTGGAGGATGCCGGCTATACGCGCGAGCGTCTGGCGACCCAGCACGACCAGCGCGTCGGCGTGTTCGCCGGGGTCACCAAGACCGGTTTCGACCTGTTCGGACCGCGCTACTGGATACGCCGCGAGATGGTCTATCCGCGCACGTCGTTCAGCTCGATCGCGAACCGCGTCTCCTACCTGTTCAACCTCAGCGGCCCCAGCATGCCGGTCGACACGATGTGTTCGTCGTCGCTGACGGCGGTGCACGAAGCGTGCGAATACCTGCAGCGCGGCGACTGCGAGCTGGCGCTGGCCGGCGGCGTGAACCTGTACCTGCACCCGTCGAACTACATCCAGCTGTGCGCCCAGCGCATGCTGTCCAGCGACGGCCGCTGCAAGAGCTTCGGCGCGGACGGCGACGGCTTCGTGCCGGGCGAGGGTGTGGGCAGCGTGCTGCTCAAGCCGCTGGCGCGGGCCGAACGCGACGGCGACCAGATCTACGCCGTGATCCGTGCCTCGAGCATCAATCACGGCGGCCGCACCAACGGCTACACGGTGCCCAATCCGGTCGCCCAGGCCCAGGTCGTGCGGGCGGCGCTGGAGCGGGCCGGCATCGACGCGCGCGATGTCGGCTACATCGAGGCGCACGGCACCGGCACGTCGCTGGGCGATCCGATCGAAGTCGCCGGCCTCAGCCAGGCCTTCGCGCCGGACACCGCCGAAACGGGCTTCTGCGCGCTGGGTTCGGTCAAGTCCAACATCGGCCACCTCGAGGCGGCCGCGGGCATAGCCGGGCTGACCAAGCTCGTGCTGCAGCTGCGCGGGGGCGAGATGGCGCCGAGCCTGCATGCGGCGGCGCTGAACCCGCATATCGATTTCGCCAAATCGCCGTTCTACGTGCAGCGCGAGCGTGCGGCCTGGCCGCGACGCACCGCGGCGGGGCGCGAGCTGGCGCGTATTGGCGGCGTGTCCTCGTTCGGCGCCGGTGGTGCCAACGCCCACGTGCTGGTCGAGGAATACCGCGACACGCGCCCGGCAGTTGCTGCAACCATGGGCGTGGCGCTGCTCGTGCTGTCGGCCCGAACGCCCGAGCGTCTGCAGGAATACGCGCGACGCCTGCGCCAGTCGCTGCGCAGCGGCGCCTGGCGCGACGCCGATCTCGCCGCCATCGCCTACACGCTGCAGACCGGGCGCGAGGCGATGGAGGAACGCCTGGCCCTCGCGGTGCACACGCTAGTCGAGGCCGTCGACCGGCTTGATGCCTTCCTCGCCGGCCGCGCCGGCGAGACGCCGGACCTGCACACGGGCCAGGCCCAGCGCCGCCGCGACGCTGCCGCCCCGATCGAGGCCGACGACGCGCTGCAGCGTGCCGCGCGCACGTGGCTCGACAGCGGCCGGCACGGCAAATTGCTCGACCTGTGGGTCAACGGCCTGACCTTCGACTGGAATGCACTGTACGCGGACGCGCGTCCGCGCCGGGTCAGCCTGCCGACCTATCCGTTCGTGCGCGAGCGGGTCTGGTTGCCGGTGCTCACGCCGTTGCCGGCGCCCGAGCGCATCGCACGGCTGCACCCGCTCGTGCACCGCAACGTCTCGACGTTCGAGCGGCAATGCTTCGCCGCCGACCTCGATGGCTCCGAATGCCTGATCGACGACCACGTCGTCGGCGGCAGCCGTGTGCTGCCCGGCGCGGCCTATCTGGAAATGGCACGCGCGGCCGTCACGCTGGCCTGTGGCGACGAGGCCGGCCAGCAGCGTGCGATGCGGCTGCGCAACGTGGCGTGGCTGCGGCCACTGCGCTTTGGTTCCGCACCGGCGGCGGTGGAGATCGTGCTGCGCCCGGCCAGCGCCGGCGCCATCGCGTTCGAGGTCGCCAGCCGTGACGACGATGCCGGTGCCCACTGCGTTGGCGAGATCGAACTGCTGCAGGCCGCCGCGGCGCCGCAGCGCGATATTCCCGGCATCGGCACCGCGGCGCTGGACGCCGAACAGTTCTATGCGCGCTTCGCTGCGCCGGAGCGGATCTGCTACGGCCCGGCCTATCGCGGTATCGAACGCATAGGCCGCAGCGGCGACAGCGTGGTCGCGCGTCTGGCGCTGCCGGCCGCCGCGGCGGCCGAGGCCGAACACTACGTGCTGCATCCCTGTCTGCTCGATGCCGCGCTGCAGGCGACCGCGGCGTTCGACGATGCCGGTGCGGACGGCGTTGCGGTCGCGTTCGCGATCGACGAGATCGAGCTGTATGACGTCGTTGCGCCGCAGTGGGTCGTGGCGACCGCGCGCACCGCTGGCGGCGCGGCGCTGCGCAAGATCGATCTCGACCTCTGCGACGCCGACGGCCGGGTCTGCCTGCGCCTGCGTGGCCTGTCCCAGCGCCGCCTCGTACCGGCGACGCCAGCAGGGCCGGTGCTGCACCGGCTCGCCCCGGCCTGGCAGTCGGTGCCGGCGGCGCAGCTGCCGTGGCAGACCGGCGCGGCTGCCACCGCGCCGCGCACGCTCGTGGTCAGCGCGACGCACGACGAGGCCGCGACGCTTTGCGCCGGATTGCCAGGTGCCGAAGCGTTCGTGCTCGCCGCCGACGAAAGCGTGGACGCGCTGCGCGCGCGCCTCGCCGCGGTCGGCACGATCGAACGCCTGATCTGGGTCGCCACCCCGGGTCACGCCGGATCCGTGCGCGATGACGCGCAGCTCGACGCGCTGTGGGCCAATCTGGCCAGCCTGTTCCGCGTCGTGCAGGCCTTGCTCGGACTGGGGCATGGCGCGCACCGCCTGCACTGGACGCTGCTGACCCGCTTCGCTCAGAGCGTGCTGCCGCAGGACCGCGTCGATCCGGCCCATGCCGCATTGCAGGGTTTCGCCGGCACGCTCGCGCGCGAGCAAACCGCCTGGCGCATCGACGTGCTCGATGTCGACGCCACGCCGCCGCCGCCGGGCGAATGGCTGCGTCCGCAGGGCGATGCGCCGGTCGCGCTGGCCTGGCGGGGCGGGCAGTGGTTCCGCCACAGCCTGGTCCCGGTCGACTACGCCGCCGAGCTGCCGCTGCCGTATCGCCAGCGCGGCGTTTATCTGATTCTCGGCGGCGCCGGCGGCATAGGCCAGGTGCTCAGCGAGGCGCTGATCCGCGACTGCGATGCGCAGCTGATCTGGATCGGCCGGCGCCCGCAGGACGAGGCGATCCGCGCCGCGATCGCGCGCCTGGCGAAGGATGGCCGGGCGCCCGAATACCTCGTCGCCGACGCCGCTGACGCGGCTGCCCTGACCCAGGTGCGGGACACGATCCTGCAGCGCCATGGCGCGCTGCACGGCGTGGTGCATTCGGTCGCCGGACCGCTGGACAACAGCATCGCCGGCATGAGCGAGGCGCAGTTGCGCGATGTCGTCGGCGCGAATGCCGACACCAGCCTGCGCCTGGCCCAGGTGTTCGGCGGCGACGCGCTCGATTTCATTGTTTATTTCTCTACCTTTGCAATCTATTCGCAGGATCACGGTAAGAGCGGCTATGTCGCCGGCAGCCGGTTCAAGAACGCGCTGGCCGGCCGCCTGCAGCAGGAGGGCGGCTGCTTCACCCGGGTCATGAACTGGGGGCTGTGGGATATCGGTATCGCCGAGCAGGTGCCGCTGTCGATGCGTGCGCGCATGCGTCAGCTCGGCGTGGCCGCGATCGACGGCGCCGACGCGCTGCCGGCACTCGCGGCGCTGCTGGCAGGGCCGCTGCCGCAGCTGGCCTTGCTCAGGGCCGTATCCGCCGGCCAGGAGGGTGACACGCAGCTGGACGGCGGCAGCATGACGGTGCGGATCGATCCGCACCGCGCTGCAGGTCCGGTCGCGGCCGCCGCTCCGGCGCCAGTCGCCATACCGCCCGCACTACCGCCGCAGACCGTGGCGATGGAGCAGGGCCTGCTGCGCCTGGTCGCCGCATTACTGCGCCGTACCGCCGCCGATCCGGCACAACTGCCCGCACGCATCGAGCGCGCCTATGCGCGCTGGCTGGATCACAGCTTCACCCTGCTGCAGCGGCATGGGCTGATTATTCGCGACGGCGGCCACGTCGCCTGGACCGCCGCGGCACTCGCGCTCGATGAAGCCGCTGCCTGGCAGCAGTGGGAAACCGGCAAGCGCGACTGGCAGACCGATGCGCGCCTGCGTTCGCAGATCGCGCTGGTCGAACCCATGCTGCGCGGGCTCGTCGACATCCTGCAGGGCAGGACGCCGGCGACCGATCTGATGTTCCGCGCCTCGTCCGTGTCCGGCGTCGAGGACGTGTACAAGGAAGGCGGCCAGGCCGCGTTTTTCAACCGCATGCTCGCCGACGCCGTGACGCAGGAAATCACGCGGCGCCGGTCAGCCGATCCGGCCGCGCAGATCCGACTGCTGGAGATCGGCGCCGGTACGGGCGGCACCAGCGTGGCAGTGTTTGCTGCACTGGAACGTTTCGGTGCGGCCATCGCCGAATACCGCTATACCGATCTGTCGCGCGCCTTCCTGCTGCATGCGGCGGATCACTACGGCGCGAGCCGGCCTTACCTGCAGTGCACGCTGTTCGATGTCGAACGTCCGCTGGCCGGCCAGGAAATACAGCCCGGTCGCTATGACATCGTCGTCGCCGCCAACGTGCTGCACGCGACACGCGACATGCGCACGACACTGCGCAACGCCAAGGCGGCGCTGCGCGCCGGCGGCCTGCTCGCGCTCAACGAGATGAGCAATGACGGCGGCGCGTTCGCGCACCTGACTTTCGGCCTGCTCAAGGGTTGGTGGCTGTACGAGGACGAGGCGCTGCGCATTCCGGGCTCGCCCGCGCTGACCCCGCAGACCTGGCACAGCCTGCTCGCCGAGGAAGGTTTCCGCGACGTGCGCTTCCCGGCCGAGGCCGCGCATGGCCTGGGCCTGCAGATCGTGCTGGCGCACAGCGACGGCGTCGCGCTGCAACTGCCGGCTCCCGCTCGCCGCGCCGCGGTCGCGCCGAGTGCCGTGGCCGAAGCGCGCGCCGTACCGGCCGTGCCGGTGGCTGCCGCGCCGGCACCGGCCAGCGATGCGGACGCGCAGGCGCTGCGCGGCGTGATCGTCGAGGAACTGGCTGCGGCCATCCGCATGGATCCGGCGCGGGTCCAGGTCGATCAGGCCTTCGCCGATTTCGGCGTCGACTCCATCCTCGGCGTGAACCTCGTGCTCGCGCTGAACCGTCGTCTTGGCATCAGCCTCGAAACGACCGCGCTGTACGACTACAACAGCGTGCGCGCGCTGGCCCTGCACATCGTCGAACGCTTCCCGGCCTGCCGCAGCGCCGTTGCGACCGTGTCAGCGGAAGCGGCCGCAGCGCCGCAGCGCGCGCTCGTCGCTCCGGCCCATCGCTTCGCGCCGGAAACCGCGGCGGCGATCTTGCCGCCGCCGTTCGGCGCGCCGGCGCATCCGTCGGCCGCGGCGACATCCGCCGCGGCGCACACCGCGCCTATCGCGATCATCGGCATGAGCTGCCGCTTCGCCGGTTCGCCGACGCCTGAAGCGCTGTGGCGCAACATCGCCGAAGGCCGCGACCTCGTCGGCGAGGTCACGCGCTGGAACCTCGCGGCCTTCTATGAGCCTGAGGCCAGCGGCTACTGCCGCCACGGCAGTTTCGTCGACGGCCTCGACCGCTTCGACGCGGCGTTCTTCAGCATCTCGGCGCGCGAAGCGGACTACATGGATCCGCAGCAGCGCCTGGCCCTGACCGAACTCTGGCGCGCGCTCGAGGACGCCGGCTACGCGACCGAGCGCACGCGCGGCAGCCTGTGCGGCGTCTATCTCGGCTGCATGCAGGGCGACTACGCCGAACTGATGCGCGACCAGCCGCCGCCGCAGGCGATCTGGGGCAATGCCTCGGCGATCTCGCCCGTGCGCATCGCCTATTACCTCGATCTGCGCGGTCCGGCAGTCGCCGTGGACACGTCCTGCTCGAGCACGCTGGTCGTGATGCACATGGCCTGCCAGGCACTCAAGCTCGGCGAAATCGAGCTGGCGCTGGCCGGCGGCATCCATGTGCATGCGAGCCCGCGCTTTTATTTGTCCACCGGTACCGCCGGCATGCTCTCGCCGCGCGGCCGCTGCCATACCTTCGACGCGCGCGCCGACGGCTTCGTGCCGGGCGAGGGCGTGGCCATGTTCGCGCTCAAGCGCGCCGCCGACGCCGAGCGCGACGGCGACCACATCTACGGCATCGTGCGCGGTTCGGCCGTCAACCAGGACGGCGCGACCAACGGCATCACGGCACCGAGCGCCCGATCCCAGGAAGCGCTGCAGCGCAAGGTCTACGACGGCTTCGGCATCGACCCGGATCGCATCGATCTGGTCGAGGCCCACGGCACCGGTACGGCGCTGGGCGATCCGATCGAGTTCTCCGCGCTGACGCGCACGTTCCGCCACTACACCCAGCGCCGCGGCTACTGCGCGATCGGGTCGGTCAAGAGCAATCTCGGACATACCGCGCTGGCCGCCGGCGGCGCGGGCCTGCTCAAGGTGCTGATGGCCTTCCGCCATCGCCAGCTGCCGCCCACGCTGCATTTCGAGCACGGCAACCCGGCCATCGATTTCGCCGCGAGTCCGTTCTTCGTCAACACCACACTGCGCGACTGGCCGCAGCCGCGGGATGCGAGCGGCCGCGCGCTGCCGCGCCTGGCGGCGCTGAGCGCGTTCGGCTTCAGCGGCACCAACGCGCATTTCGTGCTGGAGGAGGCACCGTGCTCCGACCGCGTGCCGCGTCCGCGCGAGGCTTATCTGATCGTGCTCTGCGCACGGCGCGAAGAACAGCTCGGCGCCCAGGTCGAGCGGCTGCGCGCGCATCTGCACAGCGCGCCGGAGCTGGATTGCGGCGACGTGGCGTTCACCCTGCTGTGCGGACGCATGCACTGGCCGTACCGCCTCGCCTGTGTGGTCGGCGGTCTGGCCGAGCTGGACCAGCGCCTGGCCCAGTGGCAGGCGGCCGGGCAGGCGCCGCTGCTGTGGCAGGGCCGCGTGGCGGAGTCGGCCGAAGCCACGCCGCAGGCGGCGGAACTTCTTACTCGCGGGCGCAGCGCGCAGGGCGATGCGCTGCGCGACGCGCTGGCCGCGCTCGGTGCCTGCTTCGTGCGCGGCGAGCGCCTCGACTACGACTCCCTGTTCACCGGCGCGGGCTACGGCCGCGTGCCGCTGCCGACCTACGCCTTCGCCGAGGAATCGCACTGGATCCCCCAGGCCACAGCGAGCGAAGCGCTGCCCCCACCTGTCGACGTGATGCCGGAGGAACCCGCGCCGGTCGACGCCGCCGCGCTGCGCGACCGCGTGCTGAGCAAGCTCAGGCATCTGTTCGGCCAGATCATGCAACTGCCGGCGGCACAGGTCGACGCCGCGGAGCCGTTGAAATCCTATGGCATCGATTCACTGATGATCACGGAATTCAACGGCAAGTTCGGCGGCATCTTCGGCGAGCTGTCCAAGACCCTGCTGTACGAATACCAGACCCTCGGCGAAGTGGCCGATTATTTCGTCGGCAGCCATGCGGCGGCCTGTCGTCGCTGGTGCGGCCTCGGCGATGCGGTGGCCGCCGCCGCGGTCCCGCGTGCCCTGGCGCGCAGCGCCGCGCCGGCCCGGCTGGCGCCGGTCGCTGCGTCGGCGCACGAGCCGATCGCGATCATCGGCCTGCATGGGCGCTATCCGCAGGCGGAGGATCTGGAGAGCTACTGGCAGAACCTGCAGTCGGGCCGCGACAGCGTGGCCGAGATTCCGGCCGAGCGCTGGTCGGTCGCGCAGATGTACGAGCCGGATCGCGACCGTGCGGTGGCGTCGGGCAAGCACTATGGAAAGTGGGGTGGATTCCTGGAGGACTTCGCGGCGTTCGATCCGCTGTTCTTCGGCATATCGCCGCGCGAGGCCTACGACATGGACCCGCAGGAGCGGTTGTTCGTGGAGTCGAGCTGGTCGGTGCTCGAAGATGCGGGCTATACGCGCGAGCGCCTGGCGCAACGACATGCAAGCCGCGTCGGTGTGTTCGCGGGGATTACGAAGACCGGTTTCGAGTTGCACGGTCCGGGTTTGTGGTCGCAGGGCGAGTCGGTGTTTCCGCGCACGTCGTTTGGTTCGGTCGCGAACCGGGTGTCGTACCTGCTGAACCTGAGTGGCCCGAGCATGCCCGTGGACACGATGTGTTCGGCGTCGCTGACGGCGATCCACGAGGCCTGCGAGCACCTGTTGCGGGGCGAGTGCGAGCTGGCGATCGCAGGCGGAGTGAATCTGTATCTGCATGCGGCGAACTACGTGTCGCTGAGCGGGAAGCGCATGCTGTCGAGCGATGGGCGCTGCCGCAGTTTCGGTCTGGGCGGCGATGGTTTCGTGCCGGGCGAGGGCGTGGGCACGGTGCTGCTCAAGCCGTTGTCGGCGGCGCTGCGCGACGGTGACCGGATCGAAGCGTTGATCCGCGGCAGCAGCATCAACCATGGCGGCAAGACGAACGGGTATACGGTGCCGAATCCGGTCGCGCAGGCGCAGCTGATCCGGCGCGCGCTGGACAAGGCGGGCATCGACGCGCGTCAGGTCAGCTACATCGAAGCGCATGGCACCGGGACGAGTCTGGGCGATCCGATCGAGGTCGCGGGCCTGGCCCAGGCTTTCCGTGAGGACACGCCGGCGCTGCAGTACTGCGCGCTGGGTTCGGTGAAGTCGAACATCGGGCATCTGGAAGCAGCCGCAGGTATCGCCGGGCTGACCAAGCTGGTGTTGCAACTGCGTCACGGCTGGCTGGTGCCGACGCTGCACGCGCGCGAGACGAATCCGAACATCGACTTCGCGGCAACGCCGTTCGTGCTGCAGCAGGCGGGCGAGGAATGGCGTCGGCCGATGCTGGATGGTCGCGAGCAGCGGCGCATAGCCGGCGTTTCGTCGTTCGGCGCGGGCGGATCGAATGCACACGTGCTGGTCGAGGAATATTCGCAGCCGGTGCAGGAAACCGCAGCCGGTACGGCGGTGCTGATCGTGCTGTCGGCGCGCACGGCGGAGCGGCTGCAGGAACAGGCGCGGCGACTGGCGGCGGTGCTGGGAAGCGGTCGTTACACCGAGGCGGATCTCGCCGCGATCGCGTGGACGCTGCAGGTCGGGCGCGAGGCGATGGAGGAGCGGCTGGGCTTCGTGGCGACGAGTCTGGCTGAGGTGGTGGACACCTTGAACGCGTTCGCGGCCGATCCGGCGGCGGAGATCGAAGGCTTGCTGCGCGGTCAGGCCCGCGCCAACAAGAGCGTGCTGGCGCTGATTCAGGGCGACGAGGATCTGGTGCGCACCCTGGGCCAGTGGTTCCGGCGCGGCAAGCACACGCAGTTGCTGGACCTGTGGGTCAAGGGCCTGGCGCTGGACTGGAGTCCGCTGCACGGCGATACGCCGCCGCGCTGCGTTTCGCTGCCGACCTATCCATTCCTGCGCGAACGCTACTGGCTGCCCGCGGTGTCAGCGCGCACGCCGGCGCGCACGGGCGGCGCAGCGGTCTGGCTGCACCCGCTGCTGCAGGAAAATCTGTCGGACCTGTCGCGCCAGCGTTACCGCAGCCGCTTCAGCGGCAGCGAGTCGTTCCTGGCCGACCATGTCATCGACGGCCGGCCGGTGCTGCCGGCTGCGGCCTATCTCGAGATGGTCCGCGCCGCCGTTTCCCAGGCCTGCGGCATGGAAGCCGACAGCGTGATCGAGCTGGGCCAGGTCGTCTGGCTGCGGCCGCTGGCCGTATCGACAACCGCCGGCGCCGAGGTCGAGATCGAACTGACGCCCCGCGATAACGAGGGCGAGCTGGCCTTCGTCGTGCGCAGTGGGACCGACGCCGCATCCCTGGTGCATTGCCAGGGCATCGCACGTCTGCTCGCCTCGGCCGCGCCGGTGCAGCTGGATCTGGCCGCGCTGCGCGCGGTCTGCACGCGCCAGCTCTGGTCGACGGACGCGCTCTACGGCGCCTACGCGCGCATGGGCATGGTCTACGGCCCGGCCCACCGCGGACTCGCACGCGTCGACGTCGGTGCCGACCACGCCTTGGCCGAATGGGCGTTGCCCGCATCCGTGCAGTCCGAACAGGAAACCTACGGCCTGCATCCGAGCCTGCTCGACGCGGCCCTGCAGTCGGCGATCGGCGTGGTCGCGCAGCGCTCGGCCGAAGCGGTTGCCCCGGTGCTGCCGTTCGCGGTCACCGCGCTGCAGGTGCTGGCCGCAGCACCTGAGCGTGGGCTGGTTTGGGTGCGCTACAGCGCGGACGCCACGCCCGGCGGTGCGGTGCAGCGGCTGGACCTGGATCTTTGCGATATGCAGGGGCGCGTATTCGCGCGCCTGCTCGGCCTCAGTTCGCGTTCGCTGTCGGCACCCGTCGCGGCGTCGCTGCCCGTCGCGACGGCGGTCACGCCGCCGTCCGAATCGCCGTCTCCGGCCATCGTGCTGCAGGCGGACTGGCAGCGCGAAGAGGTCACGGCCGCGCGCGAGCCGGCCTTCGCGAATCCGGCCTTTGCCAAACATGAAGTGCTGCTCTGCGGCTGGAGCGAGGCGCTGGCCGACGCCGTCGCGGCGGCCCTGCCGGCGGCGGCCTGCACGCGGGTCGCCGGCGACGGCGATGACGCGCAGCGTTTCGGCGTCTACGCGGAAGCCGTGCTCGCGCAGGTGCGCACTGCACTGACGCGGCCCGGCGCGCTGCCGCTGCGGCTGCAGGTCTGCGTGGCGACGCAGGAGGACGCGCTGCTCGGGCTGGCCGGTCTGCTCAAGACTGCCTGGCATGAAAATCCTCAGGTCATAGGCCAGCTCGTTGCGCTGCCGGCCGATACCGACGCCGCAGCCGTGGCCGCGGCACTGCGCGCCGATGCGTCGGCGCTGACCGCGAGCGAGGTGCGCTACCGCGACGGTGCGCGCTGGCGGCGGCGCTGGCGCAGCGTGCAGCCCGGCGCGGCGCCCTCGCAGCCCTGGCGCAGCGGCGGAACTTACCTCATCACCGGCGGTGCGGGCGGTCTGGGCCTGATCTTCGCGCGCGAGATCGCGCGACAGGCCGAGTCGGTCCGCATCGTGCTTTGCGGGCGTTCCGCGCTGCAGCCTGCGGGCGAAGCGGCGCTGGAGGAACTGCGCGCGGCCGGCGCGCTGGCCGAGTACCGGCAAGCCGACGTGACCGACGCGGCCGCCGTACACGGCCTGGTGCAGCAGATCGTGCAGGCCCATGGCGACGTGCACGGCGTGCTGCACAGCGCCGGCATCGTGCGTGATGCCTACCTGCTGAAAAAGACGCCGGAACAGCTGCATGCCGTGCTCGCGCCGAAAGTCGCCGGCACGCTCGCGCTGGATGCGGCGACCCGCGATTGCTCGCTGGACCTGTTCGTACTGTTTGCGTCGGGTGCCGGCGTGCTCGGCAACGTCGGCCAGGCCGACTACGCGGCGGCGAACGCGTTCATGGACGGATTCGCGGCCGACCGCAATGCGCGCGTGCGCCGCGCCGAGCGCAGTGGCCGCAGCCTGTCGATCGCCTGGCCGCTCTGGGCCGACGGCGGCATGCAGGTGGATGCGGCGACGCGTGCCATGAACCAGGCCCGCTTCGGCGTCGACGCGCTGTCGACCGCGGCAGGCATCTGGGCGTTCTATGCGGCGCTGGACGCGCCGTCCGATCAGGTGTTCGTTCTGCCGGCCGGCATGGACAGCGTGCGACGCGCCTTGTGCGGCGATGAAGCCGAGCCACCACTGCCATTGCCGCCGGTATTGCAGATTGTGGCGCCGGCTCCCGCGCCCGTCGCCGCGCCGATAGAGGCGCCGACGATCCGCAAGAGCGGCGCCGGACTGCCTGCCGTCGTGCTCGACCGCCTGCTGCAGGAAGTGGCCGAGCTGCTCAAGCTGCGCCGGGAAGACCTGGATGCCGACGCCGAGCTCAGCGAGTTCGGCTTCGATTCGATCTCCTTCACCGAACTCGCGAATCGCCTCAACGAGCGCTGGGGTCTGGCGCTGATGCCGACGGTGTTCTTCGAGCATTCCTCGCTCGCCGCGGTCACCGCGCATCTGATGCGGACGGCGGCGGACTTGCTGAGCGCGCGCTGGGGCCTGGACCAGGCGGCCGAGCCCGCGTCCGCGCCCGCAGCGCTGCTGATACCGGTGGCGCCGGTCATGCCGCAGCCGCTCGCTGCAGCGCGGCGCTGGAAACCGGCATCGCGGTCGTCGCCGATTGCGCCGGACGTGGCGGTTGTGGAGGCGATTGCGATCGTCGGCATGAGCGCGCGCTTCCCGCAGGCAACCGACGTGGATGCGTTCTGGCAGAACCTGCGCGAGGGGCGTGACTGCATCGAGGAGATTCCCGCGTCACGCTGGGACTGGCGTGCGTATGGCGACGCTCAGGGCGAGGCGAATACGACGCCGCCGAAGTGGGGCGGTTTCATCACCGAGGTGGAATCGTTCGATCCGCTGTTCTTCGGTATCTCGCCGCGCGAAGCGGTGCTGATGGATCCGCAGCAGCGGCTGTTGCTGGAGCATGCGTGGGCGGCGATCGAGGACGCGGGTCATGCGCCGGCCAGCCTGTCGGGAAGTTCGACCGGTGTATTCATCGGCACCGGAACGACCGGCTACAACGACCGTATCGCCGCGGCACGAATCGCGATCGAGGGCTATTCGTCGACCGGTGCGGTGCCGTCGGTGGGTCCGAACCGGCTGAGCTATTTCCTGAACCTGCATGGTCCGAGCGAGCCGATCGAGACGGCCTGTTCGTCCTCGCTGGTGGCGGTGCACCGGGCGTTGGAGTCGATGCGCAGCGGTGGCTGTGATCAGGCCCTGGTCGGCGGCGTGAACACGCTGCCGTCGCCGGCGGCGCATGTGAGTTTCACGCGGGCGGGGATGCTCAGTCCGCAGGGACGCTGCAAGAGCTTCTCCGACGAAGCGAATGGCTATGTGCGCGGCGAAGGTGTGGGTGTGCTGCTGCTGAAGAAGCGATCGGTGGCGGAAGCGGACGGGGACCGCATCCATGCGCTGATCGTGGGCAGCGCGGAGAACCATGGTGGCCGGGCGAGTTCGCTGACGGCGCCGAATCCGAGGGCGCAGGCGGAACTGCTCAAGACGGCCTACCGGCGCGCGGGCAT
>JBBQZR010000079.1:0-23220 GCA_038207515.1 Lysobacterales bacterium | reverse complement strand
CGCGACCCCCGCCCCCCCCCCCCCCCCTTGGCCAGCAACCCCCCCCCCCCCCCGGGGGGGGGGGGGGGGTGGGGGGGGGGGGCCGGCCCCCCAAGCCTGGGTTTATACGGCTGCTGCGATTTTCGCGCGGCAGTCAGCTGTGCGAGGAGTTCGCGTCCTTCGCGACGGTCGGGGCGCTGAGCCGCGCTGACGTTTCTCCCCCTCACCCAACCCTCTCCCCCCAGCGAGCTGGGGGGAGAGGGCTAAAGCCGTCCTCGCGGCTTGATCCGGCCCAGTTTGACTGGGCGCCGCACCCATGACCGAAACCGCCAACATCGCCAGCGCGTTGACCGCGATGGCGAAGCTTCGTCCCGGCGCGATCGCACTGCGCGTTCCGCAGCATGCGTCGCGCGGCAGCGAGCTGCCGCCGTATCTCGATATCAGCTACGCGGAACTCGATGCCGCGAGCGACCACAGCGCCGCGGCGCTGGCCCATGCAGGCATCGCGCGCGGCACCAAGACGGCGCTGATGGTGCGGCCCGGTCGCGAGCTGTTCGTGCTGATGTTCGCGCTGTTCAAACTCGGCGCGGTGCCCGTGCTGATCGATCCCGGTATCGATCGGCGTACGCTGCGCCAGTGCCTGGACGAAGCCGCGCCCGAGGCTTTCGTCGGCATACCGCTGGCGCAGGTCGCGCGTCTCGTATTGCGCTGGGCGCGCGCGTCCGTGCGCATCGTCGTGACCGTCGGCGGGCCGTTCGGCTGGGGCGGCAAACGCTTGCAGACGCTGCGCGACGCGATCCCGGCGCGCCCGTTCATTGCCGCCGCGACGCGGCCCGACGAACTCGCCGCGATCCTGTTCACGTCGGGCTCGACCGGCGTGCCCAAAGGCGTGGAATACCTGCATCGGCATTTTCTCGCCCAGGTCGAGCTGCTGCGCGATGCGTTCGCGCTGCAGCCCGGTCATGTGAACATGCCCACCTTTCCACCTTTCGCCTTGTTCGATCCGGCGCTGGGCTCGACTTCGGTCATCCCGGACATGGACCCGACGCGGCCGGCGAGTGCCGACCCGCGCAAGCTCGTGGCCGCGATCGAGCGCTTCGGCGTCGACATGCTGTTCGGTTCGCCGGCGCTGCTCGACACGCTGTCGCGGCATTGCGAGCGGCACGGCGTGCGTCTGCCGGGCCTGCGCCGCGTGATTTCCGCCGGTGCGCCGGTGGCGCCGGCGATCCTCGCGCGGCTGCGGCCGTGGCTCGATCCGGCGGCGGAGATCTACACGCCCTACGGCGCGACCGAATGCCTGCCGCTGGCCGTGATCGAGAGCGCGGAACTGCTCAACGACACGCGCGCGCAGACCGAGCGCGGCGCCGGTACCTGCGTCGGACGGCCGCTGGCGGCCAATACCGTGCGCATCATCGCGATCAACGACGAGGTCATTGCCGACTGGAGCGGTGTGCGTGAACTGGCCGCGGGCGAGATCGGCGAGATCACCGTGGCCGGACCGACCACGACGCAGGCCTACCACGCGCGTCCGGCCGCGACCGCGCTGGCCAAAGTGCGCGACGGCGATCGTCTCGTGCATCGCATGGGCGACCTGGGCTATTTCGACGCACAGGGCCGGCTCTGGTTCTGCGGCCGCAAGTCGCAGCGCGTCCGCGCCGCGGGCGGTGATCTCTATACCGAACAGGCCGAGCCGATCTTCAGCGCGATCGCCGGCGTGCGCCGCAGTGCGCTGGTCGGCGTGGGCGCGGCCGGCGCACAGATTCCGGTACTGCTGCTGGAGCTCGAACGCGAGGCTGGCGACTCGGCCGAACGCATCGAGGCCGAGGCGCGAAACCGCGCCCAGTCCTTCGCACACACGCGGGGCATCGCACAGGTGCTGTTTCATCCACAGTTCCCCGTCGATATCCGCCACAACGCGAAGATCGGCCGCGAAAAGCTCGCGGCCTGGGCGGCGACGCGCATAGTGCCTGTGCCCTAGGCGCACCGCGCCGGTTTCGATCCCGGCGCGCGTTTCGTCTGATCGCAAGGTTGAACACGCAGCGCGCGCATGTTCCATCGCATCCGACCAAGGTAGCCGCTTACGGGCTTGCACAGACCCGTCGCGATGCGCTTTGCTTGCCGTCCCTTCCCGGTCGTCCGCGTTGAATTCCTATGCAAGCTATCCGTGCCGGCTTCGTCGGCCTCGGCGCCATGGGCTGGTCCATGGCTGTCCATCTGCACCAGCGTGGCCTGCTCGCCGCCGTGGCCAAGCGCAGCCCGGAGAAGGCGGCACGCTTCGCGACCGAGCATGCCGGTGTCGCCTCAGCGACCGTTGAGACAATTTCCCATTATTGTAATGTAGTCGTGCTCTGCGTCAGCGCGGACGCGGACGTGCTCGCGGTCAGCGCGGCGATCGCGGCGAATGCCGCGGCCGGCTGCGTAGTCGTCGATCACTCCACCGTGTCCTCGGCGACCGCGCAGCAGGCCGCGGCGCTGCTGCAGGGCGCCGGCGGTGATTTCGTCGATGCGCCCGTATCCGGCGGTGTCGAGGGCGCGAAGAACGGCAAGCTCTCGATCATGGCCGGCGGCGACGCCGCGGCGCTGGACCGTGTGCGGCCGGTGCTCGAGTGCTATGCCGCGCGCATCAGCCACATGGGCGCGGTCGGCGCCGGCCAGAACACCAAGGCGGTCAACCAGGTGCTGATCGCCGGCATCGCCCAGGCCGTCACCGAAGGGCTGGCGCTGGGTGAAGCGCTCGGGCTGGACGCCGCCACGCTGCTGCCGACCTTGGGCGCCGGCGCGGCCGGCAACTGGTTCCTCGACAAGCGCGGCGCGACCATGCTCGCCAACCAGTTCAGCGTCGGCTTCAAGCTCGGCCTGCTGCACAAGGATCTGGGCATCGTGCGCGAACTCGCGCTCGCGGCCGGCACCGACCGCAGCGTCATCGACCGCTCGCTGGCCGACTATGCCGAACTCATGGCGCGTGGCTACGCCGACGAGGACATCTCCGCGCTGATCCGGCTGAAGCGGCCGCAGGTCTGAACGGATGTGCGCGCCGTCACGGGCGCGCGATGCCGTGCTGGTTTCGTAACGGGGCGAAGCGTAAAACGGTGCTCTTTTCGCGAGGGAGATTTCCATGCGCCTCACCACAGTTTTCGCGGCCGCCCTATTGGCCGCTGCATCGGCTCCGACGATGGCGGCGCCGCCGGCCGGTATGTTCCTCACGCGCGTGCCGAATGCCTCGACCACGTTCTCCACCCCGGTAGCGCTGCGTGCGCCCAACGACGGCAGCGGCCGATTGTTCGTCGTCGAGAAGGGCGGAAACATCCGTGTCATCAAGAACGGCGCGGTATTGCCGACCGCTTTCCTGACCGTCGCCGTGACCACCGCGAGCGAAAGCGGTTTGCTCGGCCTCGCCTTCCACCCGAATTTCGGCAAGCCCTCGCTCCCGCACAACACCGAGTTCTACATCTTCTATTCGCGACCCAGTGCCGATCCGCGCCTGGGCTCGACGCCCGACCAGGTCGTCGCGCGCTATACCGTGCCGTCTCTGACCTCGGACGTCGCCACTCCTGCCGGCACTATCATCCTGCGGCTGCCCGACCTCGCCGGTAACCACAACGGCGGCGATATCCACTTCGGCAGTGACGGCTATCTCTACGTGTCTTCCGGCGACAGCGGCGACCAGAACAATCCGCACGGTTTCGCCGAATGCCTTTGGAAGAAGCCGGCTGACAGCAATCGCAACAGCTGCGGCACCAACCCGTCGGGCACGCAATACTTCCTGCTCGGCAAGATGCTGCGCATCGACGTTGATACGCGCGGCGGCGCCGTATCGGCCGACATGTGCGGTTCCGGCGGCATATCGCCGGCGGAATACGCGATTCCGGCCAATAATCCGCATGTCGCCTCGAGCAACACCTGCGACGAGATCTGGGCGGCGGGTTTCCGCAATCCCTGGCGCTTCAGCTTCGACCGTGAGGACAACCGCCTGATCATCGGCGACGTCGGCCAGGGTAATTACGAGGAAATCACCATCAGCGCCGCCGGCGTCGGCGGCCTCGATCACGGCTGGAGCCGCTGCGAAGGCCGGCACTACTTCACGACCTCGGGCAGCGGCACCAACTGCCCGTCGGTCACCTCCACCGTCGCGCCGGTCATCGAGTACAACCACACCAGCGCCTGCGCCGTCAGCGGCGGCTTCGTCTATCGCGGTCCATACGCGGCGATGCGTGGCACGTATTTCTATGGCGACTCCTGCAGCAGCGACCTGTGGTGGTCCGAGTCCACCGGCGCCACCTGGGACTCCGGCGGCGTGAACCGCCTGACCGGCCTGGCCAGCGGTTCGATCTACGGCTTCGGCGAAGACGTGGACGGCAACGTGTACATCACGCGTTCGAACGGCCAAGTGCACCGCATCACGGTGGACAACATCTTCACCGACGATTTCCAGCTTTGAGAACGCTGCCAGTATCGGCGCATCGCGCCGGTACTGGTGAGACCACCCTGAGCGACGGCCGCGAAATCGCGCGACCGTCGCTCAGGCGCATCAGCTGCCCACCTTCTCGGAGCGTCGATCACTTACGCGATCGACGCCATTCTTCCTGAGCCGATCGCTGATGCGATCGACATCGCCTTTCCCGATTCGATTGCTTACGCGGTCGACTCTCGAGCATCCATCCTGGATCGCACCAGCAGGCTGTTTCTCAACGGCTGCCAGTTCACTGGGCCGCGTACTTGACCGAACAGCCATAGGGCGGCGACACCGGCACGCTGACCGGCTTGCCGGCGGACAGTTCGGCCAGCGCCTGTTTGACGTACTGCGTCGCCTTCGGGATGTCGACCGCGTCGGCGCTCTGGATCGAGTCGATGCCGCCCTTGTAGCGCAGCACGCCCTGGCCATCGATCACGTACATGTGCGGCGTGGTCGAAGCGCCATAAGCTCTGCCGGTAGTGCCGGTAGGATCGAGCAGATACGCCGTCGGCGCACTGCGGTCGATCTGCATCTGCTCGTTGGCGTCACCGCCCTCGACCTGGCCCTGCTTGCCCGGTGCGCCTGAGTTGATCGCCAGCCAGACCACCCCGGCGCCGGTCGCTTCTTTCTGCTGCGCCTGCATGTTGCCGCTGCCGTAGTGCTTCTTCACGAACGGGCATTCGGCGTTGGTCCATTCCAGGACGACGGTCTTGCCTTTGAATTCTTCCAGCGTGCGCGTCTTGCCGTTGCTGTCGGTCAGGCTGAAGGACGGTGCCGGCTGGCCGATCTCGACCTTGGCCATCAGCGGTGTGGCGGCAACGGAAAGCACGGCGGCGGCGAACAGGGAGGACAACAGTTTCATGGGGAACTCCGGTGGGCGGGTGGGGACGAAGCGCCGGCCGCCGCACGCGCGAGCGCGTCGTCGACCAGGCCAGGGGTAAGCAGCTGCGGCAGCACTTCCGGCGTGCCGCCGCCGCGCGGGTAGACCACGTACAGCGGCACCCCGCTGCGTTCGAAGCCGGCGAGATACGTCGTGATCGCGGCGTCCTGGCTGGTCCAGTCGCCCTTGAGATAGCGGATGCCGTCGCGGCGCAGGCGCTCGGCGAAGGCGTCCGAGGACAGTGCCACGCGTTCGTTCGCGAGACACGTGATGCACCAGGCCGCGGTCATGTTGACGAAGACCGGCTCGCCGGCCCGGCGCAGCTCGTCGAGGTGCTGGGGTGTCCACGCCTGCCAGATTTCGCTATCGCGACCGCCGGGCGGCGCAGCCAGTGTCTGCACCACGGACAGCGGCGCGAACGCGAGCAGCAGCAACAGCGCGAACGCGATTCGGCGCCGCGCTGTCGCCGTCGTGCGCAACTGGCTGCGGCCGTGGAACAGCAGTGCGGCAACGAGCGCCACCAGGCCCAGCAGCACCAAGGCGGTCGCATCCGCGCCAACCTGGCGCATCAGCACCCAGACCAGCCAGACCGCGGTCAGGTACAGCGGCCAGGCCATGACCTGCTTGAACGTGTCCATCCATGCGCCGGGCCGCGGCAGCCAGCGCGCGAGCACCGGCACGAAGCTCAGCATGACGATAGGCAGCGCCAGGCCAACGCCGAGCGCGGCGAACACCGCCAGCGCTACGGGCGTGGACTGGGTCAGCGCGAATCCCAGCGCCGGACCCATGAACGGCGCCGTGCAGGGGCTCGCGACGATGCAGGCGAGCAGGCCGGTGAAGAACGCCGCGCGCGTGCCGTGGCCGTCGGCCAGCGACTGGCCCACTCCGCCGAGGCGTGCGCCGATGATGAAGCCGCCGGAAAGGCTCAGTCCCATCGCCACCATGAGATAGGCGAGCAGCGCGACCAGCAGCGGGGACTGCAGCTGGAAGCCCCAGCCCAGACTTTGTCCGGCCTGACGCAGCGCAAGCAGGATCGCGGCGAGCGCGACGAAGCCGGCGACCGCGCCGGCGAGATAGGCCAGTCCGTCGCGGCGTGCGGCGGCAGGCGCGTGCGCGGTCTCGGCCAGGCTCAGCGCCTTGAGCGATAGCACCGGGAACACGCAGGGCATGAGATTCAGGACCACGCCGCCGAACAGCGCCAGCAGCAGGGCCAAGCCGACGCTGCCAACCGCGCCGCCGCCGGTCGCGCCCGCCGCGCTGCCCGGCGTACCGGCCAATGCTGCCGCGGTCGCCTCCGGCGGCCAGGAGGCGGCCACGCGCCACGCACGAACGCGACCGGCGTCGCGTTGCACGAGTACGAGGTCCAGCTGTGCGGGTGCCGTCGTGAAATAGTCGCTGCGTGCCGCCTCGATCAGCAGGCCGTCGCCATCGATGGCGATCCGCGGCGGTGTATTCGCGAGCACCTGCGGCTGCAGCGCGAACGCGTCGAGGTTGGCGATGCCGGGCAGTCCGTCGCCGCGCAGGCGGATTTCGATGCGGTCGCCGGATGCGGTGATCGCGGCGGTCCAGTCGGCGGCGACCGGCCGCTGCGCCAGCGCGGTGCGCAGCGCGGAGGCGGCTGGCGAATCGGCGGGCTCGCTGCCGGCCGCCGTCACCGGCAGCGTGATTTCCAGCTCGGCCTTGCCCGGGATGCATTCTTCCTTGCAGATCAGCCAGCTTGCGTGCAGACGCAGCGTGACCGGGCTGCCGATGACCGCATCGGCGGGCACGTCGACGCTGACCGGCAGCAGGTTTTCGCCGGAATAGCCGAAGTTGAACAGTTCGCCGATCTGCAGGCGTTCCGGTGCGGGCCAGTCGATCGCGCCGGCGTTCCAGCCGGCTGGAACGGTCCATTCGAAGCGGGTCGGCAGGCCGGTATCGCCGGCGTTGGCCCAATAGGTATGCCAATGCTCCTCGTGGTCCAGGCGCAGGCCCAGCCAGTTCGCGCGGCCCGCGACCAGGGCGGTCTTCCCGGCCACGAGTTCGACCTTCAGGTGCTCAGTCGCGACCACGGCCGCGTGTCCCCCGGTGGGTGTCAGCAGCAGGCCCAGCAGCGGCAGCAACAGTGTTCGCAGGCACGACGGCATCGATACTCCGGAGACGACAGGCGCAGGCTGGGCGCATAGACAGGACCGCAAGCTAACGCGAGTGTTGCTTAGCCCGGCGTCAACGTCGCGGCGAAGCGAGACGGCCTCGCGCCGAAGCGTGCCGGCCGGGCCGTCGGCAGCGCCTGTTAGCCCGGAATTCTCACACCCCTTCTACTGCGGCCGCCGATACGCTCGCCCTGACGCGCGCTGCTCCCTCGTGCCGGCTCGACGTAGTGTCGGCTACGCCTTCGCCGTCACTGAAGTCCACGGCGCGCGTCAGGACGGCGTCTCGACGGCCTCGCTACGAACGCATGTGAAAAATCCGGGCTAGACTGCGCGCCGCCGCAAACCGCAGGAAATGCCGTGCACGTCCCCGCTTCCGTACCGCCAGTGCGCAAGGCCGCGCTGGCTTTCATCTTCGTCACGGTCCTGCTCGACATCCTCGCCTTCGGCATCATCATTCCGGTGCTGCCGCGGCTGATCAAGGAGATGGCCGGCGGCGACATGGTCTCCGCGGCGCATTGGGTCGGCGTCATCGCGACGGTATTCGCGGTCGTCCAGTTCTTCTGCAATCCGATCCAGGGCGCCCTGTCCGACCGCTACGGCCGGCGCCCGGTGATCCTGCTGTCGAACCTCGGCCTGGGCCTCGACTTCATCCTCATGGCCGTCGTGCAGACCCTGCCCTGGCTCGTGATCGCGCGCGTGCTCTCGGGCATGACCTCGGCCAGTTTCAGTACCGCCAATGCATATCTGGCCGACGTCACGGCGCCGGAAAAGCGCGCGGCCGCGTTCGGCGCGCTCGGTGCGGCGTTCGGCATCGGCTTCGTGCTCGGCCCGGCGCTCGGCGGCACGCTCGGCGACATCGACCTGCGCCTGCCGTTCTGGCTCGCGGCCGGACTCGCGCTGGCCAACTTCTGCTACGGTTATTTCGTGCTGCCCGAATCGCTGCCGGTCGAGCGGCGCACGGCCACGCTCGACTGGCGCCGCGCGAACCCGCTCGGCGCACTGCTGCTGTTGCGGCGTTATCCACAAGTGTATTCATTGGCCGTCGTGATGTTCCTGTCGCAGCTGGCTCACTACGTGCTCAACACCACCTTCGTGCTGTACGCGGACTACCGCTACGACTGGGGTCCTCAGGCGGTCGGCTATACGCTCGGTTTCGTCGGTGTGTGCAACGGCATCGTGCAGGCGCTGCTGGTCGGACGCATCGTGCAGCGCTTCGGCGAGCGCCGCGCGATCTACGCCGGTCTCGTCTTCGGCGCGCTCGGCTTCGCCTGGCAGGGCATCGCTGCGACCGGCCTGATGTCGCTGATCGCGATTCCGCTGCTCGCGCTGTGGGGCTGCGCCGGTCCGGCGACCCAGGCGCTGGTCACGCGGCAGGTCGATCCCAGCGAGCAGGGCCGCTTGCAGGGCGCGCTGGCCGGGCTGACCAGTCTCGCCGGCATCATCGGCCCGGGCCTTTACACCCAGGTGTTCGCCTGGAGCATAGCCAAGGACGCGCCGTGGCATCTGCCCGGTGCCGCGTTCCTCGTCGCCGCCGTGCTGCTGCTCGTGGCGCTCGTCGTCGCCTGGAAGGCCACGCATCCGGCGGCTGCCGTCGGCGCCACCGCCACCGATGCCGCGCGGCCATGACGGCCGGCGCAGCGCTGCCGACAATGACGCTGGTGCTCGCGATGATCGCGGCGGCGCCAGCCGCAGCGCAGTTCGCGAGCTCCACGCAGGATTACTTGAGCGAATACGACCGCGACCGCGACGGCCGCGTGAGCCTGGCCGAATATCAGGACAAGCTCAGCGAGGTGTTCCGCCGCATGGACTACAACGGCAATGGCATCGTCGATCTCGACGAATTCGATCCGGCCGTGGTCGGGCCGAACACGCGGCCGATCTCGCTCGCGCGGCATCGCGCCCGGCTGGCGGAAGTCTTCCGCCGCCAGGACGTGAACCGCAACGGCTACCTCGACACGCGCGAGCTCGGCGCGCCGCCGCGCTGAGGCTGAGCGGGGTCAGCTTCACTTATCGTGGGGCGTGCACGAAGTGGTGCGATGATCGGGCACGCGATAAGTGAACCTGACCCCTTGCACGTCGCGCTCAGGTATCCGGCCCGTTCTCGCCGTTGCCTGTTGGCGTGGTCCGCGAGCCCGGCGCGGCCAGTGCGGTGTCATACGGGTCCCAGGCCACGCCGAGCCGCGCGAGCCAGTGCCGCCGCACCGCGCGTCGCGCGCGCCACAGCGCGCCAGCGCAATGGCCGCGGCGCTCGTGCGTCGCGCTGCTGCAACCCGGCAGCACCGCCTGGCGCAGCCAGCGCCGCGCGAGTTCCGCATCCTCGCCGCGCCAGTCGCGCAGCGCGCCTTGCAGCAGCGCCTCGGCCCGGCGCAGCTCGTCGCCGGCTGCGGCGAAATAATCGAAGGCGAGCAGCTGTACCGCATCCTCGATGCAGTCGAGCAGTTCCACGAGTGGATCGGTATAAGGAGTTCGTTTGTGCATAAAGGGAAATCTCCGCCTGGGGCGTGAAGGCTCGCAGGCGCCGGTCTCGATGTTTGCGACGGGCCTGCTGCCGTGCCCTTTCTGAACGAATCGGCGGATGTGGCTGCAGTGACACTCACTTCCGGCACGTTTGCGCAGCACCGGCTTTTGCCACGCTGTAGTCGTCAACAGCGCGGCAAAAGCCGGTGGAGGTCGTGCGCGTCATGGTGAAGTTCCTGCTCTGGCTGCTGCTTCTGGTCCTGTGCTGGCCGCTGGCCCTGCTCGCGCTGGTGCTGTATCCGCTGGTCTGGCTGCTGAGCCTGCCGTTCCGGCTCGTCGGCATTACGCTGTCGGCGGTGTTCGAGTTCCTGCGCGCGCTGCTGTTCCTGCCGGCACGTCTCCTCGGCGCACGACCGGCCTGAACCGTCGTCGCGGCAGCCCTGTGACGCCGCCGCGATTGCGGTGAGAATGCGCGCCGTTCCCGGCTGCGTGCGTCCATGACCGAATCCGTCGACTGTCCCTGCGGCTCCGATCTCGCCTATGCCGCGTGCTGCGGTCCGCTGCACGCGGGCGAACCCGCACCGACCGCCGAAGCGCTCATGCGTTCGCGCTACAGCGCCTACGCGCTGGCACTGGAACCCTACCTGCTCGCCAGCTGGCATCCGTCGACCCGCCCCGCGACGCTCAACCTCGCCCGCGAGAAACCCGCGCCACGCTGGGACGGCCTCAAGATCCTGCGCTACCAGCCGGTCGACGCCGACAACGCCTTCGTCGAGTTCGTCGCCAAGTACAAGGTCGGCGGGGGCAGCATGCAGCGCCTGCGCGAACTGAGCCGCTTCCGGCGTGAGGGTGGGAATTGGTTCTACGTGGCGGGGGAATGGAGCGCCTGAGCCGCGGCGTTGCGCTGCTCAGCGGCGGTCTTCCTCGTACTGCTCGGCTCCCGCGACCGGCTGTAGCCACGGCTCGCGACGCTTGATCCAGAGTTCATAGCCCGGCGTGAATGCGGTAGGCGCCTGCGCGAGGATCCCGAGCTTGATTTCCGCCTCCCGTTCATCGACGGAAAACAGTCGCGAGCCGCAGCGGACACAGAAGCATCGGCCCTGGAATCCGACCGTTTCGCCCGTGCAGTCGAACTGCGAGGCAGGCCAGATCGCATAGAACGTCAACGCCGAACCGCTTTCCTGCCGACAGTCGGTGCAATGGCAGATGCCGACGCGAAGGCGTTCGCCGCGAACCGAGATCCGCACCTGTCCGCAAAGGCAGGTTCCCGAGTACACCGTCATCGCCCGCTACCTCTGCTGTCGGATGTGCGCCGTCGATGGCGCGATCGCCTGCGTGGAATCCCGGCACCGTAGACGAATTCCCGACGCATTCGAATGCCGCCACCGATGCCCGGTCGGGCTGGGACGAGCGCGCTGCGGGAGGCACGACGCCTTGCCTTGCGGTTGCTCATGCCCGACCATCGCCGGCTGTCTCCCGCTTGCGAACCGAGTGACCGTATCCATTTCCGATGACGGCCTGCAGGACTTCCTGCGTCCCGGCCTGCTCGTCAACGATATCCCCGCCCTGTTCCCGCTGCGCAAGGCGCGCGAGCTGCTGCGCGCGTTTTCGACGCTGTTCCATGGCGGGGAAGACGTGGTCATGGTGCGCCTGCTCATCCTGCGCACGATCGGCGAGCGCGGCGCGGCGCCGGACTGGAGCCCGCAGGAACTGCGCGAGCATTTCGCCTACGTCGATGCGACCAAGCTCGATACCGTGCTCGCGCGCCTGCGCGAAAACGCGCTGCTGACCTGGGATGCGGAAACGCAGCGCTATCGCGTCAGCCCGGTCGGCCGCCAGGCGCTTTCCGCGCTGAGCCAGTTGCTGCAGTTCCAGGGCGAGGGCGACGAACTCGCGTATGTCACGGCGCAGATCGCCGCGGGCGAAGCGACCGGCCGCATCGGCAGCGACGACCTGCAGCATCTGCTGTCGCGCCTCAACGAGTTGCGCGACGATTTCGACCGCGCCGTGCTCAGCGGTTCCGAGCACCGCATCCACGCGGCGGCGGCAACCTTGAAATCGGTCTGGCGCTGGGTCGAGAAAGGCACGGCCATCGTCAGGCTGATCGCGCAGGACGGCGAGCTCGATCCGGCCACGCACCGCGTCGCGCAGCAGATCGGCCGCGCCCAGAGTGCGATGCTGCGCCAGGCGTCGGTATTCCAGCGTGCGCTGAACCAGCTCGACCGGCATCGCGTGCATCTGGGCGGCAGCGGCCTGTCGTCTTCCGACGTGAACCAGTGGCTGCGCAGTCTCGATCAGGCCGCGCTCGCGGCGATCGCCGGCGACGTGCTTGCCGCCCGTCTCGCGCCGGCCTTCGTGCTCGGCGACATCGCGCTCGACGTGGCCGATTTCGAGCTGGTCGAGCGCGAGCGCGAAGTCAGCATCGTCGAGACCTTGCCGGACGCGCGCGCCGCGCCGGAACAGGCCGACGCGCCGATCGCGAGCAACGACTACGTGCTTGCGCAGCGCTGGCAGGCACAGCTCGCGGCGCTTGTCGACGACGCGCCGCTGGCCGGGCTCGTGCCCAGCGAGGATTTCGCGACGTCGGCCTACCGCCTGTCGCTGCTCGGCCTGCTCGGCGATCCGGGCGCGCATGCGCGCGACGGCCCCCTGGCCGAGCTGGCGCGCCTGCCACTGCGGCTGGAACTCAGCGGAACGCTCGAGGACATCGACAGCGCCGGCGTCGCACGCATCAGCGCCGGCCGGTTGTGCCGCGTGCATCCCGAACGCTCGCCGGAAACGGCCGCGCCGTCGCGCGATGTGCGGGAAACAGCGTCGTCGGGGCGCGATGTGCCGGAAACGGCCGCGCTGCCGCGCCATCAGAAAAAATCCGCGGCGCCGTCCGGCGCGCGCGGCAAGGAAGTCACCGATGAATGATCCCGTGGCCGCATTGATCGCGCGCCTGCTGTCCGAGCGCTGGCTGCCGCGCGAGGACGAACTCGCGCGCCAGGCGCTGACCGACGCCGGCTTTCGCGAGGAGCTGGACCGGCGCCTGGCAACGGTCGGCCTGCGCCTGCTCGACCATCCGTACGCCGGCCACGTCGCGCTCGCCGTGGCCAAAGCGCAGGAGGCCGCCGTGTTCGCCGGTCCCAAGGCCTGGTCAGCGAGCAACCTCGATCTGGACCGCGACGCGATCGCGCTGCTCGTGGTGTTGTGGAGTCTGCTGATTCTTCCCAAACGTCAGCGCCAGATCCGCCGCGTCGAGGTCGACCGCGACCAGGAGCAGGGCCAGATCTTCGCCGAGATGAAGCCCGTGCCGGTCGGTGCCGAAGTCGCCGAGCCGCTGGCCGAGCGCACGCTGCTGGCTGATTTCGGCGACAAGCTCGGCGGCAAGATGCGCCTCAACATGAATCTGGGTGTGCTCGCGCGGCACGGTTTCATCGTGCGGCGCAAGGACCGCATCCAGGAAGGGCCGCTGCTCGATCTCGCGTTCGACTACGAACGCACCGCGCGGCGCGTGCTCGACGGCGCGCTGGTCTTCGTGGTCGAGCAGGCGCGACGCGACGCGGCAGCAGATGCGGTGGATGACGCCGACGACGGCGCGACGGAGGCCAGTCATGTTTGAATTCCGCGCGCTCGAAGTCGTGCACTGGGACTACTGGCAGCGCTTCACGCTGCCGCTGGATTCGGCCATCGTCACCGTGGTCGGCCCGAACGGCTCGGGCAAGACCACGCTGCTCGACGCGCTGCGCACGCTGCTCGCGATCGAGGACCGCGAGACCGCGCGCGACTACAAGACCTACCTGCGCCACAACGGCAAGCCGTTCGCCTGGCTGCGCGGCGTGGTCAGCAACCGGCCCGACCGCAACGGACGCCGGCCGTTCTTTCCGCTGATGGAATCCGAAGTCACGCTGGCCTGCCGCATTCGCAAGAAAGGCGGCGACTGGACGCGCGACTACCAGATCCTCGGCGGTGACGTCGGCGTCGAAACCATCGAGGCGCAGGGTGGTGAATGGCTAGTCCTGCGCGACTATCGCGTACGCCTCGAAGGCGCCGGCCTGACGCGCGCGATACGCCGCGTGCTCACGCTCGAGCAGGGCGCGACCGACAAGCTGTGTCAGTACCCGCCGCGCGAACTGCTGCAGCTGGTCTGGGACGTATTCGGCGAAAAGCCTGTGCTCGACGACTACCAGCGCGCACGTTCCGAGCAGTTCGCGACCGAGCAGGAACTCAAGACGCTGGGCCAGGACCTCGCCGCGCTGCACACGCGCCTGGAAGCGGCCAAGGCCGACGTGCGTTCGTTCGAGGAATACGGTGAGCTGCAGCGCGACCGCCAGCGCCTTCAGGCCGAGGTCGCTCCGAAGGTCGCCCTGGCCGAACGCAAGGCCAGCCTCGACGGCAGCCGTCCGCAGCTGACCGGGCTGCGCCGCGCGCTGCGCGATTGCCTGCGCCGCGGCGGCGTGCTGGACACCGAACAGACCGCGGCCGCCGGGCGCCTGGTCACGGTCGCGGAAACCTTGCGCGAGACCCAGTCGCTGGCGCTGGCCGCGGAAGCGGCGTTCCTCGCCGCACGCGATGCGGCACGCGATGCGGAGCAGATCGACCGGCGTCGTGAACAACTGGAAAAGCTCGCCGCGAGCCAGGGCGCCGGCGACGTCGCGCAACTGCTGCGCGCGGTCGAAGCCGACCGGCGCCGCCAGGCGCAGATCAAGCTCGCCGACGAGCACGCCGTGGAACGCGCGGGCGAACTCGACGCGCACATCGCCGCACTCGCGAGCGGCCAGCGTTTCATGCCCGGGTTCGAACGCGAATTCCGCGGCGCGCTGGAACGCGCCGGCGTGGCGCATCGCATGCTCGCCGATGCGGTCGAGGTCACCGATCCCGCCTGGGAAGCCGCGGTCGAGGCGGTGCTGCAGCCGTATCGGCATCTCGTGCTGCTGGCTTCGCCGTCGGATGCGAAGGTCGCGTTCGGACTCGGCGAGCAGGCGCAGTACCGCCATTTCGTCGTCGCCGAGCGCGCGCCCGCGCCGGCTGCGACGCCGGGCTCGCTGCTGGAAGTGCTGCGCTTCAGTGCCGATCCGCCGGCCTGGCTGCCGCGCCAGCTCGATCGCCTGCGCCGCGTCGCCGACGTGGCCAAGGGCATGCAACTGCCGGCCGGGCAGGACTGGATCACGCCGCAGGGCTACCTGCGAGAACACCGCGGCGGCCGGCACATCGGCACCGACGAACGCAACTTCGGTGCCAGCGCGCGCGAATCGCGGCTGCGCGGCCTGCAGCGCGAACGCGGCGAGTTGACCGCGGCACAAGACCTACGCCGGAGCGAACGCGCCGAACTCGAACAGCGCCTGGACGCGAACCAGGCGCGCCTGCTCAAGCTCGACGCGGCGCAGGAACTCGCCGCGCGCGCGGTCGAATTCGCCTCCGCCGCCGAAGCGCTGCCGGCTTTGCAGCAGGCCGCGCAGGACAGCGCGCAAGCGCTCAGCGCCGCGCGCGATGCGGTCGATGCCGCGCGCGAGACACAGAAGCGCGAGGAGCTCGATGCGGGTCAGCGCCGCACCCGGCGCGAACTGCTGGAGCGCGAGCGCGAGGAGAACCAGCAGAAGCTTGCCCGGCATCGCCAGGAATACGTGCGTCGCGCGCTCGACTACCGTCATCAGCGCCGTCTCATGCCACCGGCCTGGCGTCATCCCGACGCGCTCGCCGCGGCGCTGGCGGAATTCGAGACCGAGCACGAAGTGCAGCGCGAGCTGGAAAAGATCGCGCACCGCATCGAGCGCGGCGGTTTCGTCACGGAGGCGTCCTGCGTCGCGCTGCGCGACAAGATCGCCGCCGACCACGAAGCGCTGGAAACCACGCTGGGACGGCGCGACGCGCACCTCAACCGCGCGCGGCGCATCACCGACGAGGCGCGCGGTGCCTACATCAATGTGCTGCGCGCCACGGTGCGCCAGTACGCGAAGAACCTGCGTGCGCTCGGCGAGCTGTCCGGCATCAACGTCGAGGTCGACCAGCCGGAACTGGCCAACGACGACATCGCGCTGGCCCAGGCCGGCCTGAGCGTGCGCTTCGATTTCGACCGCAAAGGATGGATCGGCCTCGACGACGGCGAAGCGTCCGGCGGCCAGCAGGTCATGAAATCATTGCTGCTGCTGGTCGCGCTGCTGCGCGACGAGACGCATCCGGGCGGCTTCGTCTTCATCGACGAGCCGTTCGCCCATCTCGACGTTTTCAACATCGAGAAAGTGGGAAGTTTCCTACGCGCGACCGAGGCGCAGTACATCCTGACCACGCCGATCACGCACAACCTCAACGTGTTCCATCCGACCGATCTGGTCCTGACGACGACCAAGCGGCGCCCGGCCAGCGCCTGGGCCGAGCCGGTGGCTGTGCTCAAGCGCATGGCGGCGCAACGCGAAACAGGCATGGCCGACGCGCGGGCGGCGCGGCGCTGAGACGGAACACGGCCGCGGACTGCGGCGCCCGCCGAAGAGCGATACCCACCGAGACAGGAGCGCGTTGGACATGAACCTCGACAAGCCCTATTCCGCTGCCAGCGAACGCAATCGCGAGCCGATCCTCGCCGTGCTGCGCGACGCCTTCGCCGGTTGCCGTGATGCGCTGGAGATCGGCAGCGGGACCGGCCAGCACGCGGTGCATTTCGCCGCGGCGCTGTCGGCGCTGCGCTGGCAGTGTTCCGATCGCGCGGAAAATCTTGCCGGCATCCGCGCGTGGCTGGACGAAGCGGCGCTGCCGAACACGCCACCGCCGCTCGAACTCGATGTGGCCATCGGAGGATGGCCACCTGTGCAGACCTTCGATGCCGTGTTCAGCGCGAACACGCTGCACATCATGAGCTGGTCCGAGGTCCGTCAGATGTTTGCCGGCATCGCGCAGGTGCTGCGGCCGGGCGGCACGCTCGTCATCTACGGGCCGTTCAACATCGACGGACGCTTCACCAGCGCGAGCAACGCCGCGTTCGACCAGTCCCTGCGCGCCGCCGTACCGCATCGCGGCATCCGCGACGCGGCCGAGGTCGATGCGTTGGCCGCGACGCATGGCCTCGCACTCGCTGCCGATCACGCGCTGCCGGCGAACAACCGCTGCCGCGTATGGCGTCGTGCCGCCGCGTCCTGAGTTCGCTGCATCCGGGGCGCAGGCCTGCGCACGCATTCATGCGGTAGTGACACAGTGAACTGCGGCGATCGATATCGCCACGCAGTTGCTCATTCGAGCGTCGAATAGCAGGGTTGGGCCATCGCTACGTCGGCGTATGGTTGGCGAAGCCACGACCATAATTTTTGATCACTTTTTCTGCGACACTTCGTCATCTATCAGAACAGCTGGCAAGCGCCTCCCGCCAGGCGTGCATCGGGCAGCTATAGACCGTTCCGGGGCAGTCGGCGTGGCATGTGGCCATGGCCCACGACCGGAACAGTCGGATGTGAAGCGGGCAGCGCCACTGAGGGAACAGGTTTCATGTATTGAGACAGGGATGACCGAGCATGGCCTCGGCGTTGGGCGAGTCAGCGACGCCATCCAGATTTTACTTTCGCGGCCTCTACGGGGTGTGTGTGCGGCTGCCTGCGCGATAGGCGGAACCAACAAAATCAGGTCAGAGGATCGGACATGAGTAGTAGCAGAACCCTTCTGGGCGGGCTGGCGTTGATGGCGCTCGCCGGAGGTGCACGGGCACAGATACCGCCGCCGTTGCTGGCGCCGCCGCCGGCCTCGGTATGTACGTCGCCGACGGCGTCCACCGAGCCGGGCAATGTGCACATGTTCCCGGGTCGCTGGTGGAATCCGAAACGCAATGGCATCGGCTGGGACTTCTTCTACGGCGAAGGCCAGCAGTCGATGTACCTGACCTGGTTCACGTTCGATCCGACTGGCCGGCCGGTGTGGCTGCACGGCGAGAACAAGGAACTGGAGTTCAACGCGGTCACGGGCGAGCGCACCTGGCAGTCGAACCTGTACGTTGCCAACTGGAACTTCAGCTACCAGGGCCGCACGTTCACGCCGGTGGGGTCGGTGTCGGTGACGTTCCCGAACCAGACGACGACACGCGCGGCGGTCCGCTGGCGCTGGGATCAGGCATCTTCGGTGGCGCCGGTGGGCGGAGCGACGTACGAGGAGTGCCTGTTCGACACGTTCCGAGAGCAGCGCCAATTGCGCGGTCTGGAAGGGGTGATCAACCAGGCGTTCTCCTCGAACTGGTTCTATCAGGGTCTGGTCAACGACCCGCTGGTGGGCTGGGGTGTGGATCTGTTGATCGACATCGATCCAGCCACCAATCAGTACATCGAGACTGCCGCCGCGGCGATCTTCGACACCAGCGGCCGTCCGGTATGGCTGCAGTCGAAAGATCCCTGGGGCACCAACCCGCCACCGGATGACACGCTGACGCTGCTGGGCACGGGCGCGCTGCGCTATTTCCGCTACACACCGGTGCCGAATCCGGTTGGCGGCGTCTTTCATCCGGCGATCACGGATTGCACCAATGCAACCACGGCGTGTGGTCTTGACGGTGACCACGACGGGACGCTCGGGGAGGAAACCTACGGCCAGTTCGCGCGCCGTCTCGACAATGCGGCCAACGGCCGCATGCGACTGACCGCGCAGGTCGGCACGGCTGTGACAGGCGGCGCTGCGGTCGACTGGCCGCCGCCGAGCAACACGCCCGTGTTGCCGCAGGAAGTGCCAGTCATGCGCTTTGACGCCAATCACGTGATCGTGGACAAGTCGGTCTGCCGCGTACCGGGTGCGAGCCACACCTGCACGTTCCAGGTCAGCTGGAGCACGAACGATCCGGCCGCGACCGTTCGCCGGTTCGACCTGAACAACGGCGGGCTCAGTTCGGTGCAGGTCGCCAGCGGGCTGAGTTCGGTGATACCCGACACGCTGCCCGTCGGTGCGCGTGTGCAATACGAGATCACCTACCGCTACAACGGCACGGGCGTAACCACGAAGCTGCGCACGCCGGAAGTGCGTGTGCTGCTGGACGGCGTGATCGCCGATGCGACCGTGCAGAACATTGCGTGCACGCCGCAGGGCAACAACGGCTGCGATCTGACGCCGCATGATCCGGCTACGGGCGTGATCGCCGGCGAAGCGCGCACGGATGGTGGTGCCGCTATGTATACTATTCCCATTTCCTTGCCGCCCGGTCGCAACGGCGTACAGCCGGAACTGGCGCTGAGCTACAGCAGCCGCAGCGGCAGCGGCATCGCCGGTCTGGGCTGGTCGCTGTCGGGTCTGAGTTCGATCCACCGCTGCGCGAAGACAGCAGCGCAGGATGGCGTCACCACCTCGGTGAGCCTGAGCAGCACCGATGCGCTGTGTCTGGATGGCGAACGCCTCGTGCGCACTGACGCCAACGGCGTGGCCACGCCGGGCGCGACGTACGGGGTCAGCGGTGCGTACTACCGCACCGAGGTCAATAGTTTCGCGCGTGTGACGCAGTACGGCGGTGACCTTACGAGCAACGTGAGCTGTTTCAAGGTGCAGCACAAGTCGGGCGAAGTCAGCTACTACGGCGGCATTTCCGATAGCGGTGCGTGCAGCGGGGGCGGTTCGCGGCAAGTACCCGACGGCGTCGGTGGAGTACCGCTGAGCTGGCAGATCGAGCGCAGCCAGGATGCATCGGGCAACTCGATCAGCTACACCTATCAGCTCTACGGCAAGGGCGAAAAGCTGCCGTTCTATATCCGCTATACCGGCAAGAACGATGTCGAGGGCGACCGTCAGGTGCTCTTCGCCTACGAAGACCGCCCGCTGGCCGATCGCAGCCGTTCGTTCATCGCCGGTGGCCAGATCGAGCGCACGCAGCGCCTGGATCGCATCACGACGTCGGTGGCGAGTACAAGCGTGAACTCGTACACGTTGACCTATACCGATCCGCTCAGCGGCCAGGAAGGCAACTTGCACAGCGGCCGCAGCGCGCTGCAATCGATCAAGCAATGCGCGAGCGGCGGCGAGGACAACGGCGGTGCAGAAATCTGCCTGCCGGAGACTGTGGTGTCATGGAATGATATGCCGCCGGATCACGTGCTGCGGCCGCTGACGGTAGCGAGTCTGCCCGCACCGGCCGCGTTGCCTGACGGCGCGTTCATCGACCGCACGGTGCAGCCGATCGGTGATCTGGACGGCGATGGCGTGCGCGAGGTGCTGGTGCGCCAGAACCAGTCGGACCAGATCATGCACACATGGCTCGTCAAACAGAACGCCGACCGCGCCGTGCAGGGCGCGCTCGACATCACCGGTATCGCCGGCTCGATGCTGTACTACACGCAGGGCATGCAGACCGATTTCGACGGTGACGGACGCAGCGACCTGCTCGCGGCGGATGAAGGCTCTTACCTGAGGCTTTACCGCTGGAACCTGGCGCGTGCCGGAAACTTCGGTGCGACGCCTGCAGCGACATTCACCAGCGTGACCTTGAACGGCGTCGCGCCGGGCCAGCAGCTCGTCAGCACGGACGACCTGGACGGCGACGGCTACGCCGACCTTCTGCTGCGCCGACATGGCAGCAGCTGCGCTAGCCTCGCGATCGAAGAGGCGACTCTGAATCCCGGCGCGCCGCCCAGCTATGACCAGATCCTGTGCTACTACCGCAACACGACGACCTCACCCGCGAGCGTGACCTTCGCTGCCGGCGTGCAGGTATACGGCTGGACGCATCCGACGCTCGAGGGTGGCCTGTCGGCGGTCGGCGATCTCAATGGCGATGGCCGTACCGATCTCGCCATCAATACCCAAACACCCCAGACCGGCGGTCCGGTCAACGCGATTACGACGGTGCTGCTTTCGGGCATGCCAGGGCTGAGCCTGCCGGGCGGCTGTATCGCGAGCACGGCGGCCGCGCACTGGTACGCCTGTACGCCCGGCGCGCTGAACCTGCCGACGACCGACACGGGCTATCGCACGACTGGCGCGGCCATGCGCTGGCACGATGTCAACGGCGACGGTCTGAGCGATGTGCTGTATGCGCTGCGCGGCACGTGTTCGAACCAAGGCCATAGCTGCGGCCGTGGCAGCTGGCATGTGCAGATTGCCAATGGCCGCGGGTTCAACGCGTCCGTGGGGATCACCGGCAATACCGACGCGCTGCTGATGACCACGGGCATGGAAGAGAACCGGCTGCGCTATGCGGGCGAGCTGCCGAGCGCGGATGTCGACAGCGATGGCAAGCCGGACCTGCTGTATCCGGTGAGTCTGGCTGCACGCCAGTGCAATGCTGTCAACGTGACCTACCAGGCGCCCAACGGCGACGACAACTGTGGCAAGTACGACTGGCCCGGTGGCACGCGTGGCGAAGCCGCCCTGGAGATCTGCGAGAACACAGTGTGGATGTGCGCCAACGATCCGGCCGCTGACATTGCTGGTACCACTTCGCCGTATCAACTGCCGTCCGTAGGGGGCATGCCGCCACTGCCGTTCACTCCGGCAATCACGACCGACAACCTCTACAGCGTGCGCACGCACAAAGCCACTTTCAGCGCCAGCGATCTGTCGCTGTACAACATGGCGGGCCTGCGCTTTGTCGCGACGGCTCAGGGCTACGAGGCACAGAGCTTCAGTCTCGATGCCTCGGCCGGCAGCAACCGAGCCGCGCACCGTGTCGCGTTGACGCTGGGTGGTGCGGTCAGCATCACCGGTGCCGATGATCTCTATGGCGATGGCCTGGCGGACCTCATCACACGCGCAGGCTGCTACAACCAGGGCATCAACGCGGCGTATTGCCGCTATGTTGGCGACGGCATCACCGGCCCCGACACATTCGCGACCGGCCCGACGCCCGACGCCGCGCCGGTGATGACAAATGTCGTGGATCTCAACAACGGCCTGCGCAGCTTCGTCAACGAGAATGTAGGCACTCTTGAGTCCTCCACCAGTGCGCCGTCGCTGCCGGGCCTGGTGCGCAAGATCACGAACGGCTTCAACGACAGTACCGTGTGGACGTATTACCCGCTGTCGAGCAAAGGCAATCGCACGCAGGGCCAGCTGCCGTTGTACACATTGCCCAGCAGCGGCTATGTCGACGGCAACCACTTCTACTTCCAGTCGACCATGCCGGTCGTAGGCAGTATGACGAGCAGTACCGGCGCGGGCGGGCTGCCTGGCTTCCGCAGCTGGCGCTACGGCTACAGCGAAGCGATGTACAACCGGCTGGGACGCGGTTTCCAGGGTTTCCGCGGTATCGTCCGTGAGCAGGTTCCGCTGAGCGGCGACATGCCGCGCGCGATCCGCGAATTGACGCTGTTCCACCAGAAGTTCCCACTGACCGGCCGCATAGAGTTCACGCGCGGCGGCGTGCCGCTGTCATCCATCGTGAAGGGCGCGGAGGTCATCGACTGGGTGCGCCCTATCACCGATGTGAGCTACGAGTGGGGCTGCCATCGCAGCGCGCCCACCACGTGCACGACGAGTGGTGCGCCGTCGGCGACGACCTTCGACTACCCGTTCCTCAACAAGCAGGTCACGACGAGCTATGACCCGGGTCAGGCCGAATCCGGCACGCGCCAGAAGATCGCGGAAGTCACGGTGCGCAACTACAACCCCTCGAGCCCTGCGAGCGCGGGCTGGGACGCCTACGGCAACCTGCTGATCACGCAAAACGAAGCCAAGGATTTTGCTGAAACGTCGGGTTCGATCGCCTTCGTCACTAGCAAGACGACGCAACGTACGGCGGCGTACACGAACACGACGAACACCCTGCTGTGGTGGCCGGGCCAGCTCACGGCGACCGACGACACCATCCTGCCGGTGCAGTACGCGGCGGGACATCCGTTGCCTGCAGACGTCACGCTGCCGACCCAGACGCAGCACACCGACTACACCTGGAATCCGGCTGACCGGACACCGGCGACCGTCACCGTCGAGAACGCCGATCCGGCGCTGCGCACGCACAAGGTGTTCACCTATCCGGCCGGGGCAGCCAATCACGGCATGCCTTCGGCGGTGTCCGATACGTTCTACGACAGCGTGATCGGCAGTAACGTCACGCGCACCACGCAGACGATCTACAGCGCCGACGGGTATTTCCCCGAGCGGACCGTCGATGCAGCGGGCCTGAAGACGGACTTCGTGCATCGCACCCGCGACGGTCAGGTGCGCGAAATGACACTGCCGACCGACGTGCGCGCACGCAGCTTCTACGACGCGTTCGGGCGCGCGATCCGCACCGAGACCTACAAGGTCAGCGGCGGCAGCGAAACGCTGCTCGCGCAGCCCGTGCACACCGCCTGGAACAGCTGCACTGCCGGCATGTGCATGGGTGTGGGCGGCGGCGGCCTCAATAGCAACGGCCAGCCAGCCGAACAGCATGCGGCCTACCGCGTGAC
>JBBQZR010000078.1:0-23492 GCA_038207515.1 Lysobacterales bacterium | reverse complement strand
CCCGGCCCGTTGGGCGTTCAGGACGGTGAGAACCTTCGGTTCTAGCCACCGTCCTTCACCCCCCTTGACTCAAGGGGGCTCCGAAATCAAAAGCAAATATCGACTTGTTCACGGGGGTTTCCAAGCTATTGCAGACCGCTGCGCCGCGCTGCCGGCGACATGGCTTTTTTTGTCCGGCAGCCGTCCTGTTGCGGCATTTCGCGCCATCCCGCGACCGGCCAAGATGACCTACCATCCCACGCAGGAGTGCCGCCATGTCCCATGCCTCTACCGCCCTCATCGTCATCGACGCGCAGGAATCGTTCCGTCACCGTCCGTACTGGAGCGACACCGACAGCGCGGCCTATTTTGACCGCCAGCAGGCCCTGATCGACGGTGCGCGCCAGGCTGGCATCCCGGTCGTGCAGATCTTCCATGTGGAACCGGAAGGCGCGTTCTCGCTCGCCTCGGGCTGGGTGACCGCGCTCGCGCCGCTGCGCGTCGACGCCGCCGCGGTATTCCACAAGACGCGCCACAGCGCGCTGGTCGGCAGCGGCCTCGATGTCTGGCTGACCGAACACGGCATCCGCCGCCTGTTGATAAGCGGCATCCGCACCGAGCAATGCTGCGAAACCACGACGCGGCACGCCTCGGACCTGGGCTATGCGGTCGACTTCGTCAGCGAGGCCACGCTGACCTTCGCCATGCGCGACGCCCAAGGCCGCGACTGGAGCGCCGCGGAGATCAAGGCTCGCACCGAACTCGTGCTCGACCAGCGTTTCGCGCGCATCGTGACCGTCGCACAGGCCCTCGCGGGCGGCGAGCGCCTCGCCGCATGAGCATCGCGGCCACCCGCATCGTGCCGGTATGGGTGGTCGTGCCGCCGCGCTGTCTGCTGCTCGACGTCGCCGGGCCGGTCGAAGTCCTGCGCCGCGCCAACATCGAGCAGCGGCAGTGGCGCTTCGAGGTGCACTATGCCGCGGCGCGCTCGCGCCTGCCGAGTTCCGCGGGCCTGCAGCTGGCACAGCTCAGGCCATTGCCGGCGCAGCTGCCCGACGATGCCGTCGTGCTGGTCAGCGGCAATGTGGACGATGTCTTTTTTGCGAAAACGCCGCCGCGCACACAGGACGCCGCGGACGAAGCGCGCATCGTCGACTGGCTGGGCACGCGTCTGCGGCCGTCGCACCAGCTGTTGTCGATCTGTTCCGGCGCGCTGCTCGCCGCGCGCGCCGGCCTGCTCGACGGCCGCGCCTGCACCACGCACTTCTCCTGTCTCGACGAATTGCGCACGCTCGCGCCAGCCGCGCGCGTCATGGACAACCGCCTGTTCGTCGAGGACGGCAACTGCTGGAGCAGCGCCGGCGTCACCGCCGGCATCGACCTGCTGCTGCACTGGCTGTCGCGCCTGGCCGGACCGGCCTGCGCGCTCGCGGTAGCGCGCCAGCTCGTAATCTACCTGCGCCGCAGCGGCAACGATCCGCAGCTGTCGCCGTGGCTGGAAGGCCGCAATCATATCCACCCGGCCGTACACCGCGTGCAGGATGCGATCGCGGCCGCGCCGCAGCAGGAATGGAATCTCGCCGCCCTCGCCCGCGGTGCGAACACGAGTCCGCGCCACCTCTCGCGCCTGTTCAACGAACACGCCGGCATGAGCCTGCCGGACTACGTCAATCGATTGCGTGTCTCGCTTGCGCGCGAACTGCTGCAGACCACGCGCCTGGACATGGAACGCGTCGCCGAACGCAGCGGCTTCGGCTCGGCGCGACAATTGCGACGCGCCTGGTCGCGCAGCCATGAGGCGACGCCGCAGGAGGCGCGGAAGTCGGGCGAAGGCTAGTTGTGTGACGCGCATCGGGAGTGCCGACGCCGGTGCACCGGCATCGGCAACCGTGTTCAATACAGAACGGACACTACGGACAAAACCATCCCCACTCCACCACTATGGCCGGAGGGCAGAGTGAGGATGGTGCCTTGCTAAGCCATGCTCAGTTCGGATCAAGCCTGCAGCAATAGCCTTCCTCGCGTGTCTCGATCGCCTCCGTCTCCACCGCGCTGATCTGTTGCAGCACCTTGATCGGTGGCGTGAAGCGCTCGTACGGCAATTCCACGCGCGACCAGCTGTAGTCCCACTCGCGCACGCACTGGTCCTTCTTGTTCGGATCGGTCTGCACGAGATAGAAGTCCTGCGCGTCGCCGCTGCCGTCCCAGTCGCTGAACGTGCTGCCCGCCATCACGAAGCGGTCGCGCTTGTTGTCGATCGCCATCAGCGTCTCGCGCTTATCGCTTTGCGTGCTGTAGCGGTACTGGCCACCGACCGGGCCGAGGCTGGCATCGTCGGCGGTCAGCGCAAAGCCGTCGCCCTGCGTGACGGCGCCGGCGATGGTGCCGGTCGCGACGATGGTCGGCACGATGCCGGTCGGATTCGCGAGCGTCTCGACGACGTCGAACGACGTGGCGCCGTCGGTTGCGTCGCGCCACACCGACTGGGCCTGCGGCACGCAGGCGCCAGCGTTGAAGCGGGTCAGGTAGACCGACGGATTGGCAGCCGTCGCCGGCTGCGTCGCGCCGACCAGCACGCTCTCGGCGGCGAAGCCGCCCGCGGTCAGGCGCGTGATGCCGAAGTAGTCCTCGTTGGTGCTGTCGGTCGCGCCGAGCACGGCGTTGCACTGCGGCGCGCCGTTGCTGAGCACGCGGAACAGCAGGCCGCGCCGGTCGAAGTTCCAGGTCGTGCCGCGCGCGGCGGAACCGGCGACGACGATGTCGGGCAGGTTCGAACTGAGCGAGCGGTTCTCGGTCACCGCGCGGAAGCGCAGGCCCAGCGGCTGGTTCGGCTGGCTGTAGGCGCGATCCCACACAAACCCGCCGGCTGTGGTCAGGCGCAGGATGCGCCCGGCGACCGCGCCTGCGGGTGCCGGCAGGTTTTCGTCGCCGACCACGATGAGTTGGCTCGGCGGCGGCGGTATCGGCGACAGCGTCGGGCCGGCTTCGATGATGTCGTAACCGATCGCACGGCTGCCGGCGGTGGTGGTGTTGCCGAACACGCGCGTCCAGAGGGGCTTGCCGTCGCAGTTGATGCGCAGCACATAGATGTGCGTGTCGGTGCGTACCATGGAACCGGTCAGCGCGAAACCGCTGCCGTCGCGCAGTTCGACGATGGCGTTCGCGGTCGTGCGCGTGCTGCCGCCGACGCGGTAGGCGTATTGCCACAGCGCCACGCCGTTGTCGTCGACGCGCGTGACCAGCGCCTCGATGCCGGTGGTGACCCGGCGCGTGCCGGCGATGATGCTGCCCGTGCGCGGACAGTTGTTGACTGACTTGACGTCCTCACCGGCGTCGTTCGCCGGACGTTCGCCGTAATAGGCTTCGAAATTCTGCGCCTGCGCGAGCGGTGCGATCAGGCCGGCCAGCGGCACTGCGAGCGCGGCGAGCAGTTGCGCGCGCAGTGGATTGCTTTTCAGGGATTTCATTCACGATCTCCGTTGACTTCGGGTTGTCATTGCGATGTGTCGACGCACGACGGGCCCCAACGCCGTGGCAAGGAAGTTCCGAGCAAGTAGTTGGATTGGCGCTTTCGTGACCTGCATTGGGAGAGTTCGCTACAAGACCTGACGCCGTCGCTCCCATGTTCTGCCCCAGAGCTTCTGTTGCGCTCCGTCGCAGGCGCAGGCCGTGTGGCCTTTGGGCCGTGCACCAGATCTCCACAACCCTGGCCAGACGCCTGCTGCGCAAGCGCCTGGCCGCCCCCTTGACTCAAGGGGGATCCAAAAAGCAAAAAAAGCGAACTACTACTTGTTCAGAAATTTCCTGACAGGTTGGCGAGGAGAGCTCCTGCCCTTCCTCGATCCGCAGACGTCTACCAGCTGTCTGCCCAGTGTCGAACGCCCTGCAGCGCGCAAAGCGAACGGCGCGCGTCGCCCGACCGTCGACATGCTAATACGTATATTTTGCATTTTGTTGATGCAGTACACCAAAAATAGACGGCGCGCGCAGATGTTTTTACTGCACGCCAGTGCAGCCTGCGTCGCGCATTCTGCAATGATTTAAAATTAATTTATTTTTTACATTAATAATTTGCTGCGTAATTAACGCATTGCCGGCGGCTGCTCATACCGGACCGCGGCAGTTCGGGCACGTCGCAAGCGCGCCGGGTCCGTCGCGGCGCCCGGTAGGCAACTGGCGTCCGCTGACCTAAGATCGGAACCGCGCACAGCCTGTCGGCGAGCGGAACGCCGCTGCGCACCGAGAGGACCAGCCACCGCAGGTCTACCGTCGGGCGCCGGAGGCGCTGGCGGCGGACGGGGAAGCACCGATGTTCCGTATCCTCATCGCCAACAGCAAAGGCGGCAGCGGCAAGACCACGATCACCAGCACGTTGGCCGGTTACTACGCCCGGGCAGGGCGAGTGACGAGCCTCGTCGACTGCGATCCGCAGGGTTCTTCGCTGTGCTGGAACCAGTTGCGCGGCGCACACCGCGCGCCCGTGCGCGCCCTGGCCAGCAACGATCCGGTTCACGGGCTCGGCGCCGGCTGGGTGCTGCGCCTGCCGAGCGACACCCAGGTGCTGCTGATCGACACGCCGGCCGGTCTGCGCCCGCACGAGTTCGCCCCGTTCGCGCGCCATGCGGATGTGCTGCTGATACCCGTCGTGCCCTCGCCGCTGGACCTGCGCGCGACGCTGGGCTTTCTCGACGTGGTGCGGCGCCTGCCCGAAGTACGCCAGGGCCAGCTGCGCGTCGGACTCATCGCCAACCGCGTGCGCGAGCGTACCGTGGCCGTGCGCGATCTCGACGCGACCCTGCAGCGCCTGACGCAGACCTGCCTCGTGCGCATCCGCGATTCGCAGATCTACCTGAAGATGGCCGCTGCCGGCATGAGCCTGTTCGAGGACGACAGCACCGCCGCGCGCGGCCATCGCGACGACTGGGCGCCGCTGATCGACTGGCTCACGCTGCGCGAGCAGGAGCGGCGCACGAACAGCAAGGTCGCGTTCCTGCCGACTGCGCGGCCCGGCACCGGTTAGCGTCCTGTCTCGCCATTGCCATTAAACACTTCCGGCGTCTTGACCAGCTTCGCTGTTGAACACCGCCGCGATACGTCGTTGCGACTCGTCGCGCTAAAGCGGCTACGTCTCCTCGCCACGCCTAGTCTCGCGACGAAATCCATCCGGAATTGCTTTAACGCAATGACGGGACAGGACACTAGTCGAAACCATCGGCGAAGATCGACGTCTCCACCCACAGCGGATTTTCCGCGTAGAACACGTCCCAGGTGCCGTTGGTGTCGTTGGGCACCTGCTGCGTCGAGAAGGAATACCAGACCACGCCGCGGCCATCGGCGCTCAGGCGCGGCTGGTGCACGTTGCCCGAATCGCCGCCGACGCTGACGAGCGCGATGGTCCCCTCGATGAGATCGATGACGTAGACGCCGCCGAGTTCAGCGCCGGCATAGAGCCGGTCGGTCGACGCGAACACGAGATAGCGACCGCTGTAGTCGAAGTCGGGCTCGTCGTTGAAGCCTTCGCGCGGCAGATTGCCGTCGGGGATGCTAAGCGCGATCGTTGCGTCGCTGCTCGGGATGCGCAGGTATAGCGTGCTCTCGGCGAACTTGCCCCAGTCCGGCAGCGATGTCGCAGCGCTCGAGAACGCGAGCAGCGAACCGTTGGCGTTGAGCGCGCCCGTGTAGCTCGTGACGTCGTTCGCCTGCACGCCGCCGGGTCCCACATTGACGCGCTGCGGCGGCAGGCTGCCGTCGCTGGCGACGAGAAACAGGTCGGCGCGACCGTTGGTGTCACCGCCGACGAGATTGCTCGCGAGCGAGGCGAACAGCACGCGGCTGCCGTCGCCGGAGATGCGTGGCGAGTCGCTGCCGTTGTTGCTGTTGCCGTCGCCGAGCAAGCTGCTGACGCGCCGCTGCGTGCCGAGGCTCAGGTCGCGCACATAGATGTCGGGCCGGCCGTTGGTGTCGCTCGCGCTGAGCTCGTCGCTCGATCCATAGGCGATGCGCCGGCCGGCGACATCGATCGACGGCGCGTCGCAACCGAACGTGCCGGCGCTGCCGTTCGGCTTGAGGTCGATGAACTGCAGCGTGTTCGCGCTGCGGTCGAGCAGATAGCAGTTGCGGAAGCCGGAGTTGGGCAGCAGCGCGCCGAACGATGCGAACACGATGCGCGAGCCGTCGCCCGAGATCGATCCGCCGAAACTCGCCGCCTCGCTTTGCGCGCCGCCGGCTTTCACGCTGATGCGCGTCGTCGTGCCGAGCAGGCGGTCGCGCAGGAACAGGTCCGATGCGGCATTGGTATCGCCGGCGACGAGATTGGTCGCGTCGCTGACGAACGTGACGTAGCGACCATTCGCGGAGATCTCCGCAAAGCGGCTCTGGCTGTTGGCCTGGCCGCCACCGGTGCTGACGCTGATGCGCTCGGCTGCCGCCGCGTCAGCGGCCAGGCCGATCAGGAAGGCGCACGCCAGGAAACGCGCGCGGGGAACGACGATGCGATGCGACATGCCTACTCCGAGTACAGGGAACCCGGTGGCTTGTTACGCAGCGTCGCGGCAAAAACCTCAACGGCGCTTGCCGCGGACGGTGGCCGTGGTGGCCGTGCGCACGCGGCGCGGCGCGGCGACGGCGGGTGTCATGGCGGCCTCCTCGGCCAGCCCCAGCGCCTCACGCCGCCGTCGCGTCAGGCTCTGCACCGCGTGCGCGTAGGACCACTGCACGAGTTCGCGCAGATACGCCGCCGGAAAGCTGCGCACGTCGACGATCGTGATCCAGCGAAAGCGTCCCATGTAGCGTGCCGGCCTGACGCCCGGCATGTCGGTAAGTTCGACGAATCGCTCAGCCGTCACGCGAAAGCTGAAGCGCCAGCGCTCCGGCTCGCTGGTCTTGAACCAGGCGAAGTTTTTCTCGCCGACCGAGTACACGAGGATATTGCTCGGCTCGCCGAGCAGACGCTCGTGGCTGGCGGGCAAGCTGCGGCAGAACGCTTTGGCCTGTTCGACATTCATGGCGGTGCTCGCGCGCTCAGGTGAGGCGCGCCATCGTAACGGTGTCCGCACCGGTCGTCTGCACGGCAACCGCGACGCGAACACGTCGGCGCATTGGGGGCAATTCCGCGCGACTGCGTCAAACCGGTCAGCAGAGTGGCTGCCGGCGGACTCCGTGTTTGCACCCTTGTGTACAGACACTTCGCCTCGTCGCTATGAACGTATGGCACGCACGAAACCGGGCGCGCCGTTTAGCGTGAACTTAACCCAAACTACGAACTCGATCGTATTTAATCGGCACCGCAGCAAACGGCATCCGCCACAGACACCCGTCACTGCGTCGGCGGAAATGACCGTACCGACATCAAAGGGAGAAATACCATGCGTCGCTGGCTTTACTGCGCAAGTCTCTGCTTTCTCGCCGCCGGCGCATTGCCGGCCCAAGCCATGTACATCAACACGCGCGGCACCGGCCAGGCGCTGATCTATCCGTACTACACCGTCAACGCGGGGCAGCAGACCATCTTCTCCGTGGTCAACACCACCGACCGCGCCAAGCTTCTTTCGGTCGCGTTCCGCGAGGCCTACAACGGCCGTCTCGTACTGCGCTTCGACGTCATCGTCGGCGCGCACGACACCTGGAACGCGACGACGTTTGCGCCGCAGGTCGACCGCACCAACGGCACCGCACTCGGCGTGCGTGACAACAGCTGCACCGTACCCCGGGCGAGCGAATGGACCGGCGTCATTGGCGGCGCGCCGTACCAGGAATTCCTGCCGTTCGACTTCACCGGCAACGCCGCGGACGGCGGCCCGACGGGAGTGTCGCGCCTGCGCGAAGGCTATTTCGACATAATCGAGCGCGCCGAACTCAGCGGCGCCCTCGCGACCGCCGCGAACGAGCGCAACTGCGCCGCGTTCGATCCGCTGACCGCACTCGTCGGCAACCCGGCGCTGACCCCGCCCGGCGGCGGCCTGCGCGGCAGCTTCGCCGTCGTCAACGTCGCCCAGGGCACGATTCTCGGCGGCAATGCCACCGCGATCGACGGCTTCTCCACGACGGTACTGCTCTCGGCGACGGTACCGCCGATCGAATACGACACGTTCGCCGCAGTCAACGCCGGTGGCGGCAACGTCAGCGCGCAGGTTCCTGTCGGCGGCAAGCTCGTCGACCTGACGTTTCCGCCGGCGCGCAACGTGGACGCCCTGTCCGCCCTGCTGATGACCGACTCGCTGCTGGGCGACGTGACGAACGAAGCAGGCCTTGGCAGTCATAGCGAATGGATCATCACCGCGCCGACCAAGCGCTTCCACACCGACCCTGATCGTGCGCGAACCCAGGTCGCACCGTTCACGAGCCCGTTCGGCTTCCCCCACGACAACGCGTCGTGCGTGCCCTTCCGCGCTACCCTGCATGACCGTAACGGCCGCAGCATCGCCGTGCCGCCGGATTTCGTGTTCTCAACGTCGCCACCGCTCCAGCTGCCGCAGCACGCGCTATGCCATGCGATGGATGTCGTCAGTTTCGGTTCCCCAGTCGGCCCGTCAGGAACTCCCGTGCTCGGCTCGGCCTTCGGCACCCATGTCGGCAACACGACGCCGGCCACGGAAACCGGTGCGCTCGAACTCAAGCTCGGCGATGTCGAAGGCACGCGCAGCCATCTGCCGGCAGGCAGCTCCGGTCCCGGTCTGCGCGGCCTGCCCGTGATCGGTTTCGAAGCCATCAAGTACGTCAACGGCAACGTGATGCCCGGCGTGCTCGCCAACTACACGCTGGGCCGCCCGCTCAGCACGACCGCGAGCTGCACCAACGCGAGCGGCGCCGCGATCGCCTGCCCGTAGCAAAACCGTCGAACAACGCCGTGCGTGTCTTTACTTTTGGAGCCCCCTTGAGTCAAGGGGGTGAAGGACGGTGGCTAGAACCGAAGGTTCTCACCGTCCTGAACGCCCAACGGGCCGGGTGAAGGACGATGGCTAGAACCGAAGGTTCTCACCGTCCTGAACGCCCAACGGGCCGGGCGGCCGAACGTCGGCGCAGCAGGCGTTCGGCGGGGATGTGGAGATCTGGTGCTGAGTACAAGAGCGGTAGTGCCGAGGCTTGTCCAGAACTTCCCTTGTACTAGGATGCGTGACTCTGCGCCGGCGCCGGCGCGATCGTGGAGCAGCGCCATCGTCGAGCCGGATACCCGCGCGTTGCCGTCCGCCGCTGCAACACTGCGGCGGCCGCCGCGACATCCGTGGGTCTGGGCCTGGCTATTCGCTGCGGCGCAGGTCGGCGGTCTCCTGCTGGGCTGGCGGCTGGGCTGGCAGTGGGGCGCAGCGCTGATTCTCGGCACGCAGGCGTTGCTGTTCTGGGCCACGCTGTGGCCGCAGTCGCGGCTGCTGAGTCCGGTCCTGGTGCGGCTGCCCACGCGCGAGCGCACGGTCTGGCTGACCATCGACGACGGACCGTCGGATGACACGGCCGCGATCCTCGATCTGCTCGACCGCCATCAGGCCAAGGCCTGTTTCTTCGTCGTCGGCGACCGCGCCGAGGCGCAGCCCGAACGCGTGCGCGAGATGCTGAGGCGCGGTCACGAGATCGGCAATCACAGCTACAGCCATCCGGAGAAATGGTTCTGGGCGCTGCCGCCGCGCGCGATGCGTGCGCAGATCGATCGCGCCCAAGCGGTTCTCGGCGCGATGGCCGGGCGGCCGCCGCGCTGGTTCCGTGCCGTCGTCGGCATGGCCAATCCGTTAGTCGCCGCGGCCTTGAAACCCCTGGGCCTGACCCGCGTGGCCTGGTGCGCGCGCGGCTTTGATGCACGCGAGGCGGATCCGGCGCGCGTCGTCGCGCGCATCGCGCGCGGTCTGCGTCCCGGCGCAATCGTCCTGCTGCACGAAGGCGCACCGCACGGTCGCAGCGTCGCGATCGTCGAGGCCGTGCTGGAGCATCTCGCTGCGCAGGGCTATGGCTGCGTGCTGCCGGCAAACTGCGCCGACGCCGCCGCGCCGCGCGCCGCTGCTGCGGGCTAACCGGGCCGTGTCGCGACGATGCGCCAGTTGTTGAACGGCGTGCGGCCGAACAATGGAGAAAATTCCACATTGAGGCGCGCGGCGGCGAAGCGCCGGCTCAGCGCCTCGCGCGACGGATAGCCGGTCGGCGCGGCATTCATCCAGCGCACCCAGCGCGAAAACTCGTCGACGCCGCGGGTCACGCGCGAGCGCCAGCTGCCGTCGTCCAGGCCCGTGCGCAAGATCAGACTGGCGCCCGGCGTGAGCATGGGCAGCACCGCGTCCAGCAGGCGTTCCTGCGCCGCGGCCGGCAGGAACTGCAGTACGTCGAGCAGGGCGACACTGCCCTGGTGCTCGGGCAGGGTGGCGCTCAGATCCATGCTCTCGAACTGCGTACCGCCGAGACCGGCCGCTGCCGCCGCGATGCGCGCGCGTTCGATCTTGCCCAGGTCGTTGTCGACGCCGCGATAGGGCAGATCGACGCCGGCGCGGCGCAGCGTGTGCGCGAGCAGGCCGAGGCCGCAGCCCAGGTCCAGCAGCGGCGCGCGGCTGTCGCGCAGGATCGCGATGACGCCGCCGTACAGCGGATCGGACGCGAGCTTGCTGCGCACGTAGTAGTAGGGTGCCCGGTTGCCGAAGCGATGCGGCGGCAGGAAGGCGCGGGCGATGGCAACCGCGTCGCGCCGGGTCAGTGCCTGCGCTTCAGTCACGCGGCGGCAACCGTGGCGTGTGGATTCGGTCGGCGGCGCTCATGGGCATCTCCAGTGTCGCGACGCAGGATCCGTGTGGCGGCTCGTGGCCGCGACGGCGGACCGATGCCGCATCGGTCGCCGATCATAGCCGCAGCGGCGGGATCGTCGGCAAGCGGCATGAGCGCCTGTTGCGCCGCGTGTCGTTTTGCGGCGCCGCGGCGCGAAGGTTGCGCTAGGATGCGGCCGCTTGTGCGGGAAGCACCCGCATCGATACGCGGGCTATCGCTATGTCCGTTCCGGTGCGGCGTTCGTGCCGAAGTCGGTTGCCTGCGTCGATCGATCACTTTTAGCAGGCTGTTGAGAAACAGCCTGCTAAGTGCGATCCAGGATGGATCGCTCGAGAGTCGATCGCGTAAGCGATTGATTCTCGGAGAACGTGGGCAAGCTGCGCTTGCACCGTTCGATTGAGAAAAAGGGCAGGAGCCCTCTTCTCAACACCCTGTGAGGGAGATGCGTATGTCCGGCCAGCCTGAGATTTCCACTCCATCCCTGATGTCGTCCCTGCTCGGTGGCGCAGGAAGTGCCGCGCTGGCCGTCGTGCGGCATGTGCCTGTGCGCGCGCTGCTGTGGGCCGTCCTCGGTATGCTTGGCGGTGCGCTCGCGGTGGCTGCCTCGCTGCTGCTCGGCGCGCTGACGCTCGATGGTGGCGCAGCGTCGATGCTGCGTGGCGCGCGCTTCCTCGTGCCGCTGCTGCTGCCGGTGATCGGCTTCATCGCATTCGGACTGCACGGCGCGAACCGCGGCGTGGCGCATGCGGCACTCGCGCTCGAGGCGCAGTGGGGACTCGTGGCGCAATTGGTTGATCGCGCGATCGCGCTGGTCGGCCAGCATCTCGGCGCGCGCCTGGCCAACCTGCCGCTGGCGCAGGCGGAAAGCGCGCTGAAGGGCGTGATCCGTACGGGTCTCGGCAGCGAGGAAATGGCTAATCGCCGCGGCGGCTTGACCGGCTGGGTGTTGCGCCAGGCGCGCGCGCTGCTGACGGCCAAGGCCGAGGCCTGCCTGCTCAGCGCTTACCGCGCGGAATACACCGCCGACGCGGCGGGCGGTGGCGGGATCGATCTGGCCAAGGTGCGCGACCGTGCGGTCGAGCAATTGACCGGTCACCTGCGCGAGTTCCTGCTGGGGCCGTTGAACGGCCAGCTGATGGCGCTGCTCGTGCTGTTCTTCGGCCTGGGCATAGGCTGGTACCACCTCGGCCTGGGGCTGGTCGCACTGGTCGGCTGATATGGGCCGGCGTCGATGCGCGAGGTCTGCATCGCGCATGGCTTTTCCGACGCCGTGTTTGCTGCCATGGTGGCGCCGTCGGTCGTCCGGGGAATCACCATGAAAACAGTCCTGCTGTCGCTGCTGCTGGCGCCGCAACTGGCCTCGGCCGACGCCTGTGCCGGCATCGACCGCAATCTGGACGAGACTGACAGGACCCGCCTCGCGCCGCTGGTGGGCCGCCAGCTCGAGGTGCGCGGCGTCACGCTGAAGCTGTCGCTGCGCAGCGGCGACTGGCGCGCATTTCTGATCGGCGCGCGCGACGCGGACGACAGCTTCGTGTTTTATTCGGGGGACCCGGTCAGCCAGCGCTTCGTCGATGCGATCGGCACGTTCGCCCTGCCGGAAGGCGAGAAGGCGATCCGGCAGTGGCTGGTCGAGAACCTCAAAGGCATGCCCGCGCCGCTGGCCGCCTGCGTCGCGCAGGAAGCGGTGAAAGCTGCCGCGGGCTGACGAGATCTCCACAGCGGTGGTCGGATATCTGCATGAAGCGACGATGCCGCGGACGAAACCGCGGCATCGTCGCCGTGTGCTTCAGTTCAGCGTCGGCGCTTCGCCGGCCTGCCACAGGTTCGTGCTGAACGTGCCGGCGTCGTCGCGCAACGGGTCGCCTTGCGGATTGACGCGGAAGCGCCAGGCCCAGGGATCGACGCCGGAGGGTGCCTGCCAGCCCCAGGGATCGACCGCCGATACGCTCGAGTCGCGATCCATGCGGTTGCCGCCCGAGAAGTCGAACTCGAAGGCAGGCCGGTAGGTGAGGTTGCGGTTGCGGTGCACGGAAATGTGCAAATGTTCGCCGCTCGACGCGCCCGTGGTGCCGATGCGCCCGAGCACCGTGCCAGCGACGACGCTCTGGCCGCGCCGCACGGCGGTGTCCTGCATGTGCGCGTAGTAGGCGGTGAAGACTTCCGCGTAGCGGCCGGCGCCGACCTGGTGGCGCACGAATACCTCGCGCTGGTAGGGATCGTTGCTCGGCGGCGTGAACAGCGGGACATGCCGCGGCACGGCCATGCTGACGCGGCCGCTCGCCATCGCGACGGCGAAGCGCGAACCCGTGACCGGGATGTCCGATGCCGGCTCGTCGACGCCCGAACCATCTCCCTGGCAGGTCGACGGATTCGCATTCGGGTTGCCGATGCTGCGCTGGCGGCCGCGGTTGTCGATGTAGCAGGCGTCGTAGGTGCCGGGGGACTGGCCGAACTGGCTGACGTCGAGCGGAAGCCCGTAGGCATCGTGATTGAACGCCTGCGCGTTGCCGACGTGGGCGCCGGTATACGGCCGCGCGAAGATCGGCATCTCATTCGGCACATTGGTAAAGATGCACTGGCTCTGCCCGCCGGCGGCATTGAACGCAGCGCTCATCGCACTGGTGCCGGCCCCGCCGTACAGCGCGATGAAGCCACCGCAGATGCCAGCGACGCTGTTGTTGCCGGATTGCGCGTACAGGCCGGCGCGCTCGATCTGGTTGTTCGGGTTGTTGCCGATCAAGGTCGAACACGGATCGTCGCCGGGACCGGCCGGCAGCAGGCCAAAGCCGCCGGTCGTGGGATCGCGCACGCTGCAGTAGCGGCCGTAGCCGGCCGGGACGCTGATCAGCGGCATGAGGCTGTTGCTGGCCGTCGGTACGCCATCGAACTCCAGGTCATCGCTGAACAGGCGATCGATGTTGAGCGCGGCGATCACCGGCACGGCGGGGCCGGGTTCGTCGAGGTTGCCGTCGCCGTCGTGATCGAACACGTTGGCGGGATAGCGCGTGCGATCGACGAGCAGCACGATGTTGCCGCGATACCAGATGGCGTCCATGAGGCGCTCGTCATTGCGTTCGTCGATGGCGAGGGCCGCAGCGTTGCTGACATTGCCGAAGCTGTGGCGCACGCTCGGAAAGCTTTGGAAGGTGCTCGCGCCGAACAGCCCAACGCTGCCGTCGGGCTGTACGCGCAGCCGTGCGACATCGCTGCTGCCATGCGTGGCGATGTCGCTGCCGCTGTTGTCGTGCTGGCCGAGCACATAGAGCATGCCGTCCTCGCGCACGAGCAGGCGGCGCGTGCGCGTGCCGCCGTCCTGGCGCGCGGCGGTAAGGCCGACGTAGTCGGAATAGCGGAAGGTGAAACGCCCGCCGTTCGCGAAACTCGTGTCGAAGCTGCCGTCTTCGTCGAGCGCGACGATGCAGCCGGCCGGCGGGAGATTGGCGCTGAAGGACAGCCAGCAGGAAAACAGCAACCGGTCGCGGCCCGCGTCGTAGGCCAGATCGCTGAGTATCGGCGTTGCCGCAAGCTGCGAGCCGTGCGGGACGACGAGCAGACCATCGCCGGAAAAGGCCGTGTCGGAGGTGCCGTCGCCGTTGAACCGCGCGAGGCCGTAGCCGTCCACGCCGCTGCCATTCGCAGCGATGCCGCCGGCGAGCAGGTCACCGCCGGGCAGGACGAGCAGGCGCGCACAGGCGTCGTCATCGGTTGCGGCGCCGTTGAAGTCGAGTTCGCGGAAGCCGTTGCCGTTGAACGAAACGTCGAGATCGCCGCCCGCGGTCACGCGCAGCACGAGCATGCGTTCGTTGCCGGCGCGCGTGACCGAGCCGCACGCGACGATGCGGTTGTTCGCCAAAGCGACGACGTGGTTGAGGCGCGTCTGAGCGCCGCTGAACGCGGCGAGGTTGCGCAGGAAGAACTTGCCGTCGCCGGCGAAGCTCGTGTCGTAGCTGCCGTCGGCGGTCAGCCGGATGAGGAATCCGCCGAGGCCGTTGCCGGTATCGCCGGTGCCGGCGATCACGGCGCGGTCGAGGCCGTCGCTGTCGATCGAGGAACAGTTGTCGATGTCGCTGCCGCCCATGTCGGCGGCGACGCGGCGCGTGCCTTCGAGTTCGTCGGGCCCGGTGTAGTCCATGTCGAGTGCGCGCGCGCGGCGGAGGTGCCGGGTCACGGCGCAGTCCATGTTGGTGGTCGAGGCCTCGTCCCACTCGTTGAGCACGAGCAGGCGCTGCTGCGTGTCGGTGGCGATGCCGATCGCGTTCTGGCTGGTGCGATGTTCGCGCGTGATGTTGAGGAAGGCGCCGGCGGCGCGATCCGGTCCGAACGTGTTCCAGTAGGTGCTTTGCGCCTGCGCGAAGGCGCAGGGCAGCAGCAGGCTCGACAGGCTCAGCAGACGTAATAGGCGGTACTTCATGATTCGCTCCGTGAACGGCGCAACGGGATGGTTTCCCCTGCTTGCCCGACACGGCGGTTAGCGGATCGACGGGCCAGCCGGCGTCTTCCATTGCGCCATTCCGTTCAGCCGACGTTGGCGCCGCTGAGCAGGCCGTCCATGTTGCGCAGGCAGCGCTGCATGGCCGGCTGCATGCAGCGGCGCAGCAACGCGGCGGCGAGCGGACGCGTGATCGCGGACGTCGTTTCGAAGCGATAGGTCCAGGTCAGCAGCGTCGCATCCTGCAGCGGCTGCAGCTGCCAGTCGGCGGTGCCTGATCGCACCAGCCATGCGAACGGCGCGCGGAATCCGCTGAGCGTGTAGGCGTGGTGCAACGGCGGATGCAGCGCGGTCACGCGTTCGCGCAGGACCGACCCGTCGCTGTTGCGGATCTCGCGCTCGCTGCCGATCGCGAGCGGCGCGAGCAGCACGATCCCGCGTATCGCCGGGATCGGGCCGTAGCCGCGGAATACCTGCGGGAAGCGCTGCGCATCGATGCACAGATCGAATATCGATTCGGCGGCGTGGGCAAAGCGATGCTGGGCGACGAGAACGACAGGCATGAGAGAGCCATGGAGGAGGTGTCGCGGCATGGTAGCGCCCGCGTTGCCGGTCGTGCCGCGGCCGCGACCTACTCGAAGCCGTCGAGCAGGATCGGGTCCTCGGTCCGGATCGGTGTGCAGGTGCCGCTGTCGGCCAGGACGCGCGCGTCCTGCAGCATCTGCAGGTAGACCGGACGCGCGCTCGCGTTGATGTTGGCGCCGCCACGCAGCATGAACACGCCATAGAGGCCGCGCGTGCGATCGAGCCAGGGAAAGAATCCGAACGCGCCGAGGCTCGAATGCGTCGCGAGGCCGGCGGCGTCGGGCGCGGATTCGATCCAGTTGCCGAGCGCGTAGCGCAATTGCCCCGGCGGCGGCGCGCTCGGCGGCGCGTAGGAGATCGGCAGGCTCCCGACCTGGTCGGCGAACAGCAGCGGCAGCGAGGCCGGATCGAGCACGCGCCGTCCGTTGCCGACGCCGTCGGCGGCGAGCATCTGCAGCACGCGGCCGTAGTCGCGCAGATTGGATCGCGCGCTGCCGCTGATGCGGTAGTTGAGCGTCGGACCGAGTCCCTGCCAGTCGATGCTCGTGATGCCGAGCGGCTGTCCGATCGCGGTCTGCCAGCCTTGTTGCCAGTCCTGGCCGGTGGCCACTTCGGCCATGCGCCCGCCGATGTGCATGGAGATGCCGCCGTAGGCGAACTGCGCGCCGGGCGTCCAGTCATTGGGCTGATCGACGCAGCAGGCGATGGTGTCGACTGCCGCTGCCAGCGACGGCTGATTCGTGCGCAATACGGGATGGTTCTCGTCGTCGCCGTAGCCGGCGGTGTGGGAGAACATCTGCCGCAGCGTCATCGTCGCCTTGATGCCGGTGAACTGTTGCAGCACCGTCGATACCGGCGCATCGAGATCCAGCGTGCCGCGTCCGGCAAGCTGGACGATGCGCGTCGCCGACAGCAGCTTGGTTGCCGAGGCGATCGGGACGATCGTGTCGGCGGTGTAGTCGCCCAGAAACCGTTCGTGCAGTACGCCGTCGCGGCGGCCGATCAGCACGGCACCGCCGGAAAGCCCGTTCGCGTCGAGCACCGCCTGCATCTGGGTGTCGATGGTGGAGAAGTCACAGCCCGCACCGGCATGGGGGCTGGCGCAAACGCAAAGCATCAGTACGGCAACGGCGTGGCGTGATCGGCGCGGCATGGTGCGTCTCGCAGTGGGAGAAAGCGTGGATGCGGGATCGGCGCAAGCTCCGTGAGCTGCGCTGCGTATTCCTGCAACGCGCGCGGGGTCCGCCGGTTGACGCCGTTGGCCGCAATCGCTCCGCACCGCTGGATGCCATCTCGCTGTACCGGCTGACGCGGGCCCCTGATGTGCCAACGCATACGTTTGCGAACCTTCCGGCGTCGTTCGCCGCGATACGCCGTTAAACCTGGTTGCACCAATGCGCTACCTCTCCTCGCCACGCCCGGGTTTCACGGCGAAGGCCATCCGGAATTTCTCGTTCGAAGTCGTACGTGCGGACACGCCGGGCTACAGGTAGTGTCGCGATTCCTGCCGGTTGCCGGCGCCACGTCTGCTGCCATGACCGAAAACCCGTATGCACCGCCGGCTGCCCGCGTCGACGAGCTGGTGGAACGCGCGCCCGGCGAGTTCTACGTCGTCGCCTCGCGAAAATTTCTGCTGCTGTTCGTGTTCACGTTCGGGCTCTACTCGATCTACTGGTTCTACGCACACTGGGCGCTGTACAAACGCTTCAATGGCCTGAAGCTCTGGCCGGTGCCGCGCGCGATCTTCCAGATCTTTTTCACGCACTTACTGTTTCGCCGGATAGACCAACGATTGCGGCGCACCGTCGGGCGCAGCGACTGGAATGCGCACATGTCGGCATCCATCTACGTGGGCCTGCTGATGATGGCCTGGCTCAGCGACCGCGTTTTGCCCGAAAATTCCTCGTCGAGCGTGCTGTTGGTCATTCTCGTCCTGTCGATCCTGCTGCCTGCGATGCCGCTGCTGTCGGCGCAGCACGCGGCCAACCGCGCCGAAGGCGACAGCTCAGGCGCGAGCAACCGCGCACTGACTTGGGCGAACATCGCGTGGATCATCCTCGGCGGCCTGCTCTGGCTGCTGATGCTGTTCGGTTTCTACGCGAGCATTGCCGGGAGGCTGGTCTGAGACGGAAGGATCGTGTCGCTCAATCCCGCAGCTTGCTGCGCGCGACACGCAGCATGCCCAGCCCGATGAGCCGCGACACGACGACTGTGATGTAGCCGACGCCGGCAAATTGTTCGAGCATGACCAATGCACGCGCCGGCATGCCCAGTGGGAGCACATCGCCGATACCCACACCGGACAAGGTGGTGAAGCTCAGGAACAGCAGTTCCATCCAGCGTCGCGGCTCGGTCGGTGCGCGCAGCCCGGTGAAGCTGTCGGGATACCAGGACTGGCAGACGAAGAACGCGTAGGCGAAGCCCCAGGCCAGCAGGGTGAAGGTCGCGCCGGCGGCGAAGTATTCGTCGCTGGTGACCCGGTGGTCATGCATCATGTACGCGATCAGGCTGCCGGCGGCATAGAAGTACAGGGCGGATGCGAGCAGCGCCGAATACACCAGCAGCGTATGACTGTCGGCGATGAGGGCCGCGACGGTCAGCATGACGGCCGGCACTGCCAGCAGCAGTGCTATCCAGGTACGCGACGGGCTGCGATCCACCACCCATACCGACAGCGACACCACAATCACGCCGATTGCGCCGAACAGGACGCGGCCATCCTCGTTTTCGTCGGTCAGTGGATACAGTACGAGGCTGGTGAGCTGCGCGGCAAGCAGCAGGGCTGAGGGATGGCGGCGCAGCAGGGTAGGGTTCATCGCGGCGGAGACGCAGGCAGGGTCGAAGGCTACAGGTTGGCAGACATCCTAGGCGTCTGGCGAGCCGATGGCGTGTCGAGCCGACGGCGGAGCATGTTTGGTGTGACGCCTGGGCCGGCGCGTGTGGTACGGCGCGCAGGCCCGTATGCCGCGCAACGGAATCTGCGATGGCGGCGTGCACGTGTGCATATATGCACTCGAACAGAGTGGCTCAGCGGTCCTTGTCGGTCGGTGGGTCCCCGGCCTGCGCGTCGTCGAAGATGGGCAGGGTACCGACCGAAACCACTTCCGCCGCGACCGCGCCGACCGTGGCCAGACAGTGGTATTGGCGACCATCGAAATGCAGCGAACCGCCGGGTTGCAGCAGATAGTCGGTGCCGCCGACGTTGTAACGCACGCTGCCGCTGAGCACGTAGACGAATTCGTCCCCGTCATGCGCGACCGTCTCGGACTCGTAGCCGACCGGCAGGCACATTTTCGTCGCGTTGATCTGGCTTCCAGGGAAGCTGCTCGAAAGGCGCTCGTAGGTCTGGCCGCGATCGATCGTGGAATAGCGCTGGCGCTGCCCTGCGTGCGAGTCGGCGGAACGCTGTTCGGGCTGGTCGATGAGCAGGCGCAGCGGGACGTTGAGCGCCTTGGCTATGTTGGCCAGCGAAGAAATCGAGACGCCTGACAGATTACGTTCGGCCTGGGACAGGAACCCGACCGACAGGCCGGCCTCGCTCGCGACATCGAGCAAGGTCTTGCGCGCCTCGCGCCGATAGCGGCGCAGGCGCTCGCCGATACGCTCCATGTTGTCTCCCGTTTCCCGCTTCCCGATTCCTGTTCCCCCTGCGGTGCTTAAGGTAGTCGCGCGCGCTCCTGGCCGCCAGCGGTGGCAGCGAGACGGACCGGCGTGGTCGCCGGAACGCCGCGGGGATGGGGCATAGGTACCAGTGACGACAGAGGCGGTGCGGGCTCGACGCGATATGCGCTTCAGCGAATACCCGTCCGGCAGTGTTGGTGGTTTGGTCGGGCCTTGAGTCAGGCGGGACCTGAAGTTGGGCAGGACTGAAGTTGGGCAGGACTGAAGTTAGGCGGGATCTGAAGTCAGGTCGCAGGAGCTTGAGGCTCAGGCCGGACCATCGAGTGAGCAAGACCTGAAGTTTGGTCAGACCTCAATTTGCTTGACTGAAATTTTAGTGAGACGTAATTTTCGGCCATCGGCGCGGTGCGCGCCCCTGTGAGGAAGTCCGATGAGCCTGGGTATCGGTGGAACCGGTCGCGAGGCGGCCCTGGCCAGTCTGCGGCCCATGCTGGATGGCGCCGTACCCATCGGTCTGAACGAATACCGCGAGCGCATTGCCCGCGCTCAGGCGCTGATGCGCGAGCAAGGGCTGGCTGCGATCTACCTGCATGCGGGCACCAGCCTGCGCTATTTCACCGGACTGGTGTGGCGCTCGAGCGAACGCCTCGTCGGCGCGCTGCTGCCGGCCCGGGGCGACGTGGAATTCCTTGCGCCGGCTTTCGAAGAAGGCACGGTGCGCGACTACCAGGTGCTGCCCGGCGCGATCCATACCTGGCACGAACATGAAAGCCCGTACCGGCTGCTGCGGCAGCGCCTCGACGCGCTCGATCGTGCAGACGGGCGGCGACTGGGCCTGTGCGAAAGCACGCCGTTCTTCATCGTCGACGGCGTGCGCGAGGTCGCCGGCGATTGGCAACTCGTCAACGCCAGGCCGGTCACGTCCGCTTGCCGCATGCGCAAGTCGGACAACGAGATCGCGCTGATGCAGCGCGCGCACGACATGACCCTGGCCGTGCACCGGGCCACCGCGAGCATGCTGTACGAGGGCATCGGTGCGGCCGAGGTCGAGGCGTTCATCGACGACGCACATCGCCGCGTCGGCGCGGCGGGCTCGTATTTCTGCATCGTTCTGTTCGGAGCCGACAGCGCATTCCCGCACGGCGTGAAACATCCCAAGCCGCTGCAGCGCGACGACATGGTGCTGATCGATACCGGCTGTCTCGTGCACGGCTACATGTCCGATATCACGCGCAGCTATGTCTTCGGCACGCCGAGCGCGCGCCAGCGCGAAATCTGGAATGTGGAAAAAACTGCACAAGCAGCGGCTTTCGCTGCGGCGCTTCCCGGCGTGGCCTGCGAGGACGTCGATGCCGCCGCGCGCGCCTGCCTGGAAAGCCATGGGCTCGGCCCCGGCTATGCACTGCCGGGCCTGCCGCATCGCACTGGGCATGGCATCGGCCTGGACATCCACGAATGGCCTTATCTGGTGGGCGGCGACACGACGCCGCTGGAACCGGGCATGTGCTTCAGCAACGAGCCCATGATCTGCGTGCCGGGCGAATTCGGCATTCGCCACGAAGACCATTTCTACCTTACGCCGCAGGGGCCGCGCTGGTTCACCCGTCCGGCACATTCCATCGACGATCCGTTCGGCCTGGCCGCCTGACGCGGCGCTAATGGCCTGCAACGGATGAATCGGTAGAGGGATCGCGAAGGGATGGTCGTGCAGGACGCCGCTGCGGGGCGCGACCAATAGCCCGCGCTATTGACCAAGTGAGCAGCAAATACTGCGCGGCCAGACTGAGCGAGCTGCTATCGATTTGTCCGTTGTAGTCCACTGGTCAGGGCGCCGTCGCGGCGATCTGCCCCGCGTTGACCAGACGCAACGCGCGCACGCGGGCGAGCAGGCCGGCGTAGTCGCCGACGGAGCCGTCGCCGATCGCCAGCACGATGTGGGTCGAATCGAACTCGCCCATACCGGCGTCGAAGCTCACCCAGCGCGAGCCGTTCCAGACCTGCACCCAGGCATGCGGGCTGAACACATTGCCCTTGCCGGTGAAGTGGCTCGAGTACACCAGGCCGCCGACGACCCGCGCGGGAATATGGCTGGCGCGCGCGAGCGCGGCCAGCAGCAGCGCGAACTCGGTGCAATCGCCGCTGCGGCTCGTCGCCGCCTGCAGCGCGCTGGCATAGCCCAGCGACTGGCGGCTGCCGTCCATGTGTTTCTGCACCAAACGCACGAGCTTGTGCATGCGTCCGTCGATCGAACCGTTCGCGCGAGCGCTGCGGGCCAGCGCACGCAGGTTGGGGTGGTCGCTCTGCACCCACGCATTGGCATCGCGATAGCGCGCGATGGCCGCGGCATCCGGCGCGGCCTCGTCGCCGCACCCGGTGCAGACGGTGACGACGCTGCGTGCGCCGCGTTGACGTACGGACTGCTCGCCCGTCGCCGGTAGCTCGGGCGCAGCGCCGTCGGCGCTCTCGAATACGTAGCGCAGCGTCTTGCGTCGCGACGCCGCCGGAAAGCGATACGGCGAGGCCAGCGTAAGGCCGGCCATGAGGTCGTAATAGCGTGTTCCCGCCTCGTCGCAGTCCTGACTGCAGGCGTGGCTGTCGAAGCGCGCACCGGCGAGGTCCCAGCTCGGCAGCAGGCGCTGCTGCGTCGTCGACCAGTACAGACGCCGGCGCACGGTTTCGTCGCCGTCGCCGGTCTCGCGCAGCAGTTCGAGCCGCTCGCCATCGTGGTGGCCGACGCTGCTCAGTCGAACGCGCACCACGCGCGCGGCGGACAGATCGATTTCACTGTAGACGAAGGCCCAGGCGCTGTCGGCCGGCTGCGCGGCGATGCGTCGCACCAGACCGGCATCGACGAGCAGATCCTCCGGTACGGGCAATACGGTGCGGCGCGTATGCGGGCCTTCGCGATGCTCGATCCGGATTTCGTCGCCGACGACGCGCGCGCTGGCCTGCAGTGCCGCCGGGCCGGACTGGCTGCGTCGCGACAAAGTCAGCGCGCTCCCGTCAGCGCTTTCGCTGCTGCGTTGTTCATAACTGCGCCATTCGCGCGCGTTGAGTGCGCTGACACCGAGACGCGCGGTTTCGCGCGTCTGTATCTGGCCGCGGTCGGCGTCGCGCTCGAACACCACGCTGCCATAGCGCACGCCGTCGTGTTCGAGCGTCGCGATCTGCGGCTGCGCGAGCGCTGACGGCGCGAACGCCGCCAGCGCGAGCAATCCCGCGACCGCGCAGCGGACCCTCGCGGACCCGGTGCCCTTCGATCGCCGGCGCACCTCAGCGCCGCGGTTGAGTCGCGGCCGTACCCGCATTGTCGAGGAAGGCATCGCCGTCGAGCACGGGCAGATCGGGCAAGGCGGAGGGTTCATCACGCGCCTCGCGCGCGGCTGCGCGCGCATCGAGCACGGCACCGAGCATCACTTCGACCTGTTCCAGCCGCACTTCGTCGCCGGCGCTCTTATCGACGCTGCGCACGATGTTGCTGCCGGTCGTCTTCTGCTTTAGCGGGGGCAGCGCGTGGGCTGGACTCAGGCTCAGTGCGGCAGTGAGGCTGAAAGCACCCAGCGCGAGCAGGCGGTGCGCGGCATTGCCGGCGCGGACGCGAGATGTGGAGAAAGCCGGATTTGCAGCGATAGCGGCGCAGGCCGCTCCGGCAGCGTGGAGGCGATTGTTGGTGTGGGTATTCATGGCAACTCCCTGATCGAGGTCGTGACCCGGCCTGACGCGAACGCGCCCGGTCGGGGGAGCCGGCGAACCGGCGGTGGATTTGTTGCAGTGCTTCGTCGCGGACTTGTTGAAGGCCGGGCTGCAACGCGCGCAATAGGCGTAATATCGCGAGCGTTTGCCCCGGTACCCGTCGTCGACCGCAGTCCGCCGCGGTCGCTTGAAGCAACGGACGTTCACTCCTTCGGTTTCGTCGCATGACTGTGCTCGCCGCCGATGTGCAAGGTCAGTCGCGTCAGCTCAGCCTGCTCTGGCGGGTCGTCGAGGACATTTCCTCCGAGCTTGCACTGGAGCCGCTGCTGACACGCATCGTCGCCGGTGCCTGTCAACTCATCGGCGCCGACGACGGCACGATCGGCCTGTACGAAGCGGAGCACGACTGGATCCGCACGGTAGCGGTCTATCGCATGCCCGAAGG
>JBBQZR010000077.1:0-24799 GCA_038207515.1 Lysobacterales bacterium | reverse complement strand
CCTTCCACATGCCGGCCGGCATCACCAGGTTGTTGATGATGTGCAGCAGGGCGATCGTGATGATGTAGGCGCCGTAGAACCAGTTCGCCACGTAAATGTGCTTCACGCGGCGCTTGGCGATGGTGCCGAAGAACAGCACGGCGTAGGCGATCCAGATGGCGGCGATCAGCAGGTCGATCGGCCATTCCAGTTCGGCGTATTCCTTGCTCTGGGTGATGCCCAGCGGCAAGGTAATGGCGGCAGCAACGATGACCACCTGCCAGCCCCAGAACACGAACGCCGCCAGCCGGTCCGAAAACAGCCGCACATGGCAGGTGCGCTGCACCACGTACAGGCTGGTGCCCATCAGTGCGCACCCGCCGAAGGCAAAGATCACCGCATTCGTATGCAGCGGACGCAACCGGCCATACGACAGCCAGGGGATGCCTTCGCCCAGTTGCGGCCAATACAGCTGCGCCGCGATCAGCACGCCGACCGCCATGCCGACCACGCCCCAGACCACGGTCATGAGGGTGAATTGACGCACCACGCCATCGTTGTAGCGTGCCGTCGTGAGAGCGTTCATGGATTTCCTTGCGGCACGAAGCCTGTGACAGGCGCCGCCGCACCCGGCGGCGCCACCGGAACGTGCGGCTGCCTCACTTGACCGTGAGCTTGCCCTTCATGATTGCCCAGTGCCCCGGGAACGAGCAGAAGAAGCTGTAGTCCGTGCCGGCCTTCAACGCGCTGCCGGGAAAGCTCGCCGTCGTCGTGGCGCCGCCGCCGACAACCGGCGTATGCGCGATCACGCGCTTGTCGTCGGCCACCACATAGTTCGCCGCCGCGCCGGCTTTCTGCCCGTCCACCGAAATGGGCTGGATATCCGCGGTGAGGGCAATCACCACGTTGTGCCCCATTGCCGTCACAGGCAACTTGCCGATGTGCGCGAGCTTGATCTGCACCGTCTTGCAGCTCGCTGCGACCGTGATCTCGGTCTGATCGAACTTCATCTGGTCATCGGCCTTGAGGTCGATCACACAGTTCTCCGCCTGAGCGGTAAAGGCAAAGCCCAGCAGGGCCAGGCAAGTCAGCTTTTTCATAGCCTTCGTCTCATCATTGGAAAGGGGTGACAGACGATAGGCGCAGCGGGACGGCCCGACCTTGATCGAGATCAATTGGCGAACGCGAGTGGGCGGTCAGGTGTTGCTTGCAGGACCGGACGAAGTCGAGCCGTTGCTGGGCCATCTCGCAACGCTGGCGTAGCGCGATCGACGCGGTTGCGCGTCAGGCGACGATGCCCGGCAGCGTGGCCGCCAGAACCAAACTGCCCAGCAGCAGGGAGGCAACGGCAAAAACACGAAGATGGCGAACCGCGTGAGGCACGGTCCGTTCGGCAAACCGTCGGTGCCACCGCCACGGCACCGCGAACAGGCAGGCCGTCGTGATCACCAGGCACCCGCCGAACAGGGTGAAGAGCTGCGGCAGGGGCAGGGTGGACGCGCGCAGAAGGAACGCGATGCCGACAGCGAGCCGAACCAGCAGTTCGACGTAGTGCGCTTTCGCCGAGCTGGCGAAGCCGTGCAGGAAGCGGGTCGCCCTCTCCGGCGCAGCCAGCGCCACGACGCCCAGCCCCACGAAATACAGGGCGGTGGCGACGATCACTGTGGTCGCAAGGATGTCGATCATCCGGGATCGCCTGGTGCGCCGGGACAGCGATTACATTGCCGTTTCATGCTGCGCCACTTCATGCTGCGCCGCATCGTGTCGCGCTGCTTCATGTCGGGCTACATGAGGAACGCCGCTGCCGCGACGACCGTCGGCGGCAATGCGCCGAGGAACAGCGCACCGGCACCCACCGACTCGTCCTCGAAGCCCTCGCGCAGCAGCGCCACACCCGCGGGGTTGGGGGCGTTGGCGATGATGGTCAAGCCACCGCCGCCGACGGCGCCGGCGACGAGCATGTATTTCGCGGAGTCGGTCATGTCGGGGATCAACGTGCCGAGGTAGGTCAGTGCGGCGTTGTCGGTGAAAGCAGTCAGACCCAAGGCGCCGAAGAACAGCGCGTAGTCCGACAAACCCGACACGATCGGCGCCAGCCACCACTGCTGCATGCCGCCGAGCACGACGAGGCCTGCCAGGAAGAATGCGACCAGCAGTGCTTCCTTCAGGATCAGACGGCTCTGGTGGCGCTCGTACGCGTGAGCGAAACCGAGGAAGAACAGAAACATCCAGAGAAAGATCACCGGGTGGTGCGCGAACGCGACGATGGCGGCCAGAAACCCCAGGTGAATGAGGCTGACCGTCACGGGGACCGGCGGTCGAGTGGAATCAGGTGCGGGCTTCTGGCCCAAATGCCGGCGCAATGCGATGGTCATGGCCGTGGCGTTGACGAGCACCGCCAGGGTCGCCTTCCAGCCGAAGGTGGCCGCCATGAAGGCCGTATCCCAGTTCCACTTCGCGGCGACCATGAGCACCGGCGGTGCCGCGTAGGAGGTCAGGGTCCCGCCGATCGACACGTTGACGAACAGCACGCCCAGCGCGGCGTATTTCACGCGTTCGGGCACATCGCGGCGGAACACCACAGGGGCCAGCATCAGCGCGGCCAAGGTCATCGCGGCGGGTTCGGTGATCAGGGAACCCAGCAGCGGCACCAGCGCGAAGCCCATCCAGGCCAGCACGAGCGGCCTCGGCAGGGGCACGAGGCGAGCAAGCGCGCCGACCGCGGCCCTTACGGCTTCCAGCACGGGCCGCGACGCCGCCACCACCATGACCACGAACACGAACAGCGGCTCGGTATAGTGCCGGCTCTCGGCGTAATCGATGGCAGCCTTGCTTCCCTGCAGCATCGCCATGCACACCACCAGCACGAATGCCCAGAAGCCGAAGACAATCTCGACCTCCCCCAGCAGGTGCAGCAACCCCGCATGCTGCGGGTTCCGGGATGCCAGGGACTCGAAGAACTTGGTTGAGAACGTATGAATCAGGGCCAGCGCGAACAGCGTGGCGGCTACGCCTTCGATGGTGATGGTCATGGGCTTTCTCCTGTCGTCCGCGGCTCGCGTGAGGCCCAGCTGCGCACAGGTGGTTGATCGAACACCGAAGACTAACCGCCGGGGCCGCTGATGGACACCCGCTCAGGCCGGGAAACGAGCAGGCCGACGCCAAAAACGGATCGCCTGCCCTTGGTCAGACGGAATGCTGCCGCGGCTGCAATGCAGGCGCATCGGCCGGCACGCTGCTGCGCACCGGATGATTTCAGCCCCGCTTGTCCGGTTGGCGCGCGGTTTGCCGTAAGCGGCACGGCTTGCGGGCAATCCGGTACGTTCGCGCTCCGCTCGCGCCGTGTGATCCACCAACACCCTCATCCAGGAAGCCCGCCCATGCGTTTCGCGCTTGCATCCCTTTTCCTCGCCGCCGCGTGCACCGCCCACGCCGGCGAAAACATGCTGCTGGTTCTCGACGCCTCGGGTTCGATGCGCGGCAAGATCGACGGCCGCACCAAGGTAGACATCGCGCGCGACACGGTCGCCAACGTGGTGCGCGGCTGGAACCCGGACAACCAGCTCGGCCTGGTCGCCTACGGGCATCGGCGCAAGGGTGATTGCGCGGACATCGAGACACTGATCCCGGTCGGGCCGCTGGATCCGGACGCCTACCTGAAAACCGTCAACGGCCTTGGCGCGCTGGGCATGACGCCGCTGTCGGCTGCCGTGCGGCAGGCTGCGCAAGCCCTGGACTGGTCGGAGCACAAGGCCACGGTGATCCTGGTTTCCGACGGCGAAGAGACCTGCAACCTCGACCCCTGCGCGATCGGTGCCGAACTGGAGAAGTCGGGCGTCGACTTCACCGCGCACGTCATCGGGTTCGACGTGGCCAACGCGGCACATCAGGCACAGCTGCGCTGTCTGGCCAAGGCCACGGGCGGGCGCTACTTCAACGCACGCGACGGGCGCGAGCTCTCGGCCGCGCTGCAGGGCGCGATCGTCGCCAGCACCGAGCCGCCGCCGCCGCCGGCGCAGGCCACGCTCGCTGTCGAGCAGCCGGTCACGATCGCGCAACCGCTCACCGTGCGCTGGAACGGCCCTGCCGACGACGGTGATTTCATCGCGCTGGCACGACCGGAGCAAAAGGACGGCGAGTACCTGACGTATTCGCGCATGATCGAGAGCGGCACGAAGGACGGCAGTGTCACGCTGGCGGCGCCGGCCACCGCGGGCACTTACGAGGTGCGCTACGTCAACCCGCGGCGCAGCGACGCGGTCCTCGCGCGCGCACCCGTGGCGGTGCAGGACGCGACAGCCTCGATCGAGGCGCCCGATACCGTGCTGGCCGGCTCGCGCCTGAAAGTGGTCGCGCGCGGGCCCTATGGCAGCCGGCACTGGGTAGGTTTTGCACCGGCCGGCAGCCCCGTGGGGAGCTACCTCAACTACGCCCGGTTGTCGGGGCCGGTCAGCGAGGTCGAGCTGATGCCGCCGGCGGAACCGGGCAACTACGAACTGCGCTATGTGCTCAACGAAAACGAGCGTGTGATCGCCTCCCGTCCGATCGCGGTGCTGCCCAGCGAAGTCGTGGTCAGTGGGCCCACGAGCGTGATGGCCGGCGACGCCTACCGGTTCGAGGCACGAGGCCCGGTCGATTCGCGCCACTGGATCGGGTTTGCCGCGGCCGGCAGCGGCCCGGGCGACTACCGCGACTACACGCGGCCGGACGCATCGCCGGCATCGGGTGTCCTGACGGCGCCGACCGAACCGGGAAGCTACGAACTGCGCTACGTGCTCAACGAAGGAGAACGCGTGGCCGCCTCGCAGCGCGTCACGGTCATCCCGGTGAAGGCAACCCTCGCTCCGGCCGGAGCCGCTAAGGCCGGACAGCCGCTGCGCGTAGCATTCACCGGGCCGCGCGGAAGCGGCGCGTGGATCGGCTTCGTCAGGACCGGAACGCTTGAGTACCTCGGCTACGCCTCGGTGCAGCCAGCGGGCGAGGCGGTGGTCGAGGTGACTGCGCCGGACGAACCGGGCGACTACGAGCTGGTCTTCGTCGTTGGTGATGCGGCTGTGGTGCGGCAGGGCGTTTCGGTCGCGAAGTGATTCGACATCGATGGAGTAGGGGACAGGTCCGGTCCGTCCCGTGTGGGCCTCACCCCGCGCAGTGCGCGGGGTCGTGAACCCGCAGGCGGCGCTGCGCGGCGCCGTACCTCGCATCCGTGACCACGCTCGACAAAGCAGAAGGCCACCATGAGGCTAGCCCTCAGCTTTGTCGGTGGCGGACGGATGACGGTTCGATTCGACCTGTTACGACGCAATGGCAAGCGTGCGGGCTGCTGCGGATCAACCACCCAGCAGCCGGCGAGAGAGCACGGATTGCAGATCCCGGCGGCCGTCGACGATCAGATAACTGACGACCCGACCGCCGATGACCTGATAGATCACGCGGTAGGGCTTGAACACCGTCTGGCGATAGTCCTCGATGCCCAGCGCGGCAAGTTCCATCGGGTGGCTGCCACGCTCCGGAAACTCGGCCAGCCTCTGCGCGACCTTCATCAACTCGCCGAGCACACGCTCCGCACTGGCCGGGCTGTCGAACTCGGCGATGTAGTCATGGATTGATTCGGGATCGTGCTCCGCACCTCGCGCGAGCAGGAACCTCGTCACGCGTCGATCGACCCGCCATCAGGTGATGGCACGCTTGGCGCGCAGGCGCGCCACCACCTCGGTGACCCGCTTTATCCGATCGGCTTCAACATCCTGTTGTCCGAGCGCCAGGATCTTGAGCAATGCCAGCGTTTCCTGTGTTTCCTCGAAGGAAGCGACGTCCTGGAGCACAGCCTTGGCCTCGCCGTTCTGGGTGATGACCAACGGTTCGCGTTGTTCGGCCAACTGCGTCAGCACTGCGGCGGCATTGGCCTTGAGGTAACTGATCGGCTTGACGCGGGATGAGTAGCGCATGAGCGAATTCTTGGGGTGGGATCAGACCGAATGTAGTCCGAAAGGTCCTGTCGCAATGGATTGAGCGGTGGCACGCCGACGGCGCCGTGATCGGGTCGAGCGATCATCCGGAATGCGTCTTCCATCACGGGCCTCGTCGGCATTCTTCATGTCTCACCCGCTAAGCCTGCTTCAGACCAGAAACGGTCGAAGTCATCGCCCACGCCCCAGCCCACGTTTTGCCCCAACTGCCGAACCCGATCCAGCCGCGTCAGGAAATCGGCCCGCTGCGCAGTGGGCAAGGCCAGCACATACTTCAACGCCTGCTCGAACATCCGCACCAGGGCATCGTAAAACGCTTCGTCATCCATGCCGCAACCGGCCAGAAACGCGAAAACTTCTTCGCAATAGAATACGGTCAGCTCCGCCAAGCCCTCGGGCTGGCCCAGCGCCTTCTTGTAGTCGCTGATCGACTTTTTCGCCTTGCTGACCGACATCGGACTCCGCAAGTTCGGCGGATTGATCCAGCGGATGATTACATTCTTGTAGGGCTCCAGCGGGTCATCACCCAGACCGAAGCGGGCGTGCAAAAAAGCTTTGTTGTCTTTGCTGGCCGCGTACAGGCCTTGCACCAGACCCAGCAGCGCAACACGGTCGAAGTCCGCCAGCCTGGTTTTGACGTCGGTCCAGCTGGGGGTGGTTCTGGTGGTCTTCTTCGTGGCCATGCGCTTCAGTCCTCGTCTTTGTCTGCCGTACTGTCGGATTCAATCTGCTTCAGTAGTCGGTCAAAATCGTTTTCGAACAGTTGAGTACTGCTTAACAGTTGCCTCGCGAGCTAGTTCGTTGTCGGCATTGATGCGCTTCACGTGCTGGCTGATGGCCGGCACCGACACATCGTAGAGCGTAGCCATCACTGTCTGCGTGAGCCAGAGGTCTGCATCCTCGTAGCGCATTTCCACGCTGCGCTGCCACCGCCGGTTGCGGCGGCAACGGTCAGGTACTCGGCCGCCGACGAGCGGACAAGGAGACCTCGGCCACCATCGGGCAGTCGGATGCGGGAATTCGCCTCTCGTGCTTGCGAATCCCCGGCCGCGCGTTGCGCGCGGCCGGGCCATCAATGCGTGGGGGCAGAGCTCAGTCCGATGATTTCCCGGCGGCCTGGATCAATCCCTTCGCGTCGCGCGCAAGAATCGCGATCGCCTCCATCGCACGCACATGCGACCGCTCATCGTGATCCTCGACCTTCATCGCCAGCAGCGCATCGCTCAATGACGTAACCGCCGTGAGTCGCGCGACGGCTTCCTCGCGTAGCGCGCGCTGTTGGTCGGGAGTATCGACAACATAGGCGAAAAGCACGACGGGAACGTCGTCGAACTCGCCGGGGATGGGATAAAACGAGCCGATGGGTTTCATGGCGTCGGCCTCCTCGGTGAAAGCGTCGTGCGAAGACGGAGGCAGGCGAGTGGTATGCAGTACAACGGACGTGCGAAAGTCATGTCGAACTCCTTGAGTGAAGTCCGCTCCTTCGCGCCAATCGAAAAGGTGGCGGACGGTGCGCAGGTTGGCGAACCGGTCAAGGAACCCGGCGAGCCTTTCGGCTCCCCACGCACCGCCGCCATAAAGCGGTATTCGCGCCGCACCAAGCGCCGGGCATAAAAAAACGCCGGTACGTTGGTGCGGCGCTGGTGCGCCTTGATCCGAGTCGCCAAACCCGGTTGCCGAATTTGCGGCAACGTGCACATTGTTGGAATCGCTTCCCAGCGTGTCAAGTGCAAACGACAGCGAACTTCAAGACGCACGCGTACGTTACAAGCATAACGCGCGCATTGTTGGTCGCGATAGCACCAATGCTGCGTTGGCGTGTCGCGATTGTTGTGGTGGGGCGTTACACGACGTTGCCTGCGTAGCAGGTGGCCGCTGGCGCGTGTGTGGATCAGTGCTGGTTGGTTGGGATGGAGTCTTCGCCGCCGCCTCATCCCAGCCCGGAATACCGCTCGAAAAAGGCGGCCAATTTGTCCAGCACCGCCTGCTTCTTTGCGGCATGGCTGTTGTTCTTGGAAAACCGCGACACCGGCGGCAGGATCTTTGTGATTGCTGTGCCGGCCGTAGGGATGCTGCCGTCTCGGAACGCACTTTCGACGAAGGTGCGCGTGACTTCCGCGTTGAGATTCTCCTCCGCGATGATGCGCTCCAGCTCCTCGGTCTTCTTCGCCGCAACGAAGGCCTGCCACTGCGCGTCCACCTTGGCCTTGGTGGTTACCGAGTCGACGAATTGTTCAATCAGGTCCTTCTTATTGCGTAGGCTGGGGCTGGAGTTGATCGCGCGTTCGATGTTCGCGCGGATTTCCTTGTCATCGCCCGTGCCTTTCTTCTTCAAATACTGTTCGACCAGAAGCAGGATGTAGTCGACGTTGATTTCAACCTGCTTGATCAGTTCAATCTCGAACACCACGTCGTCGTTGATCGACTCTTTCTCGGCAGCCGATGCGGCGCGGAACTCGGCGTAGAGGTTCAGATACAGGCTCTGGTAGTCCTGGAATTCGCGTTCGCTGAGGATCTCCTGGCCGGAGAAATCGTCGAATGCCGTGAGGATGTTCTTCAGCCGCAGGATCGATCCGAACAGCTTGATGAACGCCTTCTGGGCGGCCTCGCCGATGATGGAGTTTCCGAGCGGGAATGCGTCGAGCAGTTCGCCAACCTGCTTCTCGTAGTCGTTGTAATAGTCGGCATAGGGCTTGAGCAGCACGATACCTTTGGCATCCTTGTTGCCGAACAGCGCCAACGCGTCGTTGGTCTCCTGCTCCAGATTTCGGAAAGAGACGATGTTGCCGTAGGTCTTGACCGAGTTGAGGATGCGGTTGGTGCGCGAGTACGCCTGGATCAGGCCATGCGCCTTGAGGTTCTTGTCGGCCCACAGGGTGTTCAGCGTGGTGGCGTCGAAGCCGGTCAGGAACATGTTCACCACGATCACCAGGTCCAGCTCACGTTTCTTGAGGCGCTGCGACAGGTCCTTGTAATAGTTCTGGAACTTGTTGTCGCTGGTGTCGAAGCTTGTGCCGAACAGCGCGTTGTAGTCCTGGACTGCGCGTTCCAGAAAATCACGCGAACTGGCGTCGAGATCTTCCGTTCGTTCGAACTCTTCTTCGCTCAGCAGGCCGTCGCTTTCCTCTTCATTGGCGGCGAAGCTGTAGATCAGACCGATCTTCAGCCGTTGCGCCTCCGGCATCGCCTTTTGCTGCTCGGCGAACTCGGCGTAGAAGGACTTGGCTGCGTCGATGGACGCGCAGGCGAACAGTGAGTTGAAGCCAGCCAGGCGCTTGCCATCGTGGCGATAGCTGCTGGCGCGCTTCGTCTTCTGGTCAAAGTGATCGCGGATATAGGCCACGATCTGCGTCACGCGCTTGGGTGCCAACAGCGCCCGCTCGGTGTCGATGGCGGACACCTTCTTGTCGCGGATGCCCGGCTGCGCTCTGATCGTGTTGATGTAGTCGATGCGGAACGGCAATACGTTCTTGTCGGTGATGGCATCGACAATAGTGTACGTGTGCAGCTTGTCGCCAAACGCTTGCGCGGTGGTACGCCGCAGCGGGTTGCCCGCTGTGCCGGCGTTCTCGGCGAAGATCGGTGTGCCGGTGAAACCGAACAGGTGATAGCGCTTGAACGTCCGCGTGATCTCGCTATGCATGTCGCCGAACTGGCTGCGATGGCATTCGTCGAAAATCACTACCACGTGTGCTTCATACACGGGATGCTTCGTGCGCTTGGCGACGAAGCGACTGAGCTTCTGGATGGTCGTGATGATGATGCGGGCGTTGGGGTCTTCCAGCTGCCGCTGCAGCACCGCGGTGGACGTGTTCGAGTTGGCGGCGCCTTTCTCGAAGCGCTCGTACTCGCGCATGGTCTGGTAGTCCAGATCCTTGCGATCCACGACGAAAAGCACTTTGTCGACGCCGGGCAGTCCGCGGGCGAGTTGCGCCGCCTTGAAACTGGTCAGCGTCTTGCCGCTGCCGGTGGTATGCCAGATGTAGCCGCCCGCTGCGATGGTGCCCAATTGCCGGTGGTTGGTCGCGGTCGCAATGCGCTGCAGGATACGTTCGGCGGCCACGATCTGATACGGCCGCATCACCAGCAGCTTCTTGTCTACGTCGAACACGCAGTACTTGGTGAGCACATTGAGCAGCGAGTGTTTGGCGAAGAAGGTTTTGGTGAACCCGGTCAGCTCGGTGATCGGCCGGTTCGTGGCATCGGCCCACCAGCTGGTGAAGGAAAAGCTGTTGGACGTCTTGTTCTTGCTGCGCTTGCTGACCTGCTCCTTCAGATGTCCGTCGCGCACGGTGTTGCTGTAATACTTGGTCAGCGTGCCGTTGCTGATGACGAACAGTTGCACGTACTCGAACAGGCCCGAGCCTGCCCAGAAGCTGTCGCGCTGGTAGCGGCTGATCTGGTTGAAGGCTTCGCGGATGTCCACGCCGCGGCGCTTGAGCTCGACATGCACCATTGGCAGACCGTTGACCAGCACGGTGACATCGAAGCGCGTAGAGCGTGTGCCCTCGGCTTCGTATTGATTGACGACCTGCAAGGTGTTGTTGTGGATATTGGCCTTGTCGATCAGGTAGATGTTCTTGGTCGTGCCGTCGTCTCGCTTGAGGATCTGGACATGGTCCTCCTGCACGCGCGCCGTCTTCTCGAGGATGCCGTCGTTGGCGCCGGCGACGCAGCTGCCGAAGAACTGCTTCCATTCGGCATCGGAAAAATCGATCCGGTTGAGCTTTTCCAGTTGACGGCGCAGGTTGACGATCAGCTCGGCTTCTGAGGTCAGGGGCAAATAGTCGTAGGCCTGTAGGCGCAACTGCTTGATGAAGGCTTGCTCCAGGGCAGCTTCGGACTGGTAGGTCGCCTCTCTCGCCCACGACGGGTCGGGCACGAACTCCGCGACGACGGTGCACTCGTTGGAAAGCGCAATCGCCTCGTAGCGGAAAGGCTTGACGTCTTCGCTCATGCGGCTTCCTGGAATGTCAGCAACCGATCGCGGTAATGCGCGTATTGCTGGCGGCGGGCCTGGATCTCGGCGGGGAGACCTGAGGTGATGTCATTCACCAGTGCATCAAAATTGTCGAGGATGGCGACGATGCGGGCTTGTTCCGAAGTCGGCGGCACCGGGATTCTCATCTTGCTGAGGCTCTCTCCAGATAGGCGCTTGACCTTTGCACGTGCCACGAACTTGTTCTTTTCCGCGTGGAAAGCCGTCGTTTGAAACCAATAGGAGACGAACTTCGGATTCAACGAATGGCGGAACGCGAAGCAGTCGTCATGGATGGCCACCTTGCCTTCTCCGAGCCATGCGACGGCCTTGGCCACGTCCTCGACGGTTTCGCCAACTCCCGCAATCACGAGGTCGCCAGATTGCGCGAACCGCAGCGTGGACGCCATGTCTTTACGTACATGTGAAACGGCGGTCTCCGCGGATGTGCCGTATTGTGTATAAATGTCGCCGTAGTGGATGCTGGCGATTCCATCCTCCACATAGTCGTCTTTGGTAAAGCGACGTCCGCGAAAGAACTCGCCAACTTCGCCCATCGTCACCCAACGAATGCCCGGCTGATCGGCAAAGCCGAGCAGCGCGTCGCGGTAGTACTTGTACTGCCGCCGACGCGCCTCGAGCTCCGCCTCGAGCTCCGCCTCGAGCTCCGCGAAGTTGTCAAGAACCTTCACAATTTCGCGTTGGACTTCGATTGGCGGCAGAGGAATTCTGATCTTCGCGAGGCTTTTCGCCGATACGTCAATCACCTTGGTGCCCGTGGCAAATTTCTTTTTCTTGGAGAAGAAGTGCGGCGTCTGAAAATAGTATGAGAGGTACTTCGGATCTTGAGAGTGCTTCAGCACCGTGGCGTGCCCGCCAGTGACGATCTGAGCCGTGCCGATCCATGCGACCGCTTTGCAAACGTCGTCGAGATTCTCGCTCGTGTTCGTGATGATTAGGTCTCCGAGATCCACCTTGGCGAGGCTAGCCGCCTTTTCTGCTGGGACAAAGGAAATCGTAGTGTCCGTCCAAGTTCCGTAGTAGGTGTAGACCTGTCCGTAGTGGATACACCCCACGCCGGACTCAACGAAGTCAGCTTTCGGCATCCCGTTGCCACGAACCAGTTCACAAAAGTCACCTATGGCCTTGAATTCAACGCCATCCGGACAACGTTGCGCGATTAAGTCGTCGATCCGAGTCATGCGTCATCCCTTTCCAAGCCGGCTAGGATGGCGTCAGTCTGCGTCCTCGGCTCAGCGTGCCGTGCGAGGATGGGACTGATCCGGGCATTGAGTGCCCGGATGTCAACGGCTTCGCTGGCGTAGTTCAGCTCGACATCGTCGAAGGTGATGACACGTCGTTGCACAGATGCTGGATAAATTCCTTTTGTTTCGTCTGTGTGACCTGGGATAGAGGCCTGGCCTGCCGTGAGAACAGACGTCGCGTAGTCTTCCGTGTAGGCGTCAGTGTCTACCAGATACTTGCCCGGCTGGTCGTAGTCCAGCAACTTGCCAAGCTCGGTGAGTTGCACGCCCGGCGGGCGATGCCCGGCCATCAGATCATCCATCCAACTCATCGCTTGCCCGCCACGCGCAGCTGTTCCGCCGGAATTTCCACGAGCTTGCCGTCGCGCACGACCACGATTTCCGTGTCGGTTTGCATCGCGACCTTGCGCGCCAGGCCTGCGGCGCGTTGTATTGCAGCGAGCGAAGCGCGCAAATCCGGGTTGCGGGCTTTGGAAAGTTCCTGTTGCTTCATTGGTTTTCACCCCATTCCAGCAGCGCGGGGCTGTCGCCCGCATTGTCGTACCAAGCCCAATCATCCACCGCCTGGCGATAACTCGCATGAAAGTTGCGCAGGCCTGCGTCGAAACGGCGGCGTATCACGTTTTCGGGAATGTCGTGCCCGCCCTGGCGCACGCGCGACGCCACGCGCGCCACTGCGGTTTCCGCATCCGGCAAGCTCAGGAAATACAGGCTCACCCGATAACCCAGCGCCTGCCATTGCGCGATGTGGCGCAGATAACCCAGGCCGGACAGCGTGGTCTCGAAGGCGAAACTTTCGCCTCGCTTCGCGCAACGTTCGATCTCTTCCAGCATCAGTCGCCCGGCCTTGATCGCGGCGGTTTCCGGCGCAAACGGAGCGAGGCCTGCGGCGATCAGGTCGGCGTTGATGAAACGTGGGAGATGCGCCTCACCCGGCAGGAACGAGCGCGCAAACGTGGTCTTTCCCGCACCATTGGGCCCGGCGATGATGATGATCTTGCCAGGCGCGGTCTCAGCAATCATTCGGCTGCACCTTCGAGGTCAGCGACGATCGCGTCGATCTGCGTTCTCAGTGCCGCCTGCCGCGCGACGATGTGGTTGATCCGGGCGTTGAGCGCCCGTATGTCCACGGCTTCGCTGGTATCGGCCTGCTCGACGTAGCTCGAGACGGCGATGTTGTAGCCGTTGGCGGCGATGTCGCCGTTCTCCACGAGGCGGGCGAAGTGCGCGGTGCTTTCGCGCTGGATGTAGGCGTCGAGGATTTTCTGACGCTGTTTCGGCAGCAGCTTGTTCTTGTTGCCGCTACGCATGAACTCGGCGCTGGCGTCGATGAACAAGGTGGCGTTGTCGCGCTTGGACTTCTTCAGCACGACGATGCAGGTGGCAATCGTGGTGCCGAAGAACAGGTCGGGCGGCAACTGGATCACGGCGTCGACATAGTTGTTGTCGATCAGGTATTGGCGGATCTTCTGCTCAGCGCCTCCGCGGTACAGCACGCCGGGAAACTCGACAATCGCCGCGGTGCCGTTGACCGCCAGCCACGACAGGATGTGCAAGGTGAAGGCGAGGTCGGCCTTGCTCTTGGGCGCCAGCACACCTGCCGGGGCGAATCGGGGGTCGTTGATGAGCAACGGGTTGGCGTCGCCATCCCATCTGATTGAGTAGGGCGGGTTGGAAACGATGGCCTCGAAGGGTTCGTCGTCCCAGTGCGCCGGATCGGTCAGCGTGTCGCCGTGCGCGATGTCGAACTTCTCGAAGTTCACATCGTGAAGGAACATGTTGATTCGGCACAGGTTGTACGTGGTGAGATTGATTTCCTGGCCGAAAAAGCCTTGGCGTACGTTGTCGTTACCCAGCACCTTGGCGAAGTTGAGCAACAAGGAGCCGGAGCCGCAGGCCGGGTCGTAGACCTTGTTGACTTCGGTCTTGCCGACCACCGTGATGCGCGCGAGAAGCTCAGAGACTTCCTGCGGCGTGTAGAACTCGCCGCCCGACTTGCCGGCGGTGGAGGCGTACATTTGCATGAGGTATTCGTACGCGTCGCCGAACAGGTCGATCGAGTTGGCCGAGAAGCCGCCGTCATTGGAGAGCGGCAGGTCACCGATGGCATCGAGCAGCTTGACCAGTTTTTCGTTGCGCTTGGCCACGGTGGGGCCAAGCTTGCTGCTGTTGACGTCCAGGTCGTCGAAAAGACCCTTGATGTCGTGCTCCGAGTCGCTTCCGTTGGCTGAACCTTCGATATCGGCAAAGATGCGGCTCAGCGTCTCGTTGAGGTTGGCATCCAACCGGGCACGCGCCCGCACGTTGGCGAACAGCGCTGAAGGCAGGATGTAGAAACCCTTTTCCTTCACTGTCTCGGCGCGGCCGAACTCAGCCTTCGCATCGCCCAATGTCGCGTAGTCAAAATCGGCGACGCTGGCGCGGCGCTCCTGGTCGTTGAGATAGCTGGTCAGGTTTTCCGAGACGAAGCGGTAGAACAGCATCCCCAGCACGTAGGTCTTGAAGTCCCAGCCATCGACGCTGCCACGCAGGTCGTTGGCGATGCGCCAGATGGTCTTGTGTAGTTCGGCCCGTTCGGCTTCTTTGTTGTTATTCACAGTGACAGCCTTCAATCGATCAAGATCTTGAATAGGGTCGCCGCGCCACCGGCGCGACTTCGCCTGCGCTTATCTTCAGCGTCCGCAACCGTAGCCCTCCGTCATCCGCAAGCTGCGAGACACGTTCGTCGGCCGCCGCCCCATGCGTTCCGCGAACGCAGCGGGTGACGGCCGACGCTGAACACGTTTCCGCCATGGAAGCCAACCCTACTGTCGGTGCGCGACGGCCTGCGGTGGCAGGCGCGGCTTCATTGCGTCGTCGCACCACGACCACACAACGTTTTACCAGTGGCCCAGGTTGGATCCGCGAGAGCGGAGCTTATCAGTCCGACATCAGCAATTTCGTACGAGGACAGATCTGGCCTGGCTGGGTTCCGGCGACGAGCCGTGTGCGCAAATGGTCGACGCCAACGGCAGGGAGACTCGTCTTGAGGCGTGCAACCGTCACTCGCATTGCCCGGAACCACTGGTCCATCGACGTGGTGGCGACGCGTCATCGGGATGGCCTGGACTTTCATGAGAACGGGGGCGTCCCCACTGGCTGTGGGCGTTCGCGCTGCACGAAACATGAGCCCGCGCGCACGGCCTCGTATCGCGTGACGTCGTATCCGCTACACCATCCCATAACGAAAAAAGCCACCGCAAGGGTGGCTTTCGTCGCACGGTGTGGTGGAGGTGGCGGGAATTGAACCCGCGTCCGAAGGCGCTTGGCGCCAGGTACTACATGCTTAGCTCATCGTTGAATCTCGTCCGCCGGCAGCACGATGTGCGAAGCGCGCCGGAAGACCAGCCTGTAAGTTTAGCCAGGCACCGACAGGCGGCGGTTCCCAGCGATCTTGTGATAATGACCCTACATCCACGAGCACAAGCACAAGTGGGTTCGGGGCTAGGCCTTAAGCGGCCAGTGCGTAGACGTCGTCGTTGGCGTCTGAGTTTTTTGCTGCTGGATTAACGAGGAAAGCTGCCCCCTCGGCATGCACCCAACTACCTAACTACCCCCGTCGAAGCCGTGACACCCCCGGGGAACGCGATGCTAGCACGATGCCAGCGTCGGTAGGGACGTGGCGGTCGGGCGGCGGGATTCAAGGGGGCTCGGTGCGGGCCGGCGTGCGCGTGGTGTTCGACGGGTCGCGGCGACTGATGGGGTGGGTGGTTCTCGGGTTCTGCTCGTAACCCCAATCCTCTCCGGCTTGTTGGGTGTTCGGGGCACTACAGCGGGCGGTTCTGAGTGGTGCTCCGTCACCCGCGGGACCGAGGCCGGGGGAGGGGAGTGGGGCGCGCGCCGGTGGTGAGGGAGGGTTGATCTTACGTCGCGTTTTGAGATTCACCGTGGTGCGAAAACGGCAGCGCAATGGTGGTCGTGATGACCGATCAGATCGGCGAATGTCGGCTTCTCCCCCTCACCCCAACCCTCTCCCCCGACACGGTCGGGGGAGAGGGAGTAGGGCGCGCTGCGTTTCTGAGGGCACGGTTGCCGGGAGAAGTGCTGCGGTGCTGCTGCGTGGTGTGACGCCGCGTTGTGCGACGCACGACGATGCCGTACGGCCGCGCAGCGGCCTTGCGCGGCTCATGAGGGTTTTTCGGAAAAATTGCGCTAAGGAAATTTGCGACCTTGTCGCGCTTGCGGCGATGCGCGAGTATCGCGGCGTTGCGTGGGTGTGCTCCGGGAAGAGCAAAACAGGGGAACGCACGATGGTGGATGGCATGGTCGCGCTGGTCGTCGGCTTGGGGTTGCCGGTCGTCCTCGTCGCTTCGCTGCGCAAGGCGGCGACGTACGCGGGCGCCGGTGGCATGGGGCCGATGTGCTTCGTGCGACGGACAGCGCCGCGATACACCGCACAGCCACACCGCGCCGCATCGCCGGTGCATCCTCGTATTCCTGCCGTTGTCGCCCGTTGCGTTGGCGTCGCTCTGGTGCTGCTCGGCGGCGCGGCCCGCGCCGATGGCTCCGCGGAACCGATGCTGGAAGAGCAACGCGTCACGGCGACGGCACTGCCGCTCACGCCGGCGACGGCCAGCCCGCATGTCACCATCCTGCGCCGTGCCGATCTCGATGCGCTGCGCGGGCAGGACCTCGCGACGATACTTGCGCGCCAGGCCGGCATCGTCGTCGACCGGGGCACGCGCAGCGGCGGCTATGGCGCGCTGTATCTGCGCGGCGCGGATCCGAGCCATGTCGTTGTTCTGGTCGACCATGTGCGCCAGAACGATCCGCTGTCTTCGCGCGGCAGCGCGGTCGATCTGAATACCTTGTCCGTCGACGATGTCGAGCGCATCGAGATCGTGCGCGGCAACGCGAGCGTCGCGAACGCTGAGGCGATCGCGGGACTGATCCATGTGTTCACGCGCCGCGCGACGGCCGGCGGCGCCGCGGGTGGTGCGTTCGGCGGCGACGGCCTGCGCGGCGCGCACGCGAGCTGGGCCGCGGACGGACCGCGCCTCGGCGCGTCCTGGCGTGAGGACGGCGACCGCGCCGACGGCTACGCGCGCACCCGTGCCGTCAACGCGAGCTGGGACGCCGATTTCGACGCGCCACTCTCGCTGCGTGCGGCGGCGCGTGTCGCCGACAGCGCGCTGCGCGGCTTTCCCGACGACAGCGGCGGCCCGCGCTATGCGGTGCTGCGTGCGCTCGATACGCGCGACGGCAAGAGTCGTCAGTTTTCGCTGCGCGGCGACTATGCCGCTGCTGCCGGCACGCTTGAGATGCACGCGGCGACACTGTCGCGCGACGGCGATGAGGTCTCGCCCGGCGTGGCGCCAGGCCTGCGCGATCCCGCGGGATTGCCGCCGATCGCCAGCCGCAGCGATTACGCGCGTGACGAAGTCCAGGCGGCCTGGCGGCATGCCGCAGGCGATGCGCTGTGGCTGACACTCGGCACGCAGTACCAGCGCGAGCACGGCCGTCTCGACAGCCTCATCGACTTCGGTTCGTTCGTGCTGCCGGCAGCGTTTGCGCTGAGCCGCGATACCACGAGCGGGTTCGCCGAGGCGCGCTGGCAGGCCCGTGCCTGGGCTGTGCAGGGTGGCGTGCGGCATGAACGCTACGACGGTGATGCGTCGGCGCAGGCGTCGTCGGCAACGCATCCCATGCTGTCGCTGCAGCGTTTTGTCGGCGAGCACGGCGGCAGCTGGGGCGCATCGGTGTCGCGCGCGTCGAAGCCGCCGAGTTTCTATGCGCTGGGTCATCCGCTGGTCGGCAACCCACTGCTCACGGCCGAAACCGCGCAGCAGCGCGAGCTGTATTACGCGACCGCCGAAGACGTCGCGTGGTCCGGCCGCGTGACGCTGTTCAGCGCGCGCTACCGCGACCTGATCGATTTCGACGCCGGTCCGCCGCCGCAGCTCGTCAATCGCGACCGCATCGAGACGGACGGCATCGAATGGCGCGCCGGCCATCGCTTCGGCAACGACTGGCGGCTGCAGCTCGACGGTACCTGGATGCGCGTGCGCGATCCGGACGGCGGCGTGCCGCTGCGGTATCGGCCGAAGATCCAGGCGGCTGCGCAGCTCGGCGTGCCAGTCGGCGAACGGCGCGAGCTGTCGCTGCTGCTGCGTCATCTGGGCCGGCGCTTCGATTCGTCGATTCCGACCGGCGACGTCTGGCTGTCCGCATCGACGACGCTCGACCTGGTGCTGCGCCAGCAGTTCGGTGCGGCGCAACTGCTGCTCGCGCTCGACAATGCCGGCAATGCGCGCAGCGAGGAAACGCTCGGCATGCCGCTGCCGGGACGCCGCCTGCGGCTGTCGCTGGACTGGAGGCTGCCGTGAGCCGCGTGCGATCCGAACGCCTGCAGAGTGTGTGGGCATGGCTGCGCTTCGGCCTGTTCGGCGCGGCGCTGCTGGGCGTGGTGCTGGTGCCGTTCGCGCTGTGGGGCGACCGGCTCGACACCGCCGCGCCGCAATGGTTGCATACGCCCGATGCGCGTTTCGTGCTGGCGGCCATCGGTATCGCGCTGCTGGTCGTCGACGTCGTACTGCCGATACCGAGCAGCGTGGTCGCGATGGGTCTGTGCCTGAGCCTCGGACCGGTCTGTGGCGCAGCTGCCGTCGCGGTCGGCTGCCTGCTGGCCTTTGTCGTCGGCTATGGCCTGGGACGCCTGCTGCCGGAAGCGCGGCTGCGCGCGTGGATAGGTCCGGCACTGTGGGATCGCGCGCGCGAACACGCCCGCGGCAATGCGCTGTGGTGGATAGTCGCGGCGCGGCCGCTGCCGGTGCTTGCGGAAATCAGCGCGCTCATGGCCGGTGTGTTTCGTTTGCCGCTGCTGCTCGCGTTGGTCCCGGCAACGGCCGCGTCGATCGCGGTCGGTGCGTTGTACGGCGCGAGTGCCTGGCTGGGCCAGCGCGAGCCCGGACTCGTCGGCCTGCTCGTTGCCATGCTCGCGCTGCCGACGCTGTTGTGGTGCGTGCATCGCGTCGTTCTGCGCCGCGTGCTGCGCACGTCCGCTGCCGTCACGTTGCCTCCGCCGGAGCGTGCCGTATGACGTGTGCCGCTCAGAAGACAGGCCTGGCCGTCGGACCCGGTCCCCAATCCGTATGCACGCAGCGAGGGATGCAGCCATGAACGACAAACGCGACGCCGACGGTACCGCCGAAACGGACGCCGATCGCGCGAAGGCGCCGGCGAATCGGCATCCCTCGGTGATGTTCGAAATCATCGCGCGCGACCAGGCGCGCGCGCAGAACTTCTACACACGCGTGTTCGGCTGGCGCTTCGAGCGCGGCGCCAGCGGCTTTGCCTACGTGCATTTCCCGGTGCAGGTGCAGCCGCTGCTCGGCGGCATCGGCCAGGCCGACAGCACTATTCCGGGCTTCGGGCCGGGCTGCAATTTCTACCTGCGTGTCGATCGTCTCGAAGACACCATCGCAGCCGCGGTCGCTGCGGGCGGCACGGCGTTCGTGGCTCCGACCGCCATCGACGGCTATCGCTTCGCGATGATCCACGACCCGGAGGGCAATGCGATCGGCCTGATCGAACCGTTCGGGCAGTGAAGCCGCACGAGACCACCAGTCAACTGTTTTCTCACTTCTCACTTCTCACTTCTCACTTCTCGCGTTCCGTCACACCGCTACGCATCCAGGAGAACGGCATGAGTTACCTCAACGCCCTGCGGCTGCATTTCGCGGGCCGCTTCCAGGCCAACGTCTCGACGGTCAATAACGATCCGGGACATTTCGACAATGCCGGCTTCCAGCCGAGCTACCAGCAGATGCAGAGCGCGACTGCACTGAACGGCTGGTTCAATCCGCAGGGCGACGCGGTCTGGCGCCTGCTCGGCTGCCGCGTGACATCGGCCTGGACCAGCGCGGGCGAGGCTGCCGCCGGCGATCCGGTGCTGGCCTGCATCGTCGCCGACTCCGACAGCCGTGCGCCGGCCAAGCTCGTCGATCTGGATCCCGAGCAGCAGCTGGTCTCGGAGATCTGGGGTCTGCAGGTACGCATTGCCGATGCGCAAGGCAACAGCTTGCTGTGTGGGAATTTCGAGCCGGCCGCGTTCACCGACATCTGGGACCGCGCCACGGCCTCGGCCGGTGGCGACACCATCGCCGGCGCGATGTACCAGTCGGTGCTCAGCGGACTGGTCTGGGGTGACGTGTCGTCGTCACCGTTCCTGACCCAGCTCAAGGCCGCGGCGAGCGACGGGCTGCTATCGATCAAATTCAATGTCGACAGTTTCAACCTGAGCTTCCAGTCGCCGGACTTCATGACCGGCCGCATCGTTGGCACGATAGGCCCGGCCAGCGCGACCGAACCCAAGCACCTGCTGCTCGGCCGCCAGTTCATGGCCACCAGTGATCCGGATTCGCTGCCGCCGCAGAATTTCTTCCGGCCCAACGGCAATATCAATTTCTGCGCCGGCGTCGTCGACGACGCGGCAGGTCTGGTCTATCTCGATCTCGGCAACGCACTGCCGACCGGCGTCGGCGACAGCTTGCTCAACATGGGCGACCTGCAATTGCAGTTGTTCAATCCAGCGAATTTCCGCAGCGCCACGCTGGCCACAGTGCCGTCGCTCGGAGCGACGGGCTACAGCAGCGATCCGTCGTGGTATGCGCGCACCGCGGGCGTGGTGGTACTGCCGATTCCGGAGAAATACCGCGCCGCCGTACAGCGCTTGCCGCTGTGCCTCGTCGGTGCACTCGGGCGCATCAACGAATCGGCGAGTGGCACGTTCGTGCGCGCCGACACCTACGTGTTCCGCGTGAGCCCGAAGGACCCCGTCGCGATCGATGTCTATGCGACGCAGTTCGGCCTGCCGATGTCCGGCGCGGTGATCGCGTTCTCGGCCGATGCCTCGCAGTTGCAGCCGAGCAACTCGGTGAATCCGAACGACGTTCCGCCCGTGGCCATCCCGCTGACGGCGATTGGTTTTGCGAACGCGACGACGGTGCTGACCGCTACCACGGGCACAAACGGCAAGGCCACGTTGACCTTGACCATGGACGATCCGGGTACGCCGCGCTATTTCAACAACGGTACGAACTACGGCATCGACGGACAGGTCTACGGCGTGCGTCCGTCATTCCAGGACGCCGATGACAACGCCGCGGTGAATCCGTGGAACTTCGTCAGCATCCTGCTGTGGAGCGGCTATGTCGAACCGGCTGCGCCGACCTGGGCGGACGTGCAGCCGATCTTCCAGCAGTACGCGAATCTCTATCCGGTGATGCTGCGTTTCCTCGACATGGGCAACGAGGCGTCCGTCATCGCGCATGCGGATCTGCTCACGCTTGCGTTCGGGCTCAATCCGGCCGACCCCAATGCGATGCCGGTCACGCGCGATCTGTCGCCGGCCCGGCGCGCGACAATCCTCGCGTGGCTCGCGCAGCAGCAGCAGCGCCAGCGCGGTCAGGTGCGGCCGCCGGTGCATACGACAACCGCGGTCACCGAACCCGCCGTGGCGGCAGCAGACGATGTGAAACCAGAAGGCTCGGCACGAGACATCGCCGCATCCGCCATCGCAGCGCCCGCCGTTGCAGCTCCCGTTGCGAAAGTTGCCGTAGCTTCGCCGCCGCCGGGTGCGAGCCTCGAGCTCGAGAGCACCGCCGCTGTCGCGCCTTCGCGCGGCGGAAAGGCCGAAGCCGCCGCGCGCCGCCAGATCCTGCAGAAACCCGCGAGGAGCACACCATGATCCGTCTGCAACGCACGATGCTCGCCGGCCTGCAGGACGCAGTGCCGAATCCCGCGGCTGTGATCGACGCGCTGCAGAACGCGGTCGAACTGGAACACGCCACGATTCCGGTCTATCTGTATGCGCTGTATTCGCTGGACGAGAGCAAGAATCCGCTGATCGCGCAGATCCTCCAGTCGGTCGTCATCGAGGAAATGCTGCACATGACGCTGGCCTCGAACGTGCTCAGTGCGCTTGGCGGCGATTCGCAGGTCGGCAATCCGGGCTTCGTGCCGCCGTTTCCCGGGCCGCTGCCCGGCGGCGTCGAGAGCGATCTGACCGTGCACCTCGCGCCGTTCTCGATGGCGCAACTGCAGGTCTTCCTGCAGATCGAACAGCCCGAGGATCCGCTGCAGTTCCCGGTGCGTACCGAGGCGATGAGCGACACGATCACGATCGGCGAGTTCTATACGGCGATCTCGCAGGCGATCGGCCAGCTCGGCGACGGTGCGTTCGTGAAGCCGCCGCGCTATCAGGTCGGGCCGGATCTCATGTACGAGTCCGTCGTCGTCACCGATGTCGCGAGCGCGCAGCAGGCGCTGCAGATCATCATCGAGCAGGGCGAGGGCACGTCCACCTCGCCGGAGGAAATCGACGGCGACGCCGTCGCGCACTACTACCGCTTCAATCAGATCGCGAAGGGCAAGCTGCTGGTCGCGACACCGGGACAGCCGCCGGGCTGGGCTTACGCCGGCGCGCCGGTGACGTTCGATGCGAGCGGTGTGTATGCCGTGCCGACCGATCCGAACACGCCGCCAAATGCCTATCCAGCCGGATCGGCGCAGGCGTTCGCCAACGACAACTTCAACTACACGTATACGAGCCTGTTGTTCGCGCTGCGCGACCTGTTCAGCGGCGCGAATTCCGATGCACAGATGAACCGCGCAATCGGACTGATGATGTCGCTCAAGGGGCAAGCGAAGGCAATGATGTCCGGCATCCCGAACCCGCAGGTGCTGACGGGGCCGAGCTTCCAGTACCAGCCGGTCAATCCTGCGGGGTGAGCGTCGGGGGAGGGCGCAGCGACCGCGACACCTGAGCAGGTTTACAAAATACTGAAAATTGCCGGATCGAGTGTTTTCGAGCCCTCCCCTTCAAGGGGAGGGTTGGGTGGGGATGGTGCCGCCCTGCCGCATAAAAAAATCATGCGAATTCTGACTGCCGAGGCAAACACCATCCCCATCCCGACCTTCCCCTTGAAGGGGAAGGAGCAAGAACCGCTGAACGTGCCGTTTTCTCATTTTGTAAACACCCGCTTAAGCGTCGCGGTTGTGCGCGCGCAGCGTGCGCTGCTTCTCGCGGTTCCAGTCGCGTTCCTTTTCGGTGTCGCGCTTGTCGTGCTCCTGCTTGCCGCGGGCCAGGCCGATCTCGACCTTGACGCGGTTGTTCTTCCAGTACAGCGCGGTCGGGATCAGCGTATAGCCCTTGCGCTCGACCGCACCGATGAGCTTGTCGATCTCCTCGCGATGCAGCAGCAGCTTGCGCGTGCGGCGGTCGTCGGCGATCACATGCGTGGAGGCCTGGATCAGCGGATTGATCTGTGCGCCGAACAGGTACAGCTCGCCGTTCTTGATCAGCGCGTAGGAATCGCCGAAGTTGATGCGGCCGGCGCGGATGCTCTTGACCTCCCAGCCCTGCAGGGCGAGGCCGGCTTCGTAGCGGTCGTCGATGTGGTAGTCGTAGCGGGCGCGCTTGTTCAGCGCGATCGTGCCGCCGCCGTCCTTGTGGTCTTTCTTGTCCTTGGGCTTGGCCATCTTGGGTAGAATCCGCCGCGCGCTCCCGCGGGAGCGCTGTGTGTGGAAAGGGTGGTCCTCGAAATGCGCCTGGACGGCATCCGTTCAAGGGCGCGGACGGACCGGTACAGCGTCCGCGGCCGCCGTTGCGGCACGGACGGATTGCGGGTCCGCCTGCTTTTCGAGACTGCCGAATTGATACAGATCCGACGCAGCGCCCTGGTGCGCTACAGCCCGGGCCAGATGTTCGATCTGGTCAACGACGTTCAAGCATACCCCAGGCGTTTCTCCTGGTGCGTCGCCGCGGACATCCTCGCGAGTGAGGAGACCGCGCTGACCGCGCGGCTGGAAGTGCGCGTGGCTGGGCTCACGACGAGCTTCACGACGCGCAATACGCTGGTGCGGCCCGAGCGTATCGGCATGGCTCTCGTGGACGGTCCGTTCCGCGCGCTCAACGGTGGCTGGGTGTTTTCGCCGCTGGGCGAAGTAGGGTGCAAGATCGCGCTGGAGCTGGATTTCGAGTATTCCGGCGCGCTGCTCGGTCCGGCGCTGCGCGTGGGTTTCCAGGGACTGGCCGATCGCATGGTGGACGAGTTCGTGCGCGTGGCGGCGAGGGTCTATGGCTGAGGCCATCCGCGTCGAAGTCGCCTACGTCGAGCCCGGCCGGCAGTTCCTGCAGTCGCTGCGGCTGGCGGATGGTGCGACGGTCGCCGACGCGGTGGCCGCGTCGGAACTGCGCCTGAGGTTTCCTGCCCTCGATCTGGAGCAGAGCCGGTTCGGCATCTTCAGCCGGCCGGCAACGCCGGCGACGCGGTTGCAGGATGGCGACCGTGTCGAGGTATACCGGCCGCTGATCGCGAATCCGAAAGAGGTCCGGCGCCAGCGCGCCATCAGGAACGCGGCGCCGAAGGCCTGAGCACCGGGCACCTTCAGCTCTACTCCTTCCCCTTCAAGGGGGTGAAAGGCAGCCGCTCAGAACCGCAAGGTTCTGGCTGCCTTGAACGCCCAACGGGCCGGAAGGTTGGGATGGGGATGGTGTATGCCTCAGCCGTTGGAATTTGCATCGTTCAGGGTGGAGCAGCACCATCCCCACCCAACCCTCCCCTTGAAGG
>JBBQZR010000076.1:0-24904 GCA_038207515.1 Lysobacterales bacterium | reverse complement strand
CGCCGCCACCGACAGTCCACTCTCCAACTGCTTGGTTACCAATACCCGCCAGCTCTCCGCGCTGCGCCGCACACGCTTGCCTGCCATATCACTCTCCCGCTCCGTGAACTGCGGCGAGTTTTCCGCGCGAAGGGCCTGACGGGAAGGACGGCGCTCAGTTATCGCTTACGCAGCAAGATTGCCAACGCGAGCGGCGAGGTGCAGTTCCGCGTGCTGTCGCAGAACCTCGTGACGTTGCCGCCGACCAACGCGCCCCTGGTGCGCTGCCTGTTCAAGCTGCGTCAGCTCACTGCCACCTATGAATACACCGCGCAGGGCCGGCAGATCACTCCGTCGATCAGCCTCAGCGTCAATCCGGTCACACAGGCCGGCACGACGGCCTTCACCGCGACCATGAGCCCAGCCTATCCGGGTTTCGACATCGTGCCAGTCTGCGATCCGGCGCAGAACATCCCGCAGGTCACGGTGCAGGAAACCTCGGCCACGACGAACGCGAGCGGGCAGCAGACGTTCAACGTCACGGTACCGCAGCTCGTCATCACGGATCCGAATCCGAACGTGCAGCCTGCGGCGCTGTGCCGGCTGCGCGCCGGCGGTGTCGGCGGCACGGGCACGCTGACGTTCCGCACCGGCAATGTCTGCGCGATGACCCTGTCGCCGTTTCCGCCGGCGTGTGGCGAGCCGGTCAATTGAGCACTGGCGAGAACGCAGGATTGCGCTATTACCGGTTTCGCGAAAGCGTGCGCGCGATCAGCCGGCGCCGTCGATGACACAACGCACTTCAGCTCGATCGCGATTGGCGTCGCGGTGATGCCGAGCGTGGTGCGGCAGGGTTGCGCGGTCGTGAAGTGTTCGGTTTCCCCATATTCTCTTCAATAGTCTGCCTGTCATCCGCTTGGCGTCCATCGGTCCGCCGCAGACAAGGACGCCTGAGCACGGCGTCCCAAACCGCTACGATGCGGAACGCCGGCGCAGGCGCTTGCAGCGGGCACACGCCGGCAAATCAGCACCGACGCGGCCTCGTCAGTTCGTGATGCGGCCGATTCTGCGCAAATGCCTCGGATGCACCAATTGCTCAAAAAGTGCAAAAGGAATCCGGATCAGTTCGGTGTGCGAGCCGGCGTTGAAGGCGATCTCTTCGTCTTCGGACAGGCTCTCCTCGACGAAGACATCGAGACCGTAGAGGTTGCCGAACGGCGGCATCGCGCCCGCCTCGCAGTCGGGGAACAGCGGCGCGAACTCGCTCTCGGGAGCGAGTTCCACCGTCTCGCACCCGGTGGCCAGGCCTAGCGCCGTCAGGTCGAGGCGGCGGTCGGCGCCGAGCACCACCATCGCCATGCGACCGTCGAGCTTGACCATGACGGTCTTGGCGAGATCGCTGTCGTTGAGCTGTGCGCTGTGGGCGGTCGCGTGCGCCGTACTGGCGCGGGCGTGATGGATGGTTTCGAAACCGATGCCCTGCTCATGCAGGAATCGTTGCAGACGCGGTTCTGACAGCATGGGGGTGGCCTCCGCAGCCGGGTCGCCTTGCGGCAACGCGGCCGATTGCGAGCGGGCGCCGGCTGCTCACCCGGGGCCGCCGGCTGGAGTGCGCGGCGCCGCCGCCAGGCGGTCGCCGCGTTGCCTGCAGAGCCGGCCGCGGCGGACAAGATATTCGCGTTCCGCGCGGGGACGAATCTGCCCGGTCAGGTTACTCCGCGCCATCGGCGGCGGCCAGCGGACGTGACGATTCTTGACAGCTAATGCGCCGCAAGTTTGAGCCCCAACAGTCCGATCACGATCAGCAGTATCGACGCGATGCGCAGCAGACTGAGCGTTTCACCGAGAAACAGCATGCCGACGATGGCCGTACCGACCGCGCCGATGCCGGTCCAGACCGCATAGGCCGTGCCCAACGGCAATCCGCGCAACGCGAGCGACAGCAACGCGAAGCTGACGGCCATGGCAGCGAGAGTGAGCATCGAAGGGACCAGACGGGTCCAGCCATCGCTATAGCGCAGGCCGACGGCCCAGCCGATCTCGAACAGACCGGCGAAGAACAACAGTATCCAGTACATGACAAACCCCGTATGCAACGGGGTCGTCCCCAATCGTGGCGCAGGCGGCGGGTCGTCCCAGCGCGCCGCGCATTCTGCCTGAAGTGCGTGAATCGCGTGTAACCCGGGACCGGCGCCAGGTATGCGCCACCGCTCGATGCCGTGGCGTCGTGGCTGATTCTTCAGCGCGCGCCGAGGAAATCGCGCTTGCCGAGCTCTACGCCGTTGTGACGCAGGATCATATATACCGCCGTCACATGGAAATAGAGATTCGGCAACGCAAAGGCCAGGAGGTACTCGTCCCCGCGAAACTCCAGGACTTCCGCGCGCGTCGGAATGCGGATCTCGCGTTGCTCGGCGCCGTCGAAGGCCGCCGGGTCGATCGAGTCGACGAAGGCCAGCGTACGCGCGATGCGTTCCTTCAGCTCCGGCAGCGTGGTTTCCACGTCCTCGAACACCGGCAAGGTCTGCCCGGCGAGACGGCCGGCCATGCCCTTGGCGGTGTCGGAGGCCAGCTGCACCTGGCGCGTCAGCGGGAACATGTCAGGCGCGAGGCGCGAGCCGAGCAGCACGCCGACGTCGAAACCCTTGGTCGTGGCGAAGGCCGCAGCCTTGTCGAGCATCATGTCGAGCGTGGCCAGACTGCGGCGGACGATGGTCTTTACGGTTTCTTGCACGGACAGCGTCATGACGGGCGGATCCTCGCGAGCGGAAATGGAAACTTTTCCATGATCGCCCGCGGGTGGCCAGCGCCGTTTCCGCCAGCCATACGGCGGGATCGCCGTCCGCAGATCCAACACGTGTACGCCCGGCGCGGCTTGCGCGCTGCACTACCAGTCGGGAGAAGCGAAGAATGAGCAAGGGCGAGATGGACCTCAGCAGCGGGTATCCGTTCTGGGCGGTGAAGAACGGCCTGCTAGCGGCCTTCCCGCCGCTGCGGAGCGACGAACGCTGCGACGTGGCGATACTCGGCGCCGGCATCAGCGGCGCCCTGATTGCGAACGAACTGGCCACTCACGGCTTCGACGTGGTGCTGCTCGACGAGCGAGACGTAGGCTGGGGCAGCACGTCGGCGAGCACGGCGCTGATCCAGTACGAGATCGACACGCACCTCGTCGATCTCGCGCGCGACTACGGCGAGGCGAAGGCCGTACTCGCCTACCGCGCCTGCGTCGAGGCCATCGCGATGCTGCGCGACGTGGCCGGCTCGCTGCGCGACGTGGGCTGGCGCGAGTTCGACAGTCTCTATTACGCGAGCCGGCCGCGCGACGCGAGCCCTATGGCGCAGGAATTCGCGCTGCGCGAGAAACACGGCTTCGACGTCGAATGGCTGGACCGGGCGCGGCTGCGCGAACGCTACGGCGTCGACGCGCGCGCCGGCATCCTCAACCGCCCCGCGGCGGGCCTCGATCCCTACCGGCTGACCTATCGACTCCTGCAGCGTCTGAAGCGCGGCGGCACACGCGTATTCGATCGCACCACGGTCGAGCGCATCGAGCCGCGCAGTCGCGACGTGCTGCTGACCACGCGCGAGGGCCTGCAGGTGCGCGCGTCGCACGTGATCGTCGCCGCGGGCTACAGCAGCCAGCGCTGGCTCACGCAGCGCGTCGCCGACAATCGCAGCAGCTATGCGTTCGTGACCGACACTATCGACGCCGCAGCGCTGGGCCCCTTGCGCACCACGCTGATGTGGGAATCCGCGCGGCCGTATCTGTATCTGCGCACCACGTCGGACGATCGCCTCATCGTCGGCGGCGAGGACGATGCGATCGATCTCGCCGCGCGCCGCGATATGCAGGTGGGGAACAAGACGCGGCGGCTCGTCGCCAAGGTTCGCGAGCTGTTTCCCGACCTGCCGCTACAGCCGGTGTTTTCCTGGGCCGGCACGTTCGCCGAGACCCGCGACGGCCTGCCCTATTTCGGCCCGCATCCGCAGTACGGCAATCGCGTGCATTTCGCGATGGCCTACGGCGGCAACGGCATCACCTATTCCATGCTCGGCGCCGGCCTGCTGCGTGCGCTGATCGAACGACGGCCGCATCCCTTGCGCGCGCTGTTTTCGTTCGACCGGCCTACGCGCTGACCGCGCCGCCATCCGTCCGCCGCTTCGATTACAGCCAGCCCCTACCAGGAGCCCGCCATGCCCGAGACCATCTACGACGCACTGCGCGAAAGCCACGAGATACAGCGCTCGCTCTGCCGCAAGCTGCTGCGCTCCAAACCCGGCACCGCCGCGCGCGCCGACATCTTCACGCAGCTGCGCATCGAACTCGCCGCCCACGAAGCCGCGGAGGAGCGCTACCTCTACGTGCCCATGCTCATGGACGACATGGGCCTCAGCGCGTCCCGCCACGCCCTGCACGAACACCACGAACTCGACGAACTCGTCGAAGACCTGCAGGTCACCGACAAGTCCGGCAGCGGCTGGATGGCGACGGCGAAGAAGCTGTCGGAGAAAGTGCACCACCATCTGCGCGAGGAGGAGAAGAAGTTCTTTCAGGTGTCGGGGAAGATCATCTCCGAGGCGCAGAAGGTGAAGCTGGCGAAATCCTATCGCCGCGACTACGAGCGCATGCGCCGCACGTACGCGGAGAAGTGAAAAGCGCGCGGAACCGGCCGGGCCATATCGACTCCGCGTCTGGAGCCGGCGCTGACCGTGCCCATCACCGCCCCGTACTGAGACGCAGGGGACAAGACAGGGAACCGGTCGGCGGCGCACAGGACCGTGGCACGCCATCGAGGCCGCGGTGGCCTGAGACGGGTCTGTTCCCGCGGGATTTCACCGCAGCATCCGGTGCCGGGAACCGGTCCCGTCGAACGCGCCGGCACTGGGCGCTTCCTGCGCTCGCGGGATCGCTCGCCGCTGTGACGGCGCGCGCGTGAAAATCCGCGGGTGCTTGGTTATGCTCAAAGCCGTTCGGGGGATGTGCGTCGAGCGGGTCGTTCATCGCACCCGGCGCGAAGAGTTCGACGCCCCGCTTGGGGGATGAGGCAGGGCACCGCGGGCCGCGCGGTCTCGACAGGGGGCGATCCGATGGAGGGAGTTGTCGACGGCAGGGAGGAGGCGGACGGGCAGACGGCCGCGCTCGTGGAATCCGACGTCGTTTCGCGCCTGCCCGGTGTGCGTGCGCTGATCCTGCGCATGACGCACGACACGCACCTGACCAATGATCTGACCCAGGACGTACTGATTGCCGTCGTGATGGCCATCCGCGAAGGCCGCATCCGCCAGCCCGAAGCGCTGGCGGCCTACATGCACCAGTCCGCGCGCCATATCGTCTACGCGGCCAACCGCAAGCTCCAGCCGGTCACGCTGGGCGAACTGCCGGAGCAGGAAACGCTATGGCAGGGTCGGCAGCGGACGCCGCTGGAACAGTGCGAGGACGACGAAGTCCGCCGCATGGCGCGCGCGGTGCTGGCAGAGCTGCCGGCCCAGCGCGATCGCGACCTGCTGGTCGGTTATTACGTCGACGGCGTCGGCAAACCCGAACTCATGCAGCGTCTGCAGCTGAGCGCCGATCAGTTCGACAAGGTGATTTTCCGCGCCCGTACGCGCATGCGTGACCGGCTTCGCGAAAAAATGCGGGAAACCCGCGACGGGATGGAAGGACCGGCGCCGTCGGCGCTCCCTTCCAGTGCAAGATCGAGGTCCGAATGATTTCTGCACTCGACAACCACCTGCTGCGCACGTATCTCGACGGCGAGATGGACGAGGCAGTCGCCGAGGCCTTCGAGGTGCTCATGATCGAGCGTCCGGAGCTGGCCGAGCAGGTCGACGCCGACACGGCGCTGCGGATGGGACTGAAGGAGGCCGTGGCGCAGCCTGCTGCCGCGCCGGTCGCGGTTGCCGTCGCCACATCGACGATCGCACCAACGGCGGGCGCGAACGGCGCCGCGCCCACGGCAACCGCGCCGCCCGAACCGGCGCGCCGCCCGCATCGGCCACGGCGACGGCTGATTCCGCTGCTCGCGGCGGCGAGCCTGCTGCTCGCGGCCGGCATGGGCCTGGGCCGCCTGTGGCTGCCGCAGCCGGCCGACCTCGTCCCGACGACGCTGCTGTCGGTGGACCGCATGCGCGGCAGCGTGACCGACATACCGAAGCTGCGCCTGCCCGCCGGCGGACAGATCGTGCTGAGCGTGCCGGTCGCGGCCCGACCCGGCTGCACGCCGCGGGTACGCATCGTGCAGCCGGACAGCACGCTGCAGACGACGGTGACGCCGGACGAGTACGGCTTCGCGAATCTCAGCCTCGACGCGACGCGCCTGGCGCTGGGCAAGACCGACATTGCGGTCGATTGCGACGCAACGCAGCTCGCGCTGTATCAGGTCGAGTTCGTCCGCTGAGGTGGTTGCTGCCGCAGACATCATGGATATTTCGACAAATCGCTATTTCCACGTGGACGTTTTTGCGTACCGCGCGCTGACCGGCAACGGCCTCAGCGTGTTCCTGCCCTGTGACGGCTGGAGCGAATCCTGCCTACGGCAGCTGACCCAGGAGATGCGCCAGTTCGAATCGATCTTTCTGAGCGCGATCGATACGCACGGCGCGAGCGCGCGCATCTTCACGATGCAGGAGGAGCTTCCGTTCGCCGGGCATCCAGTGCTCGGCGCTGCCGCCGTGCTGCATCGCGTACTGGTGCCGGACGAGGAACGACACCGCTGGACCCTGCGCCTGCCGGCGCGCGCCGTGCAGGTGACGACTCGACGCCTGGCCGGCGCGATCTTCGCCGAGATGGATCAGGGTTTCGCTGAATTCGGCGACGCGATCGATGCGGCGCAGGCAACGGATCTGCTCGCTGCGCTGAATCTCGAACTCGGCGATCTCGTCCAGGACTTGCCGCTGCAGGTCGTCTCGACCGGCCTTGCCTACCTGATCGTGCCGGTTACGGCGACGGCGCTGGATCGCAGCGCCGTGCGGGGGCGTGAACTGGAGCGCCTGCTGGCCCGGTTCGGCGCGCGCTTCGTCTACGTGCTGGACCCCGACACGCCCGAAGGTCGCACCTGGGACAACCTGGGCGAGGTGGAGGATGTCGCGACCGGCAGCGCAGCAGGTCCCGCGGCCGCCTATCTGTATCGGCACGGCCGCGTTGCCGCCGATCGCACGATCGTGGTGCGGCAGGGACGCCACGCCGGCCGCGCCAGCGAGCTCGGCACACGCTGCGTGGACGGCCGCATTTTCGTCAGCGGCGAGGTGTGGCCGGTGATCTCCGGTGTGCTCGATGCCGAGCCCGAGCGCGTATTGCAGAGCTCTGCCGCGAAGTAGTCACGTCCGCGGCGAGTGCCGTCGCAGCGATCACGCTCGAAGTCGGCCGCAGCGACCCCAGCCGTTGCGCACAAAGGGAATCGGGCACTCGATGCCATCCGTTTCACGCACGAGCCACACGCGCGTCTTTACGGTGACTCACCCCACCGCACCGCAAGGAGTGCTCCCATGACGACTACGCCGCAGGAACTCGAACAGAAATTCTGGAAATCGCTGGAGTCCGACATGACGGTCATGCTCGGCCTCGACGGTGCCGAAGACGGCCATACCCGGCCGATGACGGCACAGGTCGAAGAAGAACGCGGCCCCGTGTGGTTCTTCACCTCGGTGGACAACAAGATCGCGCAGCAGCTCAGCGGTGGTACCGGTAAACGCGCGACATTTGCCTTCAGCGCCAAGGGCCACGACCTGTTCGCCAGCGTGCAGGGCAGCCTGCGCGTGGACAAGGACCGCGCGGTCATCGACCGCCTCTGGAATCCGTTCATCGCCGCGTGGTTCGAAGGCGGCAAGGACGATCCCAAGCTGACCCTGCTGCGCCTGGATGCGGAACACGCCGAGATCTGGCTCAACGGTTCCAGCATCGTCGCCGGCGTCAAGATGCTGCTCGGCATCGACCCGAAGGAGTCCTACAAGGACAAGGTCGCCAAGGTCGATCTGCATTGAGGTGCTGCCGTCAGCGCCTGACGTGATCGGCCTGCGGCAGTCAGCCAGAAGAGAAGACAGTCTGAAGTAATCGGAATGCTCGCCGCCTGCGTGCCATGCAGGCGGCGCTTCCGCCTGCCCCACGACAACACTCGACCGAATCGGCGGCGAAGGGCTACATCACCCGATTCAGGAACTGTGCGTTGCCCAGTCCGGTGCCCATCGTCAGCACGGCCCAGCGCTCGAAATCCGCCATGTCCGGCATGGCGCTGAGTCCTTGCACGACCGCGTCGTTGTGCAGCATGACGACGGTGTCGTGGCCACCGATCTCAGGCACACCCTGCAGCAGCAAGGTCGGCAGATGGAAGCGCTTGGCCTGCCAGTTTCCGGGCAGATTGCCGGTGCCCTGCTCTATGCGCCCGTCCAGGCGCACGCGGCCGGGACAGCCGACACCGATGAACGGCGCCAGACGCAGTTTGTAACGTGAAGCATAAGCGATGAGCTTGCGCAGCATCGCGACGAGTTCCTCGATCAGGTTCTCGCGCGTCGGCTTGTCCTCGCTATGTCGCCACAGCAGCATCCTGGCGACGCGCGGTCCGGTTTTGGCGCCGCTCTTGCCCAGACGCACGAGACCGGCACGCACGTTGGTGCCGCCGATGTCGATGGCGAGCAGCGCATCGAATCCGGCGAACATCCAGGATGGCATCACGTAGGCCGAACCGATCAGGCCCGCTTCGTCGGGATCGTGCCGGATCGGATGCAGCGCGATATCCAGGCCGCTGTCCTGCAGCAGCAACTGGGCGCGACCGATCGCGAGTTCACCGACGCGCGAGGCGCGAAAGCCACCGCCGATCACGATGTGCGACACGCTGTTCCAGGCCTTGTCGTGGAAGACGCGGATGACGTCGAACAGCGACCGCGCGAAATCCTCGATCGCGGACTGGAGAACGCCGGCCGCGGCCGAGCTACCGTCCTTGAGCGCCTTGTCGAGCACTTTTTTGGACAGCTCCGCGCTGGGCACGTCGCCGAACGGATCCTCGCCGGTCTTGCGCAACGTGGCGCGCCAGCTGTCGAGACGATGGTAGAACACGCGCTTGGCGGCCTGGTCGCCGACGTAGCGGCCCTGGCGGCGCAACTCGGTGTTGTAACCCTCGACCACGACGTGTGGCAGCAGCGCCGAGCCATGGCCCGGCAGCGGCAGGCGCGCGGCCAGCTCGTTCTCGAATTTCCGCAACGACGATTCGGCAGTCATCCCTGTCCTCCGCTGGCGGGAACTCGCGTCCCGGCACGAGATCGCCACGGCGACGGTCTCGTGCGGACGATCTCAGGCGATGGGTGAGTGCGCCGCGAAATCACCGGCGTTGGAATCCCGGCGTTGCAATCAGGGTGTCTGGCGCAGCTTGAATGAACTCCCTCTCCCCCGACGCAGTCGGGGGAGAGGGTTGGGGTGAGGGGGAGAAGGTGATGTTGGGCGCAGCTATCGGTTGTCGCCTTGCTTCCGAGGCACGTTAGCTACGGCGAAACTCCAGTCAGCGTGTCTGGCTGACGTTTCTCCCCCTCACCCAACCCTCTCCCCCGACCAAGTCGGGGGAGAGGGCTATCGCGCTCGGGTAGCAGCGTGCCTCACTGCGACGGGCAATCGATCTCGGCGCCTGCCGCATCGACGCACGCCACGTCGGCCCGCAGCGGCGTGGCCATCGTGTAATTCGCGAGCACGCCAGGGCTGACATTGCCGTTGATGTAACGCACTGCTTCGAAGCCGATCACCGGCAGGCCGCGCAGTGCCGGGCCACGCAGGCCCGCGGGCAGGATGTTGCGTCCGGCGCTATTGGCACCAACACCGAGCTGCAGCCGCACGTTCGCCGTCTCCGTCGCCGGCGTCGGATTCCAGACCTTGCTGCCCAGGCGCGAGCCCAGCAGAGGCGTGGCGCCGTCGGCCGGCAGATTGGAAAAATGCACAACGCTCGTCGCATAGCACAACGCGTGCTGTGGCAATCCGCCGCCCGGCGATGCATCACGCGCGAACTGCACCGGCCGACCTTCGCGATCGAAACCACTGGGAACGTAGCCTACGCATGAGGCACCGATACCGCCCTCGCCGAAGGTCTTCTCGAACGGCGCAACTGCACCGGGATTGCCGAGCGGCACGCCGAGCCGCTGGTTGTCGGTGTAGAAAAACTTGGTCGGCGATGTCAGTACCCACTCCGTGTGGCTGCCGACGCCGGCCTCGCGGCTCATGGTACCGAACACGCTGTCGGCCATGATCAAGGCGGAAACCGCATTGAAACCGCCGTCCAGCCCGCCGTTAGTCGCATAGGTCAGTGTGGTGTAGCCGCCGTCGACGGGAATCTGGGCGTCCACTTCGCCGGAACGCGAATTGCCGGCGCCCAGCCATTCGACTACCGAGGCCGTGTCCGCCACCAGCGGAAACTGCGAAAAATCATCGATGGCCATGGCGTTGCCACCGAACAGCGTGCCCTCGGCGACATCGACGACCGCGAAACTGCCGTAGACGCCACCGCCGGGCGGACGCAAGTCCACCGAACTCGGATCGATCGCCTGCAGTGGCGCGCAATTCGGCGGATGCCGGTTTGTCACGGCGTCGGCCAGTGCGCCGGCAAGTTCCGCCAGCTCGACGATTTCGAAAAAACCCTCGCGCGTGCGCGTGATCGAGGTCGGCCCGCTGTCCTGGCTGACGCCGGTATAGGCGAACGGCAGGAACGGCTGCTGGTAGCCGCCGCCGGGGAACGGCGCGGCCCAATTGGCCTTGTCCGGCGCAGTGCAGCTTTCATCGCGCGTCAGGATGCTGGCGCCGTCGCCCGGCTGCAGCGCGAACAGCGTCGAGGTCCAGCTGTCGTTCGGGCCGACGAAGAGGTTGAAGTCGAGTACATCGCGACCGTTGTAGCCCTCGCGGAACTTGACCTTGAACATCTTCGCCGCGTTCGTCGTGTTGACGAGCGTGATCAGCGTCGACTGATTGCTGTTCACCGTGTAGTACGGAAACAGCAAGGCCTGACCGGTGCCCTGCGGACTGAGGTACATCGCCTGCGCGGGCAGCGCGAAGGCGGCAACGAGGCCGAGGGCCAGCGAGCTCAAGCGATTCTTCATGATGCAACGTCCTGTCGTCTTGGAGTCAATGCACGACTGTAGACGCGAAGCCGCATCTGCCCCCCCAAGACGCGGACATCAGCCGGACAGCGTTGCGCGCACGCTGCCGAATGGCGCAAGAGACCTCATTGCCGCCTCGGGATGCCATGAAGCAGCTTGCCGCGCAGGCACGTTCGCGCCGGTCAGGGCGTCGCGGGCGCGTTTTCCTTGAGCGTCAGCGGCGTGCCTACGCTGCCGGCGTAGATCACGAGCAACTTCAATGGTTTATTTTCCACATTACGGCCATTGTGCAAAGTACCGACTACCTCGGCGATCGCCTGGCCGGCCTCGATACGCTTGACCTGTCCATCCTTGAGGTGCACTTCCAGCGTGCCTTCCAGCACCATGCCGAACGACGGCACGGGATGCTGGTGCCAGCCGGTCTCGCCGCCCGGCGCGATGTCGATGATGAGTGCCGAGACTTCCGCCTGGCCGACTGGATAGACGATGGGTTTGCCATTCCAGCTCGTCGTGGTCTTCAGCAGCGGCGTCACCTTCAGCGTCGCGCCGCTTTCGAAAGCAACCGCGGGTACGGCGATCAGGCACAGCAGCAGGACGGCAAATCGGCACATGACGGCGCTCCGTGTTCGGGAGCGCCGATGCTATCGTGATGCGGCTGGCGCGGTGCGAAGGCCGCGTCCGAGGTCAGCGTCGTCGCATCCACCATGCACCGCGCATCGGAGCCGGCACGCACAATGTGGAAACGAGGGAGTCACCATGCCCGAGCTGCCCGATATCGCGGTCTATGTCGAACATCTGCAGGCGCGGCTGCTCGGGCAGGTTCTGCGCAAGGTCACGCTAGCGAATCCCTTCATCCTGCGCACGGTCGAACCGCCCGTAGTCGATGCGGCCAGCCGACGCGTCGACGGCGTGCGTCGTCTCGGCAAACGCATCGTGCTCGCACTCGAGGACGAACGCTTTCTCGTCATCCACCTCATGATCGCCGGACGCCTGCGCTGGCGCGACGCGGGCGGCAAGCCGCCGGGCAAGATCGCGCTGGCGAGTTTCGCGTTCGATGCGGGTCTGCTCTATCTCACCGAAGCCGGCACGAAGCGGCGCGCGTCGCTGCACTACGTCGCCGGCGAAGCCGCACTCGCGGCGCTGGATCCCGGCGGCATCGACGTATTCGCGATCGACGCGGCGCAGTTCGCCGAACGCATCGCGCGCGGCAACCACACGGTCAAACGCGCACTGACCGACCCGCGCCTGTTCAGCGGCATCGGCAACAGCTACTCCGACGAAATCCTGCACCGCGCGAGGATGTCGCCATTCGCGCTCGGCGCCAAGCTTTCGCCCGCCGACAGCGTGCGCCTGCACGACGCGGCAAAGCAGGTGCTCGCGGAATGGACGCAACGCCTGCGCGAAGAAACCGGCGAGGCATTTCCCGACAAAGTCACCGCGTTCCACGCACAAATGGCCGTGCACGGCCGCTATGGCAAACCCTGCCCGGTCTGCGCCGCGCCGGTGCAGCGCATCGTCTACGCCGAGAACGAATCGAACTACTGCGCACGCTGCCAGACCAACGGCAGACTGCTCGCCGATCGCGCGCTGTCACGGCTGCTGCACGACAGCTGGCCGAAGGATATCGATCAGTTGTTGTAGCGCAATCGCGAGACGGTAGCATTGCCGGCGGACCGCGCGCGCGCGAGCCGGATTGCCCGACGCGCTCAGTCGCTTGGCGCAGCCTTGCGACGGCGTGCAGCTGGCCGGCTCGCGCGCCGCGCATTCGCCACACGCTCGTAGATCGCCAGCCGCATGCGGTTGATCACGCCGAGCGGGCGATGCTCCGGCGAGCAATGCCACGGATTGAAGGCCATCGCTTCCGCGCGCGCGTCGCGCGCCGGCGTGTCGAAGCGCTGCCGCGGGATCACGAGCTGCGCGACCGACTCGAACGGCGCGTCGGCCTCGTCCCATTCGGTCATCGCATCTTCGATGCTGTGCTGCGCCGCGCGCCGCTGGACCTGGAACTGCAGAACGATCGCGCGCTCATCCAGCGCTTCGCGCAACCCATCACGCAGCGCATCGGGGCCGCTGCCGACCGCCGCGTCCGCGGCATCGTCCAGCGGTCGCACGGAATACTTCACCGCCTGGCGTAACTTCCCCTTGCCCCAGGCATACGGCACGGTCGACCAAAAACGCATGCATTGCAGCGGCACGAGCGGCTTCACCGCCGTAGCCAGTGCGATCGCGCTGCCGCGAAGGCCGAGCGCCAGCGGGATCAGCGCCTTGTCCACGAGGCTGTCGCTGAACGTGCGGCGCAGAAACGTCAGGTAATCGGCCGGATCGCTGATGAAAAACACCGGGTGATTGATCAGGATGAAATCCTGTGCGAACGGATGGTCCGCATCGGCCCGGATGCGCTCGCCCTGCGGTCCGAGCACCTTGATCGCCATGCCGCGGCCGTCGCGCGCCTGATCGCTGCGCGGCGCCGGCGCCGAATTGGAATAGCGCACCCAGGCGTCGTAGACCGCGCCCGGCTGGAACACCTGCGTCTGCCATTCCTTCGGCAGATCCGCATTGACGCGCAGCTTCGCCTTGAGGCAGCCGTGCGCCTTGGGATGCACGTCGCGATGCAGCGGACCACCGGCGTCGCGGCGGCGCACGAAATCCTCGATCAGATCCGCGATCGCGACCGCAATCTCGTTTTCGCCGGGATATTCCACTTCACCCAGCGCGGTGTCGATCGAGGGCACACGCTGCGTCGGCTTGGTCTTCGTTGCCATGGGTTCTCTCGATTACGGGTCCGCGTCGATTCTGCACGGCGGAGTGGGATCGTGCCGTCAAGACACCGCCGCAGGGAACGGTTTCGTCCGGCGGCGCGGAAAGCCACGCCGCACGTCGCCTCGGCGCGGTCTCGCGCACGCCCTTGGCAACGTCCGCCACACGCCGCCCTCACGGAACCGGCCCTACGCTTCGCGTCGACGCACGCGCATCGCGAGCAACGGACGGCAGACCATGACATCGCGTTTCTGGACCATCGTCACGACGGCCGCAGCGACCACGCTCATCGTGCTGGTCGCAATGAATTTTTCCCGTCCGGAAAAGCGCATCGAACACCGCATCGAACATCTGTTCGGCATCGACGACCCGCAGTTCAAGCGCGAAATGGCGACCCTGCTCGGACCGGGCATCGTCGGCGGCAACCGCATCGACGCGCTGCAGAACGGCGATGAGATCTTCCCGGCGATGCTGGACGCGATCCGCAAGGCGCAGCACACGATCACGTTCGAGACCTACATCTACTGGTCCGGTTCCATCGGCAAGGAATTCGCCGATGCCCTCACCGAACGGGCCCGCGCCGGCGTGAAGGTCCACGTCATGCTCGACTGGGTCGGCAGCGCGAAGATGAAACCGGAACTCATCGACGCCATGCTCGCCGCCGGCGTCGAGGTCGAGCGCTTCCATCCGCTGCACTGGTACACCATTTCCAGGATGAACAACCGCACCCACCGCAAGCTGCTCGTCATCGACGGCAAGGTCGGCTTCGTGGGCGGTGTCGGCATTGCCGACCAGTGGTCCGGGCACGCGCAGGATCCCGAGCATTGGCGCGACAGCCATTTCCGTGTCGAAGGACCGGTGGTCGCGCAGATGCAGGCCGGATTCCTCGACAACTGGATCAAGACCACCGGCCGGGTGCTGCACGGCGACGCCTATTTCCCCGCACTGCAACGCGCCGGCGACCAGGACATGCACCTGTTCACGAGTTCCCCGGCCGGCGGCAGTTCGAGCATGCGCCTGATGTACCTTGCCGCGATCACCGCCGCGCAGCGCACCATCGATATCCAGGCCGCGTACTTCGTCCCCGACGAACTGATGACCAACGAATTGGTCCGCGCGCGCCAGCGCGGCGTGCGCGTACGGGTGCTGCTGCCCGACAAGCACCTGGACTCCGACACGGTACGGCTCGTCTCCAAAGGTGGCTGGGGCGTGTTGCTGCGCAACGATGTGGAAATCCACGAATACGAACCGACGATGATGCATTCCAAGATGCTGATCTTCGACAACCTCGTCGTATCGGTAGGCTCCACCAATTTCGACATGCGCTCCTTTGAACGCAACGACGAGGCCAGCCTCAACGTCTACGACGCGGGCTTCGCGCAGGCGATGAGCGAGGTCTTCGAGCGCGACCTGCAACAATCCACCCGCTATACCTACGAACGCTGGACCGAACGGCCCTGGCGGCAGAAATTCGCCGAAAAGGTGCTGGTGCCGATACGGTCGCAGCTTTGAGCGGGTCCGGTACGGCCAGCTCGGCAACGGCAGCATCGTTTCGTAGCGCATCCCGCAGGTAATCGCGCTGGTGGCTCAACGACTGATCTTCCGCGACGACTTCGAACGCTGAGACGCAATCAAAAAAAACAGCGGCTTCCCTGCGGAAGCCGCTGCTGCGTGGTGCTCGTCAGGACTTCGCGCGGTTGCCGCGAGGCCGCGACGCGTCGGCCAGCGTCAGACGTTGAAGCGGAAGTGCAGCACGTCGCCTTCCTTGACGATGTAGTCCTTGCCTTCCAGGCGCAGGCGGCCGGCATCGCGCGAGCCCGCTTCGCCCTTGTACTTGATGAAATCGTCGTAGGCGATGGTTTCGGCGCGGATGAAGCCGCGCTCGAAATCGGTGTGGATCACCGCGGCGGCCTGCGGCGCGGTGGCGCCGATCCTGACCTGCCAGGCGCGTACCTCTTTGACGCCGGCGGTGAAGTAGGTCTGCAGGCCCAGCAGCCGGTAGCCGGCGCGGATCACGCGATTGAGGCCCGGCTCGTCCAGGCCCATGTCCTGCAGGAAGGCGTCGCGGTCGGCGTCCTCGAGTTGGGACAGTTCTTCCTCGATCGCGGCACAGACCGGCACCACTTCGGCACCTTCGGTGACGGCGCGCTCGCGCACCTTGTCCAGCAGCGGATTGTTGGTGAAGCCGTCCTCGAGCACGTTGGCGATGTACATCAACGGCTTCATCGTCAGCAGGAACAGGTCGCGCACCAGCGCCTTCTCGTCGTCGTCGAGCCCGGCCGCGCGCGCCGGCTTGCCTTCGTTGAGCGTCGTCGCGAGCTTCTGCAGCACCGGACGCTTGGCCATGGCTTCCTTATCGGCGGCCTTGGCGGCGCGTTCGGCGCGGTTCAGCGCCTTCTCGACCGATTCGAGATCGGCGAGTGCGAGCTCGGTGTCGATGGTTTCGATGTCCGAGATCGGATCGATCTTGCCCGACACATGGATGATGTCGGTGTGTTCGAAGCAGCGCACGACATGGGCGATCGCATCGACCTCGCGGATGTGCGCGAGGAACTTGTTGCCGAGGCCTTCGCCCTTCGACGCGCCGGCGACGAGGCCGGCGATGTCGACGAATTCCATCGACGTCGCGATCACCTTCTGCGGCTTGACGATATCCGCCAGCGCGCCGAGGCGCGGATCGGGCACCGGCACCACGCCGATGTTCGGATCGATGGTGCAGAACGGGAAATTCGCCGCGGCGATGCCGGCCTTGGTCAGCGCGTTGAACAGGGTGGACTTGCCGACGTTAGGCAGGCCGACGATGCCGCATTTGATGCCCATCTGGAGAGTCCGGAAAATAGTGGAGAGGAGTTGGGAAATCGTGGAAAAGCTACGGCTTCGCCGCGGCGGTATGCAGGCGTTTCATGGCTTCGTTGAAGTCGCCCGACAGCGCCAGAGGCAGCACGTCGAAAGCGGCGCCGATCGACGCCATGATCGCGTCTTCGTCCCTGGCCCCGGCGCGGCTGAGCACCCAGCCGGTGACCTTGTCCTTGTGGCCCGGATGGCCGATGCCCACGCGCAGGCGGTGGAACTTGCCGTCGCCGAGATGGGCGATGATGTCGCGCAGGCCGTTCTGGCCGCCGTGGCCGCCGTCGAACTTGAGCCGCGCCGTTCCCGGCGGCAGGTCCAGTTCGTCGTGCGCGACCAGCATCTCGTCCGGCTCGATCTTGTAGTAGCGCAGCGCCGAGGTGACGGCAATGCCGCTCTTGTTCATGAACGTGGTCGGCTTGAGCAGCAGCACCGACTGACCGTTGAGGGAAACCTTCGCCGTCTGCGCATGCAGCTTGGATTCGACGCCGAAGCGCGCACCCAGCTGGTCCGCGAGAGCGTCAATAAACCAGAACCCGGCGTTGTGCCGGGTTCTGAGGTAGTCGGCCCCGGGATTGCCGAGGCCGACGAGCAGGCGCAGCTGAGCCATGCGAAGCGGGTTCGCGTCGGACGACGCGAACCCTTACTTCTTCTTGGCCGGAGCCGCCGGAGCCTTGGCTGCGGCCTTTGCGGTCGCTGCCGCCGGAGCCTTGGCTGCCGCCTTGCCGCCCTTGGCCGGCGGAGCCGCCGCCGCTGCAGCCGCAGCAGCCGCCGCTTCCGGCGTGACTTCTTCGACTTCCTCGCGGGCCAGCTTGGCCAGCACGACGGCCACGTCGTGTTCCTTGCCCAGCTTCAGTTCCGGAATTTCCAGACCGGCCGGCAGCTTGAGGTCCGACAGGTGGACGATGTCGCCCTGCGAGAGCTCGCTCAGGTCGACTTCGATGTATTCCGGCAGATCGCGCGGCAGGCAGGAAACGATGATCTCGTTGAGTTCATGCGTGACCAGCACGCCAGCGGTCTTGCCGGCCGGCGACTTTTCCTGGTTCAGGAAGTGCAGCGGAACGCGGATCTTGAGCGCTTCGTTCTCGTTGACGCGCTGGAAGTCCAGATGCAGCAGGCGCTGCTTGTACGGATGGCGCTGCATGTCACGCAGCAGAGCCTTCTGGTTCTTGCCGTCGATCTTGAGGTCCAGGATCGCCGAGTAGAACCATTCGTGCTGGGAGGCCATGTAGACGTCCTTGTGCACGAACTGGATGCTCTGCGGCTTGTCCTTGCCGCCGTACAGGATGGCCGGAACGACGTCCGCGTGACGCAGGCGGCGGCTCGCACCTTTCCCCTGGTCGTTGCGGAGTTCGGCCGGAATTTCGTGAGTCTTTGCCATGACGAATTACCTTGCAGGAATGAACCGCTTCGCAGCGGCCTGAAGGCTCCCCCGCGACCAGAGGAGCCGGATCGTCGATCGATCGCAGATCAATCGACGTAAAGCGAACTCACCGATTCGCCGAATGCCACGCGGCGTATCGTTTCGGCCAGCAATTCCGCCACCGTCAGCTGGCGGATTCGGTTGCAGGCCTGGATTTCCGGCGTCAGCGGAATGGTGTCGGTGACGACCAGCTCATCCAGCTGCGAATTCATGATGTTGCTCAGCGCCGAGCCCGACAGCACCGGATGGGTGCAATAGGCCACGACCTTCTTCGCGCCTTGTTTCTTCAGCGCATTCGCCGCGGCGCACAGCGTGCCGGCGGTATCGACGATGTCGTCGACGAGCACGCAGGTCTTGTCGCGCACGTCGCCGATGATGTTCATCACGGTCGACTCGTTCGGCCGCGGACGGCGCTTGTCGATGATGGCCAGATCCGCATCGTCGAGGCGCTTGGCGATCGCGCGGGCGCGCACCACGCCGCCGACGTCGGGGCTGACCACGATCAGGTTGTCGGTGCCCTGGCTGCGCCAGATATCGGCCAGCAGCACCGGCGAGGCATAGACGTTGTCGACCGGAATATCGAAAAAGCCCTGGATCTGATCGGCGTGGATGTCGACCGTCAGCACGCGGTCGGTGCCGACCGTGCAGATCATGTCGGCGGCGACCTTGGCCGTGATCGGCACGCGGGCCGAGCGCGGGCGCCGGTCCTGTCGCGCATAGCCGAAATACGGAATCACCGCCGTCACCGTGGCCGCCGATGCGCGCTTGAGCGCGTCGATCAGCACCAGCAGTTCCATGAAATTGTCCGCCGTCGGCGCGCAGGTCGGCTGGATCACGAAAACATCCTGACGGCGGACGTTCTCCTCGATTTCGACCTGCACTTCGCCGTCGGAAAAACGACCGCAAAGCGCTTTCCCCATGGGGATGCCGAGCCGGTGCGACACGTTCTCCGCCAACCGCCGGTGCGCGTTGCCGGTGAACAGCATCAAACCTTGCGTATTCATGTGAATCTCCGCCAGCCGCCAGGTATCGGACCGCAATCCGATGCTTTGGGTGATTCATTTGGTAATGCAATGGCTGGGGCGGTAGGACTCGAACCTACGGATGCGGGAATCAAAATCCCGTGCCTTACCGACTTGGCGACGCCCCAGCAGCGAAACTTTCCAGTGCGGCCAGCAGCGGCGAACGGTTCACACCGCGCGCGGCCCAGGCCGACCATTCCCGAGGACAAGCTGCCGCCAGCGCTTCTGCCTCAGCCTCGGTCGCCACGTCGACGAAGACGCAGCCACCAGAGCCGGACAAACGCGGGCGACCGTACGGTTCAAGCCATAACAACGCTGCTGCTACCGCGGGGTAGCGCGCGCTGACCACTGGCTCGAACACGTTCGAGGTCTCAGCCCCAGCAAGGAAGCGCGGAATTGTCGTGGGGCTGGCATCGCGTGTCAATTCCGCGACCTGGAATAACGGCGCGGTCGACACCGATGTTTTCGGATCGACGACGACGTACCAGCGGTCCGGCAAGGTCAACGGCGTGAGGATTTCCCCGACGCCTTCGGCCCAGGCCGAGCGGCCCAGCACGAACACCGGCACATCCGCACCCAGCGACAGACCCAGCCGGGCCAGCGCCTCGGTGGCCAGGCCGCAGCCCCAGAGCGCATTGAGCGCGACCAGCACCGTGGCCGCGTCCGAGCTGCCACCGCCGAGGCCGCCACCCAGCGGCAGGCGCTTGTCGACCGCGATATCGGCGCCAGCGCCCGTGGATGCGTAGGGCTTGAGGGCCAGCGCAGCGCGCACGACCAGATCCTGCTCCGGTGCGACACCTGCCAGATCGTTCAGGCGCTCGATGCGGCCATCGTCGCGCAGCCGCAGGCGCACCGTATCGCCGCGGTCCAGCAGCTGGAACACGGTCTGCAGCAGGTGATAGCCATCGGCGCGCCGGCCGGTGATCTGCAGGAACAAGTTGAGCTTGGCCGGCGCGGGCCAGCTGCTCCAGGCGGTCATTGCAACTGCCAGTCCTCGACGAACAGGCGTACGCGATGCTTGCCCTTGGTCGCGAACACCTTGCGCGGCAGGGCCGGCTCGCGGTCAGCGAAATACTCACGGTATTCGATGGTCCAGCCCGACTGCTGCAGCTTCGCGGGCCGCTGCGCCTCGTCGAAGGTCAGCTCGGCCGCCGTACCCGGCGCACGCAAACCGCGCACCCAGTATTCCAGCTCGGCCACCGGCAGCTGCCAGTTCGCTTCGCGCGCCAACAGTTCGGCCGCGTCGCTGCCGGTCAGCGCCTGTTCGCGCACGCCTTCGAGCGTGGCCGAGTCCGCATCCCCGTGCAGGCGCCAGTTCTTGCCGCTGACCGGCGCGCGCAGGCGCAGGTCGTAGCGTGCGCCGTCCTGGCGCCATTCCACGTTCGCGTTGCCGCCGTCGTCGCCGTTGCTGACGGCGATGCGGCCGCTGAGCTGCCAGCGCGTCTGCGCCAGCACGGCCGTTTCGCGCGCGCGCTGCGCGCTGCGCGTCGAATCGTCCTCGCGCAGACGCAGCGGCGCGCAGGCGGCCAGCCCCAGCGCCACCACGACCAGAAGCAGCCGCGCTGCAGAAATACCCGCGCGCAGCCGCATCAGACGCCCAGCCTGCGCATGGCCTCGACGACCGACTTGTTCTTCGCGTCTTTCTTGCGCGCCTGCTCGAACACGACGCGCGCTTCGTCGCGCTTGCCCTGGACCCACAACACCTCGCCCAGATGCGATGCGATCTCGCCATCGGACTGCTTCTCGAACGCGCGGCGCAGCGCCTTCTCGGCACCGCTCAGATCGCCGCGGCGGTACAGCACCCAGCCATAGGAATCGATGACCGCAGCGTCCTCGGGCCGAGCCGCGAGCGCGCGCTCGATCAGCGTCAGCGCCTCGTCGAGCTTGCGGTTCGCGTCGGCCAGGGTATAGCCGAGCGCATTGATCGCATCCAGGTCCTCGGGCTTCAGTTCGAGCACGCGGCGCAGGTCCGCCTCGGCGCGTTCGACCATGCCGTGGGACGCAGCATTCAGGGCGCGCGCATAGAGCAGGCGCGTATCGTCCGGCATCTGCTTGAGGCCGCGCGCGTAGACGGCCTGCGCCGCTTCGTGCTGGTCGCGCTTGGACAGCAGTTCCGCTTCGAGCATGAATGCATCGACCAGCGCGGCGGGCTGGTCGCCGACACGCTGCTGCAACTCGTGGGTCAGCGCCATCGCCTGGTCGTGCTTGCCTTGGTCGTCGACGAGCACGGCAATCCGCACCTGGCTCGAGAACCAGTCCTCGTCGTCGAGGGTGACCTGCTCGTACCAGCTCAGCGCGACGGCTTTCTGCTCAAGCATCTCGGCCAGCTGGCCGAGCAGGTGCGCCCGTGCGGCGCGCTCCTCGGAAGGACGTCCCTTGAGCTCGTCGTACAGCGACTGGATCAGGCTCTTGTCGTTGGAGCGCGCGACGTAGGCGGCGCGGGCGGCGTAGCTGTAGTCATCCTGCGGGCCGTCGGCGAGCAGCTTGGCCGCGGCCTTGTTGTCGCCCTGCTGGCCCAGCATCAGCGCGTAGGCGGCGCGCAGGCGGATGTCCTTGGGCGCGCGCTTGATTGCTTCCTGGTAGTCGCGGCCGGCGCGGGCCTTATCGCCTTCGTCGACGGCGAGCTGGGCCGACCAGCCGTAGGCCGACGCACTCGTGAATTTCTTCAGCGCCGCATCGGCAAGCTGGCGCGAATACGGCTTGGCCTCGAGCTTGAACGCGAGCTGGCTCATCGCGATCCAGGTTTCCTCGGGGGCACCGGCGAGGCTCAGCGGCGTCGCCAGGCGCTGCAGCAACGTCGCCGCGGTCGCCTTGTCACTCGTTCCGAGCAGGACCTGGCCGAACAGCCGCCAGCCTTGCTGGTTCGGCAGCGCGAGCAGGCGGGACAGCGACTGGAACGCGAGATCGGCATTGCCGTCGCTCAGGGCCAGGCTGGCTTCGACCTGGATCTGGCCCGGATCGTCCGGCTTGAGGCTGCGCCAGCGCGCCAGCGATTCGCGTGCGAGCGTCCAGTCCTTTGCCACCAGCGCCAGCCGCGTCGCATGCGCGGCCACTTGAGGGTCTTTGCTGAGGACGGCGGCGCGGGCATAGCGCTGGGCCGAGGCGGCGATGTCCGCCTTGCCGAGCGCGAACTCGCCGGCCAGCATCTGCGCGAGCAGGTCTTCCTCGAGCGCGGTCGGCGCCACGACGGCCTGACCCGGCTGCGCGGCAGTTTGTCGCACCGGCGTCGCCGTGCAGGCGGTCAGCACGACGGCGGCCGCGAAAGCGACGAGCCGGGTTCCGGTCACAGCGCGATCAGCGCGAAATTTCATCCACATCCACCGTCATCGATGCCCGCCCCTACGGAGAGGGCTTGCTTGATCTTGCTGGATCGCGACCGCACACTAGTCGCGATTTTGTGCAACGCGGCAGCGAACTGCCGTACTCGGGCGCCCCAGGGGGCGCTCACGCGTCCAAGCTTAGCTGATTGTTGCCCGCGCGGCCCCGCATACATGGCATTGCTAGCCCTCGGTCTCAATCACATCACCGCCCCTCTGGACCTGCGCGAAAAAATCGCGTTCGGTCCCGAACAGGCCCGGCCCGCACTCGAAGAACTTGCCGCCCAGGCCGGTATCGAAGAAGCCCTGATCCTGTCCACCTGCAACCGTACCGAGCTCTACTGTTCGGTCGCCGAAGGCGCGCAGATCGTGCCGGCCGAATGGCTGCACCGGCATCACCAGCTGACCCGTGGTCGCCTCGACGAGTTCCTTTACCGGCATGACGACGAAGCGGCGGTGCGGCACATGTTCCGCGTCGCGACGGGACTCGACTCGCTGGTCCTCGGCGAGCCGCAGATCCTCGGCCAGGTCAAGGGCGCCTACCAGGTCGCGCGCAGCGCGCAGACCTTGAAGGCGCCGATGGAACGCATGCTGCAGCACACTTTCGCCGTGGCCAAGCGCGTGCGCACCGACACGCGCATCGGCGCAAGCCCGGTATCGGTCGCCTACACCGCCGTGCGCCTGGCCGAGCAGCGCTTCGCCGATCTTGCCGGCGCCTGCGTGCTGCTGATCGGCGCCGGCGAAACGATCGAACTCGCGGCGCGTCACCTCAGCGACGCCAAGGTCCGCCGCCTCATCGTCGCCAACCGCACGCTCGACAATGCGCAGGGCCTCGCCCAGCGCTGCGGCGGCTACGCGATCGCGCTGTCCGACCTGCCCGCGCATCTGGCCGAAGCCGACATCGTCATTTCCTCGACCGCGAGCCGCGAACCGGTGCTGAGCCGCGCCATGGTCGAGGCCGCGCTGAAGAAGCGCCGGCGCAAACCCATGTTCCTCGTCGATATCGCCGTGCCGCGCGACATCGAGGCCTCCGTCGCCGAGGTGGACGATGTGTATCTGTATACGATTGACGATCTGAAACAAGTGATCGACGACAACCTGCGTTCGCGCGAAGCCGCCGCGCGCGAAGCGGAAGCCATCATCGACCTGCAGGTCGAGCGCTACATGGCCTGGCGCCGTTCACTGGAACGCGGCAATCCGGTACAGGACCTGCGCCGCCAGGCCGAAGCCGAGCGCGACGACGTGCTGGCCCGCGCCACCGCCCTGCTCGCGCGCGGCCGGACCGCGGAAGAAGCGCTCGCGTTTCTTGCCAACACGCTGACCAACAAGCTGCTGCACGCGCCCAGCGCGAACCTGCGCGCGGCCACCCTGCGCGGCGACGGCGAACTGATCCAGGCAGCCGCCCGCCTGTTCGACCGCGCCGCCGCCAACGACGAAAAGGACGCATGAGCCCCAGCATCCGCCGCAAGCTCGAACAACTGGCCGAGCGCTTCGAGGAGGTCGGCGTGCTGCTCGCGCAGCCCGACGCCGCCGCCGACACGAACCGCTTCCGCGCGCTCAACCGCGAATACGCCCAGCTCGAGCCGGTAGCCGCCGCACTGAAGGCCTACGACGCGAACGAGGCCGCGTTCGCGTCGGCCCAGGCGCTGCTCAAGGATCCGGAAATGAAGGAGCTCGCCGAAGCCGAGCTGCCGGAACTGCAGGCCACGCGCGACACGCTCGACAAGGAGCTGCAGATCCTGCTGATCCCGAAGGATCCGCGCGACGACGCCAACCTGTTCCTGGAAGTGCGCGCCGGCACCGGCGGCGACGAAGCCGCGATCTTCGCCGGCGATCTGTTCCGCATGTACAGCCGCTATGCCGAACGCCAGCGCTGGAACGTGGAAATCATCTCGGCCAGTCCCGGCGAACACGGCGGCTACAAGGAAGTCATCGCCCGCGTCGAGGGCAAGGCAGCCTTCGCCCGGCTCAAGTTCGAATCGGGCACGCACCGCGTGCAGCGCGTGCCGGCAACGGAAGCCCAGGGCCGCATCCATACCTCCGCCGCGACCGTCGCGATTCTTCCCGAAATGGACGAAGTGGACGATATCGACATCAAGGACGCCGACATCAAGGTCGACACCTTCCGCGCCTCCGGCGCCGGCGGCCAGCACGTCAACAAGACCGACTCCGCGATCCGCATGACTCACCTGCCCAGCGGCATCGTCGTCGAATGCCAGGATGAGCGCAGCCAGCACAAGAACCGCGCGCGCGCCTTCTCGCTGCTCAAGGCACGACTGCTCGACGCGGAACGCTCCAAGCAAGCGGCGGAACAGGCCGAAAACCGTCGCTTGCAGGTCGGCTCGGGCGACCGCAGCCAGCGCATCCGCACTTACAATTTTCCACAAGGCCGCATCACCGACCACCGCGTGGAAGGGCTGACGCTGTACCGCCTGCCCGAAATCGTCGAAGGCGACCTCGATGACCTGATCCAGCGGCTGACCCAGGAA
>JBBQZR010000075.1:0-26261 GCA_038207515.1 Lysobacterales bacterium | reverse complement strand
TACTGCTAGTACGTCTCCTCGGCGCGCCTAGTCTCGCGGCGGTGTTCAACAGCGAAGCTGGTCAATCCATCCGGAATTTCTCGTTCGAAAACTTATGGGCCGGCACACTAGCCGTTACGGCAGGCGTTGCTCAAGCGCGGATGTTGCCGCGATTGCGGCTCGCCGCCCGTTCCGCTGCGGCGCCCGCTTGGGCGCCGCAGTGGGACCGCGAGTCTGACCCGTTCGCGTGCGCGGGCGTCCCGATGGCCGCCCCGGCGTCACGGTGCCGTCGCGAGCACGAAGTTGTCGAATGCCGCGCTGGTACCAGCCATCTTCTCGCCGATGACGAGCAGGCCGCTCTTGCCGGCGGTGAAATCACTGTCCTTGGCCTGCAGGCTGGCGCCGTCACGGGCCTTCAGGCGCAGCGTGTCGCCGTTGCATTCGACCGACAGACGCGTGTCGACACTGCCGGCCATGATGCTCCTGACCTTGCCCTGAGCGAGCGGCGTGACCTTGCCGTCCTTGACCTTGACGATCATGAGCACCGCGTCGCCGCGCGCGATGAAGCCGTAGAAATTCTGATGATCCAGGAAGCGGCAGGCGAGGCCGCCGGCGCCCGCACCGATGCCGGCATAGAGGAACAGGTCGGACTCCAGGCGCACGTTGCCGCCAGCGGCCTGGCGCGGCGCCGGCACGAAGCCGAACGCGTTGTCGTGCACCGGCGTCATCTGATATTTGCCGCTGTCGGTGTAGACGGCAAAGCCCAGGTCCGAATCGCGGGTCGCGGCCTTGTTCTGCCAGCCGCTGGCGCTGTCGGAGAAATTGTCGCGCACGAGTTCGGCGGCCAGCGCCGGTGTGCCGAAGGCGCCCAGGGCGAGAAGAACGGAATATTTCAGAGTGCGCATGGTCCTGCTCCATCGACGGCACCGTGCCGTCCTTGCAGTGCCGTACGCACAAACGCGGGTTTTTCTCCGCTCCCCGCGAAAGTACGAGCAATGGCCGCTCCTCTGACGGCATTCCGAAGCCGCGACGGTTGCACGCGCGCCGACCGCATCCCGGCTTATCCTTGCGGCCATGGACGACTACGCCGACATCACGGGCTGGATCCGCCACTGGCAGGACGGCGACGCACAGGCACGCGACCGCGTGTTCGCGCGGCTCTACAGCGAGCTCAAGCGATTGGCCGCCGTGGTCCTGCGCAGCGAAGCCGGCCACGACACGCTTCAGCCGACCGCGCTGCTCAACGACGCGCTGATCAAGCTGATCGAGGCGCGCCAGGCACCGGCCGCCGAGGACCGCGGCCATTTCGCCCGCATCGTCGCGCGTGCGATGCGGCAGATCCTCGTCGACCGCGCGCGGCGCAAGCTGGCCGACAAGCGCGGCGCGGGCATCGTGCCCGAGTCGCTCGACGCCGGCATCGACATTCCGGTCATGGCCAATCCGGCCGAACTGGTAGCCCTCGACGACGCGCTCGCGACCCTGGCCACGCTCGATGCGCGCGCCGCCGCTGTCGTCGAGCTGCGCGTGTTCGCCGGGCTGACGATCGACGAAACCGCGCAGGCGATGAACATCAGCCCGTCGTCGGTCAATCGCGAATGGGCGCATGCCTGCGCCTGGCTGAAGACGGATGTGTTCGCGCAGGTCAAATAGGGGTTCTGGGCAGGCAGGTCGACGGCCGCTCCCACGACTGACACCTGGTCTCCGCAACCTGGGCCAACGCTGCGCGCTGGCCGCCAGGTTCGTTGGGCATTCAGAGGGATCAGAACCTGCATTTCTGAGCGATCACCCAAGAGGCTCAAAAGGCCGTGGCTCGTTCTACGCAGAGTTTCCCTGGCCGCGCACGCCCGACGCGGAGAATACCGGTCCGGACCGCGTACTGCGTTTCGTGCGGATCGCGCACGTTCGAACGGGACCGCCATGGTCCGACGTATCTTCTGCACGCTCGTCGCGGTGTCCCTGTTCACGCCGCTCCACGCATTGCCAGCAGCGCCGCCGCTCGACGTAACGCTCAGCTGGCACGGCCACGGCACGTTGCGCATCGGCATGAGCCGGCGCGCGTTCCATGCCGCCGGCTTCGCGCTGATGCCGCACGCCGCGGGGACCGCGCAGGACCCGGCGCTCGCGTCGTTCGATTGGCGCGGCTGCGTCGAGCTACCGTTGCGTGGCTCGCCGCACTGGCAGGCGATGTTCGAGGATGGACTGCTCGTGCGGCTCGTCGTGACCGACCCCTCCGTCGCGACGCGCGCCGGCGTCGCCATCGGCCTTGACGAGACACAGGTGCACCGCGCCTACGGGCGAAAGCTCGATGCATCGCGGCAGAAATACGACGAGGGTCGGCGCAACCTCCGGCTGACCTCGCGCAGCGGTCGCCACAGTTTCGTGTTCGCGATCGAGGACGGCAAGGTCGTGGAGATCCGCGTAGGTTTTGCCGATGCGGTCTCGCACGACAGCGGATGCCCGTGCTGAGAAACAGCAGCATGGTGCGGAGAAAGCATCGCGCTACCGCGTACTGCAGCTGGCGCGACTGGCGCGTCAACCAGGAAGACCTTCATGTTTCCACGAATTACCCAATGGCTGGCGGCGCTCGCACTCGCCGTCGCTGCCGTCCCATCCGACGCGCATGACGGCCCCCTCGATCCGTTCTTCGGCGACGGCGGCATGCGCAACTACGGCTTCCAGTCGTACAACGGCAGCGGCCGCAACGATCGGGCTGCCGCTGTCGCGTGTCCGGGACCCGACGGCACGCTGATAGTCACCGGCGAAGCCTCCGATGCGCATCGCCTCGTCACGATGCGGTTGCTGCCCAATGGCGACTACGACACCAGCTACGGTGCTGGCGGCCGCGTCAGCGTCGAGTTCGCGATGACGCAGGAGTACTACATGGCCGGCCTGTGCTTGCCGGACGGGAAGATCCTGCTGGCGCGACGCGTACGCATTGGCGCACCGGAGGAAGCGAATATCCAGCTCATGCGCATCGACGCCAGTACCGGACGGCTCGACCCCGGCTTCGGGCAGCAGGGTGCGACCATGCTCGATCTGGACAGCTGGCATAGCGGCCTGCAGGACGTCGAATCGCCGCTGGCGCTGACCTTGCTCGACGGCGGCGAAGTGCTGTTGAGCGGCCACGTTTCCGCTGCCGGCCGTTTCGTCGCGTTCGCCGCGCGCGTTCGCAACGATGGTAACGTGCCGGTTGCACGCGTGTACGCCGATGCGCCGAATCGGGCGACGGCCAACACCTTCATGGCGGCGATGCTGGCCAGTGATGGCTACATCTGGGGCGTCATCGAAGGGTGCCAGCCCGGCAGCACGCGCATTACGCCGTTCCGCGTGCGCTTCGACCGCATGACCCTACAATGGATCGACGTGCCGGATCCGTTGCCGAACACGTTTGGCGACGACATCTATGGTGGACGCGGCGTGCGTGTGCGCGACGGTGTCCTCGTCGTTCCAATGATCCAGGTCGTCACGGGTTCGACGCCGGTACGCCACCGCCCGGGTGTCATGATCTATCGCGCTGCGGGCAAGGCGTTCCTGCCGCTGCCCGAACCGAGCCTGTCCGGTGAGTCGCTGACGATTTCAGACTACTTCGCACTGCAGTCCGCGCTGGTCCTGCCGGGTGGACGCGTGCTGGTGGCGTTTGCGACGACGCGCAGCGGCACGCGCTCACTAAATGGCATGCATCTGGCCATGGTGCAGGTCGGCGCGACGATCGGCGGCGATGGACTCGACAAGACCTTCGGCCTCGGCGGCGCGCAATCCGCGGCGTTCCGGCCCCGCGGCAGCGGCTGCCCGATGACGACCGTCGCGCAGGACTTTTCCGGTTTGGCGTACTGGAACGGCGCGCCGACCCTCGTCGGTAACGTGGATTCGAGCTGCAACAACAACGGCGGCGGCGTCGACTATCTCGTCGCACGGCTCCAGGCCGACCGCGTCTTCGACGGCGCCAGCGAATAAGCGTCGCGGAGAAAACGGCGCGCGAGCACGTACTGCAACGGGCGCGGCTCGCGCGCATTACTTCGGAACCGCATCCATGCGATTTTTGATCTCGATCCTGTTTGGCACCCTGCTGTGCGCCGACACGGCCACGGCCCAAGACGGTCCGCTGGACCCGCGCTTCGGCGACGGCGGCATGCGCAACTACGGCTTCCAGTCCTACAACGGCAGCGGCCGTTCCGATCGTGCGGCGGCGGCCTGTCCCGGCCCGAACGGCACGCTGCTCGTCGTCGGCGAAGCCTCCGATGCAAGCCGCATCGTAACGGTGCGGCTGCTGCCCAACGGCGACTACGACAGCAGCTTCGGCGCTGGCGGCCGCGCGACGCTGGAACTGCCGATGACGCAGGAGCCCAACATGGCCGGGCTATGCCAGCCCGACGGCAAGATCGTGCTCGCGCGCCGCATCCGCGTCGACGCGAACGATGTGAACAGCGAAACGAACATCCAGCTGCTGCGGATTCACGCGCACGACGGCCAGCTCGACACCACGTTCGGCCAGAACGGCTTGTCGCTGCTCGACCTGGATGCCTGGCAGTCCGGACTCGGCCGGCGCGAGGATCCTTATGCTCTCATGCCGCTTGATCGAGGCGAGGTGCTGCTGCTCGGCCAGGTCGGCGTAGCCAGCGATATGCGCGGCTTCGCCGCGCTTATTAGCGCCGACGGCAGCGTGCCACGCGCACGCGTTTACGACGACGTCGTTGGCTGGCCTGCCATCGAAACGCTGATGACCGCGGCGCCTGCGAGCGATGGCACGATCTGGAGCATCGCCGAAGGCAACTATCCGCGCACCGGGCGCGTATCGCCGTTCCGCATGCGCCTGCAACGCGAGACCCTGGACCGGATCGACATGCCCGATCCCGCGCAGAACAACGAGGGTCCTGAATTCTACGCCGGCGTCGGCATGCGCGTACGTGACGACGTGCTGGCGGTGCCACTGCTGGTGAAAAACGGAAGCTCCAGGCCGACGAGTTACTCGCCGGCGCTCGGGATCTACCGCGCCGGCGGCAAGGTCATCCTGGGGCTGCCGGGAGCGCAGTTGAGTGGCGAGCGGTTGTCGCTCGCGCCTGCCTTCGCGCAGCAGCACGTCACGCTGCTGCCGGGTAACCGCGTGTTCTACGCTGCGACGCTGGCCCGTGCGGGTTCGGGCAGTTACGGTGTGCATACCGGCCTGGTCGAGATCGGCGCGGCGATTGGCCAGGATCGTATCGACAACTCATTGGGCCGGGGCGGCGAACAGTCGGTGAGTTTCCGTCCCGTTGGCGGCAGCTGCACGAGTGCGCTGGTTCCCCAGTGGTTAGCAGGGGTGACCACGTGGGCCGGATTGCCGGTGTTCGTCGGCGCGGTCGATATGAGCTGCACCGATCCGGCCGTGCGCAACGACTACCTCGTCGGCCGCGTACTTGTCGACCGCATCTTCGTCGACGGCTTCCGCTGAGCCGCGGAGGAAACGGCGCGCGCCTGCGTACTGCTATGGGCGCGACTTCCGCGTCTGCCGGTTCCCCGATCATGCTTTCACGTCTTCGCAACTGTCTGGCCGCACTGGTGCTCGCCGGTGCGGCTTTCCCGGCCGCCGCGCACGACGGCCCGCTCGATCCGCGCTTCGGCGACGGTGGCATGCGCAACTACAGTTTCCAGTCGGTCAACGGCAGCGGTCGTACCGATCGTGCCGCGGTCGCGTGCGCCGGGCCCGACGGCACGCTGGTCGTGACCGGCGTTGCGTCGGACGCGCAGCGCATCGTCACGATGCGCCTGCTGCCCGACGGTGCTTACGATCCCGCCTTCGGCGGCGGCGATGGCCGCGAGAGCTTCGCCCTGCCGGCCACCCCCGAGTATTTCACCGCGGGACTGTGTCTGCCCGAAGCCAGGATAGTGCTGGCGCGGCGCGTACGGGTCGATGAATCCGGCGAAATGAACATCCAGTTATTGCGTATCGACGCCAATACCGGCCTGCTCGACCCCGCGTTCGGCCAGAACGGCGTAGTCATGCTGGATCTGGATACCTGGCAGGGCGGGCTGGGAAGAATTGAATCGCCATACGCACTCGTCGCTCTTGACGGCGGCGAGGTGCTGCTGACAGGGCACGCCTCGTTGCCTGATCGCATCGTCGCGTTCGCCGCGCTCGTCACTCCCGCCGGACAGATCCCGGTGGCCCGCGTCTACGTGGATGCGCCCGATCGCGAGACCGCGGCGACGTTCATGACCGCGATGCTCGCGAGCGACGGCAACATCTGGGGCGTCATCGAAGGCAAGCAGCGGCGCAGCGACCGCGTCACGCCGTTCCGCGTGCGCTTCGATCGCCGCACGCTGGAATGGTTGGACGTGCCCGATGCCCTGCCCGGCACGACGGGCGACCAGGTCTATGGTGGCGTCGGCACGCGGGTGCGCGAGGACGTGCTCGCCGTGCCGCTGCTTCAGCACGTGGCCGGTACGACGCCGCCGCAGTCGCTGCCGGGTCTCATGATTTACCGTGCCGGCGGCAAGGTCTTCCTGCCGTTGCCGCCGCCGAACCTGCCGGGCGAGTCGCTGAACTTTCCACTTACCTACGGCACGCAATCGGCGACGCTGCTGCCCGGTGGTCGGGTGCTTTTCGCGGCCGCGGTGGGTCACCCCGGTGATAACGCGCCACGCGGTATGCACTTGGCCGTCGTGCAGGTTGGTACGGCGATCGGCAGTGATCGGGTCGACACGAGTTTCGGCGTCAACGGCGCACAGACGGCGGCATTCCGTCCGATCGGTGGCAGCTGCACGAACGTGCTGGCCGCTCAGCGGTTTTCCGCGGGCACGGTATGGGCCGGCCAGCCCGTGCTCGTCGGCGGTGTGGATTCGGGCTGCAACAACGACGGCGGCGGCATCGACTATCTCGTCGCACGGATCGCGGTCGACCGCATCTTCGCCAATGGCCTGGATTGAGCGGGCGCGGCGGAGAAAACGCCGCGTTGCCGCGTACTGCTACGGGCGCGGCTCGCGCGCTAATCTCGGAGGCAACGTCCATGATTCCACGAACCTACCCGTGGCTGGCCGCGCTCGCGCTCGGCGGCGCTGCTGCGCTGGCCGGTGCGCATGAAGGGCCGCTGGACACCCGCTTCGGCGACGGCGGCATGCGTCACTATGGTTTCCAGTCGGTCGCTGGCGGCAACATGGATCGCGCGATCGTCGCATGCTCGGCCGCGAACGGAACGCTTACCGTCATGGGCCGTGCGTCGTCGGACCGCCGCATCGTGACGATGCGGCTGCTGAGGGACGGCAGCCTCGACAAGAATTTCAGCGAGGACGGCAAGGAGAGTTTCGACCTGCCGGGCAGCGTCGCGCACTTCGTGCCCGGGTTGTGCCAGACCGACGGACACATGGTCGTCGCGCGGCCGCTGACCGCGCTCGACGGCGAGCAGAATGTGCAGATCTTCCGTGTGCTCAAGGAGACCGGACTGCCCGATCCGGGCTTCGGCAGCGGCGGTGTCGTGGTCGTCGATCTGGACCAGTGGATTCCCGGTCTCGGCAGCGAAGAAATGCCGCTCGGCGTCAACGCCTTGCCGAATGGCGATATCGCGGTCAGCGGACGCACGACACGGGCCGCCGGCGGCGAACGCGGTTTCGTCATTCTGCTGGCGGCCGACGGCCAGATTCGCCGGGTCGCGGTGCTCGACAATGTCCGATCGCGCACCGCGATGACGACGGTCGAAGCACCCGATGGCCGGCTTTGGGTGTTCGGGCAAAACGGCCGCGTCGCCGGCGCGTACCGCGCGACGCTCAACCGCGAAACGTTGGCCTGGGAGACGGTGCTCGAACAGCTCCCGCTGCCCGGCGAGACGATCTGGGTCGGAGCCGGACGCGCCGTCGACGCACAGACCGTCGTGCTCGCCGTCAGCGCGGGACCGTCACCGGCATACGACGGGCGGCCTGAACTCGTCATCTTTCGTGCCGACACTGTTTCCGTGCTCGCGCTGCCGGCGGCGCAACTTGACGGCGGCACGCTATGGACCACGTCACGCTGGGGCGACCACGGCGTGACCGTGCTGCCGCAACGCCGCGTGCTCTATGCGGCGCCGGCACGACAGCTGGGCACCGGCGGCGGCGTCGGCGTGCATTTCGCGATGGCTGAAATCGGCAGTACCGCCGGCGGTGACCACGTCGAGTCGTCGTTTGGCATCAATGGGGCCCAGACCGCCGCATTCCGGCCGGACAATGGCAACTGTGTCGGGGCAGAGCACCGCTTGGGCCGGCTGACGCGATGGGGAACCGAGCCGGTTTTCGTCGGCTCGGTCAACGCCAATTGCATCGTCGGCGGTGCGGGCGATGACTACCTCGTCGCGCGGATCGAGGTCGATCCGATATTCGCCGACGGATTCGATTGAGCCGACCCGCCGGTACTGAACGCGTCGAGCAGGAAGTCGATGAACACGCGTGCGCGCAGCGGCATGTGCCGCCCGCCCGCGTAGATCAGCGAGAACGGCCGCGAACGGCCGCCGAACTCTCCGAGTACCTCGACCAGACCTCCGCGTGCGAGATCGTCCTCGACGATGAAGCGATAGGTCTGCAGCAGTCCGCCGCCGTGTCGTGCGAGGGTTACGGCGGCTAGCAGATGCTCGGTACAGGCGATGCTGCCTTCGGTTGCGACGTCCACTTCGCGGCCGTGGTCGAGGAACAACCACGGTATCGGCTGGCCGTTGCGCGGCAGCAGGAACTGCAGGCATTCGTGGCGGCCGAGATCGGCGAGCTGCTGCGGCGTGCCGGCGCGGGCGACGTATTCTGGTGTGGCGACGACGACGAGTCCGGCGTCGATGAGCCGCCGCGCGATGAAACCGGAATCGGGCGGATGGCGCCCGCGCACCACGACGTCGTAACCGTCCGCGGCGAGGTCGACGTTGCGGTCGCTCAGATGGACTTCCAGCCGTATCTGCGGGTAGCGCGCACGGAACGCTGGCAACAGCGGCAGGATGCGGCAGTGTCCTAGCGGTGTCGGCAGACTGATGCGCAGCGTGCCAGCCGGTACGTGCTGCTGGCCGCCGAGTTCGCGTTCCGCCTCGACGAGCTGGTTCAGCGCGCCGCGGCAGTGCTGGAAATAGGCGCGGCCCGCATCGGTCAGGCGCACCTGACGCGTGGTGCGGGTGAACAGGCGCACGCCGAGACGCAGTTCCAGCCGGCGGATCGCGCGGCTCACGGCCGGCGGGGTCAGGCCGGCGGCCCTGGCGGCGGCCGTGAAGCTCGCATGCTCGGCACTGAGGCAGAACAGTTCGATGCTGCCGAGCATCAGATCGTCGAAGTGGCGGCCCATTGATTACGTCACGTAATGAATGAAGTGCATGATGCCGCAGTTATGGCATCGCTGATGCCGGTTTACGCTGGGTTCCCCACTCGCCGGAGCCGATCCATGCCGTCCTGGACCGATACTGCCTTCACGCGCCGTCTGGGCCTTGGCGTGCCCATCGTGCAAGGGCCGTTCGGCGGCGGGCTTTCCGCCGTGGATCTGGCCGTGGCCGTGTCCGACGCGGGTGGTCTGGGCTCGTTCGGCGTGCATCATCTCGATGGCGCGGGCATCACCGCCGTGGCCGCGGCGATCCGCGCGCGCACGGCCCGGCCGTTCAACCTCAACCTCTGGATGCCGTTCGAAGGCAGCGATGACATCCGCGCCGATGACGCGGCATTCGATGCATGGCTGGACCCGCTGCGCGGCTATTTCGCCGAACTCGGCGTCGCGCTGCCGCAGCGGCCGGAACGGTACTCGCCGCCGTTCGCCGAACAGCTCGAGGCGCTGCTGGAGGCGCGGCCCGCGGTCTTCAGCTTCGTCTTCGGTATTCCGGCCGCCGACGTGCTGGCGCGATGCCGCGAGCGCGGCATCGTGACGCTTGGCGCGGCCACGACGACCGCGGAAGCCGTCGCGCTCGCCGAGGCCGGCGTCGACGCCGTGGTCGCCACCGGTTTCGAGGCCGGCGGTCATCGCGTGTCCTTCCTGCGGACGGCCGAGGAATCCCTGACCGGTTCGCTGGCCCTGCTGCCCCAGGTTGCCGATGCGGTCCGCATCCCCGTCGTGGCCGCGGGTGGCATCGCCGACGGCCGCGGGATCGCCGCGGCGCTCGCGCTCGGCGCACAGGCCGTGCAGATCGGCACCGGCTTTCTGGCCTGCCGCGAATCCGGCACGCACGAGGCCCATCGCCGCGCACTGCTCGGTCCGGGTTCGGGCGACAGCGGCCTGACGCGCGCGTTCAGCGGCCGCCTCGCGCGCGGGCTGCGCAACCGGTTCATGCGCGAGATCGGCTCCGGCCCGGTCGCGCCGTACCCGGTGCAGGGCTGGCTCAGCGGCCGCCTGCGCGCGGCGGCCGTCGCCCAGGGCCGGCTCGACCTGATGTCGCTGTGGTGCGGGCAGTCCGCGCCGCTGCTGGCGAACGCGAACGGCACGGCGGACGAGATCCCGGCGGCCGCTGACTATCTGCACCGGCTGGTGGAGCAGACCGGACGCGTCGTCGCGCGCCTCGGCGCCTGAGTCGCGCACTGCGCCGGCGTCGGCTGACTGTTGCTCCAGCGACACACGGCAATTCCCCGTCTGAGGTGTTCATTTCGCACGAAGCAACAACGGCACACTTGCCGCGCTGCGTCCATTGCGCATAAGTTCTGCCCTCGGCGGTTCGTAACGGCGCTGCAGCCGCGCACGTAGCGGGAACACACGGCGATAACACGCGGTGGTAACACCCGCGGTTAAAGCAGGGGACGAGCCGGGAGGGAGGGGGGAGCATGGCGCACGAGGGCAGTCTGGTCTGTGTGGGCCTGGGCATGACACTGGGCTCGCATCTGAGTCCGCTTGCACGCAGTCATATCGAACAGGCCGACGTGGTGTTCGCCGGCGTCTCCGACGGCATCGTCGAGCTCTGGCTGCAGGGCATGCATCCGGATGTGCGCAGCCTGCAGCCGCACTACCGCGAAGGCATGTCGCGCCTGCGCACCTACGAGCAGATGGTCGAGGTGATGCTGGCGCAGGTGCGCGCCGGCAAGAAGGTCGTCGGTGCGTTCTACGGCCACCCGGGCGTGTTCGCGCTGCCTCCGCACCGGGCCATCGCCCAGGCGCGGGCCGAGGGCTATGCCGCGCACATGGATCCCGGCATCTCGGCCGAGGACTGTCTCTACGCCGACCTCGGCATCGATCCCGGGCGCGTCGGCTGTCAGCACTTCGAAGCCAGCCAGCTCATGTTCTACCGCCGCCGCATCGACACCTCGGCCTACCTCGTGCTGTGGCAGGTCGGCATCGCCGGAGACCAGTCGCTGGCGCGCTTCTCCACGCCGGGCGTGTATCGCGAGGTGCTGGTCGACGTGCTCGCGCAGGACTATCCGCGCGACCACCCCGCCATCATCTACAAGGTCGCGACCCTGCCGATCCACGCGCCGCGCATCGAGCACACGACGCTGGCCGGCCTGGTCGCCGCGGACATCGACCTGCACGCCACGGTGGTGCTGCCGCCGGCGCGCGAGCTCGAACCGAATCCTGCCGTGCGCGAGCGCCTGAACCGGCTCGACCAGGCCGTGGGTCATGCCTGAGCCGGACATCAACGCAATTGCCGCCGGCTTCGTCTTCGAGACGCCGCGGCTGCATGTGCGCCCGTTGCACACCGATGACGAGCCGGTCTACTGCGATCTCTACACGGACGCGGAAACCCAGCGCCATACCGGCGGCGCACTGGCGCCCGCCGCCGCCGCGCGCAGCTTCGGCGCGGCGCTCGCAGCACCGCGCCGGCGGCCGCTGCGGCGGCTGTATCTGATGCTGTGCGACCGCCGCGACGGTGGCGGTCTGGGCATGGTCGGCCTCAACGACATCGACGAAGACGCGCGGCGCACCGAGATCGGCATTCTGATGAGGCCACAGGCACGTGGCGCGGGTTATGCACGGGAAGGATTCGGCGCACTCGCGAACCAGATCTTCCGCCGCTTTCCCATTGACGAAATTTATGTGCAGTACGCTACGCAGAACATCGGCGCGGATCGTCTCGCGACCGGAGTCGGCTTCCGCTACGCCGATCGCCCAGGCCTGGCCTGCGGCGCCGATCAGCGTGTGGCCGTGATGTACCGTGAGTAAGTGGCTTTTTCCCGTTTTACAACACTAACGAGGTAGAGCGATGTCCAACGTCATCGATTTTCTGAACCGCATCGGCAGCGACAGCAGCCTGCGTCACGCGGAATCGGCCCAGCTCGCCCGTGAGCTGGCACAGGCACAGATCGCGCCGGAACTGCAGGCGGCGATCCTGGCCGGCGACCAGCAGCGCCTCGAAGCGGTGCTCGGCGCGCGCACCAACGTGATCTGCGGACTGTCGCCGGCCGAGCAGGACGACGCGCCGGAACCCGCCGACGACGACGAGGAGATCCGGTTCCAGCAGGTCGCGCGCGTTGGCTGATCGCCGCCGCGGCGCAATCCGGGCTGTCCGACGCTTCGCGTCGGGCGGCCTTGCCGTGCTGCTGCTGTTCCTGATCGGCATGCACTCGGCGCTGACCGCGAGCAGCGATCAGCTGACCCAATGGCTGACCGACGCCGACCGGGTCAAGAGTTCCGACTACACCCGCTTTGCCGCGTTGCTCAACCAGGTCGAGATCGATTCGGCGACGCTCTCGCCCAAGCAGCGCCAGCTGCTCGCGTTCCTGCGCGCCTGGCAGCGCAACTACACCGGCGAATTCGACCAGGCCATCGTCGAGTTCAAGAACGTCATCGATCACGCCGACGACGAAGTGCTGCGCACGCGCGCCGGCGCGGCGATGATCAATGCGATGGCGATCGCGCGGCGCTATTCCGAGGCGTATTCCTATCTCGATCTGCTGATCGAGCGCCTGCCGCAGATCAGCGACACCAAGGCGCGCGACCAGATCCTGCACGTCGCGGCGCTGCTCAACAACGAGGCCGGCCAGTACGAACTCGCGCTCGAATACAGCGCGCGGCTGCTGGCGCAGGCCGTCGGCGGCCGCGGTGAATGCATGGCGCGCCAGTTGCTCGTGCAGACCCAGTACGAGCTCGACCAGCTCGAACCGGCCGGCGGCGAAGTGACCCAGGCGCTCGCCGTGTGCGAGCGCAACGACGAGCCGATCTTCGCGAACTTCGTGCGCGTGTTCGTCGCGCGGCGCCTGATCGACCGGCACCAGTACAAAGAGGCCGCGTCGATGCTCGGCGCCAAGTACGACGAGATCCAGGCCACGCGCTATCCGCGCCTGACCACCGAGGTCGACGTGCTGCTCGCGCAGGCGTTCTTCTCCAGCGGCGATGCGGCCCAGGCCAAGGCCTACGCGCTGCGCGTCGTCGACAAGCGCGTCGCGACCGCGGTCACCGATCCGCTGGTCAGCGCGTACAAGCTGCTCTACCAGATCGCGCAGCAGGCGGGCGACGAACGCACCGCGCTGTCGTACCACGAGAAATACGCCGAGGCCGACCGCAAGAACATCGACGACGTCAGCGCGCGGTCACTCGCGTACCAGATGGTGCGGCACCAGTCCATCGCCAACCGCCTGCAGATCGAGACGCTGAACAAGCAGAACCAGGTGCTGCAGCTCGAGCAGCAACTCGGCTCCAAGGCCGCCGAGGCGAGCCGGCTGTATATCGCGCTGCTCGTCGCCGGGCTGCTGATGGTGTTCCTGTGGGCGCTGCTGACCAAGCGCCGCCAGCTGCATTTCCGCCGGCTGTCCCAGCGCGACGGACTGACCGGCATCGACAACCGGCCGCATTTCCTCGACCTCGCCCGCCGCGCGCTGGAAGAAAGCCGCCGCGTTGGGCGCGAGTGCAGCCTCGTGCTGTTCGACCTCGATCACTTCAAGAGCATCAACGATCGCCACGGCCACGCCGCCGGCGATCACGTGCTCAAGCAGGTGTCCGCGGTCTGCGGCACCTATCTGCGCACCAACCAGTATTTCGGCCGCATCGGCGGCGAGGAATTCGCCTTGCTGCTGGTCGACTGCGGCCTGGATCGCGCCGCCCATTTCGCCGAGCAGCTACGTCTGGCGCTGGTTGCGGCCAATGCAGCGAGCGGACTCGATGGCGTGATCATTTCGGCGAGCTTCGGCGTCGCCTCGACGGCCCGGTCGGGATACGAACTGCGCCAGCTCATGGCCAAGGCCGATGCGGCGCTATACACCGCCAAGCGCGACGGCCGCAATCGCGTCGTGATCACGCAGCCGGATCCCGCGCACGCACGACTCGCCTGATCGCTGCACGGCGGCCACGCGCGACGCACGCCGCAGTGCACGATTGACGCTTCCGGGCACCTACCGCACCATCGCGCGTCATCCGCGCCATCCATTCCGGCGACATCGCCCGATCATGACCAGCCGAACCTGTGCACAGGGGACAGGTTGTACGGTTGCCGACGCCGCTTGCGGCGGCGCGGCGGAGTCGTCGTTGCCGCTGTCCGCCGCGCAACGCCGCATCTGGTTCGTCTCGCGTCTCGGTGCGGCGCATTCCGCCGCTTATCACTTGTGCATGGGCATGCGCTTGCACGGCGCGCTCGATGCGGAACGGCTGCAGCGTGCGCTGGACCGGCTGCTCGATCGCCACGATGCCTTGCGCTGCCGCATCGTCGAGCAGTCCGGCGCGCCGCGCCTGCTGATCGCCGCCGCCGGCACGCCGTCGTTCGCGCTGCAGCGGCACGATCTGCGCGGCGGCGCCGACGCGGACACCGCCCTCGCGGTTCTGGTGCGGGACGAGGCGCGGCAGCCGTTCGCGCTGGCGCAGGGGCCGCTGGTGCGCGGGCGCCTGATCGCGTTGGCGGATAATGAACATGTATTCTTGTTCACAGTGCATCACGTCGTCGCCGACGCGACCTCGCAGCGCCTGCTCGCGCGCGACCTGGACGCGCTGTATTCGCAGCTCGGCAATGCCGCCGCGGCGGTGCCCGCGGACGCGCACCGCTTCGCCGATCATATCGTCGCTCGGCATGCCGCCGCGGACGATCCCGCGCTGGCGCCGCAGCACGACTACTGGCGCCGCAACCTGCAGGGCGCACCGGCGCTGTGGGCACTGCCCACCGACCGGCCGCGCCCGCCGCAACAGGACGCCGCCGGCGCGTTCCTGCCCTGGTCGCTGCCGGCGGAGCTGGTCGCGCGCCTGCGCGCGCTGGCACGGCGTCGCGGCACGAGCCTGTTCGGCGTGCTGCTCGCCGCGTGGAGCGGCACCGCGATGCGCCTGGCGGACCAGCGCGATCTGATCGTCGGCGTGGCCGCGGCCGGTCGCGAATCGGCGGCGCGGGACACGGTCGGCTGCTTCGTCACCACGCTGCCGGTGCGCGTGAGCACCGGCGATACGCCGACGCTCGGTGAACTGCTCGCGCAGACGGCGGCGAGCCTGCAGGCCGCGCGCGAACACCAGGACCTGCCGTTCGAGCAGATCGTCGAGCAGGCGCGCGTGGAGCGCAGCCTGGGCCACAACCCGCTGTTCCAAAGCCTGTTCACCTGGCTCGGCCGCGACAACGCCGGCTTCGCGTTCGACGCGATCGCGGTGCAGCCGTTGCGCGCGACGCTGGACAAATACGGCCTCGACAACGATGCCGTCGCCGCCGAGCAGGCGCCGCTGATCCTGTTCGGCGGCATCGACGCGCAGGCGCCGGTCAAGCTCGATCTGTCGCTGACCTTCTGGCAGGCCGGCGAGGCCGTGGCCGGCGGCATCGAATACGCGACCGCCCTGTTCGAGCCGGCGAGCGTCACACGCCTGCTGGCCTGCTGGACCCGGCTGCTCGACGCGTTCTGCACCGACGACACGCAGCCGCTCGATGCGGTCGCGCTGCTCGACGAGGCCGAGTACGCGCGCGTCGTATACGCGTGGAATGATACCCAGGTGGACTATGCGGCATCGTGCCTGCACGAGCTCGTCGAGACCCAGGCCGCGCGTACGCCCGACGCGCCGGCGCTGGAATTCGGCGCGCAGTGCCTGAGCTATGCCCAGCTCGACCAGCGCGCGAGCCTGTGGGCGCGCCAGCTGCGCCAGCTCGGCATGGGCGCCGGCGACTGCGTCGGCGTCGCGCTCGAGCGCGGCGTCGACCTCGTCGTTGCGCTGCTGGCCGTGCTCAAGTGCGGCGCGGCGTACGTGCCGCTCGATCCGGCGCAGCCGGCGCGGCGCATCGCGCACGCGCTCAACGACAGCGCCGCGCGCGTCGTGCTGGCCAGCGACCTGCGCGCCGAATGGATCGAGCTGCTCGAGCATCCCGTGCGCGTGATCGACGCCTGCGATCTGGCAACGGCGCAACCCGCCGCCGGCGGACTACCGCCGGCGCGCGCGACGCCGCAGGACCTGGCCTATGTGATCTACACCTCGGGGACGACCGGCCTGCCCAAGGGCGTGATGGTGGAACACGCCAGCGTGGTCAACCTGCTGCGCGCGATGGCCTACGAGCTGGGCACCAGCGCGCGCGACCGCATGCTCGCGCTGACCACGATCGGCTTCGATATCGCGGCGCTGGAGCTGTTCCTGCCACTGGCCACCGGCGGCTGCGTGGTGCTGGCCGCACGCGACGCGGCGCTGGATCCGTACCGGCTGCAGGCGCTGCTCGAGCACGCCCGGATCAGCATCGCCCAGGCCACGCCGACCGGCTGGCGCCTGCTGCTCGATGCAGGCTGGCGCGGCCGCGAAGGTCTGCGCGTGCTGTGCGGCGGGGAAGCGCTGCCGCGGGAACTCGCGTTGCGCCTGAGCCGCCGCGTCGACACGGTGTGGAACGTGTACGGGCCTACCGAAACCACGATCTGGTCGACCCTCCGGCGCGTGGATGCCGATGCCGCGGGCACGCCGATCGAAAGCATCGGCCGGCCGCTCGCGAACACGCGCATCTACGTGCGCGACCGGCACGGCAATGCGCTGCCGCCGGGCGTCACCGGTGAGTTGTGCATCGCGGGTGCCGGCGTCGCGCGCGGCTACGTCAACCGGTCTGAACTCACGGCCGAGCGCTTCATTGCCGATCCTTTCGTCGCGACGCCGACCCGCATGTATCGCACCGGCGATCTCGTGCGCTGGCGTCACGACGGCACGCTGGAATTCCTCGGCCGCAACGATGCCCAGGTCAAGATCAATGGTTTTCGCATCGAGCTCGGCGAAATCGAGGCGCGCCTGCTCGAATCGGGCCTGGTGCGCGAAGCCGCGGTGATCCTGCGCGACGACGCTGCCGGCCATGCGCGCCTCGTCGCCTACTACGTCGCGGCGGGCGATATCGGCAGCGATGCGCTGCGCGAGATGCTGACGCATTACCTGCCCGGCTACATGGTGCCCGAGCGCTACGTCGCGCTCGACGCGCTGCCGGTCAACGCCAACGGCAAGATCGACCGCCAGGCGCTGCCCGACGCGCTCGCGCCGCTGGCGCAGACCGCGCAGCGTCCGCTGCCGGGTCTGGAATGCGAGATCGAAGCGATCTGGAGCGCGCTGCTCGGTCTGCCCGCGATCGGCCGCGACGGCCATTTCTTCCGACTCGGCGGGCATTCGCTGCTGGCTGTGCAGGTCATCGCGCGGGTGCGCGCGCAACTCGGCGTCGAGGTCGAGGTCGCGCAGCTGTTCGCGCATCCGCAGCTCGCTGCGTTCACTGCACAAGTCGCTCTGGCCGAAAACGTCGCGCTGCCGCCGCTGCAGGTCGCGCCGCGTCCTGACGTGCTGCCGCTGTCCGCGGCGCAGCGGCGCCTGTGGCTGGTCGCGCAGATGGGCGAGGCGGCGAGCCGCGCCTATCACATGCCGCTGCTGCTGCGCCTGCGCGGCGCGGTCGACGAAGCGGCGCTGCAGGCCGCGCTCCATGCGCTGCTCGCGCGCCATGAAGCCTTGCGCACGGTGTTTCCGGTGGAGTCGGGCGAGCCGCGCCAGCACGTACTGGCAGCGGGTATCGCGCGCCTGCCGCTGCGCGCGCTCGATGTCGACGCGACCGAGGCGGACGCGCTGGAAGCGGTTCTCGCGATGGAAATCGCCGCACCGTTCGATCTCGCGCACGAGCTGCCCTGGCGTGCCGCGCTGACGCGCGCGCAGGGCGGGGAGCGCCTGCTTCTGATCGTGCAGCACCACATCGTCTCCGACGGCTGGTCGCTCGCGCTGTTCGCGCAGGAACTGGCCTACGGCTACAACCGCGCGCGTCGCGGCCTCGCCACGCCTGCCGCGTCGCCGGTCCAATACGCCGACTACACGCTGTGGCAGCAGCGCTGGCTGGCCGAGGAAAAACTGCAGCGCCAGGCCAACTACTGGAAGGAGCGCCTCGGCGGAGCGCCGGCGCTGCTGGATCTGCCGACGGACCGGCCGCGCCCGGCGCAGCAGGACCACGCCGGCGATCTGATCGAGTGCACGCTCGCGCCGCAACTCGTGCAGCGCCTGCGTGCGCTCGGCGCCGCCGCGGACACGACCCTGTTCATGACCTTGCTCGGTGCCTGGGCCGTGCTGCTCGCGCGCCTGTCCGGCCGCGACGATATCGTCATCGGCGCGCCGCTCGCGGGCCGCCCGCAGGCGGAACTCGAGACGCTGATCGGGCTGTTTGCGAATACCGTCGCGCTGCGCCTGGACCTGTCCGGCCATCCCAGCGTGCTGACGCTGCTCGGTCGCGTGCGCCGCGAAGTGCTGCATGCGCAGCAGCATGGCGACGTGCCGTTCGAGCAGGTCGTCGATTCGCTGCAGCCGCTGCGCAGCCCGGCGCACACACCGCTGTTCCAGGTCGCGCTGGCGTGGCAGAGCGTGCCGCCGCCGCGGCTGGAACTCGACGGCTTGCAGGTCGCGCGCGCGCAGCCACCGGCCGGGGAAATCGCGAAATTCGACCTGTCGCTGTACCTGTGGGAAGACGGCGATGGCGTCAGCGGCATGATCGAGTACGCCAGCGTGCTGTTCGACCGGAGCACGATCGCGCGCTGGCTCGAACACTGGCAGGTACTGCTGCACGGCCTCGTCGACGATCCGCACGCGCGCATCGACGCGCTGCCGCTGCTGAGCGACGCGCAGCGCGATGTCGTGCTGCACGACTGGGCGCGCGGCCCGCAGCGGACATTGCCCGGCTGGTGCGTGCAGCAGCGAATCGAGGCGATGGCGGCGGCGCTGCCACAGCAGGTCGCGATCGAGCAGCGCGGACGCCGTATCGGCTACGCCGAACTCGACGCCGCCGCGGCGCGACTGGCCGGCGAACTGCACGCCCAGGGCATGCAGCGCGGCGACTGTGTCGCCGTGTGCCTGCCGCGCAGCATCGACTTCGTGCTCGCGCTGCTGGCCGTGCTCAAGGCCGGCGGCGCCTACCTCGCACTCGATCCGGCGCTGCCCGGCGAACGCATCGCCTTCATGCTCGGCGATTGCGGCGCCCGCCAAGTGATCGCCGGAGCGGATGCCGATCTGCCCGCGGCGCTGCAGCGCGTCGATGCGGCGCTGGCGTTTTCGCCAGGCCCGTCACTCGCGAACGACGACCACGGCGGGCCGGATGCATTGGCCTACCTCGTCTACACCTCCGGTTCCACCGGCCAGCCCAAGGGCATCGCGATCCGGCACGCGAGCCTTGCCAACTTCGTGCAGTGGTGCGACGGCGCGCTGCGGCTCGCGCCGGGCCAACGCAACTCCTGCGTCGTCGGCCTCGCATTCGACGCGCTCGCGATGGAAATCTGGCCCACGCTGTGCGCCGGCGCGACCCTGGTGCTCGCCGCGGTGGAGGCGGCGCTGGATCCGGACGCGCTGCTGCAGTGGTGGTCCGCCGAAGCACTCGACTGCGGCCTGCTGCCGACCTCGCTCGCCGAAGTCGCGTTCGCGACCGGACAGCTCAATCCGAGGCTGCGCACGCTGATCGTCGGCGGCGCGCGCCTGACGCGCCTGCCGCCGCGGCACGAGCAGCTGCGCGTGCTCAACATGTACGGCCCGGCCGAGGCGACCGTCGCGGCGACGAGCGCGGAACTGGGTCACATTGAGCTGGCCGGTCGCGAACGCGACTTCGGCGAGCGTCGCATCAGCATCGGCCGGCCGATCGACAATGTGAACGTGTATATCCTCGACGCCGCGCTGCAGCCGGTGCCGCCCGGCGTCGTCGGCGAGCTGTACATCGCCGGCGCCGGCGTCGCCGTCGGTTATCTGCGGCGACCCGAACTCGATGCCGGGAAATTTCTGCTGTGTCCGTTCGAGCCGGACGGCGCGCGCATGTATGCCTCGGGCGATCTGGTGCGCTGGCTCGCCGACGGCCGCATCGATTTCGTCGGCCGCCGCGACGACCAGGTCAAGCTGCGCGGCCTGCGCATCGAGCTGGGCGAGGTCGAGGCCTGCCTCGCCGGTCACGCGCAGGTGCGCGAGGCGCTGGTCACGGTCGCCGGCGAGCAGCTCGTCGCCTACGTCTGCGTGCATGACACTGCGGCGGACGATGCGGCGGCCGAGCAGGTCGCGCAATGGCGCCAGGTCCACGACGACGCTTACAGCCGCCACGACGACGAGGATTCGCTGTTCGAGTTCGGCGGCTGGAATTCGAGCTACAGCGGCGAGCCGATTGCCCTGGACGACATGCGCGACTGGCAGGAACGCACGGTCGCGCGCATCCAGTCGCTCGCACCGCGCCGCGTGCTCGAGATCGGCTGCGGCTCGGGCCTGCTGCTGCTGCGTATAGCACCCGACTGCGAACGCTATACCGGCATCGACCTGTCGCCGCAGGCACTGACCGGACTGCAACACAAAGTGGAAAAGCGCGGGCTAGGCAATGTCCGTCTGCTGCACGCCAGCGCGACCGAACTCGACCGGCTCGGCGACGAGCGTTACGACACCATCATCGTCAATTCCGTGGCGCAGTATTTCCCGGACAAGGATTATCTGGACGCCGTGCTGCGCCAGGCCGCCGAGCGGCTGGAGCCTGACGGCCGCCTGTTCGTCGGCGATGTGCGCAATCTGCTGCTCGCGGCGGATTTCCACCGCGGTGTGCAGGTCGCGCGGGGCGCCGCGCCGGCGCAGCTCGATGAGGCGGTGCGCCGCGCGCTCGCGGCCGAACCCGAGCTGCTGATCGCACCGCAGTATTTTGTGGAATTTGCGCGCAAGGCCGCGCTGGGCTCGCTGCAGGTCTGGCCCAAGTGCGGCGCCGACAACGAGCTGACGCGCTACCGCTACGACGCGGTGCTGCACCGCCGGCATTTCGCCGCCGGTGCCGCGCGCTACCTGGTCGGCAGCGGCGGCGAGGCGGCGCTGGACGAAGCGCTGCGGCTGGTGCGCGTGGGCGAGGCGCGTGTCGCGGTGCTCGGGATTCTCGATGCGGCGCTGCTCGTGCATCGCAATACGTCCGGCGCGCTGACGCCGACGGCCGTGCAGCAGCGGCTGGAACAGGCCGGTTTCCGGGTCGAACTCAGCTGCATCGACAGCGACACTGACGGTCGTTTCCACGCCCTGATCCAGCACGATGCGGCGATCTGGCCGCACGAGGACCTGCTGCGCGTCAGCCTCGCGCCACCGCCCGCCGTGCTGACCAGCACGCCGCCGCTGCCCGACAGCCATCGCACGCTGCGGCGCGAGCTGCGCCAGTGGCTGGCGCAGCGGCTGCCCGACTACATGGTGCCGGCGCAGCTGATCTTCCTGCGCCGCCTGCCGCTGACTGCGAACGGCAAGGTCGATGTCGCCGCGCTGCCGCCGCCGCTGGCCGCCGACCGTGCCTACGTCGCGCCGCGCACGCCGATGGAACGCCTGCTCGTGGCGATCTGGAGCGAAGTGCTCGCGATCGAACCGATCGGCGCGCAGGACAATTTCTTCGAGCGCGGCGGGCATTCGCTGGCCGCGGTGCAAGTCGTCGCGCGCCTGCGCCGGCCGCACGGCATCGCGGTGTCTCTGCCGCAGCTGTTCCAGTACCCGCTGCTGGCGGATCTGGCCCAGGTGCTGGAACCGGAGACGTCGAGCGGCGTGCCGCCGGTCGTGCCGGTGCCGCGTGACCAGCTGCTCGCGGCCTCGTTCGAGCAGGAAAGCCTATGGTTCCTCTCGCGACTTCCGGGCGGCGGCGCGGCCTACCACATGTTCCTCGGCCTGCGCCTGCGCGGCGGTCTCGACGAAGACGCGCTGGCCCAGGCGCTCGACGATCTGCTGCGGCGTCACGAGGTGTTGCGCACGGGGTTCGTCGAACGCGAAGGCCGGCTCGAACTGCGCATCGCGGAGGCACAGACGGCGCGCTTCGCGCTGCGCCGCGTCAGTCTCGACGGCGTGCCATCGATCGACACCGCGCTGGCCGATCTCAGCGACGACGAACACGACCGGCATTTCGACCTGCCCGGTGGCCAGGTGATCCGCGGCTGCCTCGCACGCCTGGCGGACAACGATCACGCGCTGATGATCAGCCTGCACCACATCGCCGGCGACGGCTGGTCGTTCGCGGTGCTGCTGCGCGAGCTCGCCCGGCTCTACGCCTGGCGCCGCGGCGCGGCGCCCGAGCCGGCGCCGCGCGCGGCGGTCGCCCACGCGGACTATGCCGCCTGGCAGCGGCGCTGGGCCGAACGGCATTTCGCCGAGCAGTCCGGCTACTGGAGCGGCACGCTCGCTGGTGCGCCGCCGCTGCTGGAACTGCCCGCCGATCGCGTGAGGCCCAAGCAGCAGGACTTCGCCGGCGGCTTCGTCGCGCTGAACCTCGGCCGCGAATTCAGCGCGTCGCTGCGCCAGGCCAGCCGCCAGTCCGGCACCACGCCGTTCGTGCTGCTGTTGGCCGCCTGGGCCGTGCTGCTGTCGCGCCTGTCTGGCCAGGACGACGTCGTCATCGGCATACCGAGCGCGAACCGCGACCAGGCCGAACTCGAAGACGTGATCGGCCTGTTCGTCACGACGCTCGCGCTGCGCCTGTCGCTGGCCGGCACACCGACGCTGGCGGAATTCCTGGCCCAGGTCGAAGCCTGTTCGCTCGCCGCGCAGCAGCACCAGAACCTGCCGTTCGAACACGTCGTGGAACTCGTGCACCCGGCGCGCAGCTTGGCTTACAACCCGGTATTCCAGGCCATGTTCGCGTGGCAGCCGATGGCGCTGGCCCTGCCCGAACTGCCGCAGCTCGACGTGGCGCGGCTGCCGGATCCGCCGCAGCGCCATGCCAAGTTCGATCTCACGCTGGTGCTCGAAGATACCGCCGATGGCATTCGCGGCGGCATCGAATACGCGACCGCGCTGTTCGATGCCGCGACGATGCAGCGCTACGCCGAACACTGGCTCACGCTGCTGCGGCAGATGTGCGGCGTGCCCGATCTGCCGCTGTCGCGGCTCGAACTGCTGAGCGCCGCGCAGCGCGATCGCGTGTTGCGCGACTGGAACGACACAGCCCGGCCGTTCCCCGCGGATATCTGCCTGCACGAGTTGTTCGAGCACGCCGCCACGGCGACACCCGACGCCGTCGCCGTCGTCATGGGCGAACGCGCGCTGTACTACGCCGATCTCGATGAGCGCGCCGACGCGCTCGCGTGCCTGCTGCGCGCGCGCGGGTTGCGGGCGGAGGAGCGCGTCGCGATCTGCATCGCGCGCAGTCCGGAGATGATCGTCGCCGTGCTCGGCGTACTCAAGGCCGGCGGCGCCTACGTGCCGCTGGACCTGAGCCATCCGCCCGCGCGCATCGCGCATGTGCTGAGTGACAGCGCGCCGCGCTGGGCGCTCCTCGCCGGCGACGACGAACTGCCGGACCATCCGGGCATTGCCTGCATCGACGTGGCGCGCGTCGTGCTGCCCGGCGGCGCGCCGGTGAAGGACGCGGCGACGCGGCGTCACCGCGCGGACCAGCTCGCTTACGTGATCTACACCTCCGGCTCCACCGGCGCGCCCAAGGGCGTCATGGTCGAGCACCGTTCCGTCGTCAATCGCCTGATCTGGATGCAGCGCGAGTTCGCGATGGGCGCGCACGAGCGCGTGCTGCAGAAGACCGCGCTGAGCTTCGACGTCTCGGTCTGGGAAATCTTCATGCCGTTGATCGGCGGCGGCTGCCTCGTGCTGGCCGAACCCGGCAGCCAGCGCGATCCGCTGCAGCTCGCGCAGGTGCTGCGCACGGCGCACGTGACCACCGCGCATTTCGTGCCATCGATGCTGCAGGTGTTCCTGGCCGAGCTGCCGGATTTCCGCTTTCCCGATCTCGTGCGCGTCGTCTGCAGTGGCGAGGAACTGCCGCCGGCGGTGGTCGAGGACTTCCAGCGCAAGATTCCCGGTGTGGAAATCTATAATTTCTACGGCCCGACCGAGGCGGCGATCGAGGTCAGCTGGCACCGCTGCCAGCCCGACCATGCGGCGTCGCGCATCCTGATCGGCCGGCCCATCGCGAACTGCCGCCTCTACGTGCTCGACCGGCACGGCCAGCTGCAGCCGCCGGGCGTCACGGGCGAACTGTTCATCGCCGGCGCGCCGGTCGCGCGCGGCTATCTCAATCGCGACAGCCTGACCGACGAACGTTTCGTGCCCGATCCGTTCTCGGCGGTGGCGGCAGCGCGCATGTACAAGACCGGCGATCTCGCGCGCTGGACCACCGCCGGCGAGATCGATTTCCTTGGCCGCAACGATGCGCAGATCAAGCTGCGCGGCTTCCGCATCGAACTCAGCGAAATCGAGAGCCAGCTCGCGCGTCATCCGGGCATCGCCGAAGCCGCGGTCGCGCTGTGCCTGGACGCAGCTGGCGGGCCGGCACTCGTCGCGTACTGGATCGCTGCGGATACCGACGCCGCCGATATCGAACCTGCAACGCTGCGGGCCTACCTCGCCGCGGCGCTGCCCGACTACATGCTGCCGGCCGCCTACCGGCGCCTGGAACGACTGCCGCTCAATGCCAACGGCAAGCTCGATCGCGACGCGCTGCCGGCACTCGCGCCGACGGCCGATACCACCTCGGTCGGCGCCGCGCCGCTGGGCGCGCTGGAAGAAACGATCGCCGCGGCGTGGCAGGCGGTGCTCGGACGCTCAGGCCTGAACCGCGACGACAATTTCTTCGCCGTTGGCGGACATTCGCTGCTGACCCTGCGCCTCGCGCGGCAGTTGCAGCAGGCCGGGCTCGCGCCGGAGATCGCCGACCTGTTCCGTCATCCGACGATAGCCGGACTGGCGCAGGCGCTGCGGCAGCGCGACGCGGCCGCGACGCAAGCCGCGCTCGTCGCCGTGCGCGACGGCGACGACGCGCCGCTGTTCCTGTTTCACGACGGTTTCGGCCTGCTGCTCTACGCCCATGTGCTCGCCGCGCAACTGCCCGCAGGCATCGCCGTCTGCGGTCTGGCCGATACCGCGAGTCCGCAGGACGAATCGGCGTCGATCACCCTGCTCGCCGATCGCCTGCTGCCGGCTCTGCGCGAACGCCAGCCGCAGGGTCCGTATCGCCTGGCCGGCTGGTCCTTCGGCGGGCTGCTCGCGTACGAAATTGCCACGCGGCTCATCGACGACGGCGAGACGGTCGAATACCTCGGCCTGATCGACAGCTACTACGGCCTGGACGAACCGGGCAGCGACGAGCATCCGGCGCAGTTCGCCGAAGTCCCGCCCCACGTCGCGGCACTCGATCCCGCGACGCGCCAGTACTGCCTCGAGCGGCACGAGATCTACGCGCTCGCCGCACGCCGCTACGCCGCACGGCCGCTGCATGTCGCTGTCGACCTGATCAAGACCCGCCAGTGTGACGTTTCCTCCATGCGCGCATGGCGCGGCTGGGAACGCGTGCTTCCGCCCTCCGCCATCCGCGTGCATGACGTCGATGGCTGCCACTATTCGATGATGACCGCGCCGTTCATCGTCGGCACCGCGGCCGCAGTGGCGCGGGGATTGATGCCGGTCGTGTCGGGTTCGACCGGATAGCGAGCCCTGTACGATCGCGAGTCGTGGCAAAGAGTGGAAATAGTAACTATTTAGCCTAAACCGCGGGCCACGCGCGCCGCGAAGTCGACGCATATGAATGGTGGTTGCAGGGCGCGGCGTAGTTGCGCGTAGAACGAGCGCAGCCGAAAGCATCAAAAATTACGTCGCAGATTGAGCCGGTGCCGGCGCTTCGTGAATGGCTCTATCCTCGCGCTGGCGTGCGAGGGCACGGTGTGTGGAAAGATTCCTGATGGCGCCGGCCATAGTTGAGCGCGGTGTGGGACGCCGAGCCGGTGCTTCGTCGCGTTAATTTCCGGTAATTCACGCGCATGCGCCGGCGTACGTGTGGACGATGTCACAAATCGCCTGAGATAATCGGCGCGGTGCCGGCAGTGCTGGCCCGTCTAGCCGATCTTCAGGGGATCTTCCATGGTGGTTTCTTTCGCGCTGGCGCATGCCAGCGGTGTTCGTGCATTCGCGCGTCGGGTTCTGGCCGCGCTGGTGTGCCTGGCGATGGCACCGATGGCGTCCGCGCAGGTGCAGCGCACGTTCGTGAACCTGGGATTCGAGCTGCCGTCCGCGGCGCCGTCCACGTGTTATTTCCAGG